>NZ_CP107964.1:5917564-6528847 GCF_041434935.1 Kitasatospora sp. NBC_00374 | reverse complement strand
CCGGCCGGCCGGTAGCGGAACACCACGGTGGTCAGGATCGGCTCGCAGTGCAGTTCCAGGGAGGGTTCGGCGCGGACGGCGGCCGCCGTCGCACGGGCCAGGTCGTGGCAGGCCTCGACCAGCCGGCCGAGCCCGTCCCGGCCCAGGGTCCGCAGGGTGACGGCGAGTTTGAAACCGTCCGGGCGGCGGGTGGTGCGCAGCGAGCGGCCGAGCAGGCTCGGGTAGCCGGCCTGCTCGTCGTCGGCCGGGTTGAGGTAGGCCGCGTGGCGGGCCAGCGAGGCGTAGTTCTCGGCCCGCGCGGTCAGGAAGACGCCGGCGGCGGCGGGCTGCCAGCCGAGCTTGTGGAAGTCCAGCGAGACGGAGTCGGCGCGGGCGATGCCGTCGAGCAGCGGGGCGAGCCGCCGGGAGAGCAGGGCGCCGCCCCCGTACGCGGCGTCCACGTGCAGCCGGGCGCCGTGGCGGGCGGCCAGGTCGGCCGCCCGGTGCAGCGGGTCGACCGCGCCGGTGTCCGTGGTCCCGGCGGTGGCGACCACGGCGATCGGCGTGCGGCCCGCGCGTACCGCCCCGGCGAGCGTGTCGGCGAGCGCCCGCGGGTCCATCCGCAGCTCACGGTCGACCGGGACGGCCAGGACCGCGCGTTCGCCGAGGCCGAGCAGGGCGGCGGCGCGCTGCACCGAGAAGTGTGCCGCGCGGGAGGCGACGATCACCGGCCGGACTCCGGCCGGCAGGCCGTCCAGCTCGACCCCGCCGCCGAGGACGGCGTCCCGGGCGAGCATCAGGCCGAGCAGGTTGGACTCCGTCCCGCCGGTGGTGACCACCCCGGCCGCCCGGCCGGCCGGGAAGCCGACCAGCTCGGCCAGTTCGGCGAGCAGCTCGGTCTCGAAGACGGTGGCGGCCGGGGCCTGGTCCCAGGAGTCCTGGGACGGGTTGAGGGCGGCGACGGCGAGGTCCGCGGCGACCGCGACGGCCAGCGGCGGGCAGTGCAGGTGGGCGGCGCAGGCGGGGTCGGCCGGGTCGGCGCTGCCCTGGGCGAGGTGGACGGTCAGCCGCAGCAGGGCGTCCGGGTCGGGCTCGTCCCGGCCGTGGCGCAGCACCCCGGCGAACTGCTCGGCGAGCCGGTCCGGCGGGCCGGCCGGGATCGGGCCGGAGCGCTGCTCGGCGCCCACGGCCAGTGCGGTGAGCACCAGTTCCAGCAGCGGGCCGAGGGCGGCCGGGCCGGCGACGCCGCCGGAGAGCGGGGGCTGCGGCGGCCCGTTCACCGCCGGTGCCCGGCCGCGGCGGTCTCGACGGCGTCGCAGAGGCGCTCGAGCACCGCCTCGGTCTGCTCGTCGCTGATGGTGAGCGGCGGGAGCAGGCGCAGCACGGCGTCGTGGCGGCCGCCGAGTTCGACGATCAGGCCGCGCTCCAGGCAGGCCCGGCGGACCTCGACCGCGAGCTCCGGGTCGGGCGGCAGGGCGCCGCAGCTGTCCGCGTCGCCGGCCGGGTCGACCAGTTCGATCCCGATCATCAGGCCGCGGCCGCGGACGTCGCCGACGGCCGGCACCCGGGCCTTGAGCCCGTCCAGCCGGGCGGTGATCCGGGCGCCGACCAGCTCGGCCCGGGCCACCAGGCCGTTGGCCTCGACGTACCGCAGGGTGGCCGCGCCGGCCGCCATCGCGAGGGTGTTGCCGCGGAAGGTGCCGGTGTGCGCGCCCGGCTCCCAACCGTCGTACTGCTCGCGGTAGACCACCACGGCCAGCGGGAGGCTGCCGCCGATCGCCTTGGAGAGCACCATCGCGTCCGGCATGATCCCGCTGTGCTCGACGGCCCACATCGCGCCGGTGCGGCCGACGCCGGTCTGCACCTCGTCGACGATCAGCGGGATGCCGCGCTCGGCGGTGATGCGCCGCATCTCGCGCAGCCAGCCGTCCGGGGCGGGCACCACACCGCCCTCGCCCTGGACGGCCTCCAGGATCATCGCGGCGGGCGGCACCACCCCGCCGGACGGGTCGTCCAGCAGTCGCCCGGTGTACGCGGCCGACAGCTCGGCGCCGCGCTCGCCGACCCCGAACGGGCAGCGGTACGGGTACGGGTAAGGGAGCCGGGTTACCTCGCCGCCGCCGGGCAGTGGGGATTTGACGGCGACGCTGCCGGTGACGGCCAGCGCGCCCGCCGTCATGCCGTGGTAGGCGCCGGTGAAGGCGAGTGCACCGCGCCGGCCGGTGGCGGTCTGCATCAGTTTGAGCGCCGCCTCGACCGCGTCGGTGCCGGCCGGCCCGCAGAAGTGCACCCGCGCGCCGGCGGCGAACGCGGGCGGCAGGCTGGCGAACAGGGCGGTGGTGAAGTCGTCCTTCTCCGCGGTGGCGAGGTCCAGCAGGTGCAGCGGCGCGCCACTGTCCAGGGTGCGCCGGATCGCCTCCAGCACCACGGGGTGGTTGTGGCCGAGGGCCAGCGTGCCGGCGCCGGAGAGGCAGTCGAGGTAGCGGCGGCCGTCGGCCCCCTCGACGGTCATCCCGTTGGCGCGGACCGGGACGATCGGAAAGGACCGGGCGTACGTCCGGGCGGCCGACTCGCGGATGCGCTGGCGGCGCAGGATCGCGTCGCCGACGGGGACGGCGGTGTCGACGGTGGGGGTCACGGGCAGGCTCCCTCGAAGTTAGGTAAGCCTAAGTTTACTGGTCGCAGCCGCGCGGCCGCGCACCGCCACCGAACTCCACCTGACCGGATGACGGCCGCACACCCCGCCGACGACCGGAACAACGACCGCCACCCCGGTCGGACACGGCCCGCACCCCACCGGATTCCGACCGGCCACGAACGGTGGCGGCGGCCTGCCGGCGGGCCCCGGCAGGGCTCCGCCGGCCGGACGGGTGGGGCGGGTTGGCTACGCTGGCGGCGAGCGAAACCCCAGGGAGAGCAGAGCATGTCGGACGCGGCGGAGCGGTCCCGTACCCGTGAGTTCTTCGCCGCGCGGGCGGCCGGATGGGATGCGAGGTTCCCCGACGACGGGCCCCGCTACGCCGAGGCGATCGCCGAACTCGGTCTCGGAGCCGGGCAGTTCGTGCTGGACGCGGGCTGCGGCACCGGGCGGGCGCTACCGCTGCTGCGGGCGGCCGTCGGGCCCGACGGAACGGTGCTGGGCGTGGACCTCACGCCCGAGATGATCGACCGGGCCCGCGCCCACCGGGCGCACGCCGCCCTGCTGGTGGCCGACTGCACCCGGCTGCCGCTCCCCGACGCCGCCGTCGACCTGGTCTTCGGGGCCGGCCTGATCTCCCATCTGCCGGGCCCCGGCACCGGCCTGCGCGAGCTCGCCCGGGTCACCCGCCCCGGCGGCCGCCTCGCGCTCTACCACCCGGTCGGCCGGGCCGCCCTGGCGGCCCGCCACGGCCGGCGGATCACCGCGGACGACCTGCGGGCCGAGCCCAACCTCCGCCCGCTGCTGGCGGCCTGCGGCTGGCAGCTGACCGGCTACACCGACACCGACGACCGCTACCTCGCCGTCGCCGTCCGGGCCGAGGCGCGGGAGGTCCGGGCCGAGCACGGGCTCTGAGCCCGCCGGCCCCGTGCCTCAGATCTCCGCGCGGCCGCTGACCGCCCAGGCCAGGCCGGTGGCCGGATCCTCCAGGGTGAGGTGGAGGTAGCGGAGCTCGTCGGCCGGTTCGCTCCAGGTGAAGCAGCGCAGCCGGGCCACCAGGGACTCGATCTCGGCGCGCGCGGGGCGGACGGCGCCGGTCATGGCGGCCAGCACCCGCCAGAGGGCCAGCCGGCCGTGGGCCGCACCGGTGGAGGGGTGCTCGGAGCCGACCCGGACCAGGACGGGGTAGGCGGCGGTGAACGGCAGGTGCCCGCCGACGACCTGGCCGGCGGGCGCCGTCCGGGCGGCCGCGTCGGGGCCCGTGCCGCGTACGCACGACACCGTGGCCCAGGGGGCGAGGGTGGCGAGCAGCCGGGTGGCGGCCAGCCCCGGGACCAGCTCGCCCGCCCCGGGCAGCTTCACCGGACCGAGGCCCTCCCGGGTGGCGGGCAGCGCCGGCGGGACCCGGAGCGCTCCGCCGCTGCGCAGGTACTCGGGGACCAGGCCGCCCTCCTGGCGCCCGGCCGCCTCCCAGGCGGCGAGGACCAGCGGGACGCCCTCCGGGTCTGGTTCGGCCTCGGTGGAGAGGTCCTCGCCGAGCAGGACCCGGGTGTGGGTGACCAGCCGCCGGATCGGTTCCGGGTCGAGCAGGGGCGCGAGCCGGCGCCAGGAGTGACGGGTGGCCAGCACCTCCCACAGCGGCCCGGCGTCGTGGTCGGCCGGGCCGGCGGCGGTGTCCGGGCCGCCGTCCTGGTCGAACAGCCGGGCGGCCAGCTCGGGCGGCGCCCCGAAGGCGATCAGGTGCCCGAACGGCGCCGCCTCGGCGACTCCCACCGCCGGGCCGTGCAGTGCCACGGCCGCCGCCCGGGTACGCCGGTAGGCGCCGAGCAGCTCCGTCCAGCGGCCCTCGTCGGCCAGCGCTGCCAGCCTGCGGTGCTGATAGGTGATCACATTTTGAGCGTACGACGCCGGTCGCCGCATCGGCCGACGGCACGGCGGCCCGGTGCGTCGCCCACGACCGCTCTACTGCGGCGGCTTCCCGCCGGTGAGCACCCAGCGGACGTCCACGAAGCCGCTCTGCTGTTCCGTCAGCCGCCCGTCCTTGACCTGCTGGAAGGTGACCCAGGTGTTGGTGAGCCGGGGCGACTCCGCGCTGGGCAGCATGTCGCCCTGGCCCCAGTTGAGCGGCGGGGTGACGCCCCCGGTGTCGATCGAGTCGCCGCTGTCCAGCTGTGCCCGCAGGCCCTTCGCGGTGAGCGGCTGGCCGGCGGAGGAGATCCGGTCGACCGCCTGCAGGAAGGTCTGGTAGGCGACCCAGGTGGTCTGCACGGCGAGGTCGGAGGTGTCGACCGGCTTGGCGCCCGAGGCGGCCGCGTTGCCGGCCGTGGTCCGCAGGTCGTCCCAGACCTTCGAGGTCTCCGGCGGGAACCAGCCGGTCGCCAGCGAGCCGTTGAGCGGGCTGCCGGCGCCGCCGGTGGAGTCGATGACGGCCTGGTGGACACTGCCGATCACCGAGGCCAGCTGGGTGCGCCTCGGGTTGGCCTTCCGGTAGGCGTCCAGCAGGAGCAGGGTCTGCTCGGGCCCCAGGGCGGCCGTCACGCAGCCGCCGGCCCGGTCGTCGCCGACCGCCCTCTGCACCGGGGCGGCCATCCCGGCGGCGTCGGCGCGCTCCGGCACCTTGACGTCGGTGAGCCTGATCCCGGCCGGGGCGACGGCCGCCGAGAGGTACCGGGTGAGGGTGTCGCCGTTGCCGGTGTCCGGGCGGATCAGCGCGACAGCCTTGCAGCCGGCCGCGGCCAGCTGCCGGCCGCTGCCCGCGATCAGGGCCGGGGTGCCGCCGGCCACCGGGTAGGACAGCGGGCTGCTGAACTCCGAGCCGGAGACGCCGTACCCGCCGAGGTACGGGATGCCGGCCGCCTCCAGGGTGGGCATGAAGGTGTCGCCGAACTGGCTGTACGAGCCGATCACCGCGACCGCGTGGGCGGCCACGGCCTGCTGGGCACAGGCGGTGACGCCGGCCGCGGTGTTGTGCTCGTTGCAGGTGAGGACCTTCAGCTTCCGGCCGGCCCGGCCGCCCTTGGCATTGACCTCGCGGCCGATCTCCTCGGCCAGCGCCGTCACCCCGGGGCGGTCGGTCGAGCCGGTACCGGCGGGGGCCCAGGTCATCACCGTCAGCGCGGCACCGGCGTCGCCGCCCGCCGCGTCGGCCGAACCGCCGCAGGCCGCCGTGGCCAGCAGCATCGGCAGCAGGGCGGCGGCAGCGGCCGCGGACCCGGCCCGGCGCCGCCCGGCCGGGTCTCCCCCACCTGCCCGACGCCCTTCGGAGGGGTCTCCCCCGGACGCCACGGTCCGCCTGCTCATGCTGCCTGCCCTCGTTGGACTGCTCGCGGCGCGGGACCGCGCTCGCTCGGCGGCCAGCCAAACGGCACCGGCACACGGCCAGGCGGACGGCGCACGAACACAGGGCGGACGGCTCCGTAACAACAGGGTCGAAACTCCTGGTGGGCCGTCGAACCGGAAGCTGACGCTCAGTCACCAGCGGTCACCCGGGCCCCGGTCCGGAGACCTCGGCGAGCAGCCGGGCGGCGTGCACCCGCCCGGCGTGTTCGACCAGGCTGATCAGCACGTCCTTGCCCGAGCCCCGGTGCCGGGCGTCGCACAGCACCACCGGCGTGGCCTCGTCCAGGTCGAGGGCGCGGGAGACCTCACGGGGGCGGAAGACACGGCTGCCGGCGAACTGGTTGACGGCGACCACGAACGGGATGCCCCGGTGCTCGAAGAAGTCCACCGCGGGGAAGCAGTCGGTCAGCCGCCGGGTGTCGGCGAGCACCACGGCGCCCAGCGCCCCCTGGGCCAACTCGTCCCAGAGGAACCAGAACCGGTCCTGTCCCGGGGTGCCGAACAGGTAGACCGACAGCCCGTCCCGGATGGTGATCCGGCCGAAGTCCATGGCGACCGTGGTGGTGGTCTTCCGCTCGACCCCGCCCAGGTCGTCCACCCCGCGGCCGGCCGCGGTGAGCTGCTCCTCGGTACGCAGCGGGCGGATCTCGCTGACCGCGCCGACCAGGGTGGTCTTGCCCACCCCGAAGCCGCCGGCCACCAGGATCTTCAGGGCCAGCACCGGGGCGTCCGGTGACGGCGGGTCACAGTGCGCGGAGTCCATCGATGACCTCCTGGAGGATGTGCTCGTCGGGGAGCAGGGCCGGCGGTACGGGGCGGCTCACCCGGATGTACTCGGCGTCCAGCAGGTCGCCGAGCAGCACCCGGACCACGCCGAGCGGGAGGTCCACCTCGGCGGCGATCTCGGCGACCGAGAGCGCGTCGCCGCGGCACAGGTCGAGGATGGCCGCCGGCTCCGGCCCGACCGGCGGATCGGCGTCGGCCGGTATGTCGGCGACCACCAGGGCGATCAGGTCGAACTCCCGGCCGTCGGGCCTGGTCCGGCCCCTGGTCACGGCGTACGGGCGGACCATCGGGCCGGCCGCCTCGTCGTACCACCGCTCGGGGGCGGGCCCGGTGGGGAGGCCGAAGGAGGAGCCGGGCGGATAGGAACGCGGCGGGTACGGCACCTGCTCAGCCCCCGACCGAACCGCGCGGCGGGGTGTACAGGTGCTCGCCGACGCGGCGGACCAGCCGGGCCATCTCGTAGGCGACCAGCCCGAGGTCGGCGTCGGCGCGGGCGAAGACCGCCAGGCAGGTACCCTCGCCGGCGGCGGCCACGAACAGGAAGCCGTGTTCCAACTCGACCATGGTCTGGCGGACTTCGCCCGCCTCGAAGTGCCGTCCGGCGCCCTTGGCCAGGCTGTGGAAGCCGGACGCGACGGCGGCCAGGTGCTCGCTGTCCTCACGTCCGATCCCGGCGGAGGTCCCCATCGCCAGCCCGTCGGCGGAGAGCATCACCGCGAACCTGACCTGGGCGACCCGGGCGACCAACTCGTCGAGCAACCAGTCGAGTTCTCCGGCGTGGTGGGTGGTGCCGATCATCGACGCTCTCCTTCGGGGCCGGTGGGGCGGGCGGGCTCGGTGACGGGGGCCGGCGCGGCGGAGCCCCGGGCCCAGCCCTGCTGGTAGGCGGACATCGCGGCACGGACCTCGTCCGGGTGGCGGCCCGCCGGGGCGGGGCCGGCCGAGCGCGGGCGCGGTCGCGGCCGGGGCGGGGCCTCGCGGAGCTGCGGGGCCAGGCTGGCCTGGCGGACCCGGCGGGGCAGCTCGTCCTCCTCGGCCGCCGGCGGCGGGGCCGGCGAGGCCTCCGGCGGGCCGAGCGCGACAAGCGGCCTGGGGCGGGCCGCCGGAGCCGGGGCGGGGGCGGGCGCCGGGGCGCCCCACTCGGGGCGGTCGACGGCCCGCCGGAACGGTGTGGGCCGCAGCACCCCGGGGTCGGCGCCCCGGGCGCCGAACGGGACGGCGGTGGCCGGCGGCCCGACCGGCTGCTCGGCGACCGGCCGCTGCTCGACCGGCTGCCGCTCGACCGGCCCCTGCTCGACCGGGCGGCGGGCCGGCGGCAGCGAGCTCCGCGGGGGCGGCCCGTCCGGCTCGGGTGTCTCCAGCAGCGCGGTGGGCAGCAGCACCACGGCCGTGGTGCCGCCGTACGCGGAGGGCCGCAGCGCCACCCGCACCTCGTGCCTCCTGGCCAGCCGGCTGACCACGAAGAGGCCCAGCCGGTCACTGTCGAAGAGGTCGACCTGTTCGGTGGCCGCGATCCGCCGGTTGGCGTCGGCGAGGGCCTCCGGGCCCATGCCCAGCCCCCGGTCCTCGATCTCCAGCGCGTAGCCGTTGCCGACCTGCTCGCCCCGGATGTGCACCTTGGTGTGCGGGGGCGAGAACCCGGTGGCGTTCTCGACCAGTTCGGCCACCAGGTGGGTGAGGTCGGCGACCGCGGGGCCGGTCACCGCCGCGAACGGCAGCCGGTGCACCTCCACCCGGGCGTAGTCCTCCACCTCGGCGACGGCCGCCCGGACCACGTCCACCAGCGGCACCGGCCGGCGCCAGGCCCGGCCGGGGGCCGCGCCGGAGAGGATGATCAGCCCTTCGGCGTGCCGGCGCATCCGGGTGGTCAGGTGGTCCAGCCGGAACAGGTCGTCCAGCTCCGCCGGATCCTCGGTGCGGCGCTCCATCGCGTCCAGCAGGGTGAGTTGACGGTGCACCAGGACCTGGCTGCGGCGGGCCAGGTTGACGAACACGCCGGAGACGCCGGAGAGCACCTCGGCCCGCTCGACGGCGGCGGTCACGGCCGCCCGCCGGACGCTGCCGAGGGCGCCGTGCACCTGGCCGATCTCGTCCTCGCCGTGCGGGCGCAGCGGTGCCTCGGCCTCCACGTCGATCTCCTCGCCGGCCCGCAGCCGCCGCATCGTGGACGGGAGTTGGCGGCCGGCCAGTTCGAGGGCCGAGTTCCGCAGGCCGATCAGCTCGGTGACCAGGCCGCGGCCGATCTGCACCGAGATCAGCAGCGAGGCGACCACGGCGATCAGGCCGAGCAGCACGGCGGCCCCCGCCGGGGTGAACAGGCCGACGGCGTACGGGTCGGAGCGTTCGACGGCGGCGGCGCCGGCCCCGCTCCGGACGGCGCCCAGGCCGCGGGCGACGCCGTCCGCGGCGAGCACCCAGCGCTCGGGGGCGACCGCCGCGACCGCGGCCCGGCCGTCGGCGGCGGTGCGGACGGCGTCCTCGTAGCGGGTGAGGTCGCGGTGGTCGGGGCCGTCGGTGACGGCCTGCAGCGCGGCCCGGTCGCCGGGCCGCAGGTCGCGGGCGGCGGTCTGCTCGAAGAGCCGGCGGGCGTGGGCGGTGGCGCCGTACTCGCGGAACTGCTCCTCGGTGAGCCGGCCGGCCGCCTGCCCGGTGCGCAGCAGCGCGTCCTCGCGGGCCAGCAGTTCGTGGGAGTGGGCGAGCTCCAGCAGCACCCGGGCGTCGGAGCCGGCCCGGTGGCCCTGGAGGGCGGCGACCGCGCCGGTGACCTCCAGCGCCCGGTCGACGGCCGCGCCGTACGCGGCGTAGGCGTCGGCCCAGCCGGCGGTGCGGGCGAGGAGCCCGGCCCGCAGGTCGGCGAGGCCGGCGACGGCGGCGGTGAGGGCGTCGACCCGGCCGGCGGTCTCCGGGCCGAGCCCCTCGGCGTCGGCCCGGTTGTAGCCGGGGGCGAGGGTGAGCGGGGCCGCCGCCCGGTCGGTGGTGGCGGCGGCCTCCCGCAGGGCGCTCTCGCGGGCGAGCCCCGGCAGGGCCGAGAGCTGTCCGGCGGCGGACCGTTCGGCCTGCAGGGCGGCCACGGTGGCCTCGGCCGGGATGCGCAGGGCGCGGTCGAGGCTCTGGGTGCGGCGCAGGTCGGCGACGTTCTGGGCGGTGGTGACGGTGGCGAAGGACCACAGGGCGATCACCGAGACCACGGGGACCATCAGCAGGGCGAGGATCTTGGCCCGGACGGTCCGGGGGCGCAGCGGCAGGGCGCGCCGCGGGCCGGGCGCGGGCGGTTCGGGGCGCTGGTCCTCCCGGGCCGGCGGTCCGGCGTGGGCGCCCCGGCGGTGCCCGCCCGCGCCGGGCCGGACGGGGCCGCGGGGGGCGCTCGGGGAGGCCGTCGGCGCACTGCGGGGGGTACCGCGGCGTACGCGCATGGGTGGCTGCCTTTCGGGTGTGGGCGTGGGGTGCCGGGCCGGACCGGCTCAGGCGGCGCGGTCCAGTGCGGTGGGGTGCAGGTCCTCGACGGGGAGTTCACCGGCCTCGCGGTAGGCGGCCCGTTCCTGAGCGCTCGGGGAGAGGGCGACGAAGGCGGAGGTGAGGAAGAGGAAGGAGCCGAGCCCGACCGCGAGCGGGAAGATGAACTGCATCGGGGTGGCGCCGTCGAGACCGGTGCGGGCCGGGTCCAGGTGGACGTGCACGGCTGCCATGCCGGTGTAGTGCATGGAGCTCACCGCGAGGCCCATGACCAGGGCGGCGCCACCGGCCGCGGGCAGGGTGCGGATGGTGACGGCGGCCCAGAGGGCGGCGGTGGCGGCGGCGATCGCGATGACGACGGAGAGGGCGACCGCCCCCGGGGTGTAGGAGAGGGTGCCGTGCATCCGGACCGCGGCCATGCCGAGGTAGTGCATGGCCGCGACGCCGAGGCCGGTGACGCAGCCGCCGATCAGCAGGCTGCGCCCGCGGTGGGCGCCGTGGCCGACCACGAAGACGCCGAGGCCGACCACGAGCACGGCGACCAGCAGGCTGAGGAGGGTGAGCGGCACCTGGTAGCGCAGTTCGGTGCCGTCCACGGAGAAGCCGAACATGGCGACGAAGTGCATGGTCCAGATCCCGGTGCCGATCGCGGCGGCGGCGGTGAGCAGCCAGTTGCGGCGCGAGGGGCCGGTGGCGGACAGGGCCCGCAGGGTGCAGCGCAGGCCGAGTGCGGCTCCGATGCAGGCCATCAGGTAGGAGAGGGTCGGGGTGAGCCAGCCGAAACTCAGGTGGTCGATCGTTCCCATCGGGGCCTCCGTGCGGTTCGGCATATGCCTTCCGCATGTGCGCTCTCGTTCTCGGATGCGCTGGACGCTACCGAGCGTCCGCGGATGGTCACCCGAAGATGTGAAAAGCCGCCCACCCCAAGGGTCGGATGTGCTCGAATGGTGCCCCTCTATGGCCGACCGCCATCTGACATACCGTCACATGGCGGACATATGGCCGCGCAAAAGGGGCGCACGGGAGAGATCCCGTACGCCCCGAGCGCACTACTTGGCGGCGGTCAGGGCGATCCTGACCTGGCCCTCCACCCTCAGGGTGATCCCGTGCGAGAGCCGGACATCGGTGTCCACCGCGGCCACCTCGAAGCGGCAGAGCAGCGCCGCGAGACCGAGGACGGACTCCAGCATGGAGAAGTGCTGGCCGATGCAGGCCCGCGGCCCGCCGCCGAACGGGAACCAGGCGTAGCGGTGCCGGGCCGCCTCCCGTTCCGGGGTGAAGCGCTCCGGGTCGAAGCGCTCCGGGTCCGACCAGTGCTCGGGGTGCCGGTGGGTGACGTAGGGGGCGACCAGGACGTCGGCGCCGGCCGGTATCGGTACGCCGTCGACGGTGCAGTCCGCGGCCGCGCGCCGGCCGATCACCGGCGCCGCGGGGTAGAGCCGCATGGCCTCCTTGAGGACCTGGGTGAGGTAGGGCAGGGCGGCGAGGTCCTCGGCGCGGGGCGCCCGGCCGTCGCCGAGGACGGCGAGCGCCTCGGCCCGGGCGCGGGCCTGCTGCTCGGGATGCCGGCCGAGCAGGTGCAGGGCGAAGGTGAGCGAGGTCGCGGTGGTCTCGTGACCCGCGAGCAGGAAGATCAGGACCTGCTCGCGCAGCTCGGTGGCGTCGAGCGCCTCGCCGTCCTCGCCCCGCGCGTCGGCGAGCAGGCCGAGCAGGTCGTCGGAGCTCCGTCCGGCCCGACGGGCGATGATCTCGTCGCAGACCCGGTACAGCGCGTGCTCGGCGGCCCGGGCCTCGCGGTTGCCGGGGGTGGGCCAGCTGCGCGGCAGCCGCAGCGGGGAGACGCCGCGCGCGCGGACGTAGCGCCCGAGGACGGGGAACCGGGTGCGGACCACGTCGATGGCCGCCTCGACGTCCGCGCCGAACAGGATCCGGGCGACGGCCCGCAGCGCGAAGCGCGACATCTCGTCGGCGGCGTCCACCACACCGCCGGGCACCCGGGCCCAGCGCTCCGCGAGGGCCTCGGCCTCGATGCCGACCGCCTCGGCGTAGCCGTCCACCCGGCGCCGGGTGAACAGCGGCTGGACCAGCCGGCGCTGGCGCTGGTAGTCGGTGTCCTGGGAGGTCAGCAGGCCGTTGCCGAAGGTCTGCCGGATCTCCTCGTAGAAGACGTTCTCCTTGCGGAAGTTGGCCGCCTGGGTGGCCAGCACCTGCTGTGCGCCCTCCGGGGAGAAGACCATGTGGAACTCGCCCCGCAGCCCCGGCGGGCCGGCGACGAAGCGGACCACGTCTCCGTGGTCGCGCCGCGCGTCCAGGTAGGCCTGGAGCGGGTCCCGCTTCAGGTCGAGCAGCGACCCGAGGAGCGGGAGCCCGGTCGGGCCCGGGGTCCGGGTGGCCGGCATGACACCTCCGAGTGGGGAACGGATGTACGTATCCGCACCACGCTAGCCGAGGGTCCGTCACCACATAAGAGGGCAAAGGTGCACGCCCGTTGCCCGCGACTACTCGAACTCGGTGCCGCCCTTGCGGGTCAGGTACGCCCCGCCGACCACCTTGGCGATCGCCCGGCCGCCCAGCACCGGGCTGTACCGCTCGGCGACCGGCCGCACCACCACGCCCTCGCGGATGTGCAGCGCCCGGCCGGACACCGTCTCCCGCCCCTCGGCCAGCTCCAGCACCCGCCCGGCCTCGAACGGTCCGGTCCACAGCTGCGGCACCAACGGCAGCTCGCCCGCGAGCAGTTCGGCCGCGTCCAGCCAGACCGTCTGCCCGTCGACCAGCGCGCAGACGTCGAAGGCCGCGTATCCGGGCAGCTCGCTGCCGCCGACCGCGCCGTACCCCAGGTCCTGCACCCCGGCGCCGAAGACCTCGCCGAAGATGCCCACCCGGCTCGCCCCGAGCCGCTCGGCCAGCCGGGCCGCCACCTCGGCGACCCGGTGCGCGCGCACCGCGCGCCAGTACAGGTTGCGCCCGTCCTCCTTGAGCGCTAGGCCCTGCGCGCCGATGCCCTTGGAGGAGACCTGCACCCGTCCGCCGTCCGCGTGGAAGGTCAGCAGGCAGCAGCTGCCGTGCAGCTTCTCGGTGACGACGACCGGCTCGCCGGGCTCGAAGACGTCGGGGAAGCGCTTGAGGTTCTCGATGTCCACCCAGGGCAGCAGGTCCGGCGCGGCCTCCACCTCGCCGTTCATCGCGGTCGGGATCGGCGGCGCCCACTTCACGATCCCGAGCAGCTCGGCGAAGTCCCCGCCGGTCTCGGCCGCCCGCGCCAGCTCGGTGTCGGTCACCGCGCGCGGGCGGCAGACGATGCCCTGGGAGAGCTCGCCGCGCAGCCGGACGGCCTTGACCCGGTCCGCGTTCCCGCCGGCCAGCCGGCCGGTCAGGCCCAGCTCCTCGATCAGCGCGGCCGGCAGGACGGCCTGCTCCGGGATGTAGACCGCGAGGTCCCCGGTACGGAACGCGCCCTTGGCGACCACCGCCCGGTAGAGCCCGACCTGGGCCAGCTCCAGCGCGTCGGCGTTCGGGTGCTCATGGATGGTCAGCCGCTCGGCGGTGACCCGCAAGGTCGACATCCCGGGGTACTCCTCCCCTGTCGCGCCGCCCCCTCGGCCGCGCCGTCCGGACACTCTCGCCGCCGGGCACCCGCCGCGGCCAGGGATTTTCCGGTTGAGCTATCGCACATGCGATCATCCGGGCACCGGCCGACTGGCCTGTGCGATGAAACAGGGGATTTTTCGGCCGCATTTGCGACAGTATGATCAGCGTTGCCGCCGCACCCCCGCGCCTGTCACCGGCGCGGCAGAAGGGGAAATCCCATGAGCTCCATCAGACGTCGCACCGCGCTCGCCGCCGCCTCCGTGCTGGCCCTCGCCGCCGGCCTCACCGCCTGCGGCAGCGACGCCGCCACCCCGGCCGCCTCGTCCTCCCCGGCCGGCGCCGGCTCCTCCGCAGCCGCCCCCAAGGCCACCGGCGCGATCACGGTCTTCGCCGCCGCCTCGCTCAAGGAGTCCTTCACCGAGCTCGGCAAGAAGTTCGAGACCGCCAACCCCGGCACCAAGGTGACGTTCAACTTCGCCGGCAGCTCCGCACTGGCCCAGAGCATCAACTCCGGTGCCCCGGCCGACGTGTTCGCCGCCGCCAGCCCGGCCACCATGAAGACGGTCGTCGACGCCAGGGGCGCGGAGACCTCCAAGGTCTTCGTCCGCAACACGCTGGCGATCGCCGTCCCCAAGGGCAACCCGAAGCACATCAGCGGTCTGGCCGACCTCACCGGCGTCAAGGTCGCGCTGTGCGCCAAGGAGGTGCCGTGCGGCTCGGCCGCCGTCACCGCCCTCGCGGCCGGCGGCGTCAACCTGACGCCGGTCACCCTGGAGCAGGACGTCAAGGGCGCCCTCACCAAGGTCGAGCTGGGCGAGGTGGACGCCTCGCTCGTGTACAGGACCGATGTCAGGGCCGACACTGCGAAGATCGACGGCGTGGACTTCCCCGAGGCCGCGAAGGCCGTGAACGACTACCCGATCGCCGCGCTGACCAAGGCTCCCAACGCCTCGGCCGCCGCCGCGTTCGTGGCCTACATCCAGTCGGACGAGGCCAAGCAGGTCCTGACCGCCGCGGGCTTCCAGACCCCGTGAGCCGGGCCGCACCGCCCACCGACGGCGCGCCGGCGGCCACCCGCCGCCGGCGCGCCCGCCGGATCCCGTACGCCCTGCTGCTGCCCGCCCTGCTCGGCCTGGCCTTCCTGGTCCTGCCGCTGGTCGGGCTGCTGATCCGGGCGCCCTGGAGCGCGCTGCCCGAACAGCTCGCCAGCACCGAGGTCTGGGAGGCGCTGCGGCTCTCGCTGATCTGCGCGACCTCCGCCACCGCCATCTCGCTGGTCCTCGGCGTGCCGCTGGCCTGGCTGCTTGCCCGTACCGAGATCCCGGGCCGGCGGATCGCCCGCGCGCTGGTGACCCTGCCCCTCGTGCTGCCCCCGGTGGTCGGCGGCGTGGCGCTGCTGCTGGTACTCGGCCGCAACGGCATCGTCGGCCGCTGGCTGGACTCGGCCTTCGGCCTCACCCTGCCGTTCACCACCACCGGTGTGGTGATCGCCGAGGCCTTCGTCGCGATGCCCTTCCTGGTGATCAGCGTGGAGGGCGCGCTGCGCGCCGCCGATCCCCGGTACGAGGAGGCGGCGGCCACCCTCGGCGCCTCCCGGCTGACCGCGTTCCGCCGGGTGACGCTGCCGCTGGTCGCCCCCGGCATCGGCGCCGGCGCGGTGCTCGCCTGGGCCCGCGCGCTCGGCGAGTTCGGCGCCACCATCACCTTCGCCGGCAACTTCCCCGGCCGCACCCAGACCATGCCGCTCGCCGTCTACCTCGCCATGGAGCGAGACCCCGAGGCGGCGATCGCGCTCAGCCTGGTGCTGCTCGCGGTGTCCATCGCGGTCCTCGCCGGACTGCGCGAGCGCTGGCTGTCGACCCCGTGAGCCGGCGCCACCCGGCTGCCCGCCGGACGGGCGGGAGATCCGGCGGGGAGTTCGCCCGCCCGTCGCCCCCTCCCCAGGAGCCAGCACCATGACGCCGCCCGCCCTCGACGCACACCTGCGGGTGGACCGCGCCGCGTTCACCCTCGACCTGCACCTCACCGCCGCCCCCGGCGAGGTGGTCGCCCTGCTCGGGCCGAACGGCGCCGGCAAGTCCACCGCACTGCGCGCCCTGGCCGGCCTGCTCCCGCTGACCGCCGGTCACCTCCGGCTGGACGGCGTCACCCTGGAGGAGCCGGGCACCGGGCTGCACACCCCGGCCGAGGAGCGCCCGGTCGGCGTGGTCTTCCAGGACTACCTGCTCTTCCCCCACCTCAGCGCCCTCGACAACGTCGCCTTCGGTCTGCGCTGCCACGGTCTGCGCAAGGCCGCCGCCCGGGCCGAGGCCCGGCCCTGGCTGGAGCGGATGGGCCTGGCCGAGCACGCCGCCGTCCGGCCCCGCAGCCTCTCCGGCGGTCAGGCCCAGCGGGTCGCGCTGGCCCGCGCACTGGCCGTCCGTCCCCGGCTGCTGCTGCTCGACGAGCCGCTGGCCGCCCTGGACGCCCGGACCAGGCTGGAGATCCGCTCCCAGCTGCGCCGCCACCTGGCCGCGTTCGACGCGGTGGCGGTCCTGGTCACGCACGACCCGCTGGACGCGATGGTGCTGGCCGACCGGCTGGTGGTGATCGAGGACGGCCGCCAGGTGCAGGCCGGCACTCCCGCCGAGATCGCCCGGCGCCCGCGCACCGACTACATCGCCCGGCTGGTCGGCCTCAACCTCTACCGCGGCGCCGCCGACGGCCACCGGGTCGAACTCGCCGACGGCGGACCGGTCCTGGTCACCACCGAGGACCTCACCGGCGAGGCGTTCGTCGCCTTCCCGCCGTCCGCCGTCACCCTGCACCGCGAACGGCCCGACTCCAGCGCCCGCAACCTCTGGCAGCTCACCGTGGCCGGTCTCGACCTGCACGGCGACCAGGTCCGGGTCGACCTCACCGGCGCGCTCCCGCTGGCCGCCGACCTCACGCCGGCCGCCGTCGCCGAACTCGACCTCGCCCCGGGCAGCACGGTCTGGGCGACCGTCAAGGCGGCCCAGACCCACGCCTACCCTGCGTAGTGCCCGGCCTCAGCCCTGGTCCGGAGCGACGAAGCCCGACTCGTAGGCGGCGATCACGGCCTGGGTGCGGTCCCGGGCGCCGAGCTTGCCGAGCAGGCTGCTGACATGGGTCTTGACGGTCTGCACGCCGAGGAAGAGCTGTTCGGCGACCTCGGTGTTGGACAGGCCGCGGGCCATCAGCCGCAGCACCTCGGCCTCGCGCCCGGTCAGGCCCGCCCGGGCCATCGCGGCCCGCGCGGGGCTGTTGGCCCGGCGCGTCGCGAGACTCCGGATGGCGGCCGGGAAGAGCAGTGACTCCCCCGCCGCCACCAGCCGGACGGCCTGGACGATCTCGGCCGGGCGGGCCCGCTTGAGCAGGAAGCCGTCCGCGCCGGCGCGCAGCGCCTCGTAGACGTAGTCGTCGTTCTCGAAGGTGGTGACGACGAGGATCTTCGGCGGCGGTACGCAGCCGGCGAGGATCGACCGGGTGGCGGCCAGCCCGTCGACCTCGGGCATCCGGACGTCCATCAGCACCACCTGCGGCCGCAGCGACCGGGCCAGCGTCAGCGCCTCGGCACCGTCCGAGGCCTCGCCGACCACCCGCAGGTCGCCCTGGGCCTCCAGGACGGCCCTCAGTCCGGCCCGGACCAGCTCCTCGTCGTCGGCCAGCAGAATGTCGGTCATCGTCACGCGGCCAAGCGTAGGGGCAGCCGTACCCGCACCACCCAGTCGGACCCGTCCATGCCCGTGCTGGCCTCGCCGCCGAGCAGCACGGCCCGCTCGCGGATGCCGCGCAGGCCCTTGCCGCCCGGCCGGCGCCGCGGCTCGCCCGGCACGCCGTTGGCACAGTGCAGCTCCAGCGCGCCGCCGGCGATCCGCGCCACGACCCGGATCGGCACCCCCGGCGCGTACTTGAGGGCGTTGGTGACGCTCTCCTGGACGATCCGGTACGCCTCGCGGGACAGCACGCCGGGCAGGTGCTCGGCGCGGGCCTCGATGGTGTCCTCGACCGGGCTGCCGGCCGCCCGGGCGGTGGCCAGCAGCGCCGGGACCTGGTCCAGTCCGGGCCGTTCGACGGCCGCCCCGTCGGGGCTCTCGCGCAGCAGGACCAGGGTCCGTTCCAGGTCCTCCATGGCCTGCCGGCCCGTCGACTCGATGACCTCCAGGGCCCGGTCGCGGAACGCCGGGTCGGCCACCTCGCGGGCCGCGCCCGCCTGGAGCACCGTCACGGTGAGCGCGTGGCCGATCGAGTCGTGCAGTTCGCGGGCCAGCCGGTTGCGCTCCAGCAGCCGTTCGGCGCGCAGCTCGGCCGCGGCCAGCCGCTCGGCCCGGGAGGGGCCCAGCAGGCCCTGAGCGAGCCGCAGTTGAAGCCGTCCGACGAGCACCACCGACCAGCCGATCACGAGCAGCACGACCGGCGCGAGCAACGGGCGGGCGCCGGCCAGGGGCTCCCGGGCCAGGTCGACGGCCAGCATCGCCCCCCGCACCGAGACCAGACCGACCGCCGTGCCGAGGCCGACCCGGGCGACCAGCCAGCAGGCCGTCCGCCACCGGTCGGCCCAACTCGCGGACGGGGCGGCGCCGATGCTCTCCTCCCGCGCGGGCACCAGCAGCAGTCGTGCCTGGACGCCCTCGGCCCGGCGGGTGGCCGGGATCAGCGCCGCGAGGCAGAGCAGCACGGTGTCCACCACCGCGGCCGCCGTCAGCGTGTGCACCGGCGAGCCGCCCTCGATGCCGGGGTAGACCACCAGCACCACCCCCGCGAACACCGTGCCGATCAGCAGGTGCAGCCAGCGCGCGTAGGTGACGGACTGCAGGAACGGGGCGAGGATTCGGGGCACCCGTCCATCGTGCCAGCTCAGGGCTGTCCGGCGGCTCCCTCTCGGGAGGGAGGAGGCAGGGAGGGGATCCCCTCGCGGGCGGGATCCGCCGGGCCCGCCGCCCCGGTTGACTCGGATCACCAACCAGCCAGGGAGGCCGGCGTGATCGAGGTACGAGACCTCTGCAAGTCCTACGGCGGGACGCCTGAGCGGGCCGTGGCGCCCGCCCGCGCACGCCGGGCTCCGTCCCCGCGGGGCTCGCTCCGGCCCGGACCGCGAACTGCGACCGAAGCCGGCCGGGCACGTGACGGCGTCACTACGATCGGTCAACGACCCGTCCCCGTCCGGCCGTTGACCCAGGAGGCCCTCGTGACCGACGCAGGCCGCTCGCTCCAGCTGTTCCGTCTGCTCACCCGCCTGCATCCCGAGCTCTGGGAGCTGTTCCACCCGCACGTCCCCTCCGTCGGCGTGGCGGAGCGGTACGACCTGTCGGCGATCGACGCCCACGCGTTGCCGCCCGTGGTCCGGATCTCCCGTACCGTCCGGTGGACCGCCGGCTCGGTGGCGCAGGCGACGATCGCCGCCGACCTCGCGGGCCGGGACGCCGGCGACATCCTCCGGGAGATCGCCGACGACTGGTGCGGCACCGGCAGCGGACACCGGATCCCGTGGCCGCGCCGCTGGCCGGTGCCGTGGCCGCCCGGGGAGCCCTACCCGATCGACCCGAAGGCCCTCACCGCCTCGGTCCAGGCCGAGGCGGGGCTGGTGTTCCAGTCCTACGCGGACTCGATCGCCGACGAGCGGCTGAGCGGCGCCTTCGCCGAGCTGGCCGACCGGCTGACCACGTCCGCGCTGGAGGTCGGAGCGCTCGACCGGTAGGCCGCGGCCCAGGTGGCGCCGGCCCGCCGGCCCGGCGCCACCACCGGCTAGGCTGGCCGGCATGCCGCAGACCGTGCTGCCACCTCCCGCCGCCTGAGCGGGCGGCCAGGCCACTGAGAGACCACCCCGGGTGATCACCACCCCCGGGCCGGTCGGTGCTGCCCGCGTACGGGATCGAGCGACCGACCTCATGTCTTCGGTGGGAGAACACCCATGTCTGCTTCCCGTGCCCTGCCCGTCGGGCGGGCCCTGCTCTACCTCGTGCTGTCGGCGACCGCCTGGGGCACCGCCGGCGCCGCCGCCGCGCTGCTCTACGGCCGCAGCGGCCTCGGCCCGATGGCGCTGACCTTCTGGCGCTCCGCCGGTGGGGTGGTGCTACTGCTGGCCGTCCGGGCACTCGGCGGCCGCCCGGCGGCCCCGACGGCGCGGCCGGCGGCGCTGCGGCGCCGGCTGTCCCGGATCCTGGTGAACGGCCTCGGGCTGACCCTCTTCCAGGCCGCCTACTTCCTCGCCGTCCAGCGGACCGGGCTGGCCGTCGCCACCGTCGTCACGCTCGGCGCCGCGCCGCTGCTGATCGCCGTCGGCGCCCGCCTGACCATGGGCGAACGGCTGGGCGGCGCGGGCGGGCTGGCGGTCGGCGGGGCGCTCGGCGGGCTCGCGGTGCTGGTCCTCGGGGACGGCGGCAGCGGCCAGGTGCGTCCCGCCGGCGTGGCCTGGGCGCTGCTCTCCGCCGCCGGGTACGCCTGCATCACCCTGTACACCCGGCGGCTCGGCCGGGCCGGGGACGGCGGCAGCCCGTACACCACCGCCCTGTGGTCGTTCACGGTGTGCGCCGTGTGCCTGCTGCCGTTCGCGGCGGCCGAGGGGCTGTGGCCCGACCCGGCCGGGATCGGCCGCACCCTCGGGCTGCTGGCCTACCTGGCCGCCGTGCCGACGGCGCTCGCGTACGGGCTGTACTTCGCGGGCGCGGCCGTGGTGCGGGCCACCACCGCCTCGGTGGTGGCCCTGATCGAGCCGGTCAGCGCCACGGTCATCGCGGTGCTGCTGCTCGGCGAGCGGCTGACCACGGCGACCGCCGCCGGGACGGCCGTGCTGCTGCTGTCGGTCACCGGGCTGGCGCTCGCCGAGGCCCGGCCGGCGGCCCGGGCCAGGCCCGCCTGACGGGTCAGCCCTCGCGCAGCGCGGGGTGGTCCGCGACGACGGTGCAGCTGCCGGGGGCGATCTCGGTGAAGCCCGCGTCGCGGACCAGCGGGAGCCCACTCGCCGTCAGCTCGGCCCAGGCGCCGGGGCTCGCGGTCCGTACGGCCAGCGCGAAGCCGGACTCGGCCCACTCCTTGCGCCGGGCGCCGTCCAGCCGCCACCAGGCGAGCTGGGCGGCGTGGCCGGTCTGCGCCATGGTCTTGCCTGCGCTCATCTCCAGCTCGGGGTTGAGCCACAGGACCGGGCCGTCGGGGGCGGTGGCGGGCGGCTCGGCGTCGTCCAGGTCGGTGCCGGAGACCTGGAGCTTGGCCAGCTCCCTGGGCCAGCCGTCCAGCGGGACCGGCGGGAAGACCCGCACCTCCGCGGTGGCCCCGGCGACGGTGATGCCGGGCAGCTCACCGGCCTTGCGCCACTCGCCGCCGCGGGCCCGGCGGACCACCTTGCGGATCCGGGCGTCCTCCCAGGCGGCGACCCGCTCGGCCCACTCCCCCTCGGGGCCGGTGACCCGGGGGTCGGCGAGCAGGGTCAGCACCGCGCGGGCCGAGGTCTCCAGCGCGTCGGTCCGCGCCGGCGGGTCGGTCCGCTCCAGGCGGACCACCAGCGGCAGGACGTACTGCTCGAGGCTGTCCCGGTCGGCCGGCTCTTCGGGGGTGCTGGGGGCGTCGAAAGGTGAGCTCACCCCACCAGGATGCCAGCCCCGCCGTCGGTGATCAGCGCCGGTAGCCCCGGCCGGCGTCGCGCTCCTCGGCGTCCTCGTAGGCGAGGAACCAGCCCTCGGGGTGGGTGGCGGCCAGCAGCTGCTCGGTGCGCTGCAGGGCGTCCAGCTCCGGGTCACCGTCGTCGGGACCGAAGACGCCGAACAGTTCGTCCGCGCAGCCGTCCCAGTCGTAGTCGTAGAGGTCCGCCGGGAGGTCGCCCATCATGTCCGCGACGGACTCCGGCTGGGCGCCGAGCAGCGCGCGGGCGTCCGCCAGCGCCATCCGCAGGGCGAGCTCCTCGGCCAGGCAGCGCGGCAGCGGCCACTCGCCGAGGGCGAGGTCGTCGGCCAGGTCGTCGAAGGTGCGGGCGAGGGTGCGGCGCCAGCCGCGGTGCAGGCCCCAGGTGCGCTGCGGCAGCCGGGAGTAGACCGTCCACTCGCCCTCGTCGCCGTCGGTGACGGGCTCGTCGAGGTGCTCGTCCAGGTCGTCGTAGGCGGCGTCGGCGAGGGCGATCAGCTGGGTGTGCAGCAGGCACGCGGTGCGCGGGGTGAGCGTCCAGTCGCCGCTGTCGCCGTCCTCGGTCTCCAGCGGGAACAGCTCGGCGAAGTCCGGGGCGAAGTCGTCGGTGATGCTGATCTCCAGCGTGCCGCCGAGCGCCTCGATGCCGGGGATGGCGGCGACCAGCCGGTCCGGGTGCAGCAGCGCGCCGAGCGCGGCGTTGGGGTCCTCGGTCACCTCGCGCAGCAGGTCGGCCCGCTGCCCGGCCGGGTCGATGCCGCCGAACTCCAGCTCCGCGACGGCGGCCTGCGCGGCCGCGCGCAGGGCCGGCCAGTCGGTGATCCGGATGCCGAGGACCACCGTCGCCTCGATGTCCTGCGCGTTGGACTCCTCCGCCGCGCCCGGCCCCTGCGGATGATCGCTTCGCTCGCCCATGCGCCTACAGTACGGCCCCGGCGGCCCTGCTTCACCGGTGCGTACCGGTTCTTCTCCCGGCCCGGCCGTCCGCCGGACGCGGCACCCTCCCGGCGCGCCAGCCGCGTGGGCCCGGACCGATCGGCGAGGGTGGTGGGATGAGCAATCTTGACGACTACGGTGGCGGGCAGCGCCCGTCCGACAGTGTGCTGGTGGTCACCACCAACGACGTCCCCGGCTACCGGGTTGACCAGGTCATCGGCGAGGTGTTCGGGCTGACGGTACGCAGCCGGCACGTCGGCTCGCAGATCGGCGCGAGCCTGAAGTCGCTCGTGGGCGGTGAGCTCAAGGGCCTCACCAAGACCCTGGTGGAGAGCCGCAACCAGGCGATGGAGCGGCTGGTCGAACAGGCCAAGTCCCGGGGGGCGAACGCCATCCTGATGATGCGCTTCGACGTCTCGGAGGCGGCCGACCTGGGCACCGAGATCTGCGCCTACGGCACGGCCGCGGTGATCTCCCAGACCGGCTGATCCGGGTTCCCGGACCGGGTGCGGGCGCGGGGCGAACGCCCGGCCCGCACCCGGTCCGCTGTCGGCGGTGGGAACGCTCAGGGCGCCGCGGGTGCGCCGAACCAGGTGGCGAGCGCCTCGGCCAGGCCGTCCCCCGGACCGCCGTGGTCGGTCGCCCAGACCACGAAGCCGTCCGGGCGCACCAGCAGGGCGGCCGGCCCTGGCCGGTCGGGGCAGGAGGCCGTGACGGTCCGGACGCGGTCGGCGTAGCCCTCGATCTCCGGCGTCGCCGGCGACAGCCGCAGCAGCAGGCCACCGCCCCGGTGGAAGTGGTCGGCGAGCCGGCTGCCGTCGGCGAGGACCAGCTCGGGTGCGGCGGCCCCGACCAGTGGGTGGCCGTCCGGCGGACCGATCCGCTGGAGCACCCCGGAGAGCCTGCGCGCCATGTACGTGCTGCCGTCCGTCCCGGCCAGCAGGTCGGCGACGACCGCCCGCAGCGCCCGCTCGTACGGGCGCGGCCGCATCAGGGCGACCTGGGCCCTGGTCCAGTCGAGGACCTGCGCGGCGACCGGGCGGCGCTCGGCGGTGTAGCTGTCGAGCAGCCCGTCGGGGGCGGTGCCGCGTACCACGGCGGCCAGCTTCCAGCCGAGGTTGGCGGCGTCGCCGAGGCCGAGGTTGAGCCCCTGCCCGCCGAACGGCGAGTGGACGTGCGCGGCGTCCCCGGCCAGCAGCACCCGGCCGCGCCGGTAGTCGTCGGCCAGGCGCGCGTTGTCGGTGAACCGGGTCGCCGAGCGCACGGCCGTCACGGTCACCTCCTCGCCGGTCACCCTGCGCAGGGCGGCGGTCAGCTCCTCCGCCGTGATCGGGGCGTCCCGGTCTGCGGGCGGGCCCTCGAACTGGACGGTGAGGATCCGCCCGGCCATCGGCCCGTTGACGAACACCCCGGTGTCGGTGGCCTGCCAGCCGCGGCCGAGCTTCTCGCCGCCCTCCAGGTCGACCATCGCCTGGTGGCCGGTGATCTCCGGGTCCGTGCCCGGGAAGGCGAAGCCGGCGAGCTTGCGGACGGTGCTGCGCCCGCCGTCCGCGCCGACCAGCCAGCCGGCCCGCCGCTCTCCCCCGTCGGCGAACCGCACGGTGACGCCCGTCTCGTCCTGGTCGAAGCCGGTGACGGTGACGCCGCGCCGGACCTCCACCCCGAGGTCCGCCGCCCACCCGGCCAGCATCGCCTCGATCGCCTGCTGCGGCACGGCCAGCACCTCGCCGGCCGGGCCGAGGTCCGCGAGGGCCGGGTCGCTCCCGTCGATCCGGGTGCCGTCGATGACGATCCCGCCGAAGTGCGCGGCGAACCGCGGCACCCGGGCGGGCCCGCCCCCGCCGCCCTGCTGCCGCATGAACTCCCTTACCTGCACCAGCAGTTCTTCCTGGGCGGCCTGCAGTTTCGGGAGCAGGCCACGCCGGTCCAGCGCCCGGGCGCTGGCCACGTTCACGGAGCCGGCCTTGACGGTCCGGTCCGGCTCGGTCAGCCGTTCGACGATCAGCGGGTGGGCACCCGCCAGCTTGAGTTCGCATCCGAGGAGCAGCCCGACCGGACCTGCCCCCACGATCACCACGTCCGTGTCCATGGAAAAGAATGTACCCGGTAAAAGTTTTGGTTCGCTACACTTTTCCGTATGGACCTGGACCACCTCCCGCTGCGCGAGCGCAAGAAGCAGCAGACCCGCGAGCGGATCTCGGCCGCGGCCACCGCACTCTTCGTCGCCCGCGGCTTCGACGAGGTCTCGGTGGCGGAGGTCGCCGAGGCCGCCCAGGTCTCGAAGATGACGGTGTTCAACTACTTCCCCCGCAAGGAGGAGCTCTTCCTGGACCGCGTCCCGGAGGCACTCGCCCTGCTCGACAGCACCGTCGGCGACCGGCCCGAGGGCCGGGGCGCCCTGCCCGCCCTGCGCGACCTGATGCTCCGCCTCGCCGAACAGGACCATCCGTTCGCCGCCACCGGCGCCCGGCACCCCGCC
Organism: Kitasatospora sp. NBC_00374; assembly: GCF_041434935.1. Classification (NCBI taxonomy): domain Bacteria; kingdom Bacillati; phylum Actinomycetota; class Actinomycetes; order Kitasatosporales; family Streptomycetaceae; genus Kitasatospora; species Kitasatospora sp. NBC_00374. The sequence continues at coordinate 6,504,032 of NZ_CP107964.1, read as the reverse complement.
TTCTGGCGCACCGTGCTCGCCGCCCCCGCGCTGCGCGCCTACGCCCGCGAGTCGGTGGAGGTCCTGGAGGAACACCTGGCCGACCTGCTGATCGCCGAGGGCCAGGACGAGCGGACCGCCCGCTTCACCGCCGCGCTCGCCGTCACCGCCCTGCGCACCGTCTTCACCGGCAACGCCCGCCGCCTGCTCGCCGGCGACCCCGCCGAGGAGGTCGCCGCCGACCACCCCGCCCTCACCCGCCGCACCTTCGCGGCGGTCGAACAGGCCCTCGCCGCCTTCACTTCCCCTTCTTGACCGCCTCGCGCCAGATCAGGCCGAGGATGCTCGGCCGGACAGCGGTGGTGATCACCGCCATCGCCCTGCGGCCGTAGCGGTCGTCCCGGAGCTGGGCAAGCATCGCGGCCGCGAGGTCGGCGCGGGCCGTGAACAGACCGTCGGCCCGGTCCTCGGCGACCTGATAGTCCGTCGGCGCCGGGTGGTCGAACAGCCCGGAGGGCCGGACGATCGTCCAGACCACGCCGCTCGCCCGGATCACCGACTCCATCCGCCGCATGTCCTCGTGCAGGGTGCGGCCCAGCCGCCGGTTCACCAGCGGATCCATCACGTGGTTGAAGAAGAACTCGCCGCTCGGCCGCCACTTCGGGTCCGTGACACTGGAACTGACCGCCACCAGCCGCCGTACCCCGTGCCGCTCCATCGCCGCGAGGATGTTGGCCACGCCCTGCGAGTAGACCGTGACCGGCGCCGGGCTGAACGGCACCCCCAGCACCGACAGCACGGCGTCGCGACCGGCGACCGCCGCGTCCACCGCGGCGGGATCGGCGACGTCCGCGCCCACCACGGTGAGGCCCGCCCTCGGCGCGACGCCCTCCGGACGCCGGGTCACCGCCGTCACCTCGAACCCCGACGCCAGTGCCTGCTCGACGACCTGACGACCCGTCGGGCCACTGGCCCCGAAAACCACGATACGCATCTGTCGACTCCCCGTCCGGGACCGGACGTTCCGGCCTCTCGGGCCTTGACACTGCGCGCCGGCACCGGGCAGGTTCAACGACGATGAATAAGTTACGAGGACGTCCACCCGGCAACCCGCCCACCCGCGAACGCATCACCGAGGCTGCCCGGGCACTGTTCCTGGCACGCGGCTACCGGGGCACCACGCTCAGAGCGGTCGCGGCGGAGGTCGGCGTCGACCAGGCCGTGGTCAGCTACCACTTCGGCTCCAAGAAAGGCCTGTTCGGAGAGGTGATGCAGCTCCAGTGCGCACACTCCTTCGCCCTCGCCGCAGCGCTGGAGGGGCCGGCCGAAGGACTTCCGGTCAGGCTGCTGAAAGCCGTCACCGACCTCTGGGACGACCCCGAGTTCCAGCAGATGTCGGGCCAGGACCGGGACGTCCTGGAGGTGCTCCGGGAGTACCTCGAAGGCGAGGTACTCGGCCGGATCGCTGAATATCTCGGCGGCCCCGAGGCGACCGAACGCGCCACCGCCGTGGTCACCGTCATCGGCGGCCTGATCTTCACCCGCTACCTCAACCCCCTGCCCACCACCGCCCGCCTGCCCGCCGCCGACATCCACCGCATCCTCACGCCGACCCTGCACGCGGCCCTCCACGGACGCACCCGCCGGACGGCGCCGCGACGGCGGGTTTCGGTCGCCTGAACTGTGCCGGCAGGATCCGGCACAACTGCGGAACCCCTGGTCAGGGCGGGGGCGGTCCGACGGAGCGTCACATTCGGCCACCAGATACTCACTCGCGGTAGTAGCGTGCTGAGGGAGGGCCGATCGCCCGGATCCGCCCGGCTGGGGGTGCTGCGCTGTGGGAAACCGTCGACCGGCAAGGCCGCACGGGGCGTTGGCCCCGAAGGCGTTCATGTGGCTGCTCACCGACCTGCGGACGTCCGCGGGCGTGACCGCCAGCGCGCTCGCCCGGCAGGTGCCGTGCCACCCGTCCTTCATCTCCCGCCTGGAGAGCGGCGACCGGGTACCGCAGCGGGACTTCGCCGAGAGATGCGACGCCATCCTCGGAACCGGCGGCCGGCTGGCCCGCGCCTGGGACGAGGTCGCCTGGTACGCGGAGGTCGAACACCCGGACTGGTTCCGGCGGTACGCGGAGATGGAGGCGGAGGCCGTCCATCTGCGTGAGTATCAGGTCAGCCTGGTGTCCGGACTGTTGCAGACACCGGCGTATGCCGAGGCGCTCTTCCGTGCCCAGAACGAGACGGCCGACGACGGGCAGATCGCCGAGTTCGTGGACGCCAGACTGAGTCGGCAGCATCGATTCTTCGACGGGCCGGACGCTCCGACCCTGTCGGTGGTGCTCGACGAGGCCGCCATCCAACGCGAGGTCGGCGGAGCAGAGGTGATGGCCGACCAGCTCGCCCACCTCCTGGCGGTGGCGGAACGGCCCAACATCACCCTCCAGGTCGCACCGTTCACCTTGGGCGAGCGCACCCGGTCAGGAATGACGTTCAAACTCGTCACGCTCCCGGACGGCGCTCGGTGGATCTACTCCGAGAGTATCGCCGGAGGCCATTTCCTCAACGATCCGAACCAACTCTCGCGGCGCACACGGGCCTATGATCGGCTCAGCGCCGACGCCCTCTCGACCGGCGAGTCGGCCCAGTTGATCCGCCGTGCGATGGAAGGACTGACGAACATGAGCCGGAAGCCCACCGACCTGTCCGCCGCGAAGTGGTCCAAGAGCAGCTACAGCGACGGCAACGGCGGAGACTGCGTCGAGGTCGCCGCCAACCTCGCCCCCTCCGGCATCGTGCCGGTCCGGGACTCCAAGAACCCCGACGGCCCCGCCCTGGTCTTCCCGGCCGCCGCCTGGACCGACTTCGTCCGCGCCGCTGTCGACGGCGAGTTCGGCACGATCTGAGTCTAAGTCACCTTTCGTTCCAGGAGCGGCGCTGCCACCCGCCGGGGCGCCGCTCGGCGCGGGCGTAAGGACGCACATACTGCCCGCATGGCACACCAATCCCCCCGCAGGGCCGCCGCCGCCCCGCTCGCGACGGCCCTGCTCGTCCTGCTGACGGGCTGCACCTCCGGCGCGACCACGCCGAGCGACAAGGCGGGGACGACCTCCTCCGCCGTCGGCTCGCTCACCGTGAAGAGTTTCCGGGCCCATCTGGAACTGACGGACGGTCTGCTCCAGGCGCAGCCGTCCGGGGCGGCCGAGCTGACGGTGACCGTCCGCAACGAGGGTTCCGTGCCCGAGCACCTGGCGCAGGTGAGCACGGCGGCCAACGGCCGGTCGGCGTTCCAGGCCGGGAAGGGGCCGGAGAACCTGCTCTCGACCGCGGGTGTCCTGATCCGCCCGGGCGAGAGTGTCACCTTCGGCGGGGACGGCCCGCGGATCCTGTTCCCCGCGCCCGCCACACCGCCCGCCGCCACCGCCGCCACCACCGGCGGCGGCGCCTCGGTCGACACCATCATGATCTTCGCCGTCGCCGGACTGGTCCACCTCCCGGCCAAGGCCGCCGCGTAGGGCCGGGTACGGGCGGCCGGCCTCCGGCTACGGGTGGTAGAGCTCGCTGATGCTGGTGATCACGTTCTTGCCGTCCGCCTTGATCACGTACTGGTTCCCGTAGCAGTTGTACGGCGCCGCCACGGCCGTCGGGTTCTTCAGGCAGTCGTCCATGTGCTTCATGAAGGTGTCCAGGTCGACCGGCTTGCCCGTCGAGCCGACCAGCAGCGTGGTCTTGACGTCGTTGCTGAAGGTGTAGACGGCGGGGGCGCCGTAGCCCTCGAAGTAGCCGTCGTTGGGGACGTCGGGCCCACAGACGAACTTGGTGGCCTTGGCCCGCATCCACACGCTGGTCAGGTAGCCGTTCTCGGTGGCCTCGACCACGTGGCCGACGCTCGACGCCTGTGCCGTGCAGTCGGCCTTCGGGGTCGCGCCACCGGACTTGGCGGGGCTCGGCTTGGCGCTGCCCGGCTTGGCGCTCGCGGTGGGCTGGGCCGACGGCGCCGCCGAGGTGGTGGACGTCGCGGCCGTGCTGGGTGCGGCCGACCCGGCGGTGCCGGCGCCGCCGGACGTGTCGTCCGGGTCGCAGGCGGTGAGTGCGAGCGCGGCGACGGCGACGGCTGTGGCGACGAACAGACGGCTGGCCTTCATGGTGGTTCCCCCCTGGGATCGGATCACGGCCGACCGGTCGGTGACGGCCGGTCATCTACCTGCACGGCGCAGGCCCGTCTTCCGTTGCCCCGGTTGCACGCCTGTGACACTGCTGAGCCGATCCGCGGTCATCCCGGCGGCCGGGGACCCGACCGGGGCGGGCACAGGATGTCGGGTCGGGCAGGGTGGGTCGTTCCTAGGGTGGGTGATCAGAAGGGAAGGAGACCGGGGTGCTGGAACGGCTGAACCAGGCCATGGAGCACATCGAGGGCCGCCTCGACCAACCGATCGAGGTGGCCGAGCTGGCCCGGATCGCGGTGACGTCGGAGTACCACTTCCGGCGGCTGTTCTCCGCACTGGCGGGTATCCCGCTGTCGGAGTACATCCGCCGTCGGCGGCTCACCGTCGCGGGCGCCGAGGTGCTGTCCGGGGAGCGCACGCTGCTGGAGGTGGCGGTGCGGTACGGCTACACCTCCGGGGAGGCGTTCGCCCGGGCGTTCCGTGCCGTGCACGGCGTCGGCCCGGGCGAGGCCAGGCGGACCGGCGCGGCTCTGCGGTCCCAGCCCCGGATGTCCTTCCGCCTCATCGTCGAAGGGAGCAGCAGCATGCAGTACCGAGTGGTGGAGAAGGAGGAGTTCCGCGTGGTGGGCAGGCGGGCCCGGGTGCCCCTCGTCCACGAGGGGGTGAACCCGGCCATCGCCGCGTTCATCAAGGGCATCGACCAGGAGACCGTGCGGCGGATCGCGAGCCTGTCCGACCAGCAGCCGGAGGGGATCGTCTCGGTCAGCGACAACCTCGCCGACAGCCGCGCGGAGGGCACCGAACTGGACTACTACCACGCCGTGGTGACCGGTGCCGAGGCACCGGAGGACCTGGACTCGCTCACCGTCCCGGCCGGGGACTGGGCGGTGTTCGAGAGCAGCGGGCCGTTCCCGCTCACGCTCCAGCACCTGTGGCGGGACGTGTTCACCCAGTGGTTCCCGTCCAACCCGTACCGCAGCAGGCCGGGCCCGGAGATCCTGCGCGTCCGGCTCTCGCAGGACGGGGCCGAGGCGGACGCGGCACTGTGGATCCCGGTGGAGCGGACCGCCCGCTGAGCACCGTGGCCCGGCCCGGGAACAGTCGCGCCGGGGCCGATGTTTCACCGGCGTGACTGTTTACCGTGCAACCAGTGAGCCGTCGATGGTCGACGTCGTGGTGATCGGCGCCGGCCAGGCCGGCCTGTCGGCCGCCTACCACCTGCGGCGGCGCGGCTTCGCGCCGTACGAGGGCTTCGTGGTGCTGGACGCGGACCCCGCACCCGGCGGCGCCTGGGCGCACCGCTCGCCCTCGCTGCGGATGGCCACCGTGCACGGCTTCCACGACCTGCCGGACTTCGAGCTGCCCGCGCCGGACCCGGCCGCCCCGGCCCGCGAGGTGGTCCCGGGCTACTTCGCGGCGTACGAGGCGAAGCACGCGCTGCCGGTGGTGCGGCCGGTCCGGGTCCGGGCCGTGCGCCCGCTGCCGGACGGCCGGCTGCTGGTCGACACGGACGCCGGGCAGTGGTCGGCCCGGGCGCTGATCAACGCGACCGGGACGTGGACCAGACCGTTCCTCCCCCACTACCCCGGGCGCTTCGCCGGGCGGCAGCTGCACTACGCCGACTACCGCGGCCCGGAGGAGTTCGCCGGGCAGCGGGTCGTCGTGGTCGGCGGCGGCGCGTCCGCCGTCCAGGTGCTCTCGGAGGTCGCCGCCGTCGCCGGGACGGTCTGGGTGACGCGGCGGCCGCCGGTCTACCACGACGGGCCGTTCACCGAGGAGTTCGGCCGGGCCGTGGTCGCCCAGGTCGAGGAACGGGTCCGGCTGGGGCTGCCGGTGCGCAGCGTGGTGAGCGTGACCGGGCTCGGCCCCTCGGTCGCGTACCGGCGGGCGCAGGAGCTGGGTGCGCTGGAGCGCCGCCCGATGTTCGACCGGCTGACCGAGCACGGTGTGGCCTGGGGCGAGCACGAGGAGCGCGTCGACGCCGTCGTCTGGGCCACCGGCTTCCGTCCGGAGATCACCCACCTCGCCCCGCTCGGCCTGCGCGGCCCGGGCGGCGGAATCCGGATGGACGGCACCCGGGCCGCCGCCGACCCCCGGATCCACCTGGTCGGCTACGGCCCGTCCGCGAGCACCATCGGCGCCAACCGCGCCGGGCGCGCGGCGGTCAACGGGATCGTCGGGCTGCTCGGCGAGCCGGCGATGGCGGTCCGCTGACCGGCCGTCATCCCGCGCGGGGCGAGCGGCGCGGCCCGGGCGAGGACGGCCGTCCACCGCTCCCGGTGTCCCGCCCGCTCGGCCCGGTCACCGCGCGTCGGCGGCCTCCGGCCCGGCGCCCGGCTTGCGGGCGACCAGGACGGCCTGCGGGGTCAGCTCGGTGAAGTCGCCGAAGTCGTCCGGCTCGCGCAGCAGGCGGGCGCGGACGGGCAGGCCGGCCCGGGCCAGGAGGTCGGCGACCTGCTCCGGCTGCCGGCGGTGGAAGTCGAGCGAGACCGGGTGGCCGAAGGCCTCGGCGACGTGCCGGGGTTCGTCGCCGACCTGGAAGGCGAGCAGTGCGTGGCCGCCCGGGGCCAGCACGCGGTGGAACTCGGCGAAGACGTCCGGCAGTTGCCGGTCCGGGACGTGGGTGGTCGAGTACCAGGCGAGGAGGGCGCCGAGGGAGGCGTCCGGGAGGTCGAGGGCGAGCATCGAGCCGACCTCGAACCGCAGGCCGGGGTAGGACTCGCGCGCGACCGCGACCATGCCCGGCGAGAGGTCGATCCCGAACACGGGCAGGCCGAGGCCGTGCAGATGGGCCGTGACGCGCCCGGTGCCGCAGCCGATGTCGGCGACCGGGCCGGCGTCGCCGCCCGGCACCAGTTCGGCGAAGGCGGCGAGCGCGGCCCGTTCGAACGGTTTGGCGGCCAGTTCGTCGCGGAAGCGGTCGGCGTAGTCGGCCGCCACGGCGTCGTAGGAGGCGCGGGTGGTACGGACGAAGTCTGGTTCGGTCACGCTCGGGCACGATACCCGGCCCGACCCGCCGAGCACCGGCGGATCAGCCGCGCAGGGCGGCGAGCGAGGCCCGGGCGAAGTCGTCCATCTCCTTGAGCACGGCCTCGGTGTCCTGGTCGTCCGGTGTCCCGCGGAAGGAGACCAGGAAGGTCAGGGTCATCTGGACGTTGCTGTCGCGGGTGACCAGCTCGAACATCGGGCTGCGGTCCGAGCCGGCCGTGTTGCGGAACCGGAAGGCCTCCCGGCCCACCCGCTTCACCTCGCTCACCTTGCCGTCGACGGCGTACTTGGGCTGGTTCTCGGTGCGGTCGAAGGTGTGCAGCTTGCGGGCGAGCGCGGTGTCCGGGAGGAAGATCACGTCGACCGTGGTGACGGTGTGCTCGAAGGGTGAGGCGCTCTGCGGGCTGAAGGAGGCCACGCACTTCGCCGCCGGCGCACCTCCCGCGCTCCGGTGGGAGGGTTCGTCGGTGCCGAACGGCTCCCCCAGCGGGTCGACCAGCTCCCGGAACGGGAGGACGCCGCAGATGTCCTCCTTCGCCCGGTAGTCGCCGGGCCCGTCCTTCTCGGGCGCCGGGTCCGAGCCGCAGCCGGCCGCCAGCAGCACCGCGAACAGGGCCGACCCGCAGCGGGCCAGGTGGTTGCGCATCCGGTCTCCCTCGGGGTCAGGACGAGATCCGCCAACTCAACCACAGTCGTGTACACATGAGTTGATGATTGTCCCGATCCGCGAACGGAGACCGGACGCGGCTGCGGCGGTCGCCGCCCGGCTCAGCGGTCGTAGTCGACCGTGACCCGGTCCGACACCGGCCGGGCCTGGCAGGTCAGCACGTAGCCGGCCGCCAGCTCCTTCTCCTCCAGGGCGAAGTTGCGCCGCAGGTCCACCTCGCCGTCCACCACCAGGGCCCGGCAGGTACCGCAGACACCGCCCTTGCAGGCGAACGGCAGGTCGGGCCGGGAGCGCTGGGCGCCGTCCAGCAGCGAACGGTCCCGGGGCAGCGCCAGGGTGGAGGAGCGGCCGTCCAGGATCAGCGTGACCTCGCTCAACTCGCCGTCCGGGACGGCCTCCACCCGTTCGGCGGCCGGCTCGTCCTCGGCGTGGAACAGCTCCTGGTGCACGCGCTCGGCGGACACCCCGAGCTCGGTCAGCAGCTCCTTGGTGCCGATCACCATGCCGTACGGGCCGCAGAGCCAGAAGTGGCCGACGGCGGGCAGGTCGACCAGCGCGCCGAGCAGCGCCCGGACCCGGTCGGCGTCGAGGCGGCCGCTGAGCAGTTCGGCGTCCCGGCTCTCCCGGGAGAGCACGTGCAGCAGCTGGAACCGGCCGAGGTGGCGGTCCTTGAGGTCGGCGAGCTCGTCGGCGAACATCACGGTGTCGCTGCGGCGGTTGCCGTAGAGCAGGGTGACATGGGAGTCCGGATGGGCGTCCAGCACGGAGCCCGCGATGGAGAGCATCGGGGTGATGCCGGAGCCGGCCGCGATCAGCACGTGCTCGGCGGGCTCGGTCAGGTCGGGGCTGAACAGCCCGGCGGGCGGCAGGACCTCGACCGGCTCGCCGACCCGGGCCTGGTGCACCAGCCAGCGCGAGAACAGCCCGCCGGGCACCTCCCGCACGGCGATCCGCAGCGGGCCGCCGACCGGCGAGCAGAGCGAGTACGAGCGGCGCTCGTCGGCGCCGTCGACCAGCCGGCGCAGCGTGAGGGTCTGGCCGGGGCGGAAGGCGAAGTCCTCGGCGAGACCGTCCGGCACCTCGAAGGTGACCGCGACCGCGTCCTCGCAGAGCCGTTCCAGGGCCGCGATCCGCAGCTGGTGGAACGTCGGTCGGCGGACGGCCATTCAGATCTCCTTGATCCGGTCGAAGGGCTCCCGGCAGTCGCGGCAGCGCCAGAGCGCCTTGCAGGCGGTGGAGCCGAAGCGGGACAGCTCCTCGGTGTCGGCGGAGCCGCAGTTCGGGCAGGTGACGGCGGCGACGGCGGCCCGCCGGGTGGGGCCGAGCCGCAGCAGACCGGGGCCGGGGCCGGCGGTGGTGTGCGGCGGGGCGATGCCCGCCTCGGCGAGCTTGCGGCGGCCGTCCTCGGTGATCAGGTCGGTGGACCACGGCGGGTCGAGCCGCAACCGGACCCGGACGTCGCTGAAGCCCGCCGCGCGCAGCCGGCCGTCGACGTCGGCGGCCATCTCGGCGACGGCCGGGCAGCCGGAGTAGGTCGGGGTGATCCAGGCGGTGACCGCGTCGCCGTCCTGCTCGACCTCGGACAGGATGCCCAGGTCGGCGAGGGTGAGCATGGGCAGCTCGGGGTCGGGGACGCCGGCCGCCACCTCCCAGGCGCGGGTCTCGGTGGTCACCATGTCGCCCCCGGGTGGGCCCGGGCCAGCACCTGGAACTCGGCCAGCAGCGGGCCGAGCGCCTCGGTGTGCACGCCGTCCCGTCCGGCCCGGCCACCGACCCGGGCCAGCGGCGGGGTGGTGGGCACGGTCAGGCAGGCCTCGCCGATCACGGCGGCCAGGTTCGCCAGCACGCCCTCGCGCAGCCCGGAAGGGTCGACGCCGAGCCGGAGCTCGGCCTCGTGCGGGGTGAAGAGCTCGTCCAGCAGCGGCCAGACGGCGTCCAGCCCGGCCTGCATCCGGGCGGCGGAGTGGGCGGTGCCGTCACCGAGCCGCAGGGTCCAGGAGGCGGCGTACTCCTGGTGGTACGCGAGCTCCTTGGCGCCCCGGGCGGCGACGGCGGCCAGCACCGGGTCGGCGTGGCCGGAAAGCCGCAGGTAGAGCGCGTGCCGGGCGGTGGAGAAGAGCAGCAGTCGGGCCACGGAGTACGCGAAGTCGCCGTTCGGGGCCTCGACCAGCCGGACGTTGCGGAACTCGTGCTCCTCACGCCAGTAGGCGAGGTCGTCCTCGGTGCGGTTGCCGCCGTCGGCCTGGCCGGCCCGGGTGAGCAGGTGGCGGGCCTGGCCGAGCAGGTCGAGGCCGAGGTTGGCGAGCGCCACCTCCTCCTCCAGCTCGGGGGCGCGGGTGCACCACTCGATCAGCCGCTGGGCGAGGATCAGCGCGTCGTCGCCGAGCATCAGGCAGTACGCGGCGAGGTCGGCGCCCTCCACTCCGGGCGGCACGGCGGTGTCGACGCCGAGCAGCGGGTCGGCGAAGCCGGTGCCGTACGCCCAGCGGGCCTCGCCCTCCGGGTCCGGGGACGCCTCGGAGAGGTGCAGGTAGACGTGGTCGTCGTCGGTCATGGTCTGCGGTCCCCCGTCAGATGTGCGGGACATCCTCGGGGATGTCGTAGAAGGTCGGGTGGCGGTAGACCTTGTCGCCGCTGGGCGCGAAGAACGGGTCCTGCTCGTCGGGGGTCGAGGCGGTGATCGCGCTGGAGCGGACCACCCAGAGGCTGACGCCCTCGTTGCGGCGGGTGTAGAGGTCGCGGGCGTTGAGCAGCGCCATCCGGTCGTCGGGCGCGTGCAGCGATCCGACGTGCACGTGGTTGAGGCCGCGCCGGGGGCGCACGAACACCTCGTAGAGCGGCCAGCCGGCCTTGGTCTCAGTCACGATCGGCTCCACGTTCCGCTCTCCGCTTCTCCGCGTACGCCAGGGCCGCCTCGCGGACCCAGGCGCCGTCCTCGTGGGCGGCCCGGCGGCGCTCGACGCGCTGCTCGTTGCACGGGCCCTGCCCCTTGATCACCTGCTTGAGCTCGGACCAGTCCGGCTCGCCGAAGTCCCAGCTGCCGCGCCCCTCGTTCCAGCTCAGCGCCGGGTCGGGGAGGGTGACGCCGAGGTGCTCGGCCTGCGGCACGGTCATGTCGACGAACCGCTGGCGCAGCTCGTCGTTGGTGTGCCGCTTGATCCGCCAGGCCATCGACTGGGCGGTGTTCGGCGAGTCGCCGTCCGGCGGGCCGAACATCATCAGCGACGGCCACCACCAGCGGTCCACCGCGTCCTGCACCATCCGGCGCTGGGCCTCGGTGCCGCGCATCAGCGTCATCAGCAGCTCGTAGCCCTGCCGCTGGTGGAAGGACTCCTCCTTGCAGATCCGCACCATCGCCCGGGCGTACGGCCCGTACGAGCAGCGGCACAGCGGGACCTGGTTGCAGATCGCCGCGCCGTCCACCAGCCACCCGATCACGCCGACGTCGGCGAAGGTCAGGGTGGGGTAGTTGAAGATCGAGGAGTACTTCTGCCGGCCGGAGATCAGCTTCTCGGTCAGCTCCGCGCGGTCGATGCCGAGGGTCTCGGCGGCCGCGTAGAGGTAGAGGCCGTGGCCGGCCTCGTCCTGCGCCTTGGCGAGCAGGATCGCCTTGCGGCGCAGCGAGGGGGCCCGGGTGAGCCAGTTCCCCTCCGGCTGCATGCCGATGATCTCCGAGTGGGCGTGCTGCGCGATCTGCCGGATGAGCGTCGCCCGGTAGGCGTCCGGCATCCAGTCCCGGGGCTCGATCCGCTGTTCGGCGGCGATCACCTCGTCGAAGTGCGCTTCCAGACCCGGCTCTGCCAGGCCCGTCGCCTCTGTCGCCGTCATTTGCACCCGCCTCCCGACTGACCGTTCGGTCGGTTCCATTGTGGACGCCGGTACCGCACCTTGACAAGGCGGTCCGTGAACGGAGTCCGCCGGGCGGGCCGGACGGCGGACTCCGGCCCGGCCCGGGCAGGCCCGGCCGTTCCCGCCGCGCGGCGGGAACCGGCTGTACGGCCCTCGTCTGGGCCGGTATCTTCGCGCGGTGCGCGCTCCGTCGGCGCGCCGCTGGGAGGGGAGCTCCATGACCGACACCGCGACCGCCGGCCTCGTCCAACTGATCCTCACCGCCGTCGCGGTCCTCGCACCGCTCGGCGGCGCGATCGTGGCCGCCGTCTTCATCCGGCGCCGGGGGCTCAACGCCCGCCTGGCGATGGCCGGCTGCCTGGTCATGCTGCCGGGGCCGATGGTCGTCACGGTCGGCTCGGTAGTCGGCCTGGAGCCGCTCGTCGACGCCTTCGGCCCCGCCACGGCGTACAGCATGCTGTCGGCGGTCACCGTCCCGTTCCACCTGATCGGGCTCGGACTGGTGCTCGCCGGAGCCCTGGTCGCCCCCGCCGCAGAACGGCTGCCGGCCCCGGAGGCGATCCGCGTCGGCGACCCGGAGGCGGGCTGGCACGAGGACGCCGGCGCCGCGGTCTGACCCCCGGGCCACCCGGACCCCCGGCAGCCAGGGCCGACACGGCACGGCTGCGGCCCAGGGCCGACGGCTCCCGGGCCGCAGGGGTCCGCCCGGCGCCGCTCGCGGCCGGACCCGGCGGCGAGCCCGGCCGGGCCCGGTCAGGCCCGGTCGCGCAGGCGGGGCAGCGGGACGGCCAGCAGCGTCGCCAGCAGGGCGATCCGCGGGGCGACCTGGTCGACCCGGATGTGCTCGTGGCGGGCGTGCGCGCCGGCCCCGACACCGCCGAGTCCGTCCAGCGTGGGCAGCCCCCGCGCGCCGGCCGCGTTGGTGTCGCCCGCGCCGCCGGCCGGTGCGCCGTCGAGCTGCTGACCGAGCGCCGCGGCGAGCGAACGCACGTGCCGCAGCAGCAGGTTGCCGGACCGCTCGGGCCAGGCCGGACGGCTGGAGATCACCTCGGCCCGCACCCGCGCCCCCGGCCGCAGCGCGGTGAGCCGCTGCAGGGTGTCCAGGGTGTGGCGCTGCGCCTCGGCGGTGGCGAACCGCAGCCCGAGCTCGGCCTCGGCCCGCCCGGCCACCACGTTCGCCCGGGTTCCGCCGGTGATCCGGCCGGCGTTGAGCTCGGTACCGGGCTGCCGGGCCAGACCCCGCACGGCGACCAGCTGGTCCACCAGCTCGTCCACCGCCGAGACGCCGAGCGCGGCGTCGTTGCCCGCGTGCGCCTCCCGGCCGGTCACCGTCAGCCGGACCCGGGACGAACCGCGCCGGGCCGTCTTCAGCCGGCCGTCCGGATGCGAGGGCTCCAGGCCCAGCACGGCGGCCGCGCCCCGCAGGTGGCGCTCGACCAGGACCCGGCCGCTCGGGCTGCCGACCTCCTCGTCCGCGACCACCACCAGCCGGACGGTGCGGTGCGGACGCTGACCGAGATCGGCGAGCAGCGCGAACGCCCCCTCGACGAGCGCCAGGCCGGCCTTCATGTCGAGGACACCCGGGCCGCTGAGCAGCCCCTCGGACTCCTCCACCGGCCAGTCCGCCAGCGTGCCGACCGGCCACACCGTGTCGTGGTGGCCGACGACCAGCAGGTGCGGGAGGTCGGGCCGGCGTCCGGGCCACTCCATCACCAGGTGGTCGCCGGCCGGGCCGGGCTCACGCCTGACGTCCGCGCCGGTGTCCCGGAAACCGGCGGACAGCTCCTCGGCCAGCGCGTCCAGCCGCGGGGCGTCCCCCGACGGGGACTCCATCCGGGCCAGGTCGGCGCAGCGGCGGCGGACCCCGCCGGCCAGGGTGCGGGCCCGGCTGCTGAGCGTCTGCGGCAGGCCGGGGAGGGCCGCGATGGCGGCGGCCGCGGCCGTCTGGGGAGCGGTCGCCGGGGCGGCGGTCGTCGGGCCGGCGGCGCTCGTCGGGGTGGCGGCGCTCGTCGGGGTGGCGGCGCCGCCGCTCGTACTGTCGCCCTCGGGCGCACCGTCCCCCGGCAGCTGGTCGGCGGTGCGGTGGGAGGCGGCCGCGGGCCCGGAGCCCGCCGGGGCGCCGGTGACGGCCGCGTCGACGGTATGCGCGCTCATCGGGCACCTCCCGTGCCGACGGTACTGAGCGGCCTCGTCGCGGCGTCGGCGACGCCGCAGCCGTGACGGGCACGGCGGGCCGGGAGCGCGCGGCGGCATGGCGCCTGGCTCGGCAACGACAGGTGGTGCGACCTCGGGCTGGGCAACACTGCGTCCTCCTCGCTAAGTCCGGCGGCCCCGGCTCGGCCCGGGCCCGTGGACGACGGCCTCGATACCTCGGTGCGGACGGGCACCGGCGCAGGGGAAGCCGAGAAGCGAGCCTAGAAGATTCGTTCGTCTCCCTGCGAGGTGGCCCGGCACTCCACGCGTCCTTCACGGCCGGTGGCGGGGGCAGCCCTCGGGGGATCTCCTCCAGGAGGCAGCCGCGCCGTGGCCTGGCGCGGAGCGGGGTGCGGTCGGTGGATCACACCTGGTTCCACCATGGACCTCCGTCGACGCTTCAGCAGCGCGAACGGCCTGCACAGGCGCCCACTCCAGGCCTGATGGGTGACGTGGGATCAGCCTTCGGTACCAGTCGAGAGGTGCGATCTCGAATGACAGATATTGAAATCTGTCATCCCACATGGCATAGTTGTCATCTGTCAGCCCCATCCTGTCCCCGCCCCGATCCGAGGAGCCCCTCATGGCCACCACCCCCCGCACCGCCCTCGGCCGCACCGGCCTGACCACCTCCGTCCTCGGTCTCGGCCTGATGGGCATGTCGGACCTCTACGGGCCGGCCGACGAGGCCGAGTCGATCGCCACCGTCCACGCCGCCCTCGACGCGGGCGTCACCCTGCTCGACACCGGCGACTTCTACGGCATGGGCCACAACGAGCTGCTGCTGCACGAGGCCCTGCGCGGCCGCGACCGCGCCGCCGTCGAGATCAGCGTGAAGTACGGCGCCCAGCGCGGCCCGGACGGCGGCTGGCTCGGCTACGACGCGAGCCCCGCCGCCACCAAGTCCGCGCTCGCCTACACCCTGCGCCGGCTGCGCACCGACTACATCGACGTCTACCGCCCCGCCCGGCTCGACCCGAACGTGCCGATCGAGGAGACCGTCGGCGCCATGGCCGACCTGGTGAAGGCCGGCTACGTCCGCCACATCGGCCTCTCCGAGGTCGGCGCCGACACCCTGCGCCGGGCCGCCGCCGTGCACCCGATCAGCGACCTGCAGATCGAGTACTCGCTGATCTCCCGCGGCCCGGAGGAGGAGATCCTGCCGACCGCCCGCGAGCTGGGCATCGGCGTCACCGCGTACGGCGTGCTCTCCCGCGGTCTGCTCAGCGGCCACTGGCAGCGCGGCCGGGAGATCGGCGGGGGCGACTTCCGGGGCCACAGCCCGCGCTTCCAGGGCGACAACCTCACCCACAACCTGGGGCTGGTCGAGGCCCTGCGGTCGATCGCCGAGGCCAAGGGCGCGACGGTCGCCCAGGTCGCCATCGCCTGGGTCGCGTCGCGCGGCTCGGACATCGTCCCGCTGGTCGGCGCCCGTCGCCGGGACAGGCTGGCGGAGGCGCTCGGCTCGCTGCGGGTCGAGCTGTCCGCGGCCGATCTCGCGGCCGTCGAGGCTGCCGTCCCCGCCGGTTCCGCCGCCGGTGACCGGTACGCTGCCGCACAGATGGCGCACCTCGACAGCGAGCGCTGATCACCCCGCAGACCGCTCGTGAAGACCGCACGTTAGGACGTACCCGCCGTGGCCACGGACAGCACACTCACCCCCGAGCAGATCCTGGGCGCGGCGGAGGACGTCCTGCGGCGGTTCGGGCCGGCCAAGGCCACGGTGGTCGACATCGCCCGCGCGCTCGGGGTCAGCCACGGCAGCGTCTACCGGCACTTCCCGAGCAAGGCGGCCCTGCGCGAGGCCGTCACCCAGCGCTGGCTGGACCGCGCCCACCACAGCCTGGCGGCGATCACCGCCGAGCGCGGCGCGGCCACCGAGCGGCTGCACCGCTGGCTGGCCACCCTGTTCGCGGCGAAGCGCGCCAAGGCCCTGGAGGATCCGGAGCTGTTCGCCACCTACACGACCCTGGTCGGCGAGCTGAGCGACACGGTCGAGGCGCACATCGAGACGCTGGTCGGCCAGCTCGCCGAGATCATCCACGACGGCATCGACCAGGGCGCGTTCCGGCCCACCCACGTGCAGACCGCCGCCCGGGCCGTGTTCCAGGCCACCGCCCACTTCCACGACCCGGCGCACGCCGCCGAGTGGACCAGGCCGCAGGCCGAGGCCGACTTCGAGGCGGTCTGGGCGCTCCTGCTGAACGGGCTCAAGGGCGCCTGAACGGCTGCCGCATCCCCCAAAAAGAGAAGGCCGTCCTCAGCCGGGCAGCAGCAGCTCCGCGAGTTCGCCCAGCCGCGCGGCGGTGACGCCCTCGCGCTGCTCGACCGCGAGCGGATGGTCGGTGGGCTCCAGCTCGATCAGGGGGCGCACCCCGACCGCCCGGGTGCGGACGTGCGCCTTGAGCAGGAGGGTCGACTGCCCGTAGCCCGGCAGTTCGGTCGAGAGCCAGCCGAAGTACGGGGGCTCCTGCTCACGTGCCGGGTCCTCCCACAGGTCGCAGGTCCGACCGAAGTTGGCCTCGCTCAGTGAGACCCAGACGCCCCAGGAGAACGTGTCGCCGGTGTCCAGGACCGGGATCTCGATCAGGCCGTGGACGTAGAAGTGCCGGCCCTTGACGACGCACTGGTCGGCGGTCAGCTCACTGTCGCGGCGCCACGCGTAGCGGCGCTTCCAGCCCACCGGGGCGGGGGAGCCGTACGACAGCGGCGGGCCGTCCTGCGGCTCGGCGCAGCAGGAACAGGCGTGGTGGTGGGCGGCAGGCATGCCGCCCACCCTACGCAGCAGGTCAGAGCCGGTTCCCGCCTCCCCCGGCCGCAGGGAGCCGGGATCGGGCCGGGCCCCGGTCGAGCCTGGGTCGGGCTTGCGCCGGGGTCCGCGTAAACCCCTCGCGCCCCGGGGCGGCCGGGCGCGAGGATGGGCGGCGAAGGTTGTTCTCACCAGGAGGAAGACATGGCGGCCCCGACCCCCGCGCTCGACAGTCTCCAGGGCCTCGCCCTCGGCGACGCCTTCGGCGACCGCTGGTTCTCCCCGCGCGTGGACGAGGCCGCCGCCGAGTACCGGGCCCGGATCCCGCGCAGGGCGCCCTGGCACTGGACCGACGACACCGCCATGGCCCTGACGCTCTTCCGGCACCTGGCCGACCACGGCGAGGTCCGGCAGGACGAACTGGCGGCCGCGTTCGCCGCCGAGTACACGGCCAACCCGGGCCGCAAGTACGGCCCGTCGATGCACCAGGTGCTGCGGCGGATCCACCAGGGCGCCGACTGGCGCGAGGTGACCTCCTCGGTGTTCGGCGGCCAGGGTTCGCACGGCAACGGCGCGGCGATGCGGGTCGCTCCGCTCGGCGCCTGGTTCGCGGCCGATCCGGACGCCGCCGCCGGGCAGGCCGAACTGGCCGCCCTGACCACGCACTTCAACCCCGAGGCGGTGGCCGGCGCGGTCGCCGTCGCGCTGGCGGCCGCGTTCGCCGCCCGCAGCCGGGGCGGTCCCGCCCCCGACCGGGTGGAGCTGCTCACCCGGGTCGCCGACCTGCTGCCGGCCGGCGATGTCCGCTCGGGCCTGCGGACGGCGGCCCGGTTCCCGGCCGGGACGTCCGTGCGGCATGCGGCCGTGGTGCTCGGTTCGGGCTCACGGATGTCCGCGCAGGACACCGTGCCGTTCGCCCTGTGGTGCGCCGCAGGGCAGTTGGACTCACTGCCCGAGACCATCTGGCAGACCCTCGGCGGCTGGGGCGACATGGACACCACCTGCGCCATCGCCGCCGGCGTCACCGCCGCCCGGACGGGGCTCGCCGAGGTGCCGGCCGCCTGGCTCGCCGCCCGCGAGGAGCTGCCGGGCCTGCCGCCGCCCCGCTGACACCACGAAGGGCCGGGCCGCCGCCGATCGTACGGCTGCGGCCCGGCCCGGAAGCCCGGTCGGGCTCCCGGTCAGTCGCGCGACTTCCCGAAGACGAGCCGATAGGCGATCAGCAGCACCAGGGCGCCGACGATCGCGGATCCCCAGGTGGGGAGGTCGAAGAAGTTCTTGGAGATCGGCTTGTCCAGGATCTTCGAGGAGAGCCAGCCGCCCACGAACGAGCCGGCGATACCGATCAGGGTGGTGACGATCACGCCGCCCGGGTCCTTGCCGGGCAGCAGGAACTTCGCGATGGCCCCGGCGACCAGGCCGAGGATGATCCAGCTGACTATGCCCATACCCTCTGTCCTGCCCTTCGTCCGGCGGAGCGAATCGCATCCGCCTCACCCCGCAGGACGCCGGGCCGGCCCCCGGCGGTTGCGGCGACCCGGAACCCGGTCGGCCCGCCGTCACCCGGACATGAGAGGGTCTGGCCCGGACGGGAGGAGGCCCCGATGGACGGGAACGCAACGGCCGGCCGGGTCCTGGTCGTGGACGACGACGCCGCCATCCGCCGCTCGCTGGAGCGCGGACTGCGGCTGAGCGGCTTCACCGTGCTGCTCGCCGAGGACGGCCGGGCCGCACTGCGACGACTCTCCGAAACCCCGGCCGACGTCCTGGTCCTGGACGTGTCGATGCCCGGCCTGAGCGGCACCGAGGTCTGCCGGACCCTGCGCGCCGCACGGGACGACACCCCGATCCTGATGCTCTCCGCCCTCGACGAGCTCGCCGACCGGGTGGCCGGCCTGCAGGCCGGCGCGGACGACTACCTGGTCAAACCGTTCGCCCTGGAGGAGCTCGTCCTGCGGCTGCACGCCCTGCTGCGCCGCCGCCCCGCCACCCCCGGCGACCTGCTGCGGGTCGGCCCCCTGACGATCGACCCGGCCACCCGGCAGGCCCACTGGGACGACTGCGAACTCCGGCTCACCCGCCGCGAGTTCGAACTCCTCACCCACCTCGCCCGGAACGTCGGCATCGTACTCGGCCGGGACCAGCTGCTCGACCGGGTCTGGGGCTACGACTTCGAGGTCCGCAGCGACGCCGTGGACACCTTCATCAGCTACCTGCGGCGCAAGCTGGAGGAGGGCGGCCGGCCCAGGACCATCCACACCGTGCGCGGGGTCGGCTTCGTCCTGCGGCTCCCGCCGAACGGCGGGACGCCGTGAGACGGCCCGGCGCGACGCGCCCCGGCATCCGGCTGTCCACCCGGATCGCGCTGTGGGTGACCGTCCTGGTCCCGCTGCTGGTGGTCGCCTTCGGGCTGCTGCTGCTCCCGCTGGTCAACCGCGACCTGCACCACCAGGAGGACTCCGTCCTCACCGACCGGGCCGCCGCCGTACTGCCGAGCGTGCGGACCCTGCTCACCGCCGACCGCCGCGGCCGGCCCAAGTCCGAGCAGAACCAGCAGCGCAAGGTCATCAACGAGGCCCTGGACGCCGGCGTGCGGCTCGCCTCCCAGGACGGCGAGGTCCTGGTCGCGATGGGCCCCCAGCCCACCGACCCGACCCGGCTGCCCACCCGCGCCGGCGGCCCGGTCACCGTACGCGGCGACGGCCAGGCCTGGCGGGTGCTCACCGTCCGGATCGACGGCGCGGCCCCGGGCACGCTCTGGCTGCTCGCCCCCATCCCCGCGACCAACCCGCAGCTCGCGGCCGTCCGCCGGCGGGTCCTGCTGATCGCACTCGTCTCCGCACCGGTCTCCGGACTGATCGCACTCGCCGTCGCCGAACGCGGGACGGCCTCCCTGCGGCGGCTCAGCCGCCGGGCCGCCGCGCTCGACCCGGGCGCCGGCGCGGCCGCCTTCACCCACGGCCGCACCGGCACCGCCGAGGTGGACGAACTCGCCTCCGCCATCGGCCTGGTGCTGTCCCGCTACGACGAACAGGCGGCCCGCACCGCCCAGGCCCTGGACACCGCCCGGTCGTTCTCCTCCGCCGCCTCCCACGAGCTGCGCACCCCGCTGATGAGCATGCGCACCAACCTGGACGTCCTCGCCGCCCACCCCGACCTGCCGCGCGCCGAGCACACCGAGGTCGTCCAGGAGCTCCAACAGGACCACGCCCGGCTGCTGGAGCTGCTCACCGCCCTGCACACCCTCGCCCGCGGCGACCTCGTCGAGGTCTCCGCGTTCAGCTCCGCCGATCTGGCCGAGCTGGTCGACGCCGAGGTCGCCGAAGCCTCCCGACGCCACCCCACGGCCACCATCCACGCCGAACTCCCCGCCGGTCTAAGGGTGTTCGGCTGGGAGTCCGGGCTGCGGATCATGCTGGCCAACCTGCTCGGCAACGCGGCCCTGCACGGCCACCGACCCGGCGGGGCCGCCGACATCCGGCTGTCGCTGCGGGCCGAGGACGGCTGGGCGGTCCTCACCGTCGACGACCGCGGCCCCGGCATCCCCGCCGCCGACCGGGTCACCGTCTTCCAGCGCTTCCACCGCCGCCAGGACAGCCCCGGATCCGGCCTCGGCCTGACCCTGGTCGCCCAGCAGGCCGCCCTGCACCGCGGCACCGTCACCATCGACGACGCCCCCGGCGGCCAGGGCTGCCGCTTCACCGTCCGCCTCCCGCTCCCCCACGGCACCGGCCCCGCCGACCCGCTGCCGCCCCGCCGCGACTGGCTCTCCGGCTGACGCCCGCCGCACGGACCGCGGCTTCCACAGGGAATCCACAAGAACGGCCCCTACGCTCCTGCCGAGTCGGGAACCACCGACATCCGCGAACCGGAGAAGAGGCCACTGTGCTCGTCAACCGTAAGGCCACCGCGGCCGCCGTCGCCTCGCTCGCCGTCGCGGGCGCACTGCTCGCAGCCGCCCCCGCCGAGGCCGCCCCGACGCCCAAGGGGGACGGCGCCAAGGCCATCTGCAAGCGCCTCCCGAAGACCGAGGAGCGCGTCGCCAAGTCCCTGGAGCGGCTCAACGGCGATGCCGGCACGGTCGGTTCGGTCGCCCGGCTGGAACAGCGCGTGAACAACGCCAAGACCGCCGGTCACACCGAGATCCAGACCTACCTGAACGACCGGCTGACCTTCCGCAAGAGCCTGGTCACCACCCTGCAGACCCGCCAGAACGACCTCAAGTCCGTCGCGACCTGGTGCGGCACCCAGAGCGCGTCCCCGTCGACCGGCAAGTGACCGGCCGGTGACCCGACGCACCAAGGCCGCCTGCGCGGCCGCGGCCCTCACCGCCGCCCTCCTCCTCACCGCCTGCGGCCCCGACACCGCCACCCCGCACCAGGCGGCCCCCTCCGCCACCCTCGACGAGTCCCAACTCGCCGACCTCCAGCAGAAACTGGACGCCGCCGAAAGCGCAGCCGCCGCAGCCGACCAGAACGCCACCGAGGACAACTGACACCCCCACACCCCCACCCTCAGCCACCGTAGACCTGCCCTTCCCCGAGGGCAGGTCTACGGTCGTTCGCGCCGCCGCCGGCCCGGACGAACCGGCCACGGGCCAGGCTGCGCGTCGAACATAGAATCGACCGGGTCGACCTGCCGACCCGGGGGAGCCATGCGCGCACGCGACGGCCAGGACAGCACGCCCTCGGGGCCGGCCCCCACCGTCTCCGTGCTCACCGCCTGCCGGACGGGCCGGGTCGCGACGCTTCCGGACGCCCTCGCCTCCCTGGAGGCACAGCACGGCACGGACTGGGAGTGGGTGCTGCAGTTCGACGGGCCCGTCCCGGCGCTGCCGCCGGCCCTCCTGCCGGCCCACACCTCCGGGCGGCTGACCGTCGGCGGCAGCGAGCGGCCGGGCGGGTACGGGCCCGCCGAGGCCCGTAACCGGGGACTCGCCCGCTGCCGGGGCGAGTTGGTGCAGAACCTGGACGCGGACGACGAGCTGGAACCGGACGCGCTGACCCTGCTGGCCGGCGCGCTGCGCGAGCGGCCCGACGCCGCCTACGCCGTCGGTGACGCCCGGGACCTGCTGCCCGACGGCTCACTGGTGTCCGTCGCGCTGGAGCTGCGCCCCGGTCTGCTCGCACCCGGCGAGGTGTACCGGCACTGGCGGACCGAGCCCGCCTCGGCCTACTCCGTACCGCTGCACCCGGCCGGGGTGATGTGGCGGCGCTCGGTGCTGCTGGAGTTCGGAGGGTGGCCGGCACTGTGGGGAATGGACGACACGGCCCTGCTGATGGCCGTGTCGGCCGTCCACCCCGGCGTCTACGTGGGCGCCGACACGCTCCGGTACCGCCTCCACGAGGGCCAGCTCTCCACCCGGGTGGCCCGGCACCGGGGCGGTCTCGGGGACCAGGTGGCGATGGTCCGCCAGCGGGTGGCCGCACTGCGGTGGCGGGCCCGGGTGGGGCGGTGAGCTGGGGGGCCGGTGGGGGGATGGGGTTGGTCCGGGGGGTGGACCCGGCTTGACTCGGTGGGGGATTGTCGTGAACGATTCGGCGCATGAAGCCCGGCACCGCTCTGGTCTGCCGCCTGCACGTCGATCTGCGACGCCAGGCGAGCGACATGTGTGCCCGCTGACCGTTCGTCTCCGCCCTGTGCCGTTCTCCGGGGCCCTGTTCCACTGACGTCTCCCCCGTCCTTCCGGTCGGTGTCCCGTGCTGTTGTCGCGCAGGGGCGCCGCCGTCCCTCCGGCTCGTTGAGGACCTCCGATGAGTGTTGTGAGTCTTGTTCCAGCGCCGACGCTGACGCCGCCGCAGACGCCGGCACCGGCTTTGGCGCCCGCACCGGCCGCGCCGCAGCCGCTGTCCCCGAACGCCCTGCGGAAGATCGTCCGTGAGCTGGCCGAACGGCCCGACGAGTGGCTCCACCGGGTCCGACTGGCGGGCGACGACCGCTGGTACGAGCGGCTGGCGGCGGACGCGGACCACGAGGTGTGGCTGATCAGCTGGCTGCCGGGGCAGTCCACCGGGTTCCACGACCACGGCGGCTCGCGCGGGGCGTTCACGGTCGCGCTGGGCGAGTTGGAGGAGCTGTCGCTGGGCGGTCCCGAGCAGGGGCTGTTGATCCGGCGTCTGGGGCGCGGCACGGAGCGCGCGTTCGGCCCGGAGTACCTGCACGACGTGCGCAACACCGGTACGGGCCCGGCGGTGACGATCCACGCGTACTCGCCGCCGCTGGGCGGGATGTCCCGGTACGAGCTGCGGGTCGGCGGCCTGGTCCGGACCGCGGTGGAAGGGCCGGAGCAGTGGTGAGCGCGGCCGGTCGGGTGAGCGGGGTGGACGCGCTGGTGGCGCGTTCGCGGGTCGGGGTGCACCGGCCGGGGCCGACGGAGGCTCAGGAGGCGGCGGCCCGGGGTGCGCTGCTGGTGGACATCCGTCCGGCCGCTCAGCGTGCCCGGGAGGGCGAGATCCCCGATTCGCTGATCATCGAGCGCAATGTGCTGGAATGGCGGCTTGATCCGACGGGCAGTCACCGGATCCCCGAGGCGAGCGGCAGCGAGATCGAGGTGATCGTGGTCTGCTCGGAGGGGTATGCGTCGAGTCTGGCGGCCGCGAGTCTGCGGGAGCTGGGCCTGCACCGGGCCACGGACCTGGACGGCGGCTTCGTCGCCTGGGCCGCGGCCGGGCTGCCGACCCGTCCGGCGGATCAAGGTTTGCGCCGAGCCGAGCCCGGGCACCAGCATGGCTGACTTACCGTTCGACAGTTGTTCGATTCCACCGCACGGCCACCGCTGAGGACCAACCCTGTGATCAGATTCGACGGCGCCGCCAAGCGCCACCCCGACGGCACGGTCGCCGTCGGGGGCCTTGACCTCGACGTCCCCGCCGGGCGAATAACAGTCCTGGTCGGTCCGTCCGGCTGCGGCAAGACCACGATCCTGCGGATGGTCAACCGGATGGTCGAGCCGACCTCCGGCCGGGTGCTGCTGGACGGCGTCGACGTCGCCGAGCAGGACGCGGCCAGGCTTCGCCGCGGCATCGGGTACGTGATCCAGCAGGCCGGCCTGTTCCCGCACCGGCGGGTGCTGGAGAACATCGCCACCGTGCCGCGGCTGCTCGGCTGG
This sequence comes from Kitasatospora sp. NBC_00374, assembly GCF_041434935.1. NCBI lineage: Bacteria > Bacillati > Actinomycetota > Actinomycetes > Kitasatosporales > Streptomycetaceae > Kitasatospora > Kitasatospora sp. NBC_00374. Next base: position 6,480,337 of record NZ_CP107964.1, on the reverse strand, counting down.
GACCGCAGGCGCTCCCGGGCCCGCGCCCAGGAGTTGCTGGAGCTGGTCGGCCTGTCCCCGGAGACGGGCACCCGCTACCCGTACCAGCTGTCGGGCGGTCAGCAGCAGCGGGTCGGAGTGGCCCGGGCGCTCGCCGCCGACCCGCCCGTCCTGCTGATGGACGAGCCGTTCAGCGCGGTCGACCCGGTGGTGCGGGCCGGTCTGCAGGAGGAGCTGCTGCGCCTGCAGTCGGAGCTGAACAAGACCGTGCTGTTCGTCACCCACGACATCGAGGAGGCCGTCCGCCTGGGCGACCAGGTGGTGGTGCTCCGCGAGCACGGCGAGATCGCCCAGCTGGCCGATCCGCACACCCTCCTCACCGCTCCGGCCGACGCCGACGTGGCGGCCTTCCTGGGCCGTGACCGCGGGCTGCGCGGCCTCGGGCTGCGGCCGGCGGACGGCCTCGGCCTGGAGCCGGTGACCCACCGCCCCGGCGGCTGGCAGCTGGCCCTGGACGGGGACGGCCGGCCGCTCGGCTGGCGCTCCCCGCACAGCGCGGGACTGCACCCGGCGCCCGCCTTCCACCCCGGGCGGGACACCCTGCGCAGCGCACTGGACGCCGCGGTGCTCTCCCCCGCCGGTGCGGCCGTCGCGGTGGACGACACCGGCCGGGCCACCGGCCTCGCGGACCGGGCGACGGTCCTCGCCGCCACCGGGCCTGCCACCGTCACGTCCCCGTCCGCAGCCGAGGAACCCGCCGAGGAACCCGCCGGGAAGCCCGCCGAGGCCGAGCACGGGGCGGCGCCCGGTGGACGGTGAACCCCTGGTCCGCTGGAACTGGATCGGCGACCATCTCGGCTACCTGCGGGACCTCACCCTGGACCACGCCGTGATCGCCCTGGTCCCGGTGCTGATCGGCACCCTGGTCGCCGTCCCGCTGGGCCTCGCCTGCACCCGCTGGCCGAAGCTGTACCAGCCGCTGGCCGGCCTGTTCAACGTGGTCTACGCCCTGCCCTCGCTGGCCGTGTTCGTGGTGCTGATCCCGTACACCGGGCTGGCCACCCGGGCGACGGTGATGATCCCGCTCACCTTCTACGCCGTCGCCGTCCTGCTGCCGACCACGGTGGACGGGCTGCGCGCGGTGCCCGAGGCCGTCCGGCAGGCCGCCACCGCGATGGGCTACGGCCACTGGCACCGGCTGACGGCCGTCGAGCTGCCCGCCGCGGTGCCGTTCCTGGCGGCCGGGCTGCGGGTGGCGGCGGTCGCCTCCATCTCGCTGGCCGCGGTCGGCGCGCTGGTCGGCCGGGGCGGTCTCGGCTACCTGTTCATCGACGGCTTCCAGCGGACCTTCCCGACGCCGATCGTGGCCGGGATCGTCCTGGTGGCGCTGCTGGCGCTGGTCACCGATCTGCTGCTGGTGCTGGCCCGGCGGCTGCTCGCCCCGTGGGCGACCCGGCGGGCGGGGGCCGGCCGATGAACTGGTTCAGCTGGCTCAGCACCTTCTTCACCGCCCCGGACCACCGCAGCGGCCCCGACGCGATCGCCCACCGGATCGCCGAACACCTGGTGATCTCCGGCGAGGCCCTGCTGCTCGCGGCGGTGCTCGCGATCCCGGTCGGCCTGCTGATCGGCTACACCGGCCGCGGCACCTTCGTGGTCACCGCACTCACCGGCGTCGCCCGGGCGCTGCCCACCCTGGGCCTGGTGACCCTGGCGGTGCTGCTGGCCGGGGTCGACGACCTCGCCGTACTGGTGCCGCTGGTCGCGCTGGCCGCGCCACCGCTGCTGGTGGCCACCGCCGAGGGCATCGCGGGCACCGACCCGGAGGTCCGCGACGCCGCCCGCGGGATCGGCCTGACCCACCGCCAGGTGCTGTTCGGCGTGTGTGTCCCGGCGGCGCTGCCGACGGCGCTGGCGGGCCTGCGCACCGCGGCCGTCCAGGTCATCGCGACCGCCACGGTGGCCGCCTACGTCGGCCTCGGCGGGCTCGGCCGGTATGTCATCGACGGGCTGGCCACCCGCGACTTCCCGACCACGCTCGGCGGCGCCCTGCTGGTGGTGCTGCTGGCCGTGGCCACCCAGCTGGTGTTCGCCCTCCTGATCCGTCTCACCCTGCCGCCCGGCGCCCGCGTCCGGCGGTCCGCCACCACTCCCAAGGAAGCACTATGACGTCCCGTCTGGTCAGAACCCTCACCGCCGCCGCGATCGTGCTGGGCGCGGCCGCCTGCAGCTCCTCGGGCGGCAGTGACCCGCTGGCGGCGCCCGGCAGCGGCGGCGCCGCCTCGGGGACCGGAGGCAGGACCGTGGTGGTCGGCTCGGCCAACTTCCCGGAGAACGTGCTGCTCGCCTCGATCTACTCGCAGGCCCTCAAGGCCAAGGGCGTGAAGGTCGAGGAGAAGTTCAACATCGGCAGCCGCGAGGTGCTGTACGGGCAGCTGCAGAGCGGCAGCTTGACGGTGCTGCCGGAGTACAACGGCGCCCTGCTCGGCTACCTGGACCCGAAGGCGACCGCCACCGGCACCCAGGACGTCAACGCCGCGCTGCAGCAGAAGCTGCCCGCCGAGCTGGCGGTACTGGACTCGGCGGCGGCCGAGGACAAGGACTCGCTCACCGTCACCCAGGAGACCGCGGACAAGTTCCAGCTCAAGAGCATCGCGGACCTCGGCGCCAAGGCGGGCGAGTTCACCCTCGGCGGCCCGCCGGAGTTCAGGTCGCGCCGCGAGCAGCAGTTCAAGGACGTCTACGGGCTGACCTTCAAGGAGTGGAAGCCGACCGCCGACACCACCGCCAACGCCCTCAAGGACGGCGGCATCCAGGTCGGCAACGTGTTCACCACCGACCCGCGGATCGTCCAGTTCAAGCTGGTCTCGCTGGCCGACCCGAAGAACGCCTTCAGCTCCCAGAACGTCACGCCGCTGGTCAACAAGGCCGGTGTGGACGCGACCGCGACCGCCGCGCTGAACGCCGTCTCCGCCAAGCTGGACACCGCCGGGCTGACCGCCCTGATGACCAAGGTCGCGGTGGACAAGGAGGACCCGCAGAAGGTCGCCAAGGACTGGCTGAAGGCCAACAACCTCGGCTGATCGTCCCCCCGCCGCCGGTCGAGGCGGTGGAACAACTCCCGGGTCGGGCGCCCCCCGGCGTCCGACCCGGGAGTGGTCATCAGCGGAACCGCGCGCCGGCCACCGGGCCCGCGGTCCGTACCTTCTCCCGCGGCCCCCGCGGCCGGCCGCCGCCCGCCCGCGTCGCGAACGCCGCACGGGGGTCCGCCTCCGCGCCGGGGCCGACACCCGCGTCCCACGGCGCCACCACCGCCCGCACCGGCGGCGTGCGGAAGTCCGCTGCTCCTCCTGCGTCCGGTCGCATGTCGGCCCGGGCTTCCCGGGCGGGGCCGCACGGTGCGGCGGTGACGAGCGACTCGGGGCCCTGGCCTGCCGCCTCCCCGGGCGGCGGTGCGGGGCTCATCGGCGCGGGCGGTGGCCGCCCTCCCGGTCGAAGTCGCACATGAGAGCGATCATCTCGGATCGGTGGCGGGCTCGGCAAGCGGGACGTCCGCCCGGGACACCGGCGCCGGACGCTGCGCTGACGAACTGTTAGGGCTCTTGACAGACGACTGGTCTAGTCCAAACATAGGCGGTGGTCTTCCGACCGGGACGCATCGTGGGGGTGTGACCACCGGCCGGCTGTGCTGTCGTGCACCGCCGCACCACCCCAGCCGTACCTGCCGCCGCCGCGGCAGTCACCGCCGCGTCCAGGTCCGGGCCGGCGGCCTTCCTTCCTGTCTGTTGGAGCATCCATGCGCCTGTACAGATCGATCCAGGCCCTGCTGACCACCTGTGCCACCGTGGCCGCATCGGCGAGCCTGCTGGTCGTCGGCGGCGGCACCGCCCATGCGGCGACCCCGCTGCCGCAGCACGTCTTCGCCCCCTACTTCGAGGCCTGGACGGGCGCCGATCCGGCCACCCTGGCCGCCCAGTCCGGCGCCAAGCACCTGACCATGGCCTTCCTCCAGACCGCCGCCAAGGGATCCTGCACGCCGTACTGGAACGGCGACACCGGGATGCCGGTCTCCTCCACCGTCTTCGGCAGCGAGATCACCACCATCCGGGCCGACGGCGGCGACGTCATCCCGTCCTTCGGCGGCTACACCGCCGACAACACCGGCACCGAACTCGCCGACAGCTGCACCGACGTGAACGCCATCGCCGCGGCCTTCGAGAAGGTGATCACCACCTACGAGATCAGCCGGATCGACCTCGACATCGAGGACAACTCACTGACCAACACGGCCGGCATCGACCGCCGCAACAAGGCGATCAAGCTGGTACAGGACTGGGCCGCCGCCAACGGCCGCTCCATCCAGTTCTCGTACACGCTGCCGACCACCACCGGCGGGCTCGCCGCCAGCGGACTCGCGGTGCTCAAGAACGCGGTGCAGAACAACGCGCGGATCGACGTCGTCAACCAGATGACCTTCGACTACTACGACAACGCCGCCCACACCATGGGCGAGGACACCAAGACCGCGACCACCGGGCTCTACAACCAGCTCGCCAAGCTCTACCCGGCCAAGTCGCCCGCGCAGCTGTGGGGTTCGATCGGCATCATCGAGATGCTGGGCATCGACGACTTCGGCCCGGCCGAGACCTTCACCCTGGCCGACGCCACCAACGTCTACAACTGGGCCACCGAGAAGGGCATCAACACGCTGTCCTTCTGGGCGCTGCAGCGCGACAACGGCGGCTGCCCCGGCACCGCCGGCTCCGACAGCTGCTCCGGGATCAACCAGAACACCTGGGACTTCTCGCGGATCTTCGCGCCGTTCACCCGCGGCGGCCAGAGCACCAACGACTTCTCGGTCGCTCTGGCGCCCGCCAACGGCGCCGTGAACCCGGGCGGTTCGGCCACCGCGACGGTCAACACCGCCGTCACCGCGGGCTCCGCGCAGACCGTCAACCTCGCCGTCACCGGCGCACCCGCCGGCGTCACCGCCAGCCTGAGCGCCTCCTCCGTCACCGCCGGCACCGCCGCCGGCCTGACCATCACCACCACCGCCGCGGCCGCCCCCGGCAGCTACCCGCTCACCGTCACCGGCACCGCCCCCTCCGGCAGCCGCACCGCCACCTACACCCTGACCGTCAACGGGTCCGGCGGGAGCGGGCTGGTCAACGGGGGCCTGGAGAGCGGCAGTCTGAGCCCCTGGACGTGCCAGAGCGGCGGCGCCGTGGTCTCCACGCCGGTGCACGCCGGGAGCAGGTCCCTCCAGGCGGCGGCCACCGCGGGTCAGACCGGCGAGTGCGGCCAGAGCGTGACCCTCGCGCCCGACACCAGGTACACCCTGAGCGCGTGGGTGCAGGGCAGCTACGCCTTCCTGGGTGTCAGCGGCGGTGCCACGGCGAGCAGCTGGACGTCCAGCACGGGCTGGACCAGGCTGAGCGTGCCGTTCACCACCGGGGCCTCCGGCACCGTCACCGTCTACCTGCACGGCTGGTTCGGGCAGGGCAGCGTGTACGGGGACGACTTCACCGTCTCCTGACCCTTCCGGCCCCGCAGGTCCGCACGGTCCTCCGGGCGGACCTGCGGGACCGTCCCGCGAAATCGCTCCGGTGTTCTAGGATCGCTGACCATGAGTGACGGGTGGGGCACAGGCAACGGCTGGGGCGGGCCCAACGGACCGCAGCCCGCCGGGCAGCCGCAGACCGGGCCGGACTGGGCGGCCCTGGCCGAGCAGCACGACCAGGAGCAGCGGCGGCGCAGGCAGCGCCGGGTCGTCGGCGGGGCGGTGGCCGCCACCCTGGTGATCGGCGGGCTCACTGCCACGGCCGTCGCGGTGACCGGCGGGAAGCCGTCCCCGGCGGCCGCGGGTGACGCGCGGCCCAGCCCGGCTTCCGACAGCCCGACGGCGCTCGCCTTCGGCGGCTCCTCCGAGACACCGTCACCCACCGCCTCGGCCCTGCCCTCGCAGTCCGCCTCCACGTCCGCCTCGCCCGGCGCCTCGGCGAGCGCGTCGCGGTCGGCCTCCGCGAAGGCCACCGGCAAGCCCGGCGGCGCCTCCGCCGCGCCGTCCGTCCCGGCCGGGCCTCCGGACCCGCTCACCGTGATCTCCGCCGCGGCCACCGACACCGCTCCGCTGGATCCGGCCGGCCTGTTCTCCTCGACCACCCTCACCGTCAACGGCAAGACCTGGACCAGGGTGGCCACCGGCTCGGCGGACCCCTGCTGGAACGCCACCACCGGCCACCTCGGTGACCCGGTCACCGCCCAGGGCTGCCGGGCGATGCTTCGGGCCACCTACACCTCGGGGACCAGCGCGGTGACCATCGGCGTCGCCGTGTTCGACGCCAAGGCCAACGCGGACGCCGCGGCCGCCGGCCACAAGGGCCAGGTCCAGGGCCTGGTCCCGGCCGGCAGCACCTCGTTCTGCACCACCGAAGGCTGCCCGGGCACCCATGGCGCGATCGGCCGCTACACCGTCTACACCGTCTCCGGCACGACCAAACCCGGCGGCAACGCGACCGACGCGACGGCCACCGCCGCCGGGGCGGGCTTCGCCTCCTACGCCCAGTCGCAACTGCTCGCCCGGGGCAGGCGGTAGCCCCACCGGGGCGGGAGCAGAGGTACGGCTACGCGGCCGCCGGGCTGTCCGCGACCGGCTCGGGCCGGGCCCACGGGCGGCAGAGCAGCAGGTAGGCGGCCCCGGCGAGGACGGCGCAGGTGAGTACGACGGCGCCGAGGGCGACCGCCGAGGGCTCGCCGCCGATGCTGCTCAGCGGGGCGACCACGGCGCCGCACAGGAAGGTGCTGGTGCCGAGCATGGCGGAGGCCGAGCCGGCCGCGTGCGGGGCCATGGTGAGCGCTCCGGCGGCGGAGTTCGGCAGGATCAGGCCCTGGCCGGCCATCAGCAGGAACAGCGCGGGCCACACGCCCGCCAGCCCGACGTCCCAGACCGTGGTGAAGGCGATCAGCGCCACGCCGGCGAGGCCGACGGCGGCGAGCCCCACCTGCATCAGCACGGACTGGCTGAACCGCCCGGCCAGGACCCGGCCGTTGAGCTGCGTGAAGGCCACCACGGCGACCGAGTTGGTGGCGAAGATCAGGCTGTAGGTCTGCGGGGAGACCTGGTAGACGCCCTGCAGGACGACCGAGGAGCCGCCGATGTAGGCGAAGAGCGCCCCGAAGGCGAAGGTGCTGGTCAGCACGTACCCGACGAAGGGCCGCTCCCTCAGCAGGCCGCCGATGGCGCGGAAGGTGACCGCGAGCCCGCCCGCGTGCCGCCGCTGCGGGGGCAGCGTCTCGCGGAGCACGAACAGCATTCCGAGGGTGAGCGCCGCGCCGAGCACCGAGAGCACGGCGAAGGTGCCGCGCCAGGGGGTGAACCGCAGGATCTGGCCGCCGACGACCGGGGCGAAGATGGGGGCCAGTCCGGAGATCATGCCGAGCGAGGCGAGGAAGCGGATCATCGCGACGCCCTCGTAGCGGTCCCGGGCGATCGCCCGGGAGATCACCAGCCCGGCCGAGCCGGCGACGCCCTGGACGAGCCGCGCGCCGATCAGCACCGGCATCGACGGGGCGAGGGCGCAGACCACGGTCGCGAGGGTGTAGACCACCAGGCCGACCGTCAGCGGCCGCAGCCGGCCGAGCCGGTCACTCAGCGGGCCGAACAGCAGCTGGCCGAGGGACAGGCCGATCATCGATGCGGTGATGGTCAGCTGGGCGGCCGGCACGGTGGAGTGCAGGTCGGTGGTGAGCGCCGGCAGGGCCGGCATGTAGAGGTCGAGAGTGAGGGGGCCCAGCGCGACGAGGCCGCCGAGCACGACCACGGTGGTCGGGCTCGGCGGCGCGGCGGTCGCCGGTATCGGGCCGGAGTCGGTCGAGCGGTCCCCGTCGGCGTCGACGGATGGGGATGCCATGGGGCTCCTTCGCGTGGCGGTTACGCCCCGTCCTATCGCACGCGGACGGTCCCGCGAAACCCGGGGCCCCCGATCGTGGCGGGGGTGTGGGGCAGTCGGCGGTCTGTCCCCGTCCGGTCAGGCGGCGGCGCGGAACTCGTGCACGACCTCGATCCGCCCCACCAGGTGCCGGTTGAACTCGGCCAGCTCCTCCGCGGGGACCCACAGCTCCAGGATGGTCTCCCCGCCGGCCTGCCGGACGGGGTAGCGGGCCAGGAAGGCGGTCTCCACCTCGAAGCGTGTGACGTAGCCGGCGCCGGAGGCCGGGACGTTCCAGTCCCGCGCGATCCGGACGGCGTAGTCCTCGTTCAGCACCGGGTAGAAGATCGGCTGCTCCGGGAGCCGCGGCGGCCAGGCCCGCCAGTCGGCGGCCTCGACCAGCGCCAGCTCCGCAGGGCCGGTGGGACGCCAGAGGGTGGTGGTGTCGGTGGTGGTCACGGGTGCGGGTCTCCTTCGGGATCGCTGTGCACCGTAGCCAGCCGCGCCCCGCGGCCACCACCGGTTATCCGGGCCGGTCGGGCGTCAGCGGTAGGCGGCCTCACCGGTGATCGCCTCGCCGAGCACCAGCGTGTGGATCTCCGAGGTGCCCTCATAGGTGAGCACCGACTCCAGGTTGTTGGCGTGCCGCAGGGGCGAGTACGCGGTGGTGACGCCGTTGGCGCCGAGGATCGTCCGGGCGGAGCGGGCGATCTCCAGCGCGGTGCGGACGTTGTTCAGCTTGCCGAAGCTGACGTGGGCGGGCAGGCTGCGGCCCTCGTCCTTGAGCCGGCCGATCCGGACGGCGACCAGGTAGGCCTTCTCCACCTCCAGCATCATGTCGACCAGCTTCTGCTGGGTCAGCTGGAAGCCGGCGATCGGCCGGTCGAACTGGATCCGGGTCCTCGCGTAGTCGAGCGCCGCGGTGTAGCAGTCGCGGGCCGCGCCGACGGTGCCCCAGAGGATCCCGTACCGGGCCTCGTTGAGCGAGGAGAGCGGGCCGCGCAGGCCGCGCACGCCGGGCAGCATCGCGTCGGCGGGCAGCAGCACCTCGTCGAGGACCAGCTCGCTGGTGACCGAGGCGCGCAGCGAGAGCTTGCCGTGCACGTCGTTGGCGGTGAAGCCGGCGGCGCCCCGCGGGACGAGGAAGCCGCGCACACCGTCCTCGGTCTGCGCCCAGACGACCGCGACGTCCGAGACCGAGCCGTTGGTGATCCACATCTTGGAGCCGGAGAGCACCCAGTCCTGGCCCTTGCGGCGGGCGCGGGTGCGCATGTTGGCCGGGTCGGAGCCGAAGTCCGGTTCGGTGAGGCCGAAGCAGCCGATCGCGCGGCCGGCGGCCAGCTCGGGCAGCCACTGCTGCTTCTGCTCCTCGGAGCCGAACGCGTGGATGGAGCGCATCGCGAGCGAGCCCTGGACGGAGACGAAGCTGCGCAGCCCGGAGTCGGCGGCCTCCAGCTCCATACAGGCGACGCCGTACTCGGTCGCGGTGGAGCCGGTGCAGCCGTAGCCGTCCAGGTGCATCCCGAGCACGCCGAGCCGGCCGAGTTCGGGGGCGAGCTCGCGCACCGGGAACACACCGCGCTCGAACCAGTCGCCGATCTCCGGGCGGATCCGCTCCTCGGTGAACTTCCGCACGGTGTCGCGGATCAGCCGCTCCTCGTCGGTGAGCAGCTCCCCGACGGCGAGCAGGTCGGCCGGGTCGAGGCGGTCGGGGGTGGTGGCCATGGCGGTCTCCTCGGGCGGTGACGGCGCGGCGGGGGTGGGGCCGCGGCGACGAGTATGCCGCGCCCGCGGTACCGGCCGGTACGAGATGATGCCCACAGTCGACCGACGATTGGAGCCCGACATGCCCGAGCTGCCCACCGCGCCGGCCGTTCCCGCCGTTCCCGCCATCACGCGCCTCGGGGCCGGGGAACTGCTGGCCGGTGCCGGGGAGCTCGGCGAGCTGCTGACGGACGCGGTGGCGGGCGGTTCCTCGGTGGGCTTCCTGGACCCGCTGGACGCGGGCGAGGCCGCCGCCTGGTGGCGGGGCCTCGCGAGCGGGGTGACGGACGGTTCGATCGCGCTCTGGGCGGCGCGGGACGGCGCGACCGGCCGCCTGCTGGGCACCGTCCAGCTGCGGCTGAGCACCATGCCGAACAGCCGTCACCGGGCCGAGCTGGCCAAGCTGATCGTGCACAGCGCGGCGCGCGGCCGAGGCCTGGGCCGGGAGCTGCTGGGGCACGCCGAGCGGCAGGCGGTCGTGCTCGGGGTCGGCCTGTTGCTGCTGGACACCGAGACCGGCAGCCCCGCCGAGCGGCTGTACGACGCGGCCGGCTGGACCAGGCTGGGCACCGTGCCGCGGTACGCCGCCGACCCGGCCGGGGTGCTGCGGCCGACCACGTTCTTCCACAAGTCGCTGCCGCTGCCGGCCGGGTGAGCCGCGGCGGTCAGCGCCGGGGCCGGCGGATCTTCATGTCGTCGAGGCTGGTGGCGCTGCCGCGCAGCGGGCCGTGGCCGACGCCGCGTCCGGCGAGGGTGGCGGCCGCCCGGTCGCAGGCGTGCCCGACCGCCGTCCGTTCGTCGCCGTCGCCGGGCTGCCGGACCACGCACCGGAAGCTGAAGGTGCGCAGTGCGCGGTCGTAGACGAGGGTGCCCTCGTCGGTGAACGCGGCGTCGAGGATGTCGTGCCGGTCGGCGGTGGCGAGCAGGTCGGCGCGGCGGGCCTCGTCCAGGTCCGCGAAGACGCCTCGGACGATGACGCGGTAGGTGCGGTCACTCACGGTCGGTGGTCTCCCTGTCGTTCCCGGTCGTTCCCGGTGGGGGTGCGGCGACGGTGCCGGGCTCGGGCAGCAGTGCGGCCATGCCGTCGAGGAGGCGTTCGAGGCCGAACGCGAACCGGTCGTCCATGGTCGGTGCGGTGAGGTCGCCGGCGAGGGCGACGAGGTTGGGGAAGGCCGCCTCGGGCAGTCGGCGGAACTGGGCCCCCACCGCGGTGGCGGCCTCGCGCCGCCCGGCCCCCATGGCCTCGGAGGCCGAGAGGGGAGTCTGCTCCTGGAGCACGAAGCCCTGCACGTAGACGCCGAGCATGTGGTTGATCAGCGCGGCGTCGGCGTCGGCGAAGCCGGCCTCGCGGAGCCGGCCGAGCTGGTCCTCCATCAGGCGCAGGATGTGCGGGCCGGGGGCCAGTCGGCCGGCGGTGACCTTGGCCGCGTCCCGCTTGCCCAGCAGGTGCTGCCGGTGGAGTTCGCTGTAGGCGCGCAGCTGGTCGCGCCAGGGGCCCTCGCGGGGCGGGGGTTCGGCGTCGGCCATCAGCGCGTCGGTGAGCAGGTCCAGCAGCTGTTCCTTGTTGCGGACGTGCCAGTACAGCGAGGCGGCCTTCACGCCGAGCTCGGCGCCGACCTTGCGCATCGACAGTCCGTCGATCCCTTCGCGCTCCAGTACCCGCAGGGCGGCCTGCGCGATCGCCTCCCTGGTCAGGCCCGGCTGCGGGCTCGCGTCCGCACCGTCGTCCACCATCGGCCGCCTCCGTTCCGAGAGATTCCGCTTGCCATCTAACACTGTTAGGGGCATTCTTGCCACGCCGGGACATCGACTAACACTGTTAGGGAGAGTGATGGAGGAGTTGACCCCCCGGCGCAAGAGGCTGGTACTCGCCACCCTGTGCGCCACCATGTTCATGGCAATGCTCGACAACGTCGTCGTCAACAACGCGCTGCCCCGGATCGGGCGGCAACTGCACGCCGGCGTCGACGGGCTGCAGTGGATCGTCGAGGGCTACAGCCTGGTCTACGCCGCCCTGCTGCTGACCGGCGGCACGCTCGGCGACCGGTACGGGCGCAAACGGATCTTCCTGACCGGCCTGGCGCTGTTCACCGCCGGATCCGCGGCGGCCGGGCTGTCCTGGTCGACCGGCCCGCTGATCGCCGCCCGGATGCTCCAGGGCCTGGGAGCCGCACTGCTCACCCCGGGCAGCCTGTCGGTCCTGCGGCACGTCTTCACCGACGAGCGGGAGCGGGCCCGGGCCGTCGGCCTCTGGTCCGGGGTCTCCGCGCTCGGCCTCGCGGTCGGCCCGGTCGTGGGCGGTCCGATCGTGGAGGCGTTCGGCTGGTCCGGGGTGTTCTGGATCAACGTCCCGGTCGGCGCCGCGGGACTGCTGCTGGCCGCCCGGGCACTCCCCGAGTTCGCCGGCCGGGCCCGGCGGTTGGACCTCGCGGGGCAGGCACTGTCCGCCCTCGGCCTCGGCGCCCTGGTCTACGCCCTGGTCGAGGGACCGACCCACGGCTGGACCGAGCGCGGTGTCCCGGCCTGCGCCGCCGCCGCGGCCCTGCTGCTGCCGCTCTTCGCCCTGGTCGAACTGCGCACCGCCGACCCCATGCTCGACCTGCGATTCTTCCGGGATCCCGCGCTCACCGCAGCAGCCCTGAGCGGCTTCATGGTGAGCTTCGGGATCTTCGGCACCTCCTTCTTCCTGCCCCTGCTGATGCAGGACGTGATGGGCTGGGCCCCCTCGGACGCCGGGCTCGCCGGGCTGCCGATGACCGCGATGATCGTCGTCGCCGCGCCGCTCTCGGGCGCGCTCACCGCCCGCCGCGGACCGCGTCCGCCCCTGGTGACCGGCCTGGCGCTGTGCGCCGCCTCGCTCGCGGGCCTGTCGGCCTACGGCGAACAGGCCCGCTACCCGCAGTACCTCTGGGTCCTGCTGGCCATGGGGCTGGGCATGGGGATGACCTTCACCCCGGTGTCGATCACGGTCATGCAGCGCGTCGACCCGGCCCGGGCCGGCATGGCCTCCGCGACCGTCAACACCCTGCGCGAACTCGGCGGGGTCGTCGGGGTGGCGGTCCTCGGGGCCGTCCTCACCAGCCGTCTGGCCGGCGTCCCGACCGGCTCGCCGGACCTCCTCGGCGTCCCGCCGGAGCAGCGGCACCCGGTGCCCGGGCCAGCCGCCGGAGCCCTCGCCGCCGGTCCCGGCGACACGCTGCCCCAGGCCCTGCGCGACGCGGCGGACGCCGCCTTCGTCGACGGCCTCCACCTCGCGCTGCGCTGCGGCGCCGCTGCCCTGGCCGTCGCCGCCGTGCTGGTGGCCGTCCTGCTCCGGCGCGCCCCGGCCGCCCCCTCCCCGGCGGCCGGCCGGCCGGTTCCCGCGGCGGAACCGGTCGGCCGGTAGCCGGGCCGGTCCGTCGGTCTCAGCGCAGCAGACGGTCCAGGAAGTCGTTGGAGAAGACCCGGTCCGGGTCGTACCGGTCGAGGACGGCGACCGCCTCGGCCCAGCCGCCGTCCTCGGCCAGCGAGGCCGGGACGGTGCGGTCGAGCATCTCGTCGTCGGCCCAGGCGGCGTCCTCGCTGTACGCCCAGCCCTTGGACCACTCGACCCGCAGCCCGGCCCGGGTGCCGTCGAAGGTGCGGAGCAGGAACTGCTCCAACTCCCGGCAGAACCGGGCCAGTCCGGGGGTGCCGGGGAGACTGAGGATGTCCAGCCAGACGGCGGTGTCCCAGTCCGGCCGGTCGGCGCGCGGGCGCAGGGCCGAGAGCAGCGGCGGGCGGGCGCCGGGAACGCCGGAGCGGGCCGGGTCGTCCAGACCGGTGACCCGGATCTCCACGCCGCCGTTCACCGGGAACTCGCCGCGCGCCCGGTACCGCGCCAGCAGCGCACGGTAGAAGGCGGCGAACTCGGCGGCCACCCACTGGAGGTCGGCCCGGCGGGCGAGCACCGCGTACCCGTTGGCGGTGACCCGCAGGGTGCTCGGGCGGACGTACTGGAGCAGGGTGCGGGAGGGTCCCCACAGGTCCGAGCGCAGCCCGCCGGCCAGCAGGTGCACCAGGGCGTCGCCGCTCAGCAGGTCGCGCAGCACCCCGCCGGAGAGCAGCAGGTCGGTGAGGTCCCCGGTGAGTCCGATCTTGGTGACCAGGTACTGGAGCTGCCCGAGCAGCGGCGCCGAACCCCAGGCGCCGGCGGCGATCTGCCCGGCCAGCCGGGCGACCGGCTCCGGGATCCGGTCGGAGAACGGGTAGTTGTACGGCTCGCGCACCTCGCGGGCGGGGATCGGCCGGGTCGGCGCGGTGCTCCACACCTTGACCCAGGGCAGCTCGGTGAACGCGTACCAGATCACCTCCACCCGGCCGGAGGCGTCCACCAGGCCCGCCAGGCTGCGGCCGCCGGAGCCTGGCGGCGCGAGCAGCTCGGCGACGGGGATGTCGAGGCGGCTGACGCAGCGCAGCCGCTGGTCCTGGCCGACCCGGAGCTCGACCTCGGTGAGGAAGGCCCGCCCGAGATGGACCAGGAAGGCGGCGGCGTCCGCCTCCGAGCGCTCGAAGGTGCGCAGCACGTACCGTCCGGCGGCCGGGTCGAGGACGACGGCGGTGAACCGGACCACCTGGTTGCTGAGGGTGCCGTAGCCGTGGCCGGCCACCGGCTGCGCCCCGGCCGGCGGGAGGGCGGTGCCGTGGCCGCCGATCGCGAGCACACCGCCGACGGTCAGCTCCCCGGGGGCGGGGCAGGCCGCCACGCCGAGGCCGCGGTCGGCGAGGTGGGCGAGCAGCGCCTCCATGTCGGCGCCGGTCTGGGCGCGGACCGTCGCGCCGTCGACCTGGGTGAGCGCGGTGAGGTGGCGGGTGGTGTCCAGCAGCAGCACCCGGGCGGCGGCCGGGGTGCCGTCCGGGACGGTGAGCGGGGCCCAGGTGTGGCGGTGGCCCTGGGCGCGCAGCCGCCAGCCGTTGGCGCGGGCCCAGTCGGCGAGCAGGACGACCTGCTCGGGCGACTCGGGTGCGCAGGTCCAGAGTTGGTCGGCGTGGATCTCGCCGGACCAGTTCCGGTACTCGGCGCGGTAGGGCGTCACCCCGGCCGGCAGCGCGGGCGGCAGCGGGACGGCGGCGCTCGCGCTCTCCGGCCCGAGGGTGCCGTTGAGCAGCCACCCGGCCATGCCCAGCGCGGCCGTGCCCGCGACCAGTTCGCGCCTGGTCAGTCCCGTGCCCTGGTGACGCTCCACAGCTGCCCGCCCCGTGTCGGATGTTCCGGATTCCGGGCCGACGCTAGGCAGCGGGGCGGGTCGGACGCACACCGGCGCACCGATCTTCATTCTTCCGAGTGAAGATTCGACGGTTCGTCAGCGCGGGGACCGAAATGCTGCTTCGGCGAAGTTGTCCCAGTGTCCGGCCGACCCGGCCGGCAGGCAGACCCAGTCCTTCATCGGCCGCCCGCCGGCCGGGTCGAACAGGTGCGCGTCCGGCAGGTGCAGGGCCTCGGCGAAGGCCGGGGTGTCCCGCCCGAGCCGGCAGACCAGCTCGCCCCGGTGCAGGCCGAGGAAGGCCTTCCCGTTCGCGTCCTTCAGGCACGGCATGCCGAACATCTGGGCCGGGGTGGCCCCGTGCGGCGCCAGCTCGGCCGCGATCTCCTGGTAGCGGCCGGCCGGGTCGGGCACCTCGGCCGGTTCCGGTCCGTCGGTCAGTTGCGGTGTGTCGGTCACCCCGCCATGCTCCCGCACCGCGACGCTGGCCGGGGGTTGCCCCGCCGACCGACCGGCCGGACGCGGTGCGGGTGCGCGGCCGGGTCGGACCTCGGGATCGGACCTCGGGATCGGAAATATTGCGGCCGCCCGCGCGGCTCGGGAGAGCAGGAGGTGTCACACGATGGGTGATGAGGACAGGTTCCGGGTCGAACACGACTCGATGGGCGAGGTGCGGGTGCCGGCCGCCGCCAAGTGGCAGGCGCAGACCCAGCGGGCGGTGGAGAACTTCCCGGTCTCCGGCCTGCGGCTGGAGCGGGCGCACATCGCCGCGCTGGCCCGGATCAAGGCCGCCGCCGCGCGGGTCAACGCCGAACTGGGCGTGCTGGACGGCGAGACGGCCGAGGCGATCGAGCAGGCCGCGTACGAGGTCGCGGAGGGCCACTGGGACGACGAGTTCCCAGTCGACGTCTTCCAGACCGGCTCCGGCACCTCGTCGAACATGAACGCCAACGAGGTGATCGCGACCCTGGCCGGCGAGCGGCTGGGCCGGCCGGTGCACCCCAACGACCATGTCAACGCCAGCCAGTCCTCCAACGACGTCTTCCCGTCCTCGATCCACATCGCCGCCACGGCGGCCGTGACCTCGGAGCTGGTCCCGGCCCTGGAGCACCTGGCGGAGGCGCTGGAGCGCCGGTCGGCCGAGTTCGACGACGTGGTGAAGGCCGGCCGGACGCACCTGATGGACGCCACCCCGGTCACCCTCGGCCAGGAGTTCGGCGGCTACGCGGCGCAGGTCCGGTACGGGGTGGAGCGGCTGCGCTCGGCCCTGCCCCGGGTCGCCGAACTGCCGCTCGGCGGCACGGCGGTCGGCACCGGCATCAACACGCCGCCGGGCTTCGCGTCCGCCGTGATCGCCGAGGTCGCCCGCACCACCGGGCTGCCGCTGACCGAGGCGCGCGACCACTTCGAGGCGCAGGGCGCCCGGGACGGACTGGTCGAGCTGAGCGGTCAGCTGCGGACGGTCGCGGTCGGCTTCACCAAGATCGCGAACGACCTGCGCTGGATGGGCTCGGGCCCGCGCACCGGCCTCGGCGAGATCAACCTGCCGGACCTCCAGCCGGGTTCCTCGATCATGCCCGGCAAGGTCAACCCGGTGCTGCCCGAGGTGGTGCTGATGGTGGCCGCCCAGGTGATCGGCAACGACACGACCGTCACCGTGGCCGGGGCGAGCGGCAACTTCGAGCTGAACGTGATGCTGCCGGTGATCGCCCGCAACGTCCTGGAGTCGGTGCGGCTGCTGGCCAACAGCGCCCGGCTGCTGGCCGACCGGACGGTGGAGGGGATCACCGCCAACGCCGAACGGGCCCGCGAGTACGCCGAGTCCTCGCCGTCCGTGGTGACACCGCTCAACCGCTACATCGGCTACGAGGAGGCCGCCAAGGTGGCCAAGCAGGCGCTGGCCGAGCGCAAGACCATCCGTCAGGTGGTGCTGGAGCGCGGGTACGTCACACGCGGGGACCTGACCGAGCAGCAGCTGGACGAGGCCCTGGACGTCCTGCGGATGACCCACCCCTGACCGGACCGCCGGCTGGCGGCCGGGGACACGAGTCCGGCCGGTGCGGCGCCCATGCACGCACCGGCCGGACAGCTCTCACTCAGCTGCCGCCATCACGGCGCAACGGGGAACCGGCCATGGAGATCGCTCCCAGCGACAGGCAGATCATCAGACCGCCCACGACGAGGTTGGTGAGGATCGTCCGGAAGACGGCCTCACTGCCCACCGTCCACCAGGGGGCGAGACAGGTCCAGGCACCGATGGCGAGGCAGGCCCACGCGCGGGCGTGGGTGCGCTCGTACGCGGAGCCGTAGCCCGCCATCAGGACGGTGAAGGCCAACCCGAGGACCAGGTTGCTGATGGTCAGCGCGGAGAAGCCGGAGAATCCGACCACCCACGGGGAGATCGCCAGGAAGAGGCCGGCCAGCATGGCCAGTGCCTCGACCGCCTGGGCGCGCGGGGTGGCCGCGGCCCGCTCGTAGTGCTCACGCAATTCCAGGATGTCCGGGTGGTGCTCCATGCCCATGGGCAACTGGGTCGACACCGGGACCACCTCCTCAGATCGGGACCGGCAGGCGCATGGTCACTACCCACTATGGACCTGATATCACACTTATTCGACCCTTATGTCCGATTTTTCATCTACACTTCCTCCACCCTCAGCGGAAGTGCCTCGCACAGGAAGGCCCGCAGCGCTCCGGCCTCCTCCTCCAGCCCAGCCCGGACGGTCGCCGGCAGCGGCTCGAAGACCTCCACCAGCAGCTCGCCCGCCGCCCGCCGCCAGGTCCCCAGCACCCGCCCGTCCACCACCAGCGCGGGCCGGACCACCCCGCCCCCGGCGTTGATCAGCTTCGTCCGCGCGGGGTCCAGCATCAGCTCCCGGGAGCGGTAGCCGAGCAGGTACGTGTCGTACGGGCCGAGCAGCCGCACCAGCGGCGGGCCCGGCGCCGGCGGCGCCGCGCCCGGCAGGGCGGCCAGGCCCGGCAGCACCTCGACCGCCCCCGCCGCCTCGAAGGCGCGCCGCGCCACCGCCGGGGCCAGCCCCGCCCAGGCCGCGAAGTCCGCCGGGCCGGCCGGGCCGAACGCCCCGAGGTAGCCACGGGCCAGCTCCTCGACGGCGAACTCGCGACCGGGCGGCACCGGCCGGTACCCGGGCTCGCGCGGGGCCGCGTCGGCACCGCGGCAGAGCACGCCGTGCGCCGCGAGGAACGCCGTCAGATGCGCGGGAGCCTGCCCGGCCGGCTCCACCGGGACGCCGTGCCCGCGCAGCCGCGCGATCAGGTCCGCCCGGCTCGGCGGCGGGTCGAGCACCGCGGGGGCGGCGGCCAGCGCCCGCGCACACAGCTCCTCGGTCAGCCCGAGTTCGCGGCGGCGGCGCGCACCGGCGGCCAGGTTGCGCTCCCGGAACAGCGTCAGCATCCCGGCGGCGTCCTCGGCCGGCACCAGGTGCAGGGTGCCGCGCATCAGCCAGGTGGTGACCACCTCGCCGGACTCGTACGCGGCCCGCACCGCGTCCGGCCCGGCGACCCCGCGGGCCCGCAGCGCCAACCGCGCCGCGCCGGCGTCCTGGGCCTGGACCCCGGCGCAGCGGCGGGCCGCCCGGGCCACGTCCGGCGAGCCGTCGGCGAACTGGGCGTGCATCCGCCACCGCAGCAGCTCCGCGTCATCGATCACGCCGCCATTGTGCCGGGCCGCGAACGGCTCAGGCCGGATCGGCGGGCTCGGCGCCCCGCACCCGGCGGATCATCCGGACACCCGCCGCCAGCGCGACCATGAGGCCGACCAGGACCAGGTAGGCCGTCAGCATCCGGCCCACCCGGGGGAGCCAGCTCGACCCCTCCAGCAGGCCGGGGAGCAGCCAGACCAGGCCGACCAGCCCGGCACCGGCCGCCCGGAGACGGTCGGGGCGCCTGGCCGCGAGGTGGCCGAGCAGCACGGCCGCGGCGGCCAGCAGGGGCCAGCACACGTACACGTTGAGGAGGGTGGTGCCGCTGAAGTACCCGTAGAGGTCGGTCCGGTGCGAGACGATCAGCAGAGTGGCGTAGGAGAGGGCCACCGCGGTGACCTTCCACCGGCCCCGCACCGAGCGGTCGAGCAGCGTCGGCGGCGCGAGCAGCACCACGGCGCAGAGCACCGCCCACTGCGTCACCCCGCCGTAGAGGAGCTGCGTCCACGGGCCGAACACCACCGAGAGCGCCGCCCAGAGGAGGGTCGCGACCAGGGCCAGCGCCCGGGCGAGCCGCCAGCGTCCGACCGCGACGGCGACGAGGACGAGGACCCACGGCAGGTACGCCGCCATGGCGTACAGCACGGACTGGACCGCGACCCGCAGCCCCAGGTTCGGGTAGGGGTGGCGGACCCGGTAGGCCAGCTCGCGCAGTTCCGGCAGCAGGACCCACATGCAGAACCCGGCCAGCAGCCCGAGCACGACCGGGACCGCCCCGGCGAGCACCCGGCCGGCCGGGTCGGTGGCGCCGATCCGCAGCCGCAGCCGCAGTGCGTGGGAGGCGAGGTCGAGGCGTTCGCGGAGCACCGCGCGGCGGCTCAGCCCCTCGGCGGCCTCGGCGAAGGTCGCGGCGATGTCCTCGCCGTGGGCCGCCCGGTAGCGGGCCGGGTAGAGCCCGATCAGCAGCCGGCCGGCCTGCGGGGTGTGCTGGTCGCTCATGCGCTCGCTCCGTTCGGACGCAGCCGGGCCCCGCCCAGCCGGCGTTCGGCCTCGACCACGGCGAGCCGCAGCCGCCGGGTCTCCTCGGTCAACAGGTCCTGGCCCTGCCCGGTGAGGGCGAAGGTGCGGCGCAGCCGTCCGCCGACCACCTGCTCGCTCTCGACCCTGACCAGTCCCTGCTGGAGCAGCCGGTCGAGCGCGGTGTAGAGGGTGCCGGTGCGCAGCCGGGTGCGGCCCTCGGAGATGGCGAGCACCTCCTGGATGATCGCGTAGCCGTGCCGGGGGGCGTCGGCGAGCGCGGTGAGCACGAGCCTCGTCGGCTCCTGGAGTTGACGGTCTGTCATGATCGAAGCATAGGTCCACGGTCGCCATATGTCGATGGTCAACCTATTGAGACTCACGGGCGCGGCACGACGGCCGGATCCGGCAGGTCGGCGGCGCGGCCCCGGCGGCCGAGCGTGAGTTGCGTCTCAACCCGGTGCGGCGCCGTTGCCTATGCAACTCGTTGCATAGCAGGATGCGGGTATGGCACTGGAGCACGCGATCCTCGTCTCGCTGCTGGAGCAGCCCGGCTCCGGCTACGAGCTGGCCCGCCGGTTCGACCGGTCGATCGGCCGCTTCTGGACCGCCACCCACCAGCAGATCTACCGGGTGCTGCGGCGGATGGAGACGGACGGCTGGATCGCCGCCGAGGAGGTCGCCCAGGACGGCCGGCCGGACAAGAAGGTCTACTCGGCCGCCGGCCCCGGCCGGGCCGCGCTCTCCGCGTGGCTGCGCGAGCCGGTCGAGCCGGAGACCGTCCGGCACGAGCTGGCCGTGAAGATCCGGGCGGCGGCCTTCGACGATCCCGCCGCCCTGGTCTCCGAGGTCGAACGGCACCGGGAGTCGCACGCCGCCCTGCTGGCCCGCTACCTGGCCGGCGAGCAGCGCGACTTCCCCGCCGACGCCGAGCCCGACGCCCGCCAGGAGCTGCAGCACGTGGTGCTGCGCGGCGGCATCGAGTACGAGCGGATGACCCTCGCCTGGCTGGACGACGTGCTCGCCACCCTGCACCGCCTCGCCCGCTGAGCCCGAAGCCCACTGACCCTCAACCCCAGGGACGACACCATGCTCTTCAACCCGCGCAACTACGACCCCGTGCAGTTCGACGAGCCGACCCGCCGGCTCCTTCGCGCCACCGTGGACTGGTTCGAGTCGCGTGGCAAGAAGTCGCTGATCGACAGCTACATCGACCGCACCTGGTACGCGGACTTCCTGGAGTTCGCCGCCAAGGAGGGGCTGTTCGCGGAGTTCCTGACGCCCGCCTCCGCCGACGGCGACAAGCGCTGGGACACCGCGCGCAACGCCGAGCTGAACGAGATCCTCGGCTTCTACGGCCTGGGCTACTGGTACACCTGGCAGGTCACCATCCTGGGCCTCGGCCCGGTCTGGCAGAGCGAGAACGAGGCCGTCCGGGCCCGCGCCGCGAAGCTGCTGACCGAGGGCCACGTGATGGCCTTCGGCCTGTCGGAGCGCAGCCACGGCGCCGACATCTACTCCACCGACATGATCCTCACCCCGGACGGCGAGGGCGGCTTCACCGCGACCGGCTCCAAGTACTACATCGGCAACGGCAACGTGGCCGGCCTGGTCTCGGTCTTCGGCCGCCGCTCGGACGTCGACGGACCCGAGGGCTACGTCTTCTTCGCCGCCGACAGCCGCCACGAGGCCTACCACCTGGTCAAGAACGTGGTGAACGCGCAGATGTACGTCAGCGAGTTCCGCCTGGAGGAGTACCCCGTCCGGGCCGAGGACGTGCTGCACACCGGCAAGGCCGCCTTCGACGCCGCGCTGAACACCGTCAACGTCGGGAAGTTCAACCTCTGCACCGCCTCGGTCGGCATCTGCGAGCACGCGATGTACGAGGCCGTGACGCACGCCCACAACCGGGTGCTCTACGGCAAGAAGGTCACCGACTTCCCGCACGTGCGCCGCGAGCTGACCGACGCGTACGCCCGCCTGATCGCGATGAAGCTGTTCAGCGACCGGGCCGTGGACTACTTCCGCACCGCCTCCCCCGAGGACCGCCGCTACCTGCTCTTCAACCCGATGACCAAGATGAAGGTCACCACCGAGGGCGAGAAGGTCATCGACCTGATGTGGGACGTCATCGCGGCCAAGGGCTTCGAGGCGGACACCTACTTCGACAAGGCCGCCAAGGACATCCGCGGCCTGCCGAAGCTGGAGGGCACGGTCCACGTCAACCTGGCGCTGATCCTCAAGTTCATGGGCAACTACCTGTTCAACCCGGCCGAGTACGCGCCGGTGCCGAGCCGGCTGGACGCCGCCGACGACGAGTTCCTGTTCCGCCAGGGCCCGGCCCGCGGCCTGGGGGCGATCCGCTTCCACGACTGGCGGACCGCGTACGACGCGCACGCGCACGTCCCGAACGTCGCCCGCTTCCGTGAGCAGGCGGACGGGTTCTGCGCCCTGCTGCTGGCCCACGCGCCCAGCACCGAGCAGCAGCAGGACCTGGACTTCCTGCTGGAGATCGGCCAGCTGTTCGCGCTGGTCGTCTACGGCCAGCTGGTGCTGGAGCAGGCCGAGCTGACCGGCCTCGACGCGGACGTGCTGGACCAGGTCTTCGACGCGCTGGTCCGGGACTTCTCCGCGCACGCCACCGAGCTGCACGGCAAGGCCTCCACCACCGACGAGCAGGCCGCCTGGGCACTCGCCCACGTCCGCCGCCCGGCCGCCGACGCCGAGCGCGCGGCCCGGGTCTGGGGCCGGGTCGAGGCGCTCAGCGGCGCGTACGAGATGCAGCCGTAACGACGGCGGAGGGCGGGGGCGCCGGTTCTCGCCGGCGCCCCCGCCCTCCGGTGTGACGACGCCTCAGAAGGTGAGCTTCCAGCTGTCGATGTAGCCGGTGTCCTGCGCCGCGACGTCCTGGACCTTCAGCTTCCAGGTGCCGTTGGCGACCTCGCCGGAGGCGTTCACCGTGTAGGTGGTGACGACGTTGTCGGCGGAGTCGTTGCCGCTGGAGTTCTTCAGCCGGTACGTCGAGCCGTCCGGCGCGACCAGGTCGATCACCAGGTCGCCGCGCCAGGTGTGCTTGATGTCCACGCCCACCTGGAGGGCGGCCGGCGCGTTGCCGGTGCGGCCGGCGACGGTGATCGAGGAGGTCACGGCCGCGCCCGCGTCCGGGACGGCCACGTCGGCGGCGTTCTCGAAGACGTTGCCGCCCGGGGTGGTCGGCGAGGGGGAGGGCGACGGCGTGCCGCCACCGGCGGCGAGCGTCCAGATCGCGTACGCGATGGCGTCGCTCATCCGGTCCAGCACGGTGTCGTCGATGTTCGCCGAGGTGTCGCAGGAGGAGTGGTAGCAGCGGTCGAAGGCCTGGCCGGCCGTCCCGCCCCACTTGGCCGCCTGGGCACTGGTCTTGGTGTAGTCGGCGCCGCTGAACAGGCCGCCGACGGCGATCCCCGCGTTCTTGAACGGCGAGTGGTCCGAGCGCCCGTCGCCCTCGGTCTCCGGCTCGGTGGCGACGCCCAGGCCGCTGAAGTAGTTCTGGAACAGCGTGTCCAGCGCGGCGTTGTCGTCGTAGACGAAGTAGCCCGGGTTCGGCGAGCCGATCATGTCGAAGTTGAGGTACGCCTCGATCTTCGAACGGTCGGCGCTGGAGAGGCTGTTGACGTAGTTCTTGGAGCCGACCATGCCGGCCTCCTCGGTGCCCCACCAGCCGAAGCGCAGGTGCTTGGCGGGTTGCAGACCGGCCCGCGAGACGGCCAGCGCGGTCTCCAGGATGCCGGCCGAACCGGAGCCGTCGTCGTTGATGCCCGGCCCGCCCGTGACCGAGTCCAGGTGCGCGCCGACCATGACGGTGTGCGCGGTGTCGCCGCCCGGCCAGTCCGCGATCACGTTCCAGCTGGTGGCGCCGTTGTAGGTGTAGGACTGCAGCACGGTGGTGAAGCCGGCCGCGTCCAGCTTGCCCTTGACGTAGTCCGCCGAGGCCTTGTACCCGGCCCGGCCGTGGGCCCGGTTGCCGCCGTTGGCGGTGGCTATGGACTGCAGCTGGGCGAGGTGCGCCTTGACGCTGGCCACCGGGATGTCCGGTGCGGCCGCGGCGGCCTGAGGGGTCGTCGTACCGGCGGCGGCGCCGCCCGGGACGAGGAAGGTGGCGGCGGCAGCAGCGGCGACCGCCACTGTGGCCACGGCGGAGCGGCGGACACGGGATCGCCGTATCGCACGCCGCACGGCGGGCTCGGACATGGAGGGGCTCCAGATTCTGGTGGGGCAGAACAGGACCGGGCCGCCGCGTCCGGGTTGGGGTACGGGCGCGGCGTGGAACAAAAGTTGACGCGCCCATGATGATTAGGTGACGCAAAGCATTCGTCAAGAGGCCCCGGTACAAGGGCAGGTGGGGCGCCCGGGCCGCGGCCCGGCTCCGGCTACGCCCCCAGCCGGTTGATCTCCCGGGTCGGCAGGACCCGCTCGGCGTCACCCCGCAGGGCGACCGCCAGCATCGCGCGGCCCACCGTCTCGGTGGTGGTCACCCGGTCGGGCAGGAACCGCCGCAGCAGCGGCAGCAGCGGCGCCGTCACCGCGTACCCGGCCCGGTACCAGCCGGTCCGCGAACGCGCCCCGTACAGCGGCTGGATGAAGCCGGGCCGGAACATGTACGTGTCCGGGCCCAGCGCCAGCAGGTCGTTCTCGGTCCGGCCCTTGACCCGCGCCCACATGGCCCGGGAGCGCTCCGTGCGGTCGGTCCCCTCCCCGGTGACGTACGTGAAGGTCAGCCCCGGGTTCAGGTCGAGCAGCAGCCGGGCCGCCGCGAGCGGGTAGTCGTACGAGATCCGGGTGTACTGCCGCTCGTCCATCCCGATCGCCGAGACGCCCAGGCAGTAGAAGCAGGCGTCGAGGCCGCCCAGCCGGTCCTGGATCGGCGACAGGTCGGCGAAGTCCGCCGTCGCCGCCTCGCGCAGCCGGGGGTGGGAGCGGCCGAGCGGGGACCGGACCACGGCGAGCACGCTCGCCACCCGGTCGTCCAGCAGGCACTCCCGCAGCACCCCCTGGCCGACCATCCCCGAGGCGCCGAACACCACGACCCGCAGTCCGCTCACAGCACGTCTCCCCAGGTGGTCGCCGACGGTCGCCAGCACGATCCTGGCACCCCCGGGCACCCGTCGACGAGCGACTCGCCTGCCCACCGGGGCGGTGGGCAGGCGAGTCGCTCGGACGTGCTCGGGTCGGGGCGGTCAGTCGGGGCAGGGCGGCTGGTGGACGCCACCGCAGCCGCCCACCTCCGCGGTCGCGGAGGCCACCGCGGCGCCACCGGGTGTCGCGCCGCCCGACCCGTCCGCGGGTTCCCTGCACTTCGGCTGGTTGACACCCCCGCAGCCACGCACCGGACCCAGCCCGAGCCGCCTGACCACAGGTACCGCCACCGCGGCCGCCACCACTACGGCGAGCGCCGTGGTCAGCCGTCCTCCTGATATCGATGCCATCTCATCTCCTCCTCGGGCGTCGGCACGGCCGGGCGACCGTGGACCGAAGGCCCGTTCGGGCCCGTGGTACGACTCTCCCCCAGGTCCCGTCCCGGGCGCATGGGCTCGGCGTCCCCCTTCCGCCCGGGATCGCCGACCCGCAGGTCAGCCCGCCTGCTCGGCCGCGGCCGCCCGGGGAAGGACCGCGCGGACCACCGCGCCGCACGCGTCGTTGGCGGCACTGAAGGTCCCGCCCAGTTCCTCGGCGCGCTCGGCCATCGAGCGCAGGCCCACCCCGACACTCTCGGTGTGGGCCGGGAAGCCGCCGCCGTTGTCATGCGCCTCGACCGCCACCTCGTCCGGGCCGACCCGCAGCGAGAGACGGACATCGGTGGCGCCGGAGTGCCGCACCACGTTGTTGAGCGCCTCGCCGCTGATCCGGTAGACCGCGACCTCCACCGCAGCGGGCAGGGCGGGCAACGGGTCCGGGTCGAGGTCGAGCAGAACCCGCAGTGTCTGGCCGCCGAACCCGTCCACGAGCTGGCGCAGCGCCCCGGCCAGGCCCTCGCTGCCGAGAGCGGCGGGCGCCAGGCCGTCGGTGATCCGGCGCAGCTCGGTGATCGCCTGGCCGATCCCGGTCGAGGCGGCGGTGAGCGAGGTCTCGGCAGGGGAGCCGGCGGGCAGGCGGCAGCGCGCGGCGTCCACCTTCAGCCGCAGCCCGGACAAGGCCGGGCCAAGGCCGTCGTGCAGGTCGTGGCGCAGCCGGCGGCGCTCCTCCTCGCGGGCGAGCACCAGCCGCTTGCGGCTGGCCTGGAGGTCCTCGTACAGCCGCAGCGAGGCGATGGCCGGCGAGGCCTGGTCGGCGAGCAGGCCCAGCACCTCGTGGTCCTGCCGGTCGAGCGTTCGCTGGCCGGATCGCGGCGACACCCGCAGCTCGCCGATGGCCATGCCCTCGTAGCTGAGCCGGAAGCTCTCCACCGGCTGGTCCCGGCGGCCCATCCGAGCCAGCTCGCGGGAGCCGCCGCTGGTGTGCACCAGCACCGACGCGCCCGGCAGGCCGAGCGCGCCGACCACCGCCTCGCACAGCAGCGGCGGCGCGTCGGCCGGGTCCACCGCCCGGCTCATCCGTTCGGCGAGCCGCCGGGCCACCTGGTACGGGTGGGCCCGCTCGCCGTAGTAGTACCGGTCGACCACGCCGACCACGCCGCGGGCGGCGGGGCGCAGCAGCGCGCCGAGGGCGGCTGCGACCAGCATCGTCCACCACCAGTCGCTGCGGTCGCCGCCAGGCCACACCAGGTGCGCCACCAGGGCGGCGGCGAGCAGGGCGCCGAACAGCAGGATGCAGAAGACGTAGGCGGACACGTAGCGGCGGGTGGCCCGGTCGAGCGAGACCGAGCGGTCCCGGCGGAAGGCCACGGCGAGGCCCAGCAGCCAGCCGGCCGGACCGAGCAGCGAGACGCCGTAGGTCACCCAGGCGCCCTGCGCGCCGGTGTAGGCGGGGACGGTGACCAGCAGCATCCAGAGCAGGTACGGCACCAGGACCTCGACCAGTCCGCGGTGCGGTCCGGGCGAGCGCCACCAGCGGAAGCCCGCCACCGCCAGGGTGAAGCCGACCGTGGCGGTGGCGGTGTCCTGGGCGATCGGGTCCAGGGTGCTGTGCAGGTGCGCGCTGAACTCGCCCCAGCCGCCGCTCAGCAGGGGGTTCGGGACGCCTGCCCAGTCCGGCATCGAGGAGGTGTTGAAGTAGCCGAGCACCACGCTCCAGAGCCCCACCAGGACCGGGATCACCCGCCACGGCCCGCGCGGCAGGGTCCCGTCCGGGAGCCAGAGCGGGAAGCCCAGGGTCATGAACATGTACGTGACGTCGGAGGCCAGCACCACCAGGGCGACGAGGTTCGCGGCGACCGGGCCGGCACCGGCGAGGCCGGCCCCGAGGCCGACGGCCATCCGCAGGCACTGCAGCAGTCCGGTGGCGACCAGGAGTGCGCCGAGCCCCCGGCCGTTGCGGTTGACCAGGATGAACACCCCGGCCAGCGCGAGCAGCAGGAAGAGCGCCACCTGGGCGCCGTCGAAGAGGTAGTCCTCGCTGATCCCCGGCTCGTGCAGATGGGTGAGCGCGAGGACGGACCAGCAGAGCGCGCAGAGCACGGTGGCCCCGCAGGCGACCAGGGCCCATCCGAGGCGCACGGGCGGCGTATCGGTGCCGGGCCCGTCGTCCGCGGTGGTGTCGGTGGCAGTCTCCATGGTGATCATCCAGCCCTCCTCGGCCCCCGTCGCCCCGAGCTGTCCATGCTTCCGCGCCCGCCGTCCCAACCGCACGGGCCGGTGGTCCCGACCGCGGCCCGGACGGGGGTCTCAGCGGTCGCCGAGCCCCATGTCGCGGGCCCGGGCCACCGCCTCGGCGCGAGTGGCGACGTGGAGCTTCTCGAAGATGTGGGTGACGTGGTTGCGCACGGTCTTCTCCGCGACGAACAGCTCGCGGGCGATCCTGCGGTTGTCGAGGCCGCGGGCGACCAGGTCGAGCACCTCGGCCTCCCGGGCGGTCAGCGCGGGGAACAGCTGCCCCGCCTCGCGCAGCCGGCTGCCGGAGAGCAGCGCGGTGATCCGGACGGCGATGTCGGCCCCGAACACGGCCCCGCCGGCGGCCACGGTACGGACGGCGTGCAGCACCTCGTCCCGGCCTGCGCCCTTGACCAGGTAGCCGCGGGCTCCGGCCTGCAGGGCGGCCAGCAGGCTGCCGTCGTCGTCGGCCATGGTGAGCATCAGCACCGGGACGGCCGGGGCCGGGCCCTGCGCGTCCGTCGCCCGTCCGTCCGGGCCCGGGGCATCCGAGCCGTGAACGTCCGGGCCCTGAACGTCCGGGCCCTGAACGTCCGGGCCCTGGGCATCCGGGCCGTGCTCGGCGAGCCGGCGGACCGCGTCCAGGCCGGAACCGTCGGGCAGCGAGAGGTCCATCACCACGACGTCGGGCCGGCACGCGGCGACCGCGTCCACCACGGCGGCCACGGTCTCGGCCTCCCCCACCACCTGCACTCCGTCGGCGCTCTCCAGGGCCGCCCGCAGGCCTTCTCGGAAAAGCGGATGATCGTCAACAATCAGTACACGCACCGTCGCCACGTTCCTCAGCCGATCGTCCACGCCGCCGACACTAGCAGTGCCATCAGGGTGACTCTTCGTGACATGCGGAGGCCTGCGGCCGGTTCCCGGGGGATCCTCCGACAGCACCCACCCGGAATTCCGTCGCGAGAGGCTGCGCCATGGCATCGAGACTTCTGCGAGCCGGTCTCCGGCTGGCCCTGGCGATCGGCGCGGTGGCGTCCGCCGCGGCCCTGCCGGTCACCCCGGCCGCCGCCGCCCCCGCCGACCTGGTCCCCTGCGTCCCGGGCCTCGTGCGGCAGGGCCCGTGCTCGGCCCTCGGCCGGCCGGAGCGCCTGGGCGACGGCCTGGTGCGGACGTACGCGCAGCTGGACGGCGGGCGTCCGCTGGCCGTCGGCGTGCTGTACGCGGACGCGGCCCTGCGGGACCTGCCCACCGCGATGACCGACGGCCACCACTGCTACGACGTCGACGGCGACGGGCACACCGACCCGGCGACCGAGTGCGCGGCCAGCCACGAGCGCGTCCTCGCCCTGCCCCGGGCCCTGCTGGACCTCCCCGGCATGCCGCTGCGCTGGGTGCTGCTGAACTGGAACCCGATGGGGCACCCGCCGGCCGGCGTCTACGACCGGCCGCACTTCGACACCCACTTCTACCTCCAGCCGAAGGCCGAGCGGGACGCCATCCGCCCCGGCCCGTGCCGGGGCCTGATCGACTGCGCCGACTTCGCCACCGCGACCCGGCCGGTGCCGCCCGAGTACCTGCCCGCCGACCACCAGAACCGCAACCTCACCGAGGTGGCGATGGGCAACCACCTGCCGGACCTCACCTCCGCCGAGTGGCACGGCGCGAGCTTCACCAGGACCTTCCTCTACGGCTCCTACGACGCCCGGATCAGCTTCCTGGAGCCGATGGTGTCGCTGAAGACCCTGCGCGAGGCGCGGACCGCTGACCCGGCCGCCGCCTGCGCCCCCGTCAAGCAGCCCAAGGCCTGGCAGCAGCCGGGCTGGTACCCGCGCAGCTACTGCGTGCGGTACCGGCCCGAGCTGCGGGCCGCCACCGTCTCGCTGGAGGACTTCGCCCGGCACGGCTGACGGGGTCGGCGGCCGGTCACGGCCGCACGCGCCCGCCGGTCCGGCGCCTCGGGCGGCGCGGCGCGACGGGGGTGCGCAGGGCGAGGCAGAGCAGTTCCGCGCCGAGCGGCCCGGCCCGCAGCCGCAGACCGCGGCCGGCCGGCGCCAGCAGCAGGTCGCCCTCGGCGGCCAGGTGGTGGGCGGCGTGCGGCAGTTGCTCGGCGAGCACCGGGCCGCGCAGCACGAACCACGCGGACTCGCTGTCCGCCCGACCCGGATGCTCGTGCTCGGCGCCGGGGCTCAGCCGCAGGTGCTCGAAGGACTCGGTGGCGCTGCGCACCATGGCGCGCTGCGCCAGCGACCGGATCCGGGTGTACTCGCCCTCCGGGCCGACCAGGACGGCGGCCGAGGCGGTGGCGGTGGTGACGACGATCATCGGAAGCCTCCTCGGGGGACGGCCAGCACGGCGTGGAAGTACTCCAGCCCGTCCGGGCCGGCGGTGAGGGTGAGGCTGCCGCCGAGCGGCAGGGTGACGGCGGTGCCCTCGGCGAGCGGGACGTCGGCGCCCTGGCTCCCGGCCCGGCCGGAGCCGGCGGTCACGTACAGGGCGTGCTCCACGCCGTCGGAGGCCAGGTCGAGCTCGCCCTCCGGGTCCAGCCACGACAGGCCGATCCCGAGCAGGGGGCCGGCGAGCACCCGGCCCGGGTCGACGGCGCGGCCGCGGTACAGGGCGGTGACGGCGGTCCTGGCAGTGCTGCCCATGGCTGGTCTCTCCCGTTCTCGCGAGGTTCTGGCGGTGCGCTCGCGGTGTGCCCGCGGGCTGTCCGCTTTCGACGATCGGCCACCCGGTGTCCCGGGTGCACGGGCGCGGCGTCCCGTCCCGGGCCCGGATCAGCTCTCGCACCGGGCCGGGACACCGGCCCGGCGGCTGCGCGGGATGCCGCCGGGCCGTACGGCGTCGGCTGCGGCGCGCAGCGTCCGCTCGTCCACCTCGGTCAGCAGACTGCCGTCGGCGCAGTACGGCCGGCCGAGGCCCTCCAGCAGCACCAGGCCGCGCTCGCCGTCACGCCCGGCGGCCAGCCGGAGAGCGCCCGGCAGGTCGGCGGGGTCGACACCCGGCGGGAGTGCGACGGGCATCCCGGCCCGGCGGAGCAGCTCGCGGTGGGCCCGCTCGTCCGCGAGGGGCAGCAGGCCCAGGTGGGCGGCCGCCCGGGCCGCGACGAGCATCCCGAGCCCGTCCGCCTCGCCCGCGCGCAGCGCCCCGCCGGTCAGCAGTCCGATCGCCCGGCCCAGGGTCCGGCCGTACCCGAGGGCGCGCCCGGGGCCGCGCTCCAGCGGGTCGTAGCCGGTGACGGCGGCGCGGGCGTCGGCGCACAGCGCGATCAGGGCGGCGGCCTCGCGCTGCCGGTAGCCGCCCTCGGGGCGGAGCAGCGCGTCGAGGGCGGCGTACCCGGCGGGGCAGACCGCCAGGACGCTGCGCACCGCGTCGATCGCCCCGGCGGCCGGCACGCCGGCGGCCGTGATCGCGTCGAGCGGGCAGAACACCAGCTCCGGAGCCTGCCAGACGCCCAGCACGCCGGAGCCGACGGTGTGCCGCAGCGACAGCGCGGGACCGCAGGCGGCGGCCAGCGTGGTCGGCACCTGCACCAGGCGCAGCCCGTTGAAGACCAGGGCGGCGAGCAGCCCGGCGGTGTCCGAGGTCCGGGGGCCGCCGACGCCGAGGACGACCGTGCGGCGGGTGATCCCGGCGGCCAGGGCCTGTTCGGCGAGACGCTCGACCGATCGCAGGGTCGTGGCGGCGGGGGTGCGCAGCGGCAGGGCGTTCGGGGCGGTCGGCTCCGGCGGCGGGTCGGACTCCGCCACCACCAGGAACCGGTCGGCGTTCAACGTGGCCAGGGTGCGGGCGAGTTCGCCCCGGGCGGCCGGTCCGCTGCGGGCCAGCAGCCGGACGGCGGCTCCGCCGGTCTGCAGCAGGCGGTCGAGGGCGACCGCAGCGGTGGGATGCGCCATCACGGCCCTCCTGTCCCCGGGCCGCGGGAGCGACCCGACGTTGCCACCGTGCGCCGCCCGCCGCCCCGGGCGCCTGAGCCCTCACGCCCGGCCACGGCCCGTTCCCCGCCCGGGACCGGAACCGGCGGCGCCGGGCGCCCGTCCAAGGGCCGACACTCCGTCACCTCCGGAAGGACACCGCGATGAAGCGTCGTGCCGCCCTCGCTCTGGCCTGCGCCGCAGTGGCCCTGGCCGCCGCCTGCGGCGCGCCCGCCCCGGGCCCGTTCACCGTCACCGTC
The DNA here is from genome assembly GCF_041434935.1 of Kitasatospora sp. NBC_00374. Taxonomy (NCBI): domain Bacteria; kingdom Bacillati; phylum Actinomycetota; class Actinomycetes; order Kitasatosporales; family Streptomycetaceae; genus Kitasatospora; species Kitasatospora sp. NBC_00374. The sequence goes on along the minus strand of NZ_CP107964.1, from coordinate 6,448,864 downwards.
TCCACCTCGGACGGCTCCCCCGGCAGCGCCTCTCCTGCCGGCACCCCTGCCGGCACGCCCACGGCCTCCGCCGAGCTGCAGGCCGCCGCCACCGCCCTCGGCGACCAGGGGCGCGGCGCGTTCGCCGACACCTGGGCCGCGCTGGCCGTGGACGGCGCCAACGGCCGCGTCCTGCTCTACGCCACCAGCGGCGACCGCGCCCGGCAGCTGATCGCCGCCGCCCGTGGCGCCCACCCGGAGACGGCGGCGGTGGAGGTGCGGGTCGCCCTGTGCACGTACACGGCCGCGCAGGAGCTCGCGGCGGTCGACCGGATCGTCGAGGCGCAGCGGACCGGGCAGATCCTGCTGGACGTCTACGGGGTGGGGCCCAGCGGTGACGGCAGTGGCGTGGTCGTGCACACCTCGGCCGAGGCGCTGCAGGCCCGCGACTTCGTGCGGCAGGTGCAGAGCGCGGCGGGCGAGGTCCCGGTCAGGCTGGTGGAGGGCCCCCGGGCGATTCCCGCCTGAGGGCCGGGGCCCGGGCCTGCCCCGGCTACGGCGCCCCGCTCACAGCCGCTGCACCGCGGGGCACGCCGTCCCCTCGGGTTGGCCACCGGGCCCACCGGCGTGCAGCCCGTGGCCGACCGATTCACCCGAACGGGCCGTGGACCGAGGCGGCCGCCGGGCGGTGTCGGTGCCGGCCTCGGCTACTCCTCCCCCGAGGCCGGGACGGCCAGTTCCGCGTGGACGTACTCCAGCCCGGCGCGGCCCGCGGTGAGCGCGGCCGCACTGCCGGGCGGCAGGGTCAGCGCGTGGCCGGGCCGCAGCGGCACCCGGACGTCACCGGTGGCCGCGCGGCCGGAACCGGCGCTGACGTACACGGCGTGCTCGACGCCGTCGGCGGCCAGCTCCGCCCGTTCGCCGGGCCCGAGACGGACCACCGCCAGGGCGCGGAACGGCCCGGCGAGGCCGTCCGTCGGCGTGATCCGGCGCAGGCCGGTGAGCGCGCGGTGGTCGGGCAGCGGCGCGCGGGGCGCCGGTATGCGGGGGGCGGTCATCTCGATCACCAGCCTTTCCGGGCTTCCTCGCCCGGGTGGGCGTGGCCGTCGGGGACGGTCCCCCGCGGCCGCTCCGGGGTGTCGTGGCAGCTCCTTCAACTCGGCTGCCGCCGCGGCGGGTTCCGCGGCCGGTCAGGCCTCCACCGTCGCCGTCCCGCCGTCCCGGACGCACGGGCGGCAGGCCACCCCGCGTCCCGCTCCGGTCCCGGCCGGGGCGGACGTACGGTGGAGGGGGAGGCGGCACCATGCACTTCACCGACCGCAGGGACGCGGGCCGCCGGCTGGCGGCCGAGGTGATGCACCTGCTCGCCGCCGATCCGGTGGTGGTCGCACTGCCCAGGGGCGGGGTGCCGGTCGCCGCCGAGGTCGCGCGGGCGCTGGGTGCCCCGCTGGACATCTGCGTCATCCGCAAGCTGGGCGTGCCGAGCCAGCCCGAGCTGGGGATGGGCGCGATCGGCGAGGACGGCGTCCGGGTGGTCAACGACCGGGTGATGCGCGGCGCGGGCGTCGCCCCGGCGCAGCTGGCCGCGGTCGAACGGGAGGAGCGGGCGGAGCTGGAGCGGCGGGCCGAGCGGTACCGGCGCGGACGCCCGGCGATCCAGCTGCGCGGCCGCACCGTCGTGGTGGTCGACGACGGTGTGGCGACCGGCTCCACCGCGCTGGCGGCCTGCGAGATCGTCCGGGCCCGGGGCGCCGCGCGGGTCGTGCTGGCAGTGCCGGTCGCGCCGGAGGACTGGGCGGACCGGCTCGGGTCGGCCACCGACGAGCTGGTCTGTCCGTTCACCCCGTCCCGGTTCTGGGCGATCGGCCAGTTCTACGACGACTTCGAGCAGACCACGGACGCCGAGGTGCTGGACTGCCTGGCCGAGGCGGGCGAGCGGCACCCGGCCGACGAGCCGACCGTCCGGACGGTCTTCGACCTGCCCGGCGCCAGGCTGACCGGCGACCTGGCCGTCCCCCACCATCCGCTCGGCGTGGTGCTGTTCGCGCACGGCAGCGGCAGCAGCCGGCACAGCCCGCGCAACCGGGCCGTGGCCCGCCTGCTCAACCGCGCGGGCCTGGGCACCCTGCTGCTCGACCTGCTGACCAAGGCCGAGGAGGGCGACCGCGGCAAGGTCTTCGACCCGCCGCTGCTCGGCGCCCGGCTGGCCGAGGTCACCCGGCGACTGCGCGCGGATCCGGCCTGCACCGGGCTGCCGCTGGGCTACTTCGGTGCGAGCACCGGCGCCGCCGCCGCGCTGTGGGCCTCCACCGAGCCCGGCACCGAGCCGGCCGCGATCGTCTCCCGGGGCGGCCGCCCCGATCTCACCGGCCCCAGGATCGCCCGGGTCACCGCGCCGACCCTGCTGATCGTCGGCGGTGCGGACACCGGCGTCCTGGAGCTCAACCGGCTGGCGCGGGCCGAGCTGGGAGGCGAGAGCGGTCTGCTGGTGATCCCCGAGGCGGGCCACCTGTTCGAGGAGCCGGGCGCACTGGCGGCGGTCGCCCGGGTGGCCGCCGAGTGGTTCACCCGGCACTTCACGTTCGAGGATTGAGCTGCGGCACCGCCACCGACCCGATCCCCGTCCCAGGAGCCCCGCGCACCGCCCGAAACAGTGGGCAATCTGAACAGAAGAACCGCCGCCCGTCTGCTCACCTTGTACACATTGATCAGTGAAACCCCGACCTGTTGCCCAACCGGCCTGCCAGGAGCAAGCTCTGCCCAACCGATGGCGCCCACCCTTGCGCCGCGGACCCCCTCGACGTGGAGGAAGCACCGATGACCGCCAACGCCGTTGAACTCACCCCCGAGGAGCTGGAGGCCGGCCTCGACGCGGAGCAGCTGCGCCGCCTGGTGGGCCTGGTCGAGCACAACCCGGCCAACGACCCCTTCCCGGTGATCGCCCAGGACGCGGTGGTCTTCGTCGTCGGCAACGCCACCCTGACGGCCCAGCTGTACCAGGCCGTCTTCGGCATGGAGCTGGTCGCCTACTCCGGCCCGGAGACCGGCCGCCGGGACCGCAAGTCGTACGTGCTGCGCTCGGGCTCCTGCCGCTTCGTGATCAAGGGCGGGGTCGCCCCGGACAGCCCGCTGCTGGACCACCACCGCCGCCACGGCGACGGTGTGGTCGACCTCGCGATCGAGGTCCCGGACGTGGACAAGTGCATCGAGCACGCCCGCGCCCAGGGCGCCCGGATCCTCGAGGAGCCGAACGACGTCTCCGACGAGAACGGCACCGTCCGCCGCGCCGCCGTCGCGACCTACGGCGAGACCCGCCACACCCTGGTCGACCGCTCCCGCTACACCGGCCCCTACCTGCCGGGCTACGTGGTCGCCGAGAGCAAGGTGCAGCGCCCGGAGGGTACGCCGAAGCGGCTGTTCCAGGCGCTCGACCACGCGGTCGGCAACGTCGAGCTCGGCCACATGAACGAGTGGGTGGGCTTCTACAACCGGGTCATGGGCTTCGTGAACATGGCCGAGTTCGTCGGTGACGACATCGCCACCGAGTACTCCGCGCTGATGAGCAAGGTGGTCGCCAGCGGCAACCACCGGGTCAAGTTCCCGCTGAACGAGCCCGCCATCGCCAAGAAGAAGTCGCAGATCGACGAGTACCTGGAGTTCTACGGCGGCCCCGGCTGCCAGCACCTGGCGCTCGCCACCAACGACATCCTCACCACCGTGGACGTGCTGCGCTCGCGCGGCGTGGAGTTCCTCTCCACCCCGGACTCGTACTACGACGACCCCGAGCTGCGGGAGCGGATCGGCAAGGTCCGCGTCCCGGTCGAGGAGCTGAAGAAGCGCGGCATCCTGGTCGACCGCGACGAGGACGGCTACCTGCTGCAGATCTTCACCAAGCCGCAGGGCGACCGGCCGACCGTGTTCTTCGAGTTCATCGAGCGGCATGGTTCGCTGGGATTCGGCAAGGGCAACTTCAAGGCGCTCTTCGAGTCCATCGAGCGCGAGCAGGACAAGCGCGGCAACCTCTGAGCCCGTGAGGAGACTCCACGATGGCGCACTACCGGCAGCTGGGCAGCATTCCGCCCAAGCGGCACACCCAGCACCGCACGCCCGAGGGCGGGCTCTACTACGAGGAGCTGATGGGCGAGGAGGGCTTCACCTCCGACTCGTCGCTGCTCTACCACCGGAGCATCCCCTCCGCGATCGTGGACGCCCGGACGTGGGTCCTGCCGGACCAGTCCACCACCCCGAACCTTCCGCTGCTCCCCCGCCACCTCAAGCTGCACACGCTGTTCGAGGGCGAGGACTGGAAGGACACCGACGCGGTGACCGGGCGCCGGCTGGTGCTCGGCAACGCGGACGTGCGGATCAGCTACGTCGCGGCGGGCGCGCCGAGCGAGCTGTACCGCAACGGGCTGGGCGACGAGTGCGTCTACGTGGAGTCCGGCTCCGGCACGGTGGAGACGGTGTTCGGCACCCTGGAGGTCGGCCAGGGGGACTACGTGATCATCCCCCGGGCCACCACCCACCGCTGGGTCCCCGCACCCGACGCGCCGCTGCGCGCGTACTGCATCGAGGCCAACAGCCACATCACCCCGCCCAAGCGCTACCTCTCGCGCTTCGGCCAGCTGCTGGAGCACGCGCCGTACTGCGAGCGGGACCTGCGCGGGCCGGTCGGGCCGCTGCTGGTGGACGGCACCGACGTGGACGTACTGGTCAAGCACCGCGGCGCGAACGGCGTGGTCGGCACCCGGTACACCGTGCCGGACCATCCGTTCGACGTGGTCGGCTGGGACGGCTGCCTGTACCCGTACGCCTTCAACATCGCCGACTTCGAGCCGATCACCGGGCGGATCCACCAGCCGCCGCCGGCCCACCAGGTCTTCGAGGGCCACAACTTCGTGATCTGCAACTTCGTGCCGCGCAAGGTGGACTACCACCCGCTGTCCATCCCGGTGCCGTACTACCACGCCAACGTGGACAGCGACGAGGTGATGTTCTACTGCGGCGGCGACTACGAGGCCCGCAAGGGCTCCGGCATCGCCCAGGGCTCGATCTCGCTGCACCCCGGCGGCCACACGCACGGGCCGCAGCCGGGTGCCTACGAGCGCTCGATCGGCGCGGAGTTCTTCGACGAGCTCGCGGTGATGGTGGACACCTTCCGCCCGCTGGAGCTCGGCGAGGCCGGGACGGCCGGCGAGGACCCGGGCTACGCCTGGACGTGGTCCGGCCGCGGGCCCGCCCGGTGACCGTACCCGCCCTCTACCGGGGGCTGTTCGACGACGCGGCGCTCTTCCCACCGGGAGACCTGCCGCTGCCCGAGGCGGTGCCGGCCCACGAGGCGCACCGGTCCGCCTGGTACGCCGAGGCGGTCGGCCCGTTCCTGTGCGGAGCGGGCCGGCTCGCCGAACTGCGGGCCACCACCACCGCACCCCTGCGGGTCGCCCTGGTGCTGCCGGGAGGCAGCAGCCAACTGGCGCCCGCACTGGCGGACGCGGACGGGCTGACCGTGGTCGGCGTGGAGCTCGCCGACCCCGACCTCCGTGCGGCGGTGGCCACCCTGAACGAGCAGCTGCCGCCCGGGGTCGCGGCCGCCGTGGAACTCCCGCGCGGCGAGGGCCTGGAGGCGTCGCTGGACGTGCTCGCCGGCACGCCGTACCGGGCCAAGTTCCGCACCGGAGGGCTCGCCGCCGGGGCCTTCCCCTCGGAGGCCGAGCTGGCCGCCTTCCTGGCCGGCTGCGCCGGGCGCGGGCTGCCGTACAAGTGCACGGCCGGCCTGCACCACGCCGTCCGGCACACCGACCCGGCCACCGGCTTCGAGCACCACGGCTTCCTGAACGTCCTGCTGGCCGCGCAGGCGGGCGACGACGCCGGGCTGGCCGCCGAGGTGCTCGCCGAGCGCTCCGGCGAGGTGCTGGCCAAGGCCGCACTCGACCTGACGGACACTCGGATCGACGACGTGCGGCGCCGGTTCACCGCCTTCGGCACCTGCAGCGTCGCCGAGCCGCTCGCCGACCTGGCCGCCCTCGGCCTGCTCGCCCCGCCCGCCCCACTGGAGGACCGTTGACCGCCACCACCTGGCTCGCCGTGCCGGCCGACTCCCCGTTCGGCGTCCACAACCTGCCGTACGGCGTCTTCACCGCTCCCGACCGCCCCGGCCGGCGGCGGATCGGCGTGCGCATCGGCGAGCAGGTCCTGGACCTCGGCGCCACCGCGCGGGCGGCCGGCGCACCGTCCGTCCTGCTGGACGCGGACACCCTCAACCCGCTGATGGCCGCCGGGCGTTCCACCTGGACGTCGGTGCGGGCCGCGATCACCGAGTGGCTCACCGACGAGGCCCACCGGCCGGCCGTCGTCCCGAACCTGGTGGACCTGGCCGAGGTCGAGCTGCACCTGCCGTTCGAGGTGGCCGACTACGTCGACTTCTACGCCTCCGAGCACCACGCCACCAACCTGGGCAGGCTGTTCCGGCCCGGGTCGGAGCCGCTCACCCCCAACTGGAAGCACCTGCCGATCGGCTACCACGGCCGGGCCGGCACGGTGGTGGTCTCCGGCACGCCCGTGGTGCGCCCGCACGGCCAGCGCAAGGCACCGACCGACCCGCTGCCCTCCTTCGGCCCCTCCCGCCGGCTGGACATCGAGGCCGAGGTCGCCTTCGTCGTCGGCACCCCGACCGAGCTGGGCAGCCGGGTGGCACTGGCCGACTTCGCCGAGCACGTCTTCGGCGTGCTGCTGCTCAACGACTGGTCCGCCCGGGACATCCAGGCCTGGGAGTACGTGCCGCTCGGCCCGTTCCTCGGCAAGTCCTTCGCCACCTCGGTCGCCCCCTGGGTCGTCCCGCTGGCGGCCCTGGAGCACGCCCGGGTCGCCCCGCCGGCCCGCGACGTCGAGCCGCTGGAGTACCTGGACGACCGGGCCGCCGAGCCCTGGGGCCTGGACCTGGACCTGGAGGTCTCGCTCAACGGCCACCCGGTCTCCCGCCCGCCCTTCGCGGCCATGTACTGGACGGCCGCCCAGCAGCTGGCGCACATGACGGTCAACGGCGCCAACCTGCGCACCGGCGACCTGTACGCCTCCGGCACCGTCAGCGGCCCGGAGCCGGAGACCCGCGGCGCCCTGATCGAGCTCACCTGGAACGGCGAGAACCCGGTCAAGCTCCCGGACGGCACCACCCGCACCTTCCTGGAGAACGGCGACGAGGTCTCCATCACCGCCACCGCCCCGGGCCCCGACGGCACCCGGATCGGCTTCGGCGAGGTCTACGGCCGCATCGTGCCGTAACCGCGATCGCGCCTGGGCCGCGGTCCCTCCGGTGGGCCTCCGACACGGTCGGGGGCCCACCGGCGTATCCGCGGCCTAGGCTGTCGGGGGCACCGACCCCCGTGATCTGGAGGACCCCGATGGATGTGCTCGTCGAGCGGGACGGCCTGGCCGGCCGCATCACGCTGAACCGGCCGAAGGCCCTCAACTCGCTCACCCACGCGATGATCCGTACCGTCCGCGCGGCGCTCGACGAGTGGGCCGCGGACGCGTCGGTGGCCACCGTGGTGCTGACCGGCGCCGGGGAGCGCGGGCTGTGCGCGGGCGCGGACGTCCGGGCGATGCACGACGACGCCAAGGCCGGCGGGGTCGGCTTCCGGGCGTTCTTCCGGGACGAGTACCTGCTGAACGAGCTGATCTCCCGTTACCCCAAGCCGTACGTCGCGGTGATGGACGGCATCACCATGGGCGGCGGGGTCGGCGTCTCCGCGCACGGCGGTCTGCGGATCGTCACCGAGCGCTCCACGGTGGCGATGCCGGAGACCAGGATCGGCCTGGTGCCGGACGTCGGCGGCAGCCGGCTGCTGGCCCGCGCGCCCGGTGAGCTGGGCACCCACATCGCCCTGACGGCCGGCTCGATGACCGCCGCGGACGCGCTGACCTGCGGCTTCGCCGACCACTATGTGCCGCTCACGCAGCTGCCCGCCCTGCTGGCCGAGCTGGCCGAGCGGCCCGCCGCCGAGGCGGTCGCCGCCCGGGCGGGCGGCGCGCCCGCCTCCGAGCTGGCCGCGCAGCGCGTCTGGATCGACCACTGCTACGCGGCGGACACGGTCGAGGAGATCCTCGACCGCCTGGCGGACAGCGGCGTGCCGGAGGCCAAGGAGGCCGCCGAGCAGATCCACGCCATGTCCCCGACCGCACTCAAGGTCACGCTGGCGGCCCTGCGGCAGGCCCGCGGGCACCGGACGCTCGGCGAGACGCTGGAGCAGGAGTACCGGATCTCCTGCGCCGCGCTGGACAGTCACGACCTGGTCGAGGGCATCCGGGCCCAGGTGGTCGACAAGGACCGCGACCCGCACTGGCGGCCCGCCACCCTGGCCGAGGTCACCGCCGCCGACGTGGCGCGCTACTTCTCCGCCGCCCCCGACGGCACGCTCGGGATCGGGTGACCACCGTCTCAGCAGTCGAGACTGGCGCGTCCCCCGGTGCGTCCGCGAAGGTATGGACGGGCAGGGCGCGTCGAGTGCCGTCACAGCAAGCGTCACAGCGCAGAGGGAGTCAACGACGATGACCGACTACGAGACGATTCTGGTGGAGCGCAAGGGCCGGGTCGGGCTGATCACGCTCAACCGGCCGAAGGCGCTGAACGCGCTCAACAACCAGCTGATGAACGAGGTGGTGGCCGCCGCCAAGGCGTTCGACCGGGATCCGGAGATCGGCGCCCTGGTGATCACCGGTTCGGAGAAGGCCTTCGCGGCCGGCGCCGACATCAAGGAGATGCAGGACAACCGCTTCCCCGACGTCTACCTGGACGACTGGCTGGGCCCCTGGGACGAGCTGGGCCGGCTGCGCAAGCCGGTGATCGCCGCGGTGGCGGGCTACGCGCTGGGCGGCGGCTGCGAGTTGGCGATGCTCTGCGACATCCTGCTGGCCGCCGACACGGCCAAGTTCGGCCAGCCGGAGATCAAGCTCGGTGTCATCCCCGGCATCGGCGGCTCGCAGCGCCTGACCCGCGCGGTCGGCAAGGCCAAGGCGATGGAGCTGTGTCTGACCGGCCGGATGATGGACGCCGAGGAGGCCGAGCGGGCCGGCCTGGTGTCCCGGATCGTCCCGGCGAACGACCTGCTCGCCGAGGCGATGGCCGTCGCCGAGACGGTGGCCGCGATGTCCACCCCGGCCGCCGTGATGATGAAGGAGAGCGTCAACCGGGCCTTCGAGACCACCCTCGCCGAGGGCGTCCGCTTCGAGCGCCGGATGTTCCACGCCGCCTTCGCCACCGCCGACCAGAAGGAAGGCATGACGGCCTTCGCCGAGAAGCGTCCGCCGTCCTTCACCCACCGCTGAGCCACCGCTGAGCCACCGGGCGGCCCGGATCAACTCCCCCCGCTGTCCAGGGTGTTGATCCGGGCCAGTCCGCTCCTGGTGGCGGCCACCACGATCCGGTCGCCGGTTTCGAGCCGCCGGGCCCGGTCGGCGAAGTTCCACTGGTGGTCCCCGGGCCGCCGGGCCAGCCGGACGGCGATCACCCGGACCCCGCCCGCACCCTCGATCTCGTGGGTGTCCCGGCCCAGCAGACCGGTGCCCTCCTCGGCCGTCAGCTCGGCGATCAGCAGCACATGCCGGTAGACCGAGAGCGTGCCCAGCACCTCACGGCCCATCAGCGCGGCCGCGAACGCCGGCGCGGACAGGTAGGAGACCGAGCGCGAGGCCACGTTCCCCAGGGTGGCGTACACGTGGTGGGCGAAGTCGTCGTCGAACAGCCGTACCACGATGCGCACTTCGGGCCGGACCGCACGGGCCTCCAGGGCGGCCTCCAGATTGGCCGCGTCGTCGGTGGTGACGGCGACCAGGGCGCGGCTGTACTGGACCCGGGCCCGCCGCAGCTGGCTCTCCAGCGGCGCGTCCCCCACCAGCACCGGCAGGCCGAGCGCCCGGACCGCCGCGATGCCGCGGGCCTGCGGATCGCGTTCGATGCAGACCACCGGCACGCCGGTCTCGTGCACCAGGGCGGCCACCCGGGTGCCGACGTTGCCAAGGCCGACCACCACCACGTGGCCCCTGGTCCGGGACCCCGGCGCCCTCGGCAGTCCGCGCCGACCGGTGGCCAGCATGTCGACCACGATGGCGGTGGCCACCGGGACGAAGGTGATGCCGCAGAAGGTGACCACCACCTGGGCGAGGCGCACCCACGGCCCGCCCGGGGTTCCCGGGCCCGGCTGGTCGGGCTGGGCCGCGCCGGCCAGGTCCAGCAGCGTGAGGTACGCCGCCCAGCCGATGCTGCCGTTGTAGTACCAGATCACCCAGCCGCCGAGCAGCACCGCCGCCAGCGCGGTGGTCAGCCCAGCCGGAGCCGGACGCCGGTGAAGTAGCGCAGCACGTCCTGCAGCCACCAGCGGGTCCGTTTCCACCAGGGGATCCGCACCGGCGGCTCGCTGGTGAGCGCCTGCAGGACGGCCACCCCGCCGCGGTCCTCGGCCGCCTGCGGCGCGGCTCCCGGCCCCAGCTCGATCGGCCCCTCGGAGCCCAGCCGGCTGGCCAGCGCGATGAATTCGGCCGCCCGGCCGCCGGTGTCCGGCAGCAGCCGGAGCCGGTTCAGGTCCTGCCGGTCGATCCGGTCGGCGACCAGGCAGATCTGGTTGCCGTCGATCTCGTCGCCGTACGCGACGTAGAGGTAGCGGTCCCCCACCCGTACCGAGTTGGGCCGGTCCAGCGCGCCGTTGGCGAAGGCCGGGGCGGCGGTCGCCGAGCCGGACAGCGCCGCGCAGTTGGGCAGCAGCTTCTCGATGTGCTCGCCGAGCCGCTGGTTGAACATCCGCAGCACGATCCGGATGCCGGGGTTGCGGCCCTGCGCGGTCAGCGCGGCGTGGATGTTCTCCTGGTCGGTGCCGTCCATCAGCGCGATCCCGCGCGCGCCGTCCACCCCGGCCGCGCGCAGCGCCTCCGCGGTGACGGTGCTGTACTCCAGGACCGCGGCGACACCGGCGAGCTGCTCGATCCGCGGCCCGTGGTCGCGGGAGCGGTCCGGCACCACGGCGACCACCGGCACCTCGTAGTGCTCGATCAGCTCGACGATCAGCCGGTGCGCGAGTGCGTTGCCGCCGCAGACGACATAGTGCCCGGCCGCCGGCACGGCCCCAGGGTCCCCCTGCCCTTCCTCCGTCATAACGTCCGATCCTATGTCGCCCGAACGGGTCAACGGCTGGACGGAAGGTGACTGACGGGCAATCATCCGTCGACCTGACGGATCATCCGAACGGTCGAGCGGCGCGCGCGGGGCCGCTCACCGGCGGCGGAGAGTGGGAGGGTCCGCCGCCCTTCCCCGCGTCAGGAGCTCCGCCATGGACACCCCGTACACCCCGCCCGACGGCCCGTTGCAGCGGCTGGCCCGTGCGGCCTGGCAGGTGGTGCTGGCCGCCGGGCTGGTCTCGCTGGCGCTCGGGGTGATCGTCTTCGTCTGGCCCGAGCAGACCCTGTGGGTGGTGGGGGTGCTGTTCGGGATCTACCTGGTGATGATCGGCGTCTTCCAGCTGGTCGCCGCGTTCGGTACCCACCGGGAGACCGCGCTGCGGGTGATGGCCTTCGTCAGCGGCGCGCTGTGCGTGCTGCTCGGGCTGCTCTGCTTCCGCAGCGCGGTGCAGTCGCTGGCCCTGCTGGGCATCTGGATCGGCATCGGCTGGCTGTTCCGCGGTATCACCCTGGTGGTGGCGGCCTGCTCCGACCCGGGGATGCAGGCCCGCGGCTGGCAGATCTCCGGCGGGGTGCTCAACGCGCTGGCCGGCGTGCTGCTGATGGTCTGGCCGGTCCACTCGGTCGCCGCGCTGGCCATTCTGGCGGGCTGCGGGCTGGTCGTGCTGGGCCTGGTCGAGATCGTCACCGCGGTTCGGATCCGGCGGCTGGCCAGGGACCTGTCGGCCGGCACCTGAGCGCCGGCGTCCCCGGCGGTCAGGCGGTCGCGGTGACCCCGGCGACCAGCAGGAGCAGCACCGCGGAGACGGCCGAGAGCCGGCGGGCCGCCGTCGGGGTCCCGCCGACCGAGGCCCCGAGCCGGCCGGCCGCGACGGCTGTTCGGCGATCCGGACTATCTGCTGCGGATCGCGGTCGCCGACATCTCGGCGTACGAGCGGTTCATCACCGACGTGCTCTCGGGGCTGCCGGGGATCGCCCAGGTCAAGTCGCACCTGACCATGAAGCAGGTGAAGGCCGACCGGGGGTTCCCGGAGATCCGGCCCTGACCCGGCCGGCCCGGCGGCTCACTCCTCGGAGAGCGGCTGGTAGTGGGAGACCTTGGGCGGGTGCTCCAGGAAGTTCAGCTGCCCCTCGGCCCAGACCGGCCTGATCCGCCACATCGGTCCGGCGTGGGCGAGCAGCGCGGCCTCGTCCCGCCAGCGGGTGATCATCAGGACCCGGTGGTCCTCCTCGCCCACGGCGTTCAGCAGCTCACCACCCAGGCAGCCCTCGGTGCGCACGATCTGCGGCAGGGCCTCCTCTATCAGCCGGGCGCAGAAGTCGTCGGCGTGGTCGGGCGCGACGTGCGCCTCCCAGATTCGGACGATCATCGGGCCTCCTCGGCCTGGCGCCCCCCTCCCCCCAGTATCGGTCAGTACCCGCCGTGCGTCCGGTCGATTTGCCGGGTGCGGCGGCCGGCCGAAGACTCGTTACGTACCGGCCGGCAGGCGGCCGGGCCGGAGCGGTGGAGAGGAAGTCGCGGTCATGGCGGTCTGTGTGGTGTGCAAGAACGACTACTGGCTGGCTTTCGAGATCAAGACGGTGAGCGGGGACACCTACACCTTCGACAGCTTCGAGTGCGCGATGGAGAAGCTCGCCCCGCGCTGCGAGTACTGCGAGGTACGGATCGTCGGCCACGGGGTCGAGGTCTCCGGCAGGTTCTTCTGCTGCGCCAACTGCGCCCGGAGGGACGGCGGCCTCGGCGAGCAGATCCGGGACGCGGTCGGCGCCCACCCCGGGGCCTGAGGCACCCGGCCCCGTCCCGCCCCCGGAAGCCGCGGGCCCGGGGTCAGACCCGGGCGTGCGAGCCGATGTCGGCGGTGAACTCCTCGACCATCGCGGGGGTCACCGTCGGCCGGCACTGGGCGATCGCCGCCAGGTAGTCCTCGGTGGTCGCCCCGGCCGGCCGGCTGCCGATCTCGCCGAGGTCCCGTTCGAAGGCGGCCTGGGCGGCGATCCGGGCGGCGTGCTCGATGTCGGCGGGGGTGAACAGCTCGGTCCGCCTCACCAGTACCTCCAGGTCGACGTCGGTCCTGGTCACCGCGTACCGGGACCAGATGGCGGCCCTGGCCTCGGGGTCGGGGGTGCCGATCGGGATCAGGTAGTCGAAGCGGCCCGGGCGCAGGAAGGCGGAGTCCAGCGAGCGGATCGAGTTGGTCGCGCAGACCAGCAGCCGCTCCTCGCCCTCGCGGAAGCCCGGGATCAGCTTGAGCAGCTCGTTGGTGACCCCGTGCATCCCGCCCACCGCGCCCTCGGCGCGGGTCGGGGCGATCTCCTCCACCTCGTCGATGAAGACCAGCACCCGCTCCAGCCGCGCGATCCGGGCGAACGCGGTCCGCAGGGCGGCTGCGAGGTTGCCCTCGTCCGCCAGCCGGGAGGGCAGCAGTTCGACGAACGGCCAGCCGAGGCGGGAGGCGACGGCCCGGGCGAAGGTGGTCTTGCCGGTGCCCGGCGGGCCGAACAGCGCGATCGCCCGCGGCGGCCGGACCCCGTGCCGGGCGGCCCGCTCCGGCTCGGCCAGCGGGAGCACCACCCGGCGCTCGATCAGGTTCTTCTCCGTCTCCATGCCGGCCACCTTGTCCCACAGGTCGCCCGGGAGCAGCCGCCCGCCGAGCTCCTCCAGCAGGTTGGCGGCCGGCCCGGCCGCGGGCTCGGCCTTCTCGAAGTACGCGACCGCCGGGCGCCGGGTGTAGCCGGCGTTGCGCAGGCCCTCGCCGAGCAGCTCCTCCTCCGGCAGCACGTACGCGATCCGGCGCACCCGCCGGGCGACCAGCCGCCGTTCCAGCTCGCGCAGCAGCGCGCTGGCCAGGCCCCGGCCGCGCCAGAGCGGGGAGATCGCGATCCGCATCACCCAGGCCCGGTCGCCGGCCAGGTGGGCCAGCGCGGTGCCGATCGGGACCCCCTGGCTGACGGCGACCACGGCGGGCTGGCGGGAGGTGAGCGCGGTGATGCACTCCGCCAGCGAGAACACCGACTCCTGGCCCAGCTCGGCCGTGGTGTCGATGAGGTGCACGACCGCCGCCAGGTCGTCCTCCCGGTAGTCGTGAATGAGCCAGTCGTGAACGGAACGGTGCACCGCGGCCGCCTCTCCTCGTACGTTCCCGGAACCGTAGGGCGGGAGGAGCGGCGGCGGTGTACTCCGGTTCGGACAAGCGGGCCGGCCGAACCGTACGATGCGGGACTGGCCGGTCAGGCCGCGGGTGTGAAACCGAAGCGCAGCGACCTGACCCGGTTGTCGAAGCTGGACGGGATCAGCTCGGGCGAACCCACCGAGCGGATGTCCGGGAGGCGGGTGAACAGCTCCTGGTAGAGCACCTTCATCTCCTGGCGGGCCAGGTAGGCGCCGAGGCAGAAGTGCGGGCCCCCGCCGCCGAAGCCCAGGTGCGGGTTGGGCGAGCGGGTGATGTCGAAGGCGTCCGGGTCGGTGAAGACGGCCTCGTCGCGGTTGGCCGAGCCGAAGAACAGCACCACCTTGTCGCCCTTGGCGAGCGGGGTGCCGTTCAGGACGTGGTCGGTGGCGAGGGTGCGGCGGAACTGGATGATCGGGGTGCTGTACCGGACGATCTCCTCCACCGCGCCGCCGATCCGGGCGTCGAAGTCCTCGGCGAGCAGGGCGCGTTGGTCGGGGTGCTCGGTCAGCAGGTGGAGGCCGTGGGCGAGTGCGTTGCGGGTCGTCTCCACCCCGGCCACCAGCAGCAGCGAGAAGAAGGCGCCCAGCTCCCGGGAGCTGAGGTGCTTGCCGTCCACGTCGGCGGTGACCAGGGCCGAGATCAGGTCGTCGGCGGGATGCCGTCGGCGCTCCCGGCCGAGCGCGGCGATCACGGCCTGCATCCGGGCCAGCGCCCGCAGGCCGCGCCCGGGGACGCGGATCCGGCTGCGGGCCACGCCGGTGTTCTCGGAGGCGTGGTTGATCTGCGCGAGGATCTCCCGGCGCTGCCGCTCGGGGATGCCCATCATGGTGCAGATCACCTGGTACGGCAGCTCGGCGGCGACCGCGGTGACGAAGTCCTGCGGCCGGCTCTCGACCACCTCGTCGACGATCCGTCCGGCCACCCGCCGGATGTCCTCCTCGACCCGGGCGATCAGCCGCGGGGTGAACGCCCGGGAGACGATCCGCCGCAGATCGGCGTGGCGGGGGTCGTCCAGGTTGACCATCGAGTCGCCGAACAGGGCGCGTACCCAGCGGGCCGGCTCGGGGGTGGTGACGCCGGGGCCGCTGAGGAACACCTCGGGCGTCCGGCTCGCCGCCACCACGTCGGCGTGCCGGACGAGCGCGTGGAAACGGCGGCCGGTGGCGCGGTCGGTGAAGACCGCCGGACGGTCCAGGGCGCGCAGCTGCGCGAAGGCCGCGGCCCGGTCCGCGTCGGGCAGCCGCCAGAACCCCGGATCCGCCAGGTCGATTCCGGGCTGGATCTCGGCGCGCACCGGTGCAGTCATGAGGGAATTTATGGTGCACCGGCCGCCGCACTGTCAAATTGCACAGGGAATTCGAAAGAATAGCCGTCCATGAATTCCCTGTGCCATTTCCGGATTTCCCCGGCGTCAGTCCTTGGAGAGGTCGATCGGCACGTCCCCGTCCGACTCGGCCGGCTCCTCGGCGTCCGGCTCGACCAACTCGTCCGGCTCGACCGGTGCCAGGTCGCGCCCCAGCAGGGTCGCACCGGCCACCGCACCCGGCATCGCCAGCACCGTCACGAACGGCACCAGGAAGAGCAGCGTCACACCCACCCCGAAGCCCAGCGTCAGCGGCATCCGGCCGCGCAGCAGCCGCAGCCGCTCGCGCTGCGGTATCCCCCGGCGCTGCAGGGCCACCGCCGACAGCTCGGCCGTCAGGTAGTAGCCGGACACGCAGACGCCGAGCACCGGCACCACGGTCTGGCCGACCAGCGGCACGAATCCGGCGGCGAAGAGCAGTACACCGAAGCCGACCACCCGCAGCAGCACCTGGACGCTGTCCCGCGCGGAGACCAGCAGCTCGCGCCAGAGCGACACCTCGGGCGCCGGCGGGGCGCCGCCCTCGCTCTCGTCCACCTTCTCGCACAGCGACTCGTAGAACGGCTGCCCGACCAGCAGGGTGGCCGCGGTGAACGTCACCAGCGACAGCAGCCCGCTGGCCGCCACCACCACCGCCACCACCAGCCCGCGCAGCAGCCCTTGCCACGGCGAGGCCCAGTGGTCGGCGAACGGCGTCGCCCAGTCCGCGAGATCGCCCGACCAGACCACCAGCGCGGTCAGCGCCGCCACGTAGCCGACCAGCGTGATCAGGGCGGGAATCATCCCGAAACCCCACCACCGCCCGTGCCGCACCACCCAGCGCTGCCCCTTGAACAGATAGCCGACCCCCGCCGCAAAATCTCGCATACCCGCAGCCTACGGGGCCCGCGCCGACCCGATCCGGGGCGGGGCCGCGGGAACCGGAGCGGCCTCGTCGGCAGTCTCCTCCGCTGCGCGCCCGAACGGGCGTGCGTATCCGAACCCGACCACGGCTGGGGAGACATGACGGATCGAAAGACGATCGACGACACGGACGGAGAGCCGGCCGGGAACCCGGTGGGACGCCGCGGATTCCTGCGGACGGCCGTCGCGGGGGCGGCCGTCCTGCCGGTGATGGGCGCGCTCGGCGGGACGGCGGAGGCCGCCGAGCCCACGCCGACAGCCAGCCCGACAGCCAGCCCGACAGCCACGCCGCCGACGGGCGACCCGGTCTTCCGCTGGCTCGGCACGTCCGGCTGGCGGATGGAGTCCGGCGGGAAGAACGTCCTCTTCGACCCGTACATCACCCGCTTCGACACCGGCCTGGCGAAGGGCGCGTTCAACCCGAGGACGGAGCTGTCGGTCCGGCCCGACCTGGTGACCGAGCACGCGGGCCGGCCCGACCTGATCCTGGTCAGCCACAGCCACTGGGACCACGTCAGCGACGTGCCGTACCTCGCCACCACCGGCGCCGCGCCGATCGTCGCCACCCAGACCACCTGCCACCTGCTGCAGGCGATGGGCGTGGACCCGGGCCGGCTCGTCGTCGTCAAGGGCGGCGAGGTGCTCGACTTCGGCTACTGCACGGTGGAGGTGGTGGCGAGCCTGCACAGCCGCAACGCCTCGTACCGGTACTTCGCACCCGGCACCCTCACGGCCCCGCCGGCCACCCGGCCGGCCACCATCGCGGACCTGCCGGAGGGCGACACCCTCGCCTTCCAGATCCGCTTCGGGGACGGACCGGCAGCATTCCTGATGGGCGCGAGCGACTTCGTCGAGCGCAACCTGTCCGGGCTGCGGCCCGATGTCGCGATGATCGCCGTACCGAGCAGCAAGGCCACCCACCGGTACGTGCCGCGGCTGCTGCGGGCCCTCGGCAACCCGCGGACGGTGGTTCCGGTCCACTGGGACAACTTCGAGATCCCGCTGGCCGACCCGGCGGTCCAGGATCCGGCCATGGACCTGGCCGGCCTGGTCGCGGAGGTCCGCCACGCGGCGCCCGGCACCCGGATCGTCACTCCCGAGCACCTGGCACCGCTGCGCTTCGGACGGTAGCCGGGGCCGGCCGGGGACCCACGGCCGTCCCGGCCGGCGGAGCGGCACACTGTCCCGGCCCGGAGGCGTACCCGATGATGAGGGGCCGGGTCGGCGAGCGGAGAGCGGTGGTTGGTCGCGGTGGACGTCGAACGGATGCTGGCGGTGGCGGTCGAGGAGGCCAGGACCGGGCTGGCCGAGGGCGGGATCCCGATCGGTGCCGCGCTGTTCGGCGCCGACGGCGAACTGCTCGGACGCGGGCACAACCGCCGTGTCCAGGACGGGGATCCGTCCATGCACGCCGAGACCGCGGCCTTCCGCGCGGCCGGGCGGCTCCGCGGCTACGGACGCACGGTGATGGTCACCACGCTGTCGCCCTGCTGGTACTGCTCGGGCCTGGTACGGCAGTTCGGGATCGGCCGGGTGGTGATCGGCGAGGCGAGCACCTTCGAGGGCGGCCACGCGTGGCTGGCCGAGCACGGGGTCGGCATCACGGTGCTGGACGACCCCGAGTGCGTCCGGCTGATGACCGGATTCATCGCGGCACGGCCGGAGCTGTGGTTCGAGGACATCGGGGAGTGACGGAAGCCCGCCACGGACGACGTGCCCGCCCGAGCGGCGATCGCTCGGGCGGGCACGGTCGGGCAACGGCGGCTGCCGTCAGCCGCGGGCCTCGGTGACGGCGGCGCCGAGCGCCTCCTTGATCCGGGGCCCGAGCCGGGCGAAGCCCAGCTCCTTCATCGCGGCACGCAGCAGCTCGTCCTCGGACCGCTCGACACCGTCACTGTCGATCCAGCGCACCAGCGAGGTCAGCTCGGCGGGCGTGTAGGCGGTGACGGGCCGACCGGCGGTCAGCTCCGGCTTCTTCGGCCGACGGGCCTTCTTCGGCGCCTCGGCGGGCTCCTCGACGGGCTCCTCGGCGACAACGGGCTCAGGCTCGACGGCCGGCTCCACGACGACGGGCTCCTCGACGGCCACGGGCTCGACCTCGGGCTCGGGCTCGGGCTCGACGACCGGCTCGGGCTCCGCCTCGACGGCGACCGGCTCGACCACGGGCTCGGCCTCGACGACGACGGGCTCCTCGACGGCCACGGGCTCGACCTCGGGCTCGACCTCGACCACCGGCTCGGGCTCCGCCTCGACGGCGACCGGCTCGACCACGGGCTCGGCCTCGACGACCGGCTCGGCGACAACGGGCTCCTCGACGGCCACGGGCTCGACGTCGGCCACGGGCTCGACGTCGGGCTCGGCCTCGACGACCGGCTCGGGCTCCGCCTCGACGGCGACCGGCTCGGCGACAACCTCGGCCTCGACCACCGGCTCGACGACGGGCTCCTCGGCGGGGGCCTCCTCGACGACGACCTCGGCCACCGGCTCGGCCTCGGCCTCGACCACCGGCTCCTCGACGGCGACCGGCTCGACGGCAGGCTCGGCCACCGCCTCGACGGCCTCGACCTCCGTCTCCGCCTCGACCGCCGCAGTCGGCTCCTCCCCCCGCGGCCCGGCCGCGAGCGCCTGCCGGGCGGCCTGCTCCTCGGCCTCGACGTCGGCCTCCGCGCCGACCTGGCGGTCGTACGCGGCGAGTGCCGCGTCCCGGTCCGCCTGACGCTCGGCCAGCTCGGTCAGCAGGGTTTCGAGCCCGGCCTCGGCGAGTTCCTCGCGCGCGGCGTGCAAGGCGGGCAGCCGGTAGAGGGTGCCCTCGTCGGCGGCCAGGCGGTCGACCAGGTCGGCGAGTTCGCCCAGGGGCAGGGCCTCCAGGTCGCGCTCCGGCAGGAGGCGGCCCAGCGAGCGGACGGCGGTGCCGAGCGACTCGACGGCCTGCGCGGTCTCGGCGATCAGGGTGCCGCCGACCGGGACGACCGGCCGGGCGGCGGTGTCGTCGTCGGCCAGGGCCACCCAGTCGGTACGGGCCTCGGCGGCGGCCGTCAGGGCGGCGTGCAGGTCGGCGCGGCTGGTGCGACCGCCGACCGTGAGGCTCTTGGCCTGCGAGCGGAGCGTCCAGCGCTGTCCGAGCGAGAGCTTGACGCCCCGCTGCTTGCGCCAGCGGCCGTCCGCGGTGGCGGCGATCAGCGACTCGAGGTCGGCCTCGTACACGTCGGCGCGGAGCGTGCCGGAGGCGCGCTGGACCCGCTGGAAGACGTCGAGCAGCAGGTTGAGCCCGTGCAGGGTCTCCGGGACGTTGAGCCCGGCCTTGGCCGCCAGCCCGGTGACCGCCGCGCCGACGGCGCGGATGTCACCGTTGCGCAGTTCGGCCAGCACCGTGGTGGCGGCGCGGGCGTCCTCGGGGTCGGTGACGTGGTCGGCGGCCTCGATCCAGGGATGGGTCTCGGTGGTCAGGGTGAAGCCGCCCTGTTCGGCGTACCGGCCGAGCTCCTCGCGGGTGCTCCGGCGGCCTTCGCCGTCCGGGGTTTCCGCTGGGGCCGGCACCGTGGCGTCGGCGTCGTTCAGAAAGCGCACTGTCATGGCAGGTCCGGTTCTGGCGGGAGGCTGGCGGGGAAGGTTTCAGCGGTCGGGGCGTCGCGAGCAGCCCGGCTCGGACGGCGCGGAGGCCCAGGATACGGGTGAGCGTTCGAGGCACGCACGCACCGGGGCCCGTACAACTCGCCGCGCCGCCGCGGTATCGCTCTACGCATCACGTCGTATACCGCTCAGCGGCGCTGCGGGGGCAGCAGGTGGGCGAGGTCGTGACGGGTCGACGGGCGGAGGTAGTCGTGCACCGGTGTGCGGTGCCACCAGGCGCCGGTGGCCCGCAGTTCGCTCCAGGAGGTGAAGCGGTAGCGGTACAGGCGTGCCCGGACGAAGGTCGGCGGGGCGGACGGGAAGGGGTTGTGGCGCAGCAGGGCCAGGGTGTCCGGGTCGTTGACCAACAGTCGGGCCACGAACGAGCCGAACCAGGGCCTGGCGTACGAGGGGGTGATGGCGGCGAACCACATCAGCCAGTCGAGCCGCAGGTGGTAGGGGGCGAACTGACGCGGTATCCGGCCGACGGCGCCGGGCTTGCCCTTGAAGCCGTACTCGTGCCAGGTGGTGCGGTCGGTGACGGCGGGGTCGTCGGTGCCCTCGACCACGACCTCGTGGCGCAGCCGTCCGACGGTCCCGAAGGCGCCGTACGCGTTGACCAGGTGGATCCGGTTGAAGGAGCGGTTCATCTGCTGGTGGTGCGAGAGCAGGTTGCGGGCGGGCCAGTAGCTGAGTGCGGCGATCAGGGCGGTGAGGGCGATCACGAGGGCCTGGTACCAGAGCGGTCCGGCGGGGCGGGCGGGCGGGTCCGGGAGCGGGAACGGCAGCCGGTCGGCGTCGACCGCCGAGACGGCGAGGGCGATGGTGAGCCAGTTCAGCCAGGCGAAGTTGCCGGAGAGCACCAGCCAGAGCTGGGTGACGGCGATCAGCGCGGCGGCGGCCGTCGCGGCCGGCTGGGGCAGGAAGAGCCCGAACGGCACCACGAGCTGCACCAGGTGGTTGGCCGCGACCTCGACGCGGTGCAGCGGGCGGGGCAGGTGGTGGAAGAACCAGCTGAGCGGGCCGGGCATCGGCTGGGTCTCGTGGTGGTAGTAGAGGCAGGTGAGGTCGCGCCAGCAGCGGTCGCCGCGCCATTTGATCAGTCCGGCGCCGAACTCGACCCGGAACAGCAGCCACCGCAGCAGCCAGAGCACGAGCACCGGCGGCGCGACCTCGTCGTTGCCGAGGAAGGCGGCCAGGAAGCCGGTCTCCAGCAGCAGGGACTCCCAGCCGAAGGCGTACCAGGTCTGGCCGACGTTGACGATCGACAGGTAGAGCACCCACAGCACACCCCAGAGGGTCATGGCCGCCCAGAGCGGCAGCAGATCGTCAACGCCGGCGAGCAGGGCGGCCGACAGTGCGGCGCCCGTCCGGGCGGCGGCGGCGAAGGCCCGGTCCGAGTAGTGCAGGTGGAACAGGCTGGGTGAGTGCCGGGCCGGGACGCGGGCGGTGAACTCGGGGACCGGCAGCATCCCGCGCTCGCCGATCAGCGCGCGGAACTGGTTGGCGGCCGCGACGAAGGCGGTCAGGTAGACGGCGGCCAGCAGGCGCTGGAAGACCTCCCGGGCGAGCCAGTACTCCGGTGCCGCGAACCACTCCACCCCGTGCGCTCCTCGGTCGCCCCTCGAACGGGCTCCATCCCTACCATCCGGTCGGGGCCGCCCGGGTGGCGGGCACACCTCCGGCGGCCGCCGTTCATCCGGTCGGCCGAGGTGGCGGGCAGGGTGCGGCCCTATCTCCGTGTACCTGCGGCGCCGGATGTGGTCTCATACCCGCACAGACCGCCAACAGGACCAAAATCAGGAGTCACACATGTCATCCTCGGCACCGCGAGCGACGGCGGACGCCACGTCCCCCGGGCCCGCCCCCACCCCGGCCCGGCCCGCCCTCGGCGGGGCGGTCTGGGCGGCCCTGGGCATCGTGTACGTGGTGTGGGGCTCGACCTACCTGGCGATCCGGGTGGCGGTCGAGACGATGCCGCCGTTCCTGTCGGCCAGTGCCCGGTTCTTCGCGGCGGCCCCGCTGCTGGCCCTGCTCCTGCTCTGGCGTCAGGGCCCGGCCGCGCTCCGGGTGACCGGCCGCCAGCTTGGCTCGGCGGTCGTGGTCGGGCTGCTGCTGCTGGTGGGCGGCAACGGGCTGGTCGTCCTGGCGGAGCGTTCGGTGCCGTCCGGGCTGACGGCGCTGCTGGTGGCGAGCGTGCCGCTGTGGGTGGTGCTGCTGAACCTGTCCACGGGCCGGCGCCCGCCGCTGGCCACGCTGGCCGGCGTGCTGCTCGGCCTGGTCGGCCTGGCGGTGCTGACCTCACCGGGCCTGAGCGGGGAGGTCAGGCTCAGCGGCCTGCTCTCGGTGGTGCTGGCCGCGCTGATCTGGGCCTTCGGCTCCTTCCTCGCCGGGAAGCTGGAGATGCCCGCCAACCCGATGGCCGCCAGCGTGTACGAGATGTTCGCCGCCGGTGTCGGGGCCCTGCTGCTCGCCGTGCTCCGCGGTGAACCGCAGCACTTCGAGCTGGCGGCCGTGTCGACCCGCTCCTGGCTCGCCCTGGCGTACCTGTGCAGCTTCGGCTCGCTGATCGCCTTCACCGCGTACGCCTGGCTGCTGCAGCGGGCTCCGCTGTCCCTGGTCGCGACGTACGCGTACGTCAACCCGGTGGTGGCGGTGGTGCTGGGCTGGCTGGTCCTGGCGGAGCCGCTGACCTGGCCGGTGCTGCTCGGCGGCGCGATCGTGGTGAGCGGGGTCTTCCTGGTGGTCCGCGCCGAACGGTAGCCGAACGATGGTGGACGAACGGAATCGGCCGGACGGCCGGGGCGCAGCCGCCGGGCAGGCCCCGGCCGTCCGCGGCTCCGGCGTCCGCGCGGGCCGGGTTCGCCTCCGCCTGACGGGAGTTGGGCCGCCATGTTGAGAAGTCGACCACAACCTCGACCGAGCCTCGGACTCTACGCGGGTCACATCAAATGATCATTCAAGAAGGTAACGACTTGGTCGACATTGTAAGCAGGATGCTTTAATTATTGACGTCACATCGGAGCGCCCGCTTGACTCCCCTTCACTCGCCGCGAGGCTGCGGCGCTGTCAGGGAGGCACCACCCACCATGAACGCAATGACGCGTCGCCTGCTCGTCGGTACGGCCGCTGTGTCGATGACGCTGTCGCTCGCCGCCTGTGGCCTGAACGACCCCTCGTCGTCCGCGCCCAGCAACAAGACCATCGGTCTGCTCCTGCCCGAGCGGGCTTCCTCGACGCGCTACGAGAGCTTCGACAAGCCGCTGATCGAGGCCTCGGTCGCCGGACTGTGCACCAAGTGCACCATCGACTACGCCAACGCCGACGGCGACGAGGGCAACCAGAAGCAGCAGTTCGAGGACATGCTGGCCCGCGGCGTCAAGGTGATCCTGCTCGACGCGGTCAACGCCAAGGCGACGGCACCGTGGGTGGAGGAGGCCAACAAGAAGGGCGCCAAGGTCGTCGCGTACGACCGGCTCGCCGCCGGCAACGTGGCCGCCTACGTCTCCTTCGACAACCGCCGCACGGGCGAGCTCCAGGGCCAGGCCCTGCTGGAGGCGCTCGGGCCCAAGGCCGGCAACGCCCAGGTCGTCATGGTCAACGGCGCCGAGAGCGACCCGAACGCCGCCGACTTCAAGCTCGGCGCCCACAAGACGCTGGACGGCAAGGTCAAGGGCATCGCCTACGAGCAGTCCGGCGAGTGGAAGCCCGAGGTGGCCGCCCAGAAGATGACCGAGGCCATCGGCAAGCTCGGCAAGAACGGCTTCCAGGCCGTCTACTCCGCCAACGACGGCATGGCCGCGTCCATCATCGAGACGCTGAAGAAGGCCGGCATCGACAACGTCCCGGTCGGCGGCCAGGACGCCTCGCTGGACGCCGTGCAGCGGGTGCTCACCGGCGAGCAGGCCTTCACCATCTTCAAGCCCTTCCGCCCGGAGACGGACGCCGCCGCCAACATCGCGGTCTACCTGGTCAAGGGTCTGGACGTGACCTCGATCGCGACCGCCATCACCGACAGCAACGGCGCCCAGATCCCGTCCATGCTGCTCAGCCCGATCGTGGTCACCAAGCCGCGGATCAACGACACCATCATCGCCGGCGGCCTGTACACGGCCGCCCAGATCTGCGACGGGCCGCGCGCCGCGGCCTGCAAGGCCGCGAACATCCAGTAGCGGCCGGGCGGTGCCCGGGGCTCAGCCCCGGGCCCGCTGCGTCGCCACGATGCACGCCAGGACCGCCACCGCGGCCACCGGCGCGGCCTGCGACGGTTCCTCCCCCAGCACCAGCCCAGCCCGGCGCCAGCAGCGGCTGGGCGAGCTGGAGCTGGCTGGCCCTGGGCACGCCTTCGTACCGCACCCGCTCCAGGAGACCACCCTGGCGCTGGTCGGCTCCCCCGCCTGGTCGCACCACCTACGCACGCGGTCCGGCGCCCTGCACGACCGTCGGCAGGCCCTGGCCGGCGCGCTGCACCGGCGGCTGCCCGCGCTGCTCCCCGAGCGGCTGCCGTACGGCGGCTACCACCTGTGGCTGCGGCTGCCGGACGGCCGGGACGAGACCGCGCCCCGCGCCCGGTGCGGCCGCACCCGTCAGCCGTGCACCAGCTCCAGGACGGCGATCCCGGCCAGCACGGTGGCGCTGGCGGCCAGCCGGATCCGGCCGAGGCCCTCGCGCAGGACGAGTGCCCCGATCACGGCCGCGACCACGATGCTGGTCTCGCGCAGGGCCGCCACGGTCGCCAGGTCGCTGCCGGGCTGGGCCTGCGCCCACACCACCAGGCCGTAGGCGGTCAGCGACATCACGCCGCCCGCCAGGCCCTGCCGCCAGCCGACCCGCAGCAGGCCGGGCAGCGCGCGGCCCCGGACGGCGGCGGCGACCACCAGCATGGCGAGGCCCTGGGTGAGGAACATCCAGGCGATGTACCCGGCGGGTGTCCCGGACTGCCGCACGCCGGTGCCGTCGACCACCGTGTAGCCGGCGATCATCACCCCGGTGCCGACCGCGGCGGCCAGGGCGGGCAGGTGGGCGCGGCCGGGCAGCCCGCCCGCGAAGGCCAGGCCGGCCAGCCCGAGCGAGATCACCAGGACGCCGGTGAGCTTGGCGGCGGGCAGCCCCGGGCCGAGGACGGTGGCCGCGAGCAGCGCGACCACCAGCGGTGAGGTGCCGCGCGCGATCGGGTACATCTGGCCGAAGTCGCCCAGCCGGTAGGCCTGGAGAAGGAGCAGCTGGTAGCCGACCTGGAGCGCCGTGGAGGCCGCGATGTACGGCCAGGCGGCCGGGTCGGGTGCGGGGGTGAGGCAGGCCAGCACGGCCCCGCAGCCGAGGAAGGCGGTGTTCATCAGGGCGAAGCCGGCCAGCTTGTCCCGGACACCGTGGGCGAGCGCGTTCCACACCGCGTGCAGCACCGCCGAGCCGAGCACCACCAGGGGCACGACATGGGAGGCCACGCCGCTCCTTCCGTTTCCGTCGGGATCCGGTCCGTGGGACGGCGCGGCCCCGGCGCCGCGAGCGGGGCCGGGGCCGGGCCGCGCGGGTCAGCGAGCCTGGATCGCCCAGAACTCGTCGAAGGACAGCAGGCCGTCCCGGCTGGTGTCCGCGTCGCTGATCAGGGCCTGGGCCTTGGGCACGGTGATGTACGGGTCGCCCATCTCCGCCATGACCTTGGAGTACTCCTCCGGCGAGATGTGCCCGTCGCCGTCGACGTCGAACCGGGCGAAGACCGCCTTGGCCGTCTCGATGTTCATCTGGCCTGTCCTCCACTTGAGTGTCACTGTGACGGCGGTACCCTACCCGGCCGCGACCGGATGTCCGGTACGTCCCCCCTCGGCAGCGGTGGCCGCCCACCCGGTCGCGGGCCACACTGACCGTGTGCCGGAGCTGCCCGAAGTCCAAGCCCTGGCCGAGCGCATGACCGCGGACTGCGCCGGCCGCGCCCTCGCCCGGCTGGACGTCCTGTCGGTGCAGGTGCTGAAGACCTTCGATCCGCCCGCCCACGCGCTGCACGGACAGGCCGTCAGCGGGGTCGGGCGGTACGGCAAGTTCCTCGACCTGGCGACCGCCGACGGCCTGCACCTGGTGCTGCACCTGGCCCGGGCGGGCTGGATCAGGCGCCGCGCGTCCTTCCCGGACCGCCCGCCGGCCCGCCGGCCCGGCCACGGCCCGCTCGCCCTGCGGCTGGTGCTCGACGACGGCTCGGGCTTCGAGGTCACCGAGCAGGGCAGCACCAAGCGGCTGGCCGCGTACGTGGTGACCGACCCGCGGGCGGTGCCGGGGGTGGCCCGGCTCGGGGCGGACCCGCTGGGTGCGGACTTCTCGCGGGCGGCGCTGGCCGACCTCACGTCGGGCGTCCGCAAGCGGCTGAAGACCCTGCTGACCGACCAGACCGTGCTGGCCGGCATCGGCAACGCCTACTCGGACGAGATCCTGCACACGGCCCGGCTGTCCCCGTACACGCTGGCCTCCGCGCTCGACGAGGAGCAGCTGGGGCGGCTGTTCGACGCCGTCCGGCAGGTGCTGTCGACGGCGCTGGAGCGGGCCCGCTCGGTGGCGGCGGCCGACGGGCTGAAGGCCGAGAAGAAGGCGGGGATGGCCGTGCACGGCCGGGCCGGGGAGCGCTGCCCGCGCTGCGGGGACACCGTACGGTCCGTGAATTTCGCCGACTCCTCGCTGCAGTACTGCCCGACCTGCCAGACCGGCGGGCGGACGCTGGCCGACCGGAGACTGTCGCGACTGCTCAAGTAGATGATTGAATCTGCTCGAAAGAGCCATGCATCGCGCAGGAAACGTCACTCCGTGGGGGAGTCAGCAGCCGTGATCCTCATCGTCACACCCAACCCCGCACTCGACCTGAGCTACACCGTCCCCGACTTCCGCCCGCACACCGGCCACCGGGTCACCGAGGTCGCCTCCCAGGCCGGGGGCAAGGGCGTGAACGTCGCCCGGGTGCTGACCGCGCTCGGCCGTGCCACGCTCACCGTGCTGCCGCTGGGCGGCCCGACCGGCGCCGCCGTCCGGGCCGACCTGGACGCCTCGGCCCTTCCGTACCACGCCGTCCCGATCGCGGGCGAGACCCGGCGGACGGTCGCGGTGATCGACCGGACGGACGCCACCCTGCTCAACGAGCCCGGCCCCGAAGTCTCCGGCCCGGAGTGGGCGGCCCTGCGGGCCGAGGTGGCCGCCCGGCTGCCGTCGGCCGGTGTCCTGGTGCTCTCCGGCAGCCTCCCGCGCGGCCTCCCCCGGGACGCCTACGCCGACCTGGTCGCCCTCGCCCGCACCCACGGCGTGCCGACCGTGCTGGACGCCGACGGCCCCGCGCTGACCACCGCCCTCGCCGCCGGGCCGACCGTGGTCAAACCCAACGCCGCCGAACTCCGGGCCGCCACCGGACTGGCCGACGTGCCCGCGGCGGCCGCCGCCCTGCGGGCCGCGGGCGCCGACACGGTGGTCGCCTCGCTCGGCCCCGACGGCCTGTTCGCACTCACCCGGGACGGCGCCTGGCGCTGCGCCCCGCCGACCGCCGTCACCGGCAACCCGACCGGCGCGGGCGACTCGGCGGTGGCCGCGATCGCCGCCGGACTGCTCGGCGGCGCCGGCTGGCCCGCCGTCCTGCCCGACGCCGTGGCGCTCTCCGCGGCCACCGTGCTCGCACCGCGGGCCGGCCGCTTCGACCCGGTCGCCTACCGTCGGTTCCGCGCCGCCACCACGGCCCGCGCCGTCGCCGAACCCACCGGCTGAGCCGGCACACACCGCCCGCCGCCACCGCCGCGCGCCCGCCTGGCAGAGTGGGTCACCTCCGGGCAGCGCGAACGGCGAAGGCGGCGGGACATGATCGGCGACCGGTCCAACGGCGAGGCCGACGCGGTGGTGGTCGGCTCCGGCCCGAACGGCCTCGCCGCCGCCCTCGTCCTGGCCGGCGCGGGACTGCGGGTCGAGGTGCACGAGGCCGCGGACACCGTCGGCGGCGGAGCCCGTACCGCCGAACCGACCCTGCCGGGCTTCCGGCACGACGTCTGCTCGGTGGCGCACCCGATGGCCCTCGCCTCACCGTTCTTCCGGGCCTTCGGGCTCGCCGGGCGGGTCGACCTGCTCCAGCCCGAGATCGCGTACGCCCAGCCGCTGGACGGCGCCCCGGCCGGGCTGGCCTGGCGCGACCTGGAGCGCACCGTCGCCGGCCTCGGCCGGGACGGCGCCGCCTGGCGGGCCGTGTTCGGGCCGCTGGTGGAGCACTGGCAGGGGCTGGTCGGCACCGTCCTGTCCGACCAGCGCCGCCCGCCCGCCGATCCGCTCACCGCCCTGCGGCTGGTGCTGCGGACCGTCGAGTTCGGCACCCCCGCCTGGACCGCCCGGTTCCGCGAGCCGACCGCCCGCGCGCTGCTCGCCGGCGTCGCCGCCCACGCCCTGCGGCCACCGCGCGAACTCGCCCCGGCCGGCGCCGCGCTGCTGCTCGGCACCCTCGCCCACGCCGTCGGCTGGCCGGTCCCGCGCGGCGGCAGCCAGGCCATCACGGACGCCATGGCCGACGAACTCTCCCGGCTCGGCGGCCGGATCGTCACCGGCCACCCCGTCACCTCGCTCGCCGATCTCCCGCTCGCCCGCGCGGCCCTGCTCGACACCTCGCCCACCGGCCTGCTGCGGATCGCCGGCCGGTGCCTGCCCGACCGCTACACCCGCAGGATTCGGGCCTACCGCTACGGCGCGGGCGCCTGCAAGGTCGACTTCGCGCTCGGCGGCCCGGTCCCGTGGCGCGACCCCGACTGCGCCCTGGCCGGCACCCTGCACCTGTCCGGCACCCAGGCCCAGACCCTCGCCGCGGAACGCCAGGTGGCGGCCGGCCGGCACACCGAACGGCCGTACGTGCTGGCCGTCCAGCCCGGCGTGGTCGACCCCACCCGGGCCCCGCGCGGGCAGCACACCCTCTACACCTACGCCCACGTGCCGCACGGCTCCACCGTCGACGCCGCCGAGGCGGTGACCGCCCAGGTCGAACGGTTCGCCCCGGGCTTCCGCGACCTCGTGCTGGCCCGCACCACCCGCACCGCCGCCGACCTGGCCGCCTACAACGCCAACTACGTCGGCGGGGACATCGGCGCGGGCGCCATGAGTCTGCGTCAGACCCTGCTGCGCCCGGTCCCCGCGCTCGACCCGTACGCCACCCCGATGCCCGGCCTCTACCTCTGCTCCGCCGCCACGCCGCCCGGCCCCGGCGTGCACGGCATGTCCGGTCTGCACGCGGCCGGGCGCGCCCTGCGCCAGGTGTTCGGCGTCCGCACCGACCCGCTGGAGTTCGTCCGCCGGGCCGGGTGAGCACCGGCGAGGCCGACGGGCAACGGCCCAGGTCCACGACGTACGCCGGTTTGCCGACCGCACGGCCGTTCGGGCACAGTGGCCGCCGTGATGGAACGCGAGGGACACCGCTGGGGCGGAAAGGCAGTCGTCCTGGGCTGCCTGACACCGATTCTGCTCGCGTTCACGGCGGTGGCGGTGGTGGCCGGCGGTCTGCTGGAGTCGGCTCCCGGCCAGGGCAAGGACCCGACCGCCTGTTCCTCCTCGTTCCGGGAGATCGACCAGACCAGCGGCTACTTCGGCCTCACCCTGCCGGCGGACGCCACCGCGCTGCGCCACGACACGGTGTCCCGGCCGCTGTTCGGCGACCACGATCTGATGGCCACGTTCACCACCACTCCGGAGGGGCTGCGGGAGTTCCTGGACACCGGCGCTCTGCCGGCCCCCGCGCCCGCACCCGGCTCCGACCCGGTCACCGGCTGTGGGGCGCGGACCGGCGGCGCCTTCGCGCAGGCCGTCCGCGACGGCCGCGGACAGCGCGTCACCGTCCAGGTGTACACCGAGGAGCCGTCCCACCCGCGCGTCGTGCTCCGCGCCTCGGACGGCTGACCGCGGGCCCCGCGTCAGCCGGTCCCCCGGCCGCCGCACCGCTCAGAGGTCGATCACGGCCCGGGCGAGCAGTTCGTCCGAACAGTCCGCGGGATCCCCGCCGCCCAGCAGCTCGGCCAGGTACGGGTCACGGTAGGCGGTGGCCAGCGGGAGCCAGGCCCGGAAGCCGCCGTAGCCGCCGCAGGTGGCCTCGCCCCCGTCGCCGCCGAGCACCACGCCGGGATCCGAGGTCAGCTCGGCCTGGTAGGGATCCCGGCCGATCCGCAGGCCGAAGGCGTTCGCCGCCTGCTGCGGGCCGTCGGGGGTGCTGAACGGGTCCGCCGTCGCCGGATGCGTGTCGCCCCACCGGAACAGGCTCCGGGCGCCCGCGCCGCAGGCGTACTCCCACTCGTCGGGGGTGGGCAGCCGCCGACCGGGCGCGACCGGGAGCTCCAGCGCGTCCACGCTCATCAGGAAGGACGGCAGCTCCACCGCCCGCCACGGGCTCAGCACACCCGCGAGGTACCCGCCGAGATCGGCGGACGGCTCGACGTACTCGCCGCTCCGCGCGTAGGCCGCCGCGAGAGCGGCGGCCGGGCGGAAGCCGGCCGGGTCGAACCCCAGCTCGGCCGCACCGCCCGGAACCAGCGCGAACTCCTGCCCGCACACCCGGAACAGCGCCCGCGCGGGGCCGTCGGCCCGGCACTCGACCGTCCAGTCCTGCGCTCCGACCTGATCGGCGACCCTCCGGGCGAACCCGCGGGCCTGTTCGGCCGTCAGGGCCCGCCAGCGGTCCAGGGTCATGGTGGTGTCGGTCATGCGCGGCAGTCTGGCAGTCCGCACCGACAAGGGCGCCGCCTAGCATCGGCGGTATGAAGATCAGTTACGAGTGGCGCGGCACGATCGACAACGAGGCCCTCGACCACCTGCACGCGGAGGGCTTCGGCCACCCCGGCCAGGACGTCGACCGGCAGGCCCGGCTGGAACGGCACAGCCTCGGCTGGGTCTGTGCCCGGCTCGCGGGCCGGCTGGTCGGCTTCGTCAACGTCGCGTGGGACGGCGGGGCACACGCGTTCGTGCTGGACACCGTGGTCGCGGGGGACCTCCGGCATGCGGGGGTCGGCCGGGAGCTGGTCGCGGCGGCCGCCCGCGGCGCCCGCGAGGCCGGCTGCGACTGGCTGCACGTCGACTTCGAGGAGCACCTTCGGCCGTTCTACCTCGACGCCTGCGGATTCGCGCCGACGGACGCGGGACTGCTCCGCCTCGGCGGCGGGCCGGCCGGCTCCTGACCAGGGCGGCCGCCTCGGGGTAGCCTGGCGGGCCGGTGGCCCGGGCGGGCCGCGGACGGAAGGTGGCGACGGTGGCGGGTGGCGAGGCGAAGCGGCTGGTGGCAGCCGTGGACATCGGCGGGACGAAGATCGCGGCCGCGCTGGTGCGCGAGGACGGCACCCTGACCGCCCGTACCCAGCGGCCGACCCCGGCCGGCGCCGGGGCCCCGGTGGTGCTCGACACCGTGCTCGCCCTGGTCGAGGAGCTCGCGGCCGGCCCCGGCTGGGCCGCGGTGGAGGCCGTCGGAATCGGCAGCGCCGGCCCGGTCGACGCCTCGGCGGGGACGGTCAGCCCGGTCAACATCCCGGCCTGGCGCGGATTTCCGCTCGTGGAATCGGTCGGCGCGCACCCGGCGGTCCGGGCCACCGGCGGGCCGGTCACGCTGATCGGCGACGGGGTGGCGATCGCCGAGGCCGAGTACTGGCAGGGCGCCGCCGCCGGGTGCCGCAGCGCCCTGTGCATGGTGGTCTCGACGGGTGTCGGCGGCGGCCTGATCCTCGACGGCCGGGTGCACGCGGGCCTCACGGGCAACGCCGGGCACATCGGCCACATCAGCGTCGACCTGAACGGCGAGCCCTGTCCCTGTGGCGGCGTGGGCTGCGTGGAGGGCCTGGCCAGCGGCACGGCCATCGCCCGGTACGCGCTGGCGCACGGCTGGCGTGCGCCCGGTCCGGACACCTCGGCGGCGGCGGTGGCCGAGGCCGCACGGGCCGGCGACGGGATCGCGCTCGCCGCCTTCGACCGGGCCGCCCGGGCGCTCGCGGCCGGGATCGCCGCGACGGCCACCCTGGTCGAGATCGAGGCCGTGGTGATCGGGGGCGGCGTGGCCCAGTCCGGCCCCGTCCTGTTCGATCCGCTCGCCCGCCACCTCGACACCTTCGCCGCCCTGCCGTTCGTCCGCGGCATCCGGGTGGAGCGGGCCCGGCTCGGCACGGACGCCGGCCTGGTCGGCGCAGCGGCGGCCGCCCTGCGGGCCTGACGCTCCGCCACGTACCCGGCGGCCCCCGAGCTGCCGGCCCCATCACCAGCGACCCGGGGCGGTGTCACGGCGCCCGCCGCGTCCCCGGTCCCCGGGCTCCCGCGCCGACCGCCTCGGGACGCTCGTGCGGCGGGAGGCCCTCCGACAGTTCCTCCACGATCAGGCGCTTGGCGATGGTGTCCACCGCCGCCCGGAGCTCGGCGCTGCGCGGTCGGCCGCGGTCCTTCTCCAGCTCCTGGTTGAGCCAGTCGGCCCAGGCGTGGTTGAGCGCGTCGGCCTCGCGCCGGCCGGTGTCGGTGTGGCTGAGGAAGGTGCCCTCGCGAGTCAGATAGCCACCCTCGACCATGCGCTCGAAGGCCGGTTCCAGCACCTCCGGGGGGAGCTTGCGGCGGGCCGCGATCAGGTTGAGGTTGGCGTGGCCCATCGTCCGGGTGAACAGTTCGACCTGCATCACCGCCCAGGCGCCCGCGATGTCGAGGTGCGAGTCGGAGCCGCGGACGATCTGCCGGGCGGTGTCCAGGTCGGTGCGGCGCAGGATGCCGGCGACGGACAGCTCCAGCAGCCGGGCCGAGTCGCCGGAGCCCGGCGAGGCGAAGCCCTCCCCCATGTCGGTGGAGCCGGCCCGGGCCGAGTCCCGCAGCTTGACCTGCTTCAGGAAGAGCGCCACCACGAAGCCGAGCAGGGCGACCGGCACCGTCCACAGGAACACGGTGTGCAGTGTCCGGGCGTACGCGTCGACGATCGGCGCCGCCTGCTCGGCGGGCAGTCCGTGCAGGCCCTCCGGGCTCTGGGCCGCCTTGGCCAGCTCCGCCGGGTCGCCGCCGGCCCTGGCGGCCGCGGCCACCCCCGCGGCCAGATTGGTCGCGAGGGCGTTGGCGTAGATGGTGCCGAACACCGCGGTGCCGAAGGAGCTGCCGAGGGTGCGGAAGAAGGTGACGCCGGAGGTGGCGGTGCCGAGGTCCGCGTAGTCGACGGTGTTCTGCACGGCGATGGTCAGCACCTGCATGGACAGGCCGATCCCGGTGCCGAGCACGAACATGTAGAGCGAGTCGAGCCAGGCCCCGCTCTGCGCGTCCATCCGCGACAGCAGGTACAGGCCGACCGCCATCACCAGCGAGCCGACGATCGGGAAGATCCGGTACCGGCCGGTCCTGGACACCACGTTCCCGCTGAACACCGAGGCGATCAGCAGGCCGAGCACCATCGGCAGGGTCCGCACACCCGAGACCGTGGCGGAGTCCCCGTCCACGTACTGCAGGAAGGTGGGCAGGAAGGTCATCGCGCCGAGCATGGCGAAGCCGACGACGAAGCTGAGCACCGAACAGACCGTGAAGACCGGGTTGCGGAACAGCCGCATCGGCAGCATCGGCTCGGCGGCCCGGGTCTCCACCAGGCAGAACGCCGCGAGCGCCAGCACGCCGAGGACGAACAGGCCGATGATCGTCGCCGAGCCCCAGGCGTACTCGTTGCCGCCCCAGCTGGTCCCGAGGATCAGGGCGCTGGCGCCGACGGCGACCAGGGCGATGCCGAGGTAGTCGATGACCGGCCGGGAGGCGGAACGGACCGACGGGATGTTCCGGGCCGCGGCGATCACCACCAGGATGGCGATCGGGACATTGACGTAGAAGGCCCAACGCCAGGTCAGGTGGTCGGTGAACAGGCCGCCGAGGAGCGGGCCGATCACGGTGGCCACGCCGAAGACCGCGCCGATCGCCCCCTGGTACTTGCCGCGCTCGCGCAGCGGGATGACGTCCGCGATCAGCGCCATCGAGGTGACCATCAGACCACCGGCCCCGACGCCCTGCATGGCCCGCCAGCCGATCAGCAGCGACATGTTGGTGGCCAGACCGCAGAAGAACGAACCGGTGATGAAGACGATCGCCGAGACCTGGAAGACCAGCTTGCGCCCGAACAGGTCACCGAACTTGCCGACCAGGGCCGTGGTGACGGTCTCCGCGAGCAGGTAGGAGGTCACCACCCAGGACATGTGCTCGGCCCCGCCGAGGTCGGCCACGATGGTGGGCAGCGCGGTGCCGACGATCGTCTGGTCCAGGGCGGCCAGCAGCATGCCGAGCATGACGGTGCCGAAGACGATGTTGCGCTGCCGCCGGTCGAGGACGGGCGGCGCCGCCCCCGGCGCCGCGGGGGCGCTCTCGCTGGTGGTGGTCACGCTCGCATCCTCACACCGGCGCCAGGCCCCCGCCCGCGCTGACGTCCGCCGAGGTGACGCCCCGTCGGACGGCATTCCGGCCGGCCGCCACCGGCCCCGCTGCCGGGGACGACGGCCCGGACCGGGCGACAATGGCGCGGTGGAGTGCATCTTCTGCGCGGTGGTCGCCGGGACGTTCCCCGTCCACCGGGTGCTGGAGGACGAGGCGGTGGTGGCCTTCCTGGACCACCGGCCGCTCTTCCCCGGCCATGTGCTGGTGGTGCCCCGGGAGCACGTGGAGACCGTGACCGACCTGCCGGCCGAGCAGGTCGGGCCGTACTTCTCCCGGGTGCAGCGGGTGACGGCGGCCGTCGAGTCGGGGATGTCGGCGGCGGGCAGCTTCGTCGCCGCCAACAACCGGGTCAGCCAGTCCGTCCCGCACCTGCACGTCCATGTGGTCCCGCGGAACCGGAAGGACGGGCTGCGCGGGTTCTTCTGGCCGCGCGGACGCTACCGGGACGAGGAGCACGCCGCCGCGACGGCCGCCCTGGTCCGGGCGGCCCTGGAGACCACCCGACCAGGAATCTGATGGCACGTCAATTCGATTCCGGGGACACGCCCTTAACTTCTGTTCCAGCTGTGGATCGGACGGTCGGCGCGGTATCTTTCGAGCCGTTGTCGTTGCCCACACACATTCCACACCTGGCATTGGAGAGTTCGCCATGGCCGTCCCCAGGTCGCTCACCGCCCTCGTCGGCGCCGCCGCACTCTCGCTCACCCTGGCCGGCTGCTCGGACCCCCCGGTCGGCACCATCACGGCGACCGACGGCGTCACCACGGTGAAGCTGAGCAGCCCGTTCAACGGCACCTGCCACAGCTTCACCGCCCAGGGCGTCACGGCGGTGCGCAACAACATCCTGGCCGACATCGTGCTGCACCACGGCCCGGACTGCGCGGACCCCCAGGGCGCGGAGACGTTCTACCTGGCCACCGGGACGTCGGTCGAGGACCGCAACGAGCGCTGGCTGAGCTTCTCGATCGTCGGCTGAACCGCCGGACGCGGGACCGGCGCCTACGCGGCGCCCAGCACCCGCGCGTACGCGGCGAACAGCGCCGGGCCGCCGGGAGGCTGGACGTCCAGCAGGCGGGACCAGCAGCGGGCGAAGACCTCCCTGGCGTGGGCGCCGGGCCACGGGCCGGGCAGGAGCTCCGGCGGAAGCAGCGGGTCGGGCTCCATCGCCCGGGTGAACTCGGCGGCCAGTTCGACGGCGGTGGTCAGCGCCTCGGTGGCGGTGGGCGTACGGCCCGCGAGGCGGTCGAGGCGGGAGCCGGCGACGGCCGCCAGGCGGTGGTAGCCGGCCGCCAGGTCCTCCAGCGGCCAGAGCCGCCGGGCGAGCGCGGACGGGTCGGTCTCGGTACCGATCCGCAGGTCGCGGGTGGTGAGGGTGGTGACGGCGTCCAGGACGCCGAGGCTGCGGGCCGCCGCGGCCACCTCCTGGTCGATCCGGTTGGCCGTGACGTACAGGCCGCCCTGGAGCGGGGCGCCGCCGAGCCGCAGGACGGCGGCGCGCAGCGCGTCGCGGGCCGGGCGGGCCGATTCGGGGACGGCGAAGGCGGTCAGCTGCCAGGAGCCGTCCCA
The DNA here is from genome assembly GCF_041434935.1 of Kitasatospora sp. NBC_00374. NCBI lineage: Bacteria > Bacillati > Actinomycetota > Actinomycetes > Kitasatosporales > Streptomycetaceae > Kitasatospora > Kitasatospora sp. NBC_00374. The sequence continues at coordinate 6,412,714 of NZ_CP107964.1, read as the reverse complement.
GGGGGCCAGGCCGCGGTCCTGCAGGTAGGCGTAGGCCACCAGGTCCAGGTCGGGGTCGAACGCGCCGGTCGCGTCCGGGGTGATCCGCAGGACGGCCTGCCGGCCCCGGCCCTCCTGGGTGAGCCGGCCCTCGGCGGCCAGCCGCTTGATGCACAGCCGGACCTGCTGGTCCGTCATGCCGAGTGAGCCGGCCGCGGCGTAGAGCTCGCCGGCGTCGACCGTGCCGTCCGTCCGGACCATGCCCAGGACCAGGACGCGGGTGGGGATCTCGACGGCGGGTGGTGTGTGCGGCATCCTCCGAGCATAGGCGCCGGTCACCGGCCCGGGTCGGGCAGCGGCCTGACCATGGTGGTGACCGCGCCGAAGCCGAGCGGGCGGCGCAGCCAGGGGGTCCGGGCGGTGTGCCGGACGGTGTAGCCGTGCCGCTCGTAGAGGGCCCGGGCGCGCGGATTGGTGTCGACCACGTCGAGGGTGAGCCCGTCGTAGCGGTGCTCGGCGGCGATCCGGTCCAGCTCGGCGAGCAGCAGGGTGCCGACGCCCCGGCCGCGCAGGGCGCCGTCGACGGCGATGCTCTCGACCGCGAGCAGGCCCGGTCCGGGCCGGTGTTCGAGCAGCGCGAGCACGGCGAGCCTGGGCAGCGCGGCCAGCGGCCCGTAGACGCGGGCCACCTGAGCGGCCGTGCCGCCGACCAGCGAGCGGCCCTCGTGCCGGTATCCGGCGACGGCGACCACCCGGCCGTCGAGCAGCGCGGTCACCGCCCGGTCGCGCCGGAGGTGGGCCGCCACGAAGGCGCGCCCCCGCTCCGGCGGCCCGAGGGCGGGGCCGAGTTTGCGGCCGAAGGCCTCCCAGTAGAGCTCGGCGACCCGGTGGTCGGCGTCGGTCGGTATCCCGCGGTGAAGGGTCGGCTCGGTCATGGGTCAAATCTAATACGATCGCTGGCGATACGATAGGTTTCTGTTCGATAGTTCTACGAGGAGGGGGCCGGACATGGCGAGAAGACTGGTCTGGACGTGCGTGGCGGTGCTGCTGCTGGCGCTCGGCCTGGGCGGGATCGCGATCCACCAGAACGACTACCGGATCCGGGAGCAGCGGGTGAGCGTCGAACACGGCGGCCACACCCTGGACGGGGTGCTCGCACTGCCTGAGGGTGGGCGGGGGCCGTACGGGCTGGTGGTCTTCGTCCACGGCGACGGACCGATCGACGCCACCCACGACACCTTCTACCGCCCGATCTGGGAGGCGCTGGCGAAGGCGGGCTACGCCTCACTGTCCTGGAACAAGCCCGGAGTCGGCGGATCGCCCGGCAACTGGCTCGACCAGAGCATGGACGACCGGGCCCGCGAGACCGAGGACGCCATCGCCTGGGCCAGGACCAGGCCCGAGATCGACGGGCGGCGGGTCGGCCTGTGGGGGGCCAGCCAGGCCGGCTGGGTACTGCCGAAGGTCGCGGCGCACGATCCGGGGCTGGCGTTCGTGATCGCGGTCTCCCCCGCGATCAGCTGGGCGGCCCAGGGCCGCTACAACCTGCTCGCCGAGCTGAGCGACCGCGGCGCCTCGGCCGAGGAGACCGGAGCGGCCGTCCGGCGGCAGGACCTCCGGGGCGAACTGCTCGGCCGCGGGGCCTCGTTCGAGGAGTTCCGGGCCGCGGCCGGCGGTGAACTGGACGGCTTCACCCCCGAGCGCTGGGCCTTCGTGGCCCGCAACCACACCGCCGACGCCACGGCCGATCTCAGGGCCATGCACGGCACCCCGGTGCTGCTCGTGCTGGCCGGGCACGACCGCAACGTGGACGCGGCCGAGACCGAGGCCGTCTACCGCTCCGTCCTGCCGGCCGGGAGCCTGGACGTACGGCACTACCCGGACGCCACCCACTCGCTGGTGACGCCGGACATCGAGCGGTCCGAGGTGTCCGCGGTGCTGACGGCCGTGTTCGCGCCGCGGTCGCTGTTCGCCGACGGATTCCTGTCCGACCAGCGGGAGTTCGCCGCCCGGCACTGAACCGCCGGAGACCGCCGGGGAACTCGGAGGCCGAGCAGCCCCGGGTCCTTCGCGCCCGAGCGCAGGGCCCGGGCCGGGTCCGCCACCAGCCCGCGCCCGGACAGGTCGAGGATCCCGGCGAGGCGGTCACCCCGGCCGCCACGGTGCCGTCGGCACCACCGGCCCCACTCCCCGGGCGAGCAGGTCGGCCTGCCGGACACCGGCCGCATCCAGCAGCGCCCACCGGGCGTGCTCCGCGTACTGCAGGTGGACGGCCTGGTTGAGATGCCCCTGCGCGTCGGCCCCGTACCCGCGGACGGCGACCCGCACCGCGAACTGACGGTCGGTCATGTCCCGCACGCCACCCGGCCGCGGCTTCGTCGTGCCGCGCACCGCCGCTCAGCGGGCGAGGCGGAAGACCGGGTAACCGGGGGCGATCCGCCGGAGTTCGGCGTCGGGGGCGTGTTCGTCGACTCCGTCGAAGAACACACCGACCTCGAACTTCCAGCGGCGCAGGTAGGCCCGGAGCACCTCGGGCTTGTCCTGGTCGGCCAGTTCGGTGGCATGGAAGGTCTCGGCGCGGCGGCCGAGACGGAGTTCGCCGGTGCCGGCGACCCGCAGGTTGCGGACCCACTGGGTGTGGCCCCGCGGCGCGACCAGGTAGCGCTCGCCGTCCAGGGTGAGCAGGTTGACGGGGGTGGTGCGCCACTCGCCGCTCGTGCGGCCCCGGACGGCGAGGACCCGGGAGCCCCACAGGCTGAGGCCGGCCCCGGTGAGCAGCCGGACGAGCCGGTTGGTCAGGCCGAGGGCGGCGCCGCCGAGGCGGGTGGTGGGCAGGACGTAGCGGGTGGCGGCGTGCTCGGACATCGCGGTACCCCTCGGATTGTGAGCGTCGATTTCGTTCGAGAGCAGTGCTCTCGCCCGCCTCTCCACCATGGCAGCGTCCGAGGCCCGGGTCAAGAGCACTGCTCTCGTTTGTGTGCGCCGATCCGACCTGTGGCAGGCTGTCCCCATGGCAGCCATCAGGAACGCCCGCGAGCGGGCCCGCGCCGAGCTCACCCGGGAGATCAAGGAGGAGGCCCGTCGCCGACTGGCCTCCGAGGGTGCCCAGCGGCTGTCGCTGCGCGCGGTCGCCCGCGAGCTCGGGATGGCCTCCTCAGCGCTCTACCGCTACTTCCCCAGCCGGGACGACCTGCTGACCGCACTGATCATCGACGCGTACCGCGACCTCGGCGACACCGCCGACCGCGCGCTGGCCGAGGAGTCCTCGGCGGACGGGCCGGGCGGCGCCCGGCGCCGGTGGCGGGTCCTGTGCCAGGCCGTCCGGGGGTGGGCGCTGGCCCACCCGCACGAGTACGCGCTGATCTACGGCACCCCCGTCCCCGGCTACCGGGCGCCCGCCGAGACCATCGAGCACGCCGCCCGGCTGCCGCTGGCCCTCGGCGCGGTGGTGCGCGACTGCGGGACGCTCCGCCGCGATCCGCCGTCCCGCCCGCTGCCTCCCGGCCTGGCCGCCCAACTGGGGCCCGTCCGCAGCCAGTTCTTCCCCGAGTTGCCCGAACCGGTGCTGGTGCGGGTGGTGACGGCCTGGATCCAGCTGCTCGGCATGCTCAGCTTCGAGCTCTTCGGGCACCTGCGCGGGTCGGTCGACCCGGCGGACGAGTTCTTCGGCTACTCCGTCGAGGAGTTGGCCGACCTGCTCGGCCTGCCGGCGGATCCGCCGTCGCCGACCGGGCCGAGCCGACCGGCCGGGGCGAGCTGACAGACTGTCCGGCATGATCGAGCTGAACGGGGAGCCGGCCCGGGTGCCGGAGATCACCGCGCTGGCCCTGACCAACTACGGGCACTTCACCACCCTGCGGGTCGAGGACGGGCGGGTCCGCGGACTCGGCCTGCACCTGGCCAGGCTGGTCCGGGACTGCCGGCTGGTGTTCGGGGCCGAGCTCGACCCGGAACTGGTCCGCGCCCGGCTGCGGGAGACGCTCGGACGGGACGGGGCCGGCCGGCCGGGCGCCGCCCCGGTCACCGTCCGGATCACCGTCTTCGACCCCGGGCTGGGCCTGGAGCGCCCCGGCGGGCCGGCCGACCCGCAGCTGCTGGTGACCACCCGGCCGGCGGCCGGCGCCGCCCCGCCGCCCCTGCGGGTCCGCACCGTCGAACACCGGCGCGACCTGCCCGAGGTCAAGCACACCGGCCTGTTCGGCCTGCTGCACCAGCGGCGGCTGGCCCAGCTGGCCGGCTTCGACGATGCCCTGCTCACCGGCCCGGGGGCCCGGATCAGCGAGGGCACCACCTGGAACGTCCTCTTCCACGACGGCCACCGGCTGGTGACACCGGACGCCGAGTGCCTCCCCGGCGTCACCACCGCCCTGCTCGCGCGGGCCCACGGCGGCCCCCGGCGGACGGAGCCGGTGACCGCCGGGGACCTGGGCCGGTTCGAGGCGGCCTTCGCCACCAACGCGGGCTTCGGCATCCGCCCGATCGCGCAGATCGACGGCGTCCGCTTCGACCCGGCCCGTCCGCTGCTGGCCCGCCTGCGCGAGGAGTACCTGGCGGTGCCCGCCGAGGAGGTGTGACCCGCCGTCGAAGCCGCGGTGAGGCGCCCGCCGGGCGCCTCACCGGACGGGCGTCAGGCGCCCGCGGCGGCGGCGAAGCGGGCGGCCACGTCGTTCCAGTCGACGACGTCCCAGAGCTTGGTGACGTAGTCCGGGCGGACGTTCCGGTACTGCAGGTAGTACGCGTGCTCCCAGGCGTCGAAGGCGAGCAGCGGGGTGGTGCCCTGGCCGACGTTGCCGTGGTGGTCGTAGACCTGCTCGACGATCAGGCGCCGGCCGAGCGGCTCCCAGGAGAGGATGCCCCAGCCGGAGCCCTGGACGCCGACGGTGGCTGCGGTGAGCTGCTTCCTGAACGCCTCGAAGCCGCCGAAGTGCTCCTCGATGGCGGTGCCGAGGGCGCCGTCGGGGCGGTCGCCGCCGTCCGGGGAGAGGTTCTCCCAGAACAGCGAGTGCAGGACATGGCCCGAGAGGTGGAAGGCCAGCGTCTTCTGAAGCCCCACCAGAGCGCCGAACTGCTCCTTGTCGCGAGCCTCGGCCAGCTGCTCCAGGGTGTCGTTGGCACCCTTGACGTAGGCGGCGTGGTGCTTGGAGTGGTGCAGCTCCAGGATCTCGGCGGACATGGCCGCCTCGAGCGCGGAGTAGTCGTACGGCAGGTCGGGAAGTACGTAGGTGCCCATCGGGACACGGCCCCTTTCAACGGTGTCGATCATGCCGGTCCCACACTATTGCGTATTACTTGCAATAGAGAAGTAGATGCTTCAGCATGTTGTGTGCGAGGGGGCCGGCCCGTCGGCCACCAGGACTCCACTCCCCGCGGGACGCCGGGTCCTTCCTGACTGACGATCGTCTTCCCAACCGGCGACCGCCGGGACACCGGCCGACCCCCGCGCGTCCACCCGGCCCGCCGGGCCCGGGTCACAGGTTGAACCGCACCCGCCGGTCCACCGGGACGAGGTCGGTGTACTCCCGGTTGCGGCCGATCCAGACCCGGACGAACGGGCAGTACGGCAGCACGGCCAGCCCGCGCCGGCGGGCGGAGTCCAGCGCCTCCCGGATGAGGACGGCGGCCAGGGCCTGGCCTTCGCGGCCCGTCGTGATCTCGGTGTGCAGGAACGCCATCTCGCCCTCCGAGAGGTGGTACTCGGCGAACCCGACGGGCTCCGAGTCGGGCTCCCCGACCCGGATCTCGAAGCGGGACGCCGCCGGGTTGTCCGTCACGTACGTCTCCGTGGTCATGCTGCCTCCCGTGCCTCGGTGGTGATGTCCCGTCAGGGTAGGCGGCCCGGGGTCGGCCGCCCCGGAGCGCCGCGAGCTGCCGCGCGAACGGCAGCACGTCGGCCGCGGTGACCGCGTCGAGGACGCCGCGCAGGGCGGGCGGTGGCCGGGGTCGGCCGGTCGGTGGGCAGTCGGGCGGAGGAGGGCACGCTCCGGTTGCGCCGGGCCCTGTTCCCGGCACCCGTCACCACTCCCCGGCCACCGCCAGCAGCCGCTCCCGCACCTGGGCCACCGACTGCGACACCGCGCCGCCGGCCCGCCGGGCCAGGTACAGGGTGTTGATCGGCGGATCCTGCGGATCCAGCAGCGGCACCAGCGCGCCGGACGCCAGCTCGGCCCGGCACAGATAGCGGGGCAGCACCGCGATCCCGGCCCCGGCCGCCGCCGCGGCCAGCAGCCCGCGCAGGTCCGGCAGCACCAGCGCGGCCCGCGCGCTCAGCCGCACCCCGAAGACGTGCCGCCAGTACCGGCGGGCGATCGGGTGGTCCTCCGCGTAGCCGAGCAGCGGCACACCGGCCAGCGCGCCCGGGCCCTCGGCGGCCGGGCGGCCCGGCCCGATCCGCTCGGCCCACCCCGGCGCGGCGACCAGCACGAACTCCTCGTCCATCAGCGGCGCCGCGGCCACCTCCCGGCCGCGCGGCCGGACGGCCGACAGCACCAGGTCGTACCGGCCGCCGCGCAGCCCGGTCAGCAGGTCCTCGGCCAGCCCGGTGGTGGCCCGCAGCCGCAGCCCGTCGGCCACCAGGGGAGCCAGCGCGGGCAGCGCCAGGACGGACAGCAGCTCGGCCGGGCCCGCCAGGTGGACGGGTTCGGCCGGGCCGCCCGGGCCCGGCGCCACCCGCTCGGCCACCTCGGCGAGCGCGTCCAGCGGGCCCGCCACCGCGGCCGCCAGCTCCGCCGCGACGGCGGTGGCGGCCACTCCGCGCGGCAGCCGCTCGAACAGCTGCCGGCCGAGCTGGAGCTCCAGCGCCCGGATCTGGGTGGTCACCGTCGGCTGGGACAGGCCGAGCACCCGGCCGGCGGCCGTGAACGAGCCGGAACGGTGGACGGCCAGGAAGGTGCGCAGCAGGTCCAGGCCCGGCCCGGTATGCGAAAAGCCATGGGTCACATAGCCAAGCCTATTGGTCCCCGGCGGGCCGACCGGCCTACCGTCGGAGCCGTCACCGGTACGGCGACCCGGATCCGGCCCGCCGACCGCTCTGCTCAGGGAGACCACATGTCCAAGATCCTGTTCGTGCTGACCGGCGCCGCGTACTGGACGCTCGCGGACGGCACCGAGCATCCGACCGGCTTCTGGGCCGAGGAGTTCGCCACCCCGTTCCACGCCTTCACCGCCGCCGGGCACGAGGTCACCGTCGCCACCCCCGGCGGCGTGCGGCCGCCGGTCGACGGGGCCAGCCTCTCGGCCGGGGCGCTCGGCGGACAGGCCGCGGCGGACGCGCTCGCGGCCGAGCTGGCCGAGCTGCCCGCGCTCCGGCACCCGGTCAAGCTCTCCGAGGTCGAACTCGCCGACTACGACGCGGTGTTCTACCCCGGCGGGCACGGCCCGATGGAGGACCTCGCGGTCGACGCCGACTCCGGCCGGCTGCTCACCGCCGCGCTCGCCTCGGGCAAGCCGCTGGCCGTGGTCTGCCACGGCCCGGCCGCCCTGCTGGCCGCCGAACTCCCGGACGGCGGATCGCCGTTCGCGGGCTACCGGCTGACCGGCTTCAGCAACGCCGAGGAGCGCGCCGCCGGCCTCGCCGACCGGGCGAAGTGGCTGCTCCAGGACCGCCTGGTGGCGCTCGGCGCGGACTACCGGGAGGGCGAGCCGTGGGCGCCGTTCGTGGTCACCGACCGCAACCTGGTCACCGGCCAGAACCCGGCCTCCTCCGGCCCGCTGGCCGAGGAGGTGCTCAGCCGGCTCGCCTGAGCACCCCGGCTCAGTCCGCGGCGCCCAGCACGGCCGCGGCCTCGGTCAGCCAGGCGACCCAGAACTCCTCCAGGTTGATCCCCGCCTGCAGCACCAGGTGCTGCAGGCGGTTCTCCTGCGCGGCCCGGTCGGCCGGGAAGTCGCGCCGCTCGATCTCCCGGTACTCCTCCAACTGGGCGCGGTGCAACTGGAGATGGCGCCGGAACTCGGCGTCCAGACCGGTCGCGCCGACCACCGCGGCGGCCCGCAGCCGCAGCAGCAGCGCGTCCCGCACCGGCTTCGGGTCGTGCTGCTCGGCGACCCAGCCCGCCAGCTCCGCGCGCCCGGCCGGCAGCACCTCGTACTCCCGGCGGCCGCCGCGGACGGGCACCTCGTGCGGCAGCTCGCGGATCAGGCTGGACTCCTCCAGCCGGCCCAGCTCCCGGTAGATCTGCTGGTGGGTGGCGGACCAGAAGTAGCCGATCGACCGGTCGAAGCGGCGCGTCAGCTCCAGCCCCGAGGACGGCTTCTCCAGCAGGGCGGTGAGGATGGCGTGCGGCAGCGACATGGGACGGATCGGCCTCTCCTGGCTGACTTCGTAGGAGCGCATCCTACGGAGTCGGGCGGCCCGTCAGAGGGCCGCCGCGAGGCGGGTTCCCTGGTCGATGGCCCGCTTGGCGTCGAGTTCGGCCGCCAGGTCCGCGCCGCCGATCAGGTGCGGCTCCCGGCCCCGGGCCCGCAGCTCCTCGTACAGGTCGCGGCGCGGCTCCTGGCCGGCGCAGAGCACCACGGTGTCGACGGCGAGCAGACGGGGGCTGCCGTCGACGGTCAGGTGCAGGCCCTCGTCGTCGATCCGCTCGTAGCCGACGCCGGCGACCATCTCCACGCCCCGGTGGCGCAGTTCGGTGCGGTGGATCCAGCCGGTGGTCTTGCCGAGACCCGCCCCGACCTTGGTGGTGGACCGCTGGAGCAGGTGGACGGTGCGGACGGCCGGCGGGCGGACGGGCGTGCGCAGCGCGCCCGCCGAGCGGTACTCGGTGTCGATGCCCCACTGTTCGAAGAAGGCGGCCGCGTCCCGGCTCGCCCCCTTGCCGGGGTCGGTCAGGTACTCGGCGATGTCGAAGCCGATGCCGCCGGCGCCGATGACGGCGACCCGGGGGCCCACCTCGGCCCGGCCGCCCAGCACGTCCAGGTAGCTGACCACGCTGGGGTGGTCGACGCCGGGGATGTCCGGGGTGCGCGGGGTGACGCCGGTGGCCAGGACGAGCTCGTCGAACTCCTCGGCGAGCAGGCCGTCGGCGGTCGCGGTGGTGGAGAGGCGGACGTCGACGCCGTGGATCTCCAGCTGCCTGCGGTAGTAGCGCAGCGTCTCGTCGAACTCCTCCTTGCCCGGCACCGTCCGGGCCAGGTTGAGCTGCCCGCCGATCCGGTCCGCGCCGTCGTACAGCGTGACGGCGTGTCCGCGTTCGGCGGCCGAGACGGCGAGGGCCAGGCCGGCGGGGCCGGCACCGACCACGCCGATCCGCTTGCGGCGGCGGGTGGGCGCGAGGATCAGCTCGGTCTCGTGGCAGGCCCGGGGGTTGACCAGGCAGGAGGTGATCCGGCCGCTGAAGGTGTGGTCCAGGCAGGCCTGGTTGCAGCCGATGCAGGTGTTGATGGTGTCGGCCTGCGCGCCCTCGGCCTTGGCCACGAAGTCGGGGTCGGCCAGCAGCGGACGGGCCAGCGAGACCAGGTCGGCGTGGCCGTCCGCGAGCAGTTGCTCGGCGAGTTCGGGGGTGTTGATGCGGTTGCTGGTGACCAGCGGGATGCCGACGGCGCCCATCACCTTCCGGGTCACCCAGGTCCACGCGCCGCGCGGGACGGAGGTGGCGATGGTGGGGATCCGGGCCTCGTGCCAGCCGATTCCGGTGTTGATGATGGTGGCGCCGGCCGCCTCGACGGCCCGGGCCAGCGCGACCACCTCCTCCAGGGTGGAGCCGCCGGGGACGAGGTCGAGCATGGAGAGCCGGTAGATCAGGATGAACTCGGGCCCGACCCGCTCGCGCACCCGGCGGACGATCTCGACCGGGAAGCGGATCCGGTGCTCGAACGGGCCGCCCCAGCGGTCCTCCCGGCGGTTGGTGCAGGCGGCCACGAACTCGTTGATCAGGTAGCCCTCGGAGCCCATGATCTCCACGCCGTCGTACCCGGCCCCCTGGGCGAGCGCGGCGGCGTCGGCGAAGTCCTCGATCGTCCGCTCGACCTCCTCGTCGGTGAGGGCGCGCGGCGGGAACGGGCTGATCGGTGCCTGCAGGGCGCTGGGCGCGACCAGGTCGGGGTGGTAGGCGTAGCGGCCGAAGTGCAGCAGCTGCAGGGCGATCCGGCCGCCCTCGCGGTGCACGGCCTCGGTGATCACGCGGTGCTGCCCGGCCTCGGCCTCGGTGGTGAGCTTGGCACCGCCCGACCAGGGGCGCCCCGCCTCGTTCGGTGCGATGCCGCCGGTGACGATGAGACCGACGCCGCCCCGGGCGCGCTCGGCGTAGAAGGCGGCCATCCGGTCGAAGCCGCCCTCGGCCTCCTCCAGACCGACGTGCATCGAGCCCATCAGCACCCGGTTGGGCAGCGTGGTGAAGCCCAGGTCGAGCGGGCTGAGCAGGTTCGGGTACGCGGTCATCGGGCGCCTCCTGGTCCGTGGGTCACGGCCTCACGGTAGGACGCCCGCAGGCGCCTATGCAACTAGTTGCACAAGTGCTCTCACTCACCCTCCTCCGGGACGGCCCGCCGGCGCTCCTTCAACCGGTGCTTGAGCCCCAGCAGCGCCCCCGAACCGCCGTGCGGCACCAGCCAGGACTCGTCGAAGCGGTCCACCGCGTCGAACCGGTACTTGTACGGCTCGGTGCCGCGCAGGAAGTCGAAGGTGCTCAGCCCCTGCTCGGCGCAGGCGCGGACGGCCTCGGCGATCACTGCCGTGCCGAGCCGCAGCTCGGCCAACTCCGGTTCCCAGCCGATCTGGTAGTACGCGAACGCGGAGCCCCAACGGAAGCCGTACAGCACCCCGACCACCTGCCCGCCGCGCTCGGCCAGCAGGAAGGCCGGCCCCTGCTCGGGGCCGGCGGCGGCCGAACGCTCCAGTACCCGGGCGTGCAGGGCGCGGCGCCGGTCGTCGAACGTGGTGGGCCGGCCCATCGCCGCGCGGCGCACCCCGTGCAGCCGCAGCACGGTGTCCAGCAGCTCGGGGCCCGCCTCCTTGGGCGGCACCCAGCGGAAGGCCACCCCCGCCGCGGCGAGCTTGCGGCCGTAACGGCGCAGGTTCGCCCGGAACTGACGGGAGCCGATCGCGTCGAAGCCCCGGCTGAGATCGGTGCGCGGGCAGGCCGCCAGGGCGACCCGGCGGGCACCGGGCGGCAGCAGGTCCCGCTGCCCGGGGTCGAGGTCGGGCAGCCAGAGCGTGCCGCCGCGGGCCCGCGCCGCCAGGAACTCGCCCACCTGAGCCCGCCGTTCGGGGAGCGCGACGAAACCGCAGTGGTCCGCGGCGCCCGGCCCGGAGCCGAGCGCGGTGAGCACCGGGGCCGACAGCGGCAGCCGGGGGTGCAGCCGCTCGCGGGTGCGCAGCAGCGGCACCACCGCCTCCACCCGGCCCTCGGACCCGCGCCAGACCGCGATCTCGGCGCCGCCCGCGCGGCCGCCCGCACCGAGCGTCTCCCACCAGGCGAGCACCCACTCGGGGGTCATGAACCAGGAACCGGCCGGGTCGGCCGCCACCAGCTCCCGCCAGCCGTCGACCACCGCCGCCGGCAGTGCGGGCGTCCGGTGGATCTCCGGGCCCTGTGCTGTCACCATCGTTCGCTCTCCCCCAGCCGTCGCGGCGGCCCGGCCGGCCGCCGGTGCCGGCGGGCGGCTCCGGGCCCGAGGGAATTGTGTCGAACAGCGGTGGGGTACGGCCGGGTTTCTCCCGAACCGGCCCGGGGCGCCGCGCACATCGCGGCGGAACCGGCCGAGGGGCTGGACGTCCGGCCACAACAGACGGCCGCGAACCGGGACCGCGGGCGACTGGTCGACCGTGCGCTGCGGGGAGCCGGCGGCCCGGCGGCCGGCCGCGGGCGGACCGTTACCGGGTCGGAACCGGGCGCGGTGAACTGACCGGTGCCGCCCGGCGTGTGAGCGGGGGTAGGGGCCGCCGACCGGCCGGGCCCACCCTCAGGAGGACTCATGAACCCGCACCCGTCCAAGGTCGTCATGGCGCTGCTGGCCACGGCGGTACTCGGCCTGGCCGCCACCGGCTGCTCGGGCGGCGGCAAGAAGCACACCTCGCAGTCGGCCAAGGGCGGTTCGGGCTCCACCACCCAGGGTGCGGGCGGCGGCGCCACCGCCGGGACCGGCCCGACCAGGTCCGCGGGCAGCAGCACGAGCCCCAGCGCCAAGCCGTCCGACTCCGACCGCTGCCACACCGCCGACCTGCGGGCCGACGTCCAGCTCCAGCCGGACCACCCGGGCTCGGCCATGCTGCTGCTGGTCAACAAGGGCACCCGGACCTGCACCGTGTACGGCTACGCCGGCCTGGGCGGGCTGCTGGCCGACAACAGCCCGGTCGTGCTGGCCACCACCCGGGTCCCCCAGCCGGGGCCGCCGACCCAGGTCACCCTGAAGCCCGGCACGACCGCCTTCGCGGGCCTGGCCTGGGCCTCCTGCAGCAAGTCCGACCCGGAGTGCAAGGTGCTGGCGGGTCTCTCGCTCACCCCGCCGGACGAGACCACCCAGGTCACGGCCGCGGTGCTCGGCACGGACGGCAAGCAGGTCAACGCGCTGGCCGTCTCCAAGGCCGGGGTGCGGGTCGGCTCGCTGCAGCCGTCCAACCAGGGCGTGCTGCTCTCCTGACCGGGTCCGCGATCAGGGCTCGGTGCCGCCGGGGCGTCCCGGGGTCCGGCCGGACCAGCGCGGTTCCACCTGCTCCCAGGCCGGTTCCCAGGTCGCCAGGGCCCGCCGGTCGAGCATCCGGGACCGCACCGCGCAGGCCGCCCCGGCCGCCGTCGCCAGCGCGGACGAGGTGAGCAGGCCCGTCACGACCGCGCTGAGCGCGATGTCCGTTCCCGAGCGAGGTCCCGGGGCCGCCTGGCCGGCGTCGTCGACCCAGATCGCCACCCGGCTGCCCGCGGCCGTCCCGGGCGGGACGGCGACCCAGCCGCTGACCTGGCCCGCCGACGGGTAGGACCAGCCCGCCTCGACCAGCACGCTGTCGCTGCCCTCGACCCCCGAACCGACCGGGGTGTCGGCCGCGTCCCCGGCCACCGCCGAGGTGGTCGCGCTGACCCGGTGCCGGTGCAGGGCGTCCGTGTCGGCCGCGTGCAGGCCGTCGTGCCAGGCCAGTGCCGTCAGCGCCAGCCCGGCCACGACCGATGCGGCGAGGGCGAGCACGAACCAGACCACCAGGCGGCTGCGGGCCCGGTCCGAGGCGCGGCAGAGCGGGTTGGCCTCCCGGCCCGCGGCACGGCGCAGATGGCCGCGGAGCGTGGTGGGCCCGCCCGCCCGTCCGGTCCTGGCTGGTCTGCGCGACATGGTGCTCCTCCTCGGCGGGGAGTTGCCGGGTGCGGCACCGCGGGCCGGAGCACGCGGACGTACCCGGCTTCCAGTCTCACTCCCCCGGCCCATCGGGGCACCCAGGACGAGGGTCCGGCCTCCCTCGCCTGCCCGCGGGCGCACCATGGAGTCAGGGCGGCCCAGGGTGCGGGCCGGGCCCGCCGCCCGTCGTCCGAGGAGGCGCGGCATGATCCACCAATGGCACCACGGGGGCATGAACGGCTGGGGGTACGGCCTGGCGGTTCTGCTGCTGATCGCCGTCCTGGCCGGGGTCGCGCTGCTCGCCGTCCTGGTGTACCACCAGGCCGCCGACCGGCGCCCGGCCGGGCCGCGGGCCGGCGACCCGGAGGCGTCCGAGCAGCGGCCCGCCCCCGAGCGGCTGCTCGCCGAGCGGTACGCGCTCGGCGAGATCGAGGACGAGGAGTACCGGCGCCGGCTCGCGGTGCTGCGACACCGCGAGTGACGGACCGCGAGTGACGTGCCGTGCTCAGAGCGCCGCGCCCTCGGCCATCGGCCGTCGGGCACCGTCCACCTCCAGGACGCAGACGATCTCCTCGCGGGAGTCCGCCGGGTGCTCGATCTCCAGGTCGAACACCCGGGGCGGCTCCCCGGGCAGCTCACCGGAGAGCAGCTCGGCGGCGGTGGAGTGCCGGCGCCGCCGCTGGTAGCCGACCTCCTTGCCGTCGACGAGCAGCTCGTACTCCGTCCTGCGGCCGTCGCGGATGTTCAGCGTGACCGAGTGGCCGGCGTGGTCCAGGTGGAAGTGGCGGTGTCGGCTCATGGCTGGCTCCCGTCCGGGGGTCCGTCCGTGCAGGTCCATGCTCCCCCCGGTCGGTGCCGCACGCCGCCGCCGGCGCGGGACGGACGCCCGTCAGGCCCGTTGCCGCAGGGCCAGCGCCGCCAGCAGCGCGGCGCCGTCCGCGAGCACGGACTCGTCGAAGGCCGCCTCCGGCGAGTGGTTGTACGGCGCGGTGTCCGGGTCCCGGCCGGGCAGGGTGGCGCCGAGGAAGAAGTAGGCGCCGGGCACCCGGTTGAGCACGAAGGAGAAGTCCTCGGAGCCGGCCAGCGGGTCGGGCAGTTCGGTGCAGCGCTCGGCGCCCAGCAGCTCCCGGGCGGTGTCGGCCACGAAGGCCGCCTCGGCGGGGTGGTTGACCGTCACCGGGTAGTCCTGCTCGTAGGCCACCTCGACCGCCAGGCCGTGCGCCTGCGCGATCCCCCGGACCACCCGGGGCAGCACCTCGGCGGCCCGGGCGGCCGCGTCCGGGGAGAAGCTCCGCACGGTGGCCGTGAAGGAGGCCTCGTCGGGGATCACGTTGTGGGCGTCACCGGCGTGGAAGGTGCCGACCGTGACCACCACCGGGTCGAACGCGGAGAACGTCCGGGTGACCGCGGTCTGCAGGGCGGTGACCATCTCGCAGGCCGCCGGGATCGGGTCGAGCGCCGCGTGCGGCGAGGAGCCGTGGCCGCCGCGGCCGCGCACCACCACCCGCAGCCGGTCGGCCGCCGCCATGATCGGGCCCGGCCTGATCCCCGTGACACCGCTCGCCAGCAGGGCCGAGGAGACGTGCAGCGCGTACGCGGCGGCCACCGGGCGGTCCGGTCCGGCGGCCGTCAGGACCCCCTCGTCGATCATGATGTCGGCGCCGCCGTCGCCCTCCTCGCCCGGCTGGAACATCAGCACCACGTCACCGGCGAGCTGCTCGCGCCGGTCGGCCAGCAGCCGGGCCGCGCCGACCAGGATGGCGGTGTGCAGGTCGTGGCCGCAGGCGTGCATCCGCCCGGGCAGCACCGAGCCCGGCTCACCGGCGGGGGCGCGCTCGTGCACCGGCAGGGCGTCCATGTCGCCGCGGAGCAGGACGGTCGGGCCGTCGCCGCCGCCGCGCAGGACGGCGGTCACCGAGTCGAGCGCGGTACCGCGGGTCACCTCCAGCGGCAGGCCGTCCAGGGCGTCCAGCACCTTGCGCTGGGTGAGCGGCAGCCGGAGCCCCAGCTCGGGTTCGGCGTGCAGGGCCCGGCGCAGGGCCACCAACTCGGGCTGCAGGGCGTGGGCGGCTTCCAGCAGATCCATCCTCGGAACTCCTCGCACGGGGGGGACGGGGGACGCGCGTTACGGGCGTCGGCGGTCGAACGCCAACCCAACATCTTGAGGTTTCACTCGATCGAGTAGCAGTGACTCCTCCGGACGGCTCAGGGAGCCGGTGAAGATCTAGTGTGCCGCTAGGGCGGATCGGTTCGCCATCCCCGCCATATTGCCTTTGCCACCGCACATCTGATGCACCGCCATCTCTGCCGGGCGGCGCGACGAAACCAGACGAAGGAGCCCTGCCGATGCCCGTGGACACGAGCCCGGAGACACAGCAGGTACAGCAGCCGCAGTCGAGCCTGACGACCGCAGCCGCCCGAAATCTTGCCACCACCACCAAGTCCGCACCGCAGATGCAGGAGATCACCTCCCGCTGGCTGCTCAAGATGCTCCCCTGGGTGCAGACCGCGGGCGGCGCCTACCGGGTCAACCGGCGGCTCACCTACACGGTGGGGGACGGCCGGATCGAGTTCGTGAAGTCCGGGCCCGAGGTCCGGGTCATCCCCCGCGAGCTCGGCGAGCTGGCCCTGCTGCGCGGGTTCGAGGACGTCGAGGTGCTGACCGCGCTCGCCGACCGCTGCGTCCAGCGGGACTTCGGGCCCGGCGAGGTGCTGGCCGAGCGTGGCACGCCGGCCGACGAGATCCACCTGATCGCCCACGGCAAGATCAACAAGGTCGGCACCGGCAAGTACGGTGACACCACCGTCCTGGAGACCCTGGGCGACGGCGACCGCTTCGGCGAGCAGGGCCTGCTCGACGCCGACGCCGACTGGGAGTACACCGCCACCACCCTGACCGCCGGCACGGTCCTCACCCTCTCCCGGCGCGAGTTCGAGGCCGTCCTCGGCGGCTCGGAGGCGCTGCGGGCACACATCGAGGAGTTCCGCTCGCTCCCGCTGCAGCGGCAGAACGAGCGCGGCGAGGCCGAGATCCCGATGTCGGCCGGCCACACCGGCGAGTTCGAGCTGCCCGGCGCCTTCGTGGACTACGAGCTCAAGCCGCGCGAGTACGAGCTGAGCATCGCCCAGACGGTGCTGCGGGTGCACACCCGGGTCGCCGACCTCTACAACCAGCCGATGAACCAGACCGAGCAGCAGTTGAAGCTCACCATCGAGGCCCTGCGCGAGCGCCAGGAGCACGAGCTGATCAACAACCGCGAGTTCGGCCTGCTCAACAACGCCGACTTCAGCCAGCGGATCCAGACCCACTCCGGCCCGCCCACCCCGGACGACCTCGACGAGCTGCTGAGCCGCCGCCGCGACTCGGAGTTCTTCCTGGCCCACCCGCGCACCATCGCCGCGATCGGCCGCGAGCTCAACTCCCGCGGGCTGTACCCGGACCACGTCGACCTGAACGGCCACAAGGTGCCGGCCTGGCGTGGCGTACCGATCCTCCCGTGCAACAAGATCCCGATCACCAAGGAGCGCACCAGCTCGATCCTGGTGCTGCGCACCGGCGAGGACAACCAGGGTGTGATCGGCCTGCACCAGACCGGCATCCCGGACGAGTACCAGCCGAGCCTGTCGGTCCGGTTCATGGGCATCGACGAGAAGGCGATCATCTCCTACCTGGTCACCGCCTACTACTCCGCCGCGGTCCTGGTCCCGGACGCGCTGGGCGTACTGGAGAACGTCGAGATCGCGCACGGCCGTAACTAGTAGACATTTCACCAAGTTGGTAGGACGTCAGGCGGCTCGGTCGAGCCGCCTGACGTCGGTCCGGGCACAGAAACCTCCCTCCACGGACGCCGGAGACGAGGCACCAGGAGCACCCAGGAGAGGGGACGGCCGTGCGAAGAGCAGTCGGTCCGGTGGACGCCACCGCCGACCAGTCGGTCCCGGCGGACGGGCCGCCGCACCGCGGGCCCCGGTTCCCGTGCACGGGCCCGGTCGCCCACCGCCTCCGGCTGGCCGGGGCGGCCGTGGGGATGGCCGCCGTCTGCACCGTGCTCGCGGGCGGGGCGACCGCCGCGGCGAAGGACCGGCCCGCCACCCACGGGCCCGAGCACCCCGGGCCGGTCGTCGAGGCCTGCCTGTCGATCCGGGCCGGGGTGTCCGGCGCCGAGGTCGACCTGGACCTCCGGGTGGAGCTCTCCGGCGGCCGGCACCCCGGGCACCCCGGGCACCACGGCCCCGGCAGGCCGCCGCGGCCCTGCCCGACCCCTCCGCCCTGCCCGAAGCCCACGCCGACGCCCACGCCGACTCCACCGCCGACGCCCACACCGACCCCGACCCCGGCCCCGGCCCCGGCCCCGCGGACGACGATCGAGCCTGCGTCCGCGCCGCCGAGCCCACCGCCGCCGCCCGCCCGGAAGCCCACGCCGCGCCCTCCGACGCCGACGCCGAGCCGCCCGGCACCCGCGCTCGCGCCGCCGGTGCCGGAGCCGAGCCCGCCCGCGCCGGCCCCGCCGACACCGTCGCCGAAGCCGATCCGGCTTCCGCCGCCCCCGCCCGCACCCGAGGCGAAGCGGCACCAGAACACCCCGCCGACCACCACCATGCTGCTGGTCACGGTCCCGGCGGTGCTCGCCGCGGCTGCCCTCAAACCACGCTCGCGGACCGCCGGTGGCGGTCGCGGCGGCAGGTCCTGAACCGGCCTCACCACCGGTTCACCACCGTCTGTCCGGACAGGAGTTTGCCATGTCGGAGTGGTTGGCCCTCGCGATCGCCATGCTGGCGGCGTGCGCCGTCGTGGTCGCGGTCGTCTTACTGAGGCACCGTCGGGTCGCCGAGGACGACGACCCGACGGAGACCCCGGACGTCATCGAGTACATGACGATGATGATCGGCGTGGTCTACGCGATCGTGCTCGGCCTCGCCATCGCGGGTGTGTGGGAGGCACGCAGCGCCGCCCAGGACGACATCCTCCGCGAGGCCCAGTCCCTGCACGAGGTGAGCGAACGGGCCCAGGTCTATCCGGCCGACTTCCGCGACAGGCTCCGGGCCGACGTCGACGCGTACGTCTCCTTCGTGGTCGACACCGAGTGGACGTACATGAAGGAGCACGGCGAGATCTCCTCGCAGGGCACCCGGTTGCTGGCGCAGCTGCGCGCGGACGCCGCCGGGCGCACCCCGCAGAACGACCTGGAGGCCCAGACCTACCAGCCGATCCTGGACCGGATCGCGATCGCCGACGAGACCCGCAACTCCCGCGGGCAGAGCACCGGGCCGACCATGCCCGGGGTGGTCTGGTTCGGGCTGATCGTGGGTGCGCTGGTCACCGTGGGCATGATCTTCACCCTGCAGATCCGCCGCTCCCCGCGCGAGCTGTTCCTGGCCGGGGCGTTCAGCGCGCTGATCGGGTTCCTGCTGTTCCTGATCTGGGACTTCGACGACCCGTTCGGACGCGGTATCTCGGTCACCACCCAGCCCTTCCTCGACCTCTTCCCCTCCATCGGAGGGGCGAGCTGACCGCGGCCGGGTGCCGCCCCCGCGCCGGGGCCGGCACCCGGCCGTCCGTCAGTCCGCCGGTGGTGTTGCCGGTGTCGCCGAGAGGGGCCTTCGAGCCCCGTCCGCGGCCACGACGGCGCCGCTCTCCGGACGCGCCGGAGCCCCGGGCTGTCCCGGGGCTCCGCGAGCGGTGGTCAGACCGTCTCCGGGACGTCCTCCGCGCGGACGTCCTCCGCGCGGACGTCCTCCGCGCGGACGTCCTCCGCGCGGGCGTCCTCCGCGCGGGCGCCCTTCGTCCGGACGGGCTCGCCGCGGCGCACCGCGCCGGGGGCGCGGCGGGCGGGGTGGTCGGCGCGGGGGGCGGAGGAGAGCTGCCAGGGCACGCTGATCACCATCACACCCGGGGTGAACAGCAGGCGGCTCTTCAGCCAGAGCGCCGACTGGTTGTGCAGCAGGTGCTCCCACCAGTGGCCGACCACGTACTCGGGGATGAAGACGGCGACCGCGTCCCGGGGGCTGGTGCGGCGCACGGTACGGACGTAGTGCACCACCGGCTTGGTGATCTCGCGGTACGGCGAGTCCAGCACCTTGAGCGGCACCTGCACGTCGAACTCGTCCCACTGGGTGCGCAGTTCGTCGGTCGCCTCCTTCTCCACCTCGACCGTGACGGCCTCCAGGGTGTCCGGGCCGAAGGCCTGGGCGTAGCCGAGGGCGCGCAGGGTGGGCTTGTGGAGCTTGGAGACCAGGACGATGCCGTGCACGTTGGAGGGGCGGACGGACTCCTCGCGCGGGTCCTCGACCGCCAGCTCCGAGGCGACGGTGTCGTAGTGGCGGCGGATGGCGCGCATCATCAGCCACAGCACGATCGCGGCGACCACGGCCAGCCAGGCGCCCTGGGTGAACTTGGTCAGCAGCACGATCACCAGCACCAGGGCGGTGGTGACGGCGCCCAGGCCGTTGATGATCCGCGAGCGCTGGGCGGCGCCGCGCACCGGGGCGTCGGTCTCGGTGGCCAGCACCCGGTTCCAGTGCTTGACCATGCCGATCTGGGAGAGCGTGAAGGAGGTGAAGACGCCGAGGATGTAGAGGTGGATCAGGCTGGTGACGTCCGCCTTGTAGAGCCAGAGCAGGCCGCCGGCGACCACCGCGAGGGCGATGATGCCGTTGGAGAACGCGAGGCGGTCGCCCCGGGTGTGCATCTGCCGGGGCAGGTAGCGGTGTTCGGCGAGGATCGAGGCCAGCAGCGGGAAGCCGTTGAACGCGGTGTTCGCGGCCAGGATCAGCACCAGCGCGGTCGCGGCCTGGATCACGTAGAACAGGATGCTGTCGCTGCCGCCGAACACGGAGGCCGCCAGCTGCGCGATCACGGTCTGCTGGGTGTAGCCGGCGCAGTCGGCGGGGAGGCCGGTCAGCTGGCAGGCGTCGTCGACGTAGTGCACCTTCGAGATCAGCGCCAGCGCGGTGACCCCGACGAACATCACCACCGCGGTGATGCCCATGACCGCCATCGTGGTCGCGGCGTTGCGCGACTTGGGCGCCCGAAACGCCGGTACGCCGTTGGAGATCGCCTCCACCCCGGTCAGCGCCGTGCAGCCGGAGGCGAACGCCCGCAGGCCCAGCAGCAGCAGACCCAGGCCCGCCAGTGTGTCCCCGCCGTGCTCCGGCGCGATCCCGAAGGCCGCGCTCTCGGCCACCGGCGCGTCACCGAACACCATCCGCACCAGCCCGGTGGCGATCATCAGCAGCATGGCGCCGATGAACAGGTACGTCGGCGCGGCGAAGGCGTTGCCGGACTCCCGGACACCGCGCAGGTTCATCGCCATCAGCAGCGCGACGAACCCGACCGCCATGGCCACGCGGTAGTCCGCCAGGCTCGGCAGCGCCGAGATGATGTTGTCCACCCCGGACGCCACCGACACCGCGACCGTCATCACGTAGTCGACCAGCAGCGAAGCCGCCACCACCAGCCCGGAGTTCGGGCCGAGGTTGCGGGACACCACCTCGTACGAGCCGCCACCGCTCGGGTAGGCGTGCACCACCTGGCGGTACGAGGCGACCACCACCACCATCAACCCGACCACCGCGGCCGCGACCCACGGGGTCAGATACAGGAAGGCGGTACCGCCCACGGTCAGGACGAGCAGGATCTCCTGCGTGGCATAGGCCACCGAGGAGAGCGGGTCGGAAGCGAAGATCGGCAGCGCCAGCCGCTTGGGGAGCAGGGTCTCGCCCAGCTCCTCGCTGCGCATGGCCCGGCCGATCACAAGGCGCTTGAGCGCCTGGGGCAGATTGAACACACGGGCGAGCGTAAGGCGCCGGGAGCAGTCGGCAAGCTGCCCCGAAACGGTCGGAACACGCCCCGGTCGAGACCATCCGCTGAAACGTTTCCGCAGGTCGGACGGGTGGACCGGGCCGCACTACCCCTCAGTAGGTACGCCCTGCGGCGACCCGTTAAGGGATCGTCAAGATATGCCTGTCGGACCACCCATATCTGCCCATACAGAACAATTCACCGGCCCTTCCGTCACTGCATCCGCGACCGGAGGCGCCAGACCGCCCGGCACGGTCGGCCCCCGCCGATCCGCGCCGACCCATCTGACGCCCAGTCGACTGCCGCCGCCCGGAAGCTGGTCGGTGACGGTGTCGGCCGGGTCTACACTGGGCGCAGTTGTGCAGGCACCTCGTTCGGTGAGGCGTCGCCACGGACACAGGCCACTGACCCCACGACGTCGAGAGACGCCCAGGTTCAGGACAGGTCTCCCCGGCCTAAGGGGTGACCCCAAGTGGCTGCACCCCTCGGGTGCTACGCCGTGGCGTGCCAAAGCTCTGACGAGTTCAGGGGTGCCCCACCCGGTCCGCGGTGTATCCGCCGTGCCCGGGGGAATCTCCTGTGTGCCGAGTCCCGGCGACCCCTGCGGGCGCCCCGACGGCGAGGAGGTGAGAGCAGTGGAGTGCAGTAGTCCGGGCCGAAGTCGGCCCCACCCCGGGATGATCCCGTCCTGCCCCGACACCCTGTGCCTCTGCCGCCGTCCGTCGTCCGTCCCCCTCCGCAGCTCCCCGCGCTGACCTCAGCAGGATCGCGCGGGGCGCCCGCGCACGGGCACCGGACACAGCCGGGCGCTCCGGGGCGCTCCCACCCGCCTCCCCTGCGGACGCTGCCGATCGGCGTCGCCGGGCTCCGTGGCGGACACCGATCCGTGGAGGTTCCTGCCATGTCCGACTGGCGTGTGCGCGCGGTGCGCGCGAGCAAGCGTCCGTTCAGCCGTCCCGCCGGGCCGGTCCCCACCGGGCCGACGCCGGCGCCCGAACACTCGATGGACCCGAGGACGGAGCACCGGACGGAGTCGGTCACGCTCGAACGCTCGGTGGTGGACGCCGCGGTCTACCGCGACGGCCACCGGATCGACGCACCCGCCAGCCTGTCCGAGATCTACCAGCAGATCCCCGGCAAGCCCGGCACGATGACCTGGATCGGACTGTTCCGGCCCGCCGAGGCCCAGCTGACCGAGGCCGCCGAGCGGTTCGGGCTGCACGAGCTGGCGATCGAGGACGCCATCGTCGCCCACCAGCGCCCGAAGCTGGAGCGTTACGGCGACACCCTCTTCGTCGTGCTGCGCGCGGCCCGCTACCTCGACGACGACGAGGAGGTCGACTTCGGCGAGATCCACCTGTTCGTCGGCCCGGACTTCGTGGTCACCGTCCGCCACTCGCAGTCCCCCGACCTGTCCGCCGTCCGCCGGCGGCTGGAGGACGACCCCGAGCTGCTCGCGCTCGGCCCCGAGGCCGTGCTGTACGCCGTCCTGGACGCGGTGGTCGACGGGTACGCGCCGGTCATCGCCGGACTTCAGCACGACATCGACGAGATCGAGACGGAGGTCTTCGGCGGCGACCCCGGGGTCTCCCGGCGCATCTACGAACTCTCCCGTGAGGTCATCGAGTTCCAGCGGGCGACCCGCCCGCTGCTGGACATCATGGCCAGCCTGGAGGCGGGCTTCGAGAAGTACGGCACCGACGAGGAACTCCGGCGCTACCTGCGCGACGTCGCCGACCACGCCACCACCGCCGCCGAGCGGGTCGACGGCTTCCGCCAGATGCTGCAGAACATCCTCACCGTCAACGCCACCCTGGTCTCGCAGGCCCAGAACGAGGAGATGAAGCAGCTCGCCGAGGCCGGGCACGCCCAGAACAACGAGATCAAGAAGATCTCCTCCTGGGCCGCCATCCTGTTCGCCCCGACCCTGATCGGGACGGTCTACGGCATGAACTTCGAGCAGATGCCGGAGCTCAAGTGGGTCTTCGGGTACCCGTTCGCGATCGCCCTGATGGCCCTGGTCTGCGCCAGCCTCTACCTGGTCTTCAAGCGCCGCGACTGGCTCTGAACCGAGCCGTCCGGGGCGGCCGGGTTCAGAGCCAGTCGTTGCGGCGGAACGCCCGGAAGGCGAAGGCGCAGACCGCCACGATCAGCAGCAGGACGGCCGGGTAGCCGAACGTCCAGTGCAGCTCCGGCATGTACTCGAAGTTCATGCCGTAGATCCCCACCACCATGGTCGGCACCGCGACCAGGGCGGCGCCCGCACTGATCTTTCGCATGTCGGTGTTCTGCTGGAGCGACAGCCGGGCGACGCTCGCGTCCAGGATGCCGGCGACCAGTTCGTCGAAGGAGGCGATCCGCTCCTTCGCCTGCAGGTGGTGGTCGGCGACGTCGCGCAGGTACGCGGCGAGGCCGGCCGGCACCTCCGGCAGCGAACCGTCGGCCAGCCGCTTCAACGGGACCCCGAGCGGCACCACGGCCCGCTTGAACTCCATCAGCTCGCGCTTGAGTTGGTAGATCCGGCCGGCGTCGTCCGTCCGCTCGGGCGAGAACACCGCGGTCTCCAGCTCCTCCACGTCCCGCTCGAAGGCGTCGGCGACCTCCAGGTAGTGGTCGACCACGTGGTCGGCCACCGCGTGCAGGACGGAGACCGGACCCAGGCCCAGCAGCTCGGGGGCGGCCTCCATCTCCCGCCGCACCCCGGTCAGCGCCGGGGCGCTGCCGTGCCGCACCACGATCGCGAACCCGGGCCCGGCGAAGACCATGATCTCCCCGGTGTCGACGATCTCGCTGGTCGCCGTCACCCGGTCGTGGGCGACGTAGACGATCGTCTTCAGCACCAGGAACAGCGTGTTCCCGTAGCGCTCCAGCTTCGGCCGCTGGTGGGCACGGACGGCGTCCTCCACGGCCAGCGGGTGCAGCTCGAAGGCGGCCGCGATCTCGTCGAACTGCTCGGCGGTGGGCTCGTACAGGCCGATCCAGACGAACCGGCCCGGCTGCTCGCCTATCCGCTTCAGCACGTCCGCCAGGTCCACCCGGCCCGGCAGCCGCCGGCCGTCCTCGTACAGCGCGCAGTCCACGACCGCCTGCGAACCCATCACGCCACCGCCCTCCCGGACCCGGCACAGCGCCGTGCAGCCCACGGCGCGCCAACCTACCCGTCCGGACCGGCCAGGGTGAAGCCGGTCAGCGGCTCGCGGCCGACAGGCGGGCGGCGGTGCCCGGTGTCAGGCTGGCTCCCGATGGATCTCTGGAAGGAGTCCCCCATGATCACCACCGACTTCGTGCCCGGCTCCCCGTGCTGGCTCGACCTCGGCGCGCCCGACGTCGACGCGGCGACGGCCTTCTACACCGCGGTGTTCGGCTGGGAGGCGCAGTCGTACGGCCCGGAGGCGGGCGGGTACACCTCGTTCCGCCACGGCGGGAAGACGGTCGGCGCGGTCGGCCCGCTCAACGAGGAGGGCGCCCGCTCCGCCTGGATGCTCTACTTCAACACCCCCGACGCCGACGCGACGGCGCAGGCCGTGGAGCGCATGGGCGGCACCGTCCGGGTCCAGCCGATGGACGCCGGCGAGGACGGGCGAATGGCCCAGTTCACCGACCCGCAGGGCGGGCAGTTCGCGGTCTGGCAGCCGGCCGCCCAACCCGGTCTGGAGGCCGTCGACGAGCCGGGCACGCTGAGCTGGACGGAGCTCTACACGACCGACGCGGACGCCGCCCGGCAGTTCTACGGGGAACTCTTCGGCTGGCAGACCGAGGCCATGCCGATGCCCGGCGCAGAGGGAACGTACTGGCTGATCACCCCGGCCGCACTCCCCCAGGAGCGGATGCAGGGCGGCCTGATGCAGCTGGCCGCGGAGCACCTGGCGCTGACCGGCGGGCGGGCGTACTGGCACCCGGTGTTCGCGGTCGCGGACTGCGACTCGACGGTCGCCGAGGTCACCGGTAGCGGGGGCAGCGTCCAGATGGGGCCCGAGGACGTACCCGGCGTCGGCCGGCTGGCCGTCTGCCTCGACCCCTCCGGCGCGGACTTCGTCGTCCTCAAGCCCTCCCCGAACTGACCCGCCACCTGCGTCGGCCCGCCGGGCCGGTCGGGACGGCGTCCGGCGTGAGATCCCCCGGCCCGTCCGGGGGATCTCACGCCCGGGAGTGCCATGCGCCACCGCCACAGCTTCCACGCCGACCGGGCCGGGCACTCCGTCACCGTGAACATCCGGTCGGGCTGGATCACCGAGACGGAGCTGCTGGTCGACGGCCGGGAGATCGCCTTCCACCGGGAACACGGGCCGGGCACCCTGCCGCGGACGCTCTCCGGCGCGCTGCCCGGCCGTCCCGACGAGCCGTTCCGGGTCCGGATCGACCGCCCCGCGGCCGGCTCGCCCGCCCTCGTCTGCGAACTCGGCCCGGACGGAGACACCCTGCCGATGGTGGAGACCACCGCCGCGCCGTGAGAGCCGTCCGGCCCCGCCCGGTCGACTACTGCGTCACAAACCGTTTCGCGGGCCGCATCGCCGCGAAGGCTCCCGGGGTCGGACGACGGTCTGCACGACAGCGGCGGGAGAACATGCGGTGCGCGGAGGACGGGTGGCCGTGGTGGGCGGGAGCGTGGCGGGCTGCGCGGCCGCACTCGCCGCGGCGCGGACGGGTGCGGACGAGGTCGTGGTGTTCGAGCGGGCCGCCGGGCGGCTCCAGGACCGGGGCGTCGGGCTCGCACTCCACAACGACCGGTACGCGGAACTGGAGGCCGCCGGTCATCTCGACGCCGGCATGCCCTGGGTCCAACTCGCGCGCCGGCCCTGGGTGGTGCGCGACGGGGAGCGGCGCGCGGGCCGGGAGATCGGTGTCCTGCCGTTCCCGTTCCGCTCGTACAACTGGGGTTCGCTCTGGCAGGAGCTGCGGAGCCGGATCCCGGCCGGTGTCGACTACCGCACCGGCGCCGCCGTCGGCCGGGTGGTCCCGGACGCGGCGGGCGCGGTGGTGTGCCTGGCGGACGGGAGCGAGGAGCGATTCGACATGGTGGTCGGCGCGGACGGCTACCGCTCGGTCGTCCGGGCCGCGCTCTACCCGGACGCGGTCGCCCGCTACGGCGGTTACCTGGCCTGGCGCGGGACGCTGCCGGCGGACCGGCTCCCCGGCCCGCCGGAGGCGTTCGCGGACCGGGACGCGACGACGGTGGTGTTCCCCGGCGGCCACATGATCGTCTATCGCATCCCCGGCCCGGGCGGCGCCGGGACGGACGTCAACTGGGTCTTCTACGCCACCCCGCCCGCCTCCGCCGTCCTGCGCTTCGACGACCCGGCCGCCGCGCCGGGCCGCGACCTCACCGCCGAGCTCGCCGCGTACCAGGACGCCCTGATGGAACGCCACTTCCCGCCGTTCTGGCAGGAGGTGGTCCGGCTCACCGACCCCAACCAGGCCTTCGTGCAGCCGATGTACGACATGGCCGCGCCTCACTTCGCCCACGGCCGGCTCGCCCTCGTCGGCGACGCGGCCTCGATCGCCCGCCCGCACACCGGCAGCGGCGCGATCAAGGCACTGCAGGACGCCAGCGTGCTGGAGCGCGCCCTGGCCGGCGCGACAAGCTGGGAGGAGGCCCTGCAGCGCTACGACGCCGAACGGGCGCCGGTCGGCCGGGCCGTGCTGGAACTCGGCCGCAGCCTCGGTCGGGCGCAGGTCCAGGAGACCCCGCGGTGGGAGGCGATGGACCAGGCCGCGGTCGAACGGTGGTGGCAGGAGGCGGGCGGCGGCACCGGCTTCGGGGGGCACGCGCTGCGCGGCTGAGCACGCGGGGGCGGCGGAGAGCTGGGCCTTCCGGCCGCCGTCCGGGTGTTCCTTGTCCGGGGCGGGCGGCCGTCCGGGCTGTTGGGTGATCGGATAGTTACTCTGCGAGCACGGCCCACCCCTCACGGTGGCCGGAGCGCGGCGGAGAGGAAGCCCGAATGCGGATTGCGGTGTGTCAGAACAAGGGCGGCTCGGGGAAGTCGGCGATGGTGGTGAATCTCGCCGCCGCCCTGGCCGAGGCCGGCGAGGAGGTGGACGTCGCCGACGTCGACCCGCAGGGCAACGCCTCCCGCCGGCTGGGTGCCCGGCCGGAGCCGGACCAGATGACGATCAGCGAGGCGATCAAGTGCGACGCCCTGGGGGCGGCCAGGGACGCGTACGTGCCCTGCGGCTGGGGCGGGATCTACGGTCGGCGGATCCGGGTCCTGCCGGCCAGGTTCGAGCTGGAGAACCGGATCTCCGAGGCCGGCACGGTCGGCGCCGTGAAGCGGCTCAGACGGGCGCTGGCGGGGTGCGACGACCGCAGGATCACGCTGCTCGACTGCCCGCCGTCCCTCGGGCACCTGACCCAGCTCGCGATGGTGGCCGCCGACGTGGTGCTCATCGTGGCCGAGCCGGAGTTCGACGGGATCGAGGGCGCCGTGCGGGTCCTGAACTTCGTCCGGGACCACGCCGACGACCTCAGCAACCCGCGGCTACGGGTGGCGGGGGTCGTCCCGTCGCGGGTGCGCACCGGCCTCGGCGTGCACGACTTCCAGATCGAGGGGCTCGACGCCTGTTTCCCCGGGCTGGTGTGGGCGCCGCACATCCGCGAGCGGGCCGTCGTCAAGGCCGCCGCCGACTCCGTGGCGCCGCTGCGTTCGCTGCGGACCGTTCCCGCCCGCGAGGTCGCGGACGACTTCGCGAAGCTCGCCACGAAGGTCAAGCACCTCCAGGAGGCCGCCGCATGAGCGAGCGCCCGCGCCTTCAGCGCCCCGACAGCACCGCGACCCTGGCCGGTCCGGAGACCCTGCTCATCGGCAACCGCCCGGGCAGCCGCCGTACCGCCGCACGCCCCGACGCGCCGGACTCCCCCGCCGTGCCGGTCCGGCTCGGCGAGTGCACCCTGGCCGAGCTGGAGGCGCGGGTCGCCGCCGCGCAGGCCGAGGGGGTGGAGGCGGTCCGGCAGGCCGAGGCCCAGTTCGAGTCGGACAAGCAGGCCGCGCACCTGCGGTTCGCCCAGCACGCCGGGCCGGCGCTGTGGGAGATCCACGACCGCAGGCTGTACAAGGCGACCCATGCCACCTGGGACGAGTACCTGACCGAGCGCTGGAACCTGTCCCGGTCCTACGCGCACCGCCTGCTGGAGATGATCCCCGTCCAGGCCGCGCTGTTGCCAAATCCGGCTTTTGGCAACCTGGTGCTCCGCGAGTCCCAGGCCCGGGTGCTGGTGCCCGTCCTGCGCGAGTACGGCGCCGAGCAGGTCCGCGAGGTGGTGGAGAAGGTCCTCGCCCACGGCGCCAGGCCGACCGCGAAGGCCCTGACCGCGGCCCGGGCCGAGCTCGGCTACGTCCCCAGCAGCGTCGCCGAGTGGGAGCGCCGCGAGCCGGTCGACCGGCCGGGCCCCGCCCCGGAACCGGACGAGAGCAGGCTGGCCCTCGGCGACCTCGAACGGCTCGCCGGGGTCCTGCGGGCCGCCCTGCGCGACCTTCCCGCGACGCTGGCGGCCACCGCCGCGCACTCCTTCCCCGCGGAGACGGAGGCCGCCGTGGCCGATCTCCGCAGGCAGCTGCGCCGGGCGGCGGGCCTGATCGGGGCGGACCTGGTCGACCGGCGGCGCCACCCGGCGGTCGACGGACGCTGACGGGACGGCCTCGGGCGGCGGTGGGTGGTGCGGCGGTGCGCGGCGGTCGGGAGTGCGACGGCGCCGCGCGCTGCCTAGCCTGGGTGGGAGGAGCCACCGGCCCGCCCCGCCGCGAGCGACGAGGCCGGGCGCGGGGCTGGGCGAAGGGACCGGCGGATGGACCCACGGCTCGGAGAACTGAGCGGACCGGCCCGGTTGGCCGGACCGGACGAGGACATCAGCGCTGCGGAACTCGGCCTGGCCGCCCGCAACCACGGCCTGCCGCTCGAAGCGATGGTCGACGACCTCACGCCGCCCGGCCTGCACTACGTGCTGGTGCACTACGACATCCCCCGGGTGCGGCCCGGCGCCGAATGGCCCGTCACGGTGGGCGGCCGGGTGCGCCGGCCGCTGACCCTCGACGTCGCCGAGCTGCGGCTGCGCCACCCGGCCACCTGCCGGGTCACGATGGAGTGCGCCGGCAACGGCCGGGCCCGGCTGGAGCCCCGGCCGATCAGCCAGCCCTGGCTGGTCGAGGCGGTCGGCACGGCCGAGTGGACGGGCGTGCCGCTGGGGGAGGTGCTGGCCGAGGCCGAGGTGGAGGACGCCGCCGTCGAGGTGGTCTTCACCGGCGCCGACCACGGCATCGAACGCGGCGTGGAACAGGACTACCGGCGCAGCCTCCCGCTCGCCGAGGCGATGCGTCCCGAGGTGCTGCTCGCCTACGAGATGAACGGCCTGCCACTGCCCCCGCAGCACGGGCACCCGCTGCGCCTGGTGGTCCCCGGCTGGTACGGCATGGCGCACGTGAAGTGGCTCCGGGGCATCAGCGTGGTCGACACCCCGTTCACCGGGTTCCAGCAGGCGGCCGCCTACCGGATCCGCCGGTCACCGGACGACCCCGGCCGGCCGGTCACCAGGATGGCGCCGCGCGCGCTGCTCGTCCCGCCCGGCTTCCCCGACTTCCTGTCGAGGGCGCGTGTCCTGCGGCCCGGGCCGGTCCTGCTGGAGGGCCGGGCCTGGTCCGGCACCTCTCCCGTCCGCGCCGTGGAGGTGAGCACCGACGACGGCCGGAGCTGGACGGCGGCGGACCTGGACGCGGCGGGCGGCCACCCGTGGGCCTGGCAGAGCTGGCAGGCCCGCTGGACGGCGACCCCGGGCAGTCATGTCCTCTGCGCCCGGGCGACGGACGCCGACGGGCACACCCAGCCGCTCGAACAGGCCTGGAACACCGGCGGGTTCTGCAACAACGCCGTCCAGCGCGTCCCCGTGCTGTGCGTGCCGGCGGCCGGCCCCGACGGCGACCCCGTACGCGACCCCGGCCACGACCCCGGCTGAGCCGCCGTCGGCAGCCGAGTCGCGCGGCGACACGTCCCGACGGCGTGCAGGGCCTGCCGAGCTTCTTCCGGAGCTACGCCGACGCACCGTCGCCGTGGCCCGCGACTGCCAGGGTGGCGCTGGAGAGATACCAGCTGCGCGGCCGACTTCGTCCTCCTCCGGCCGGACGGAATGCCACTCGCTGTGGCCGACGCCAAGTACAAGGCCGGCAGGCCCGGCGGATACCCGGACGCCGACCTGTACCAGATGCTCGCCTACTGCACCGCGCTCGGGCTCGCGGAGGGACACCTCGTCTACGCGAAGGGCAGCGCCCCGCACACCTCGCACCGCGTCCGGCACACGGGCGTCACGATCCACCAGCACGCGCTGGACCTCGACCGGCCGCCGGCCGGGCTGCTGGCGTCCTTGTC
This sequence comes from Kitasatospora sp. NBC_00374, assembly GCF_041434935.1. Taxonomy (NCBI): domain Bacteria; kingdom Bacillati; phylum Actinomycetota; class Actinomycetes; order Kitasatosporales; family Streptomycetaceae; genus Kitasatospora; species Kitasatospora sp. NBC_00374. The sequence goes on along the minus strand of NZ_CP107964.1, from coordinate 6,382,329 downwards.
GCTGCCGGGCTTACTGCCGACGTACCCGAGCTGGAAGGCGCGTTGCTCTGGGATGAGCCTGAAGTAGAGCCGGTCCTTGCCAGGTGGGCCCCGTCAGGCCTTGTAGCTGGCGGCAAAGCGGACGAATGCCGTCCACCCAGCAGGGTCAAGCCTTAGCACCGGCCCTGCCTTGTCCTTCGAGTCGCGAACATGTACGGCCTCAGCGGAGGCCGCCACCTCGACGCACTGGCCGCCCTCCTCGCTGCGAGTAGCCCTCCTCGATCAGCTGGGCGCGGGCCCCGGAGACGGCCATGCGCCCCTCGGGACTGCGGCTGCCGAGGGTGAGGATGGTGTCCCTGCTGCCAGGCGGCAGGGACAGCGCCCACAGCAGCAACGTCTTCGCGGTGGCCCGTAGACGAGGGTGGCGGACGATCTCGTGGGACGCCCGTACGTAGCGCTCGGGCGCGATAAAGTGAACGTGCATGAGGAGCTTCGACTCCATGTGCCGGACCCCGGGGTGTTGACGCACCGCCGGGGTCAACTATTGATCTGTGACCGCCGCTGACCCCCGGCGGCGCGGCATGGACGGGACAGCAGCACTTCGCATCGAGGTGTCCGACACCCGCACCGAGCGGACGCCGCCGGCTGTTGCGGGAACTCCCTGCTCGGAGGCCGAGTCGGGCCGGGGCCTTCTCCTCGTCAGCCGGCTCGCGGCCCGCTGGGGCACTGTCCCGCGCGCGGCAGCGCCGGGCAAGGGCGTCTGGGCCGAGTACGTCCGCTGAGCCCTCACGGCAGCCAGCGGGCGGCCTGGTCCCGGGGGACACGGGCGGCGTCGACGTACCAGAGGCCGTTCGGCTTGTCCCAGCGGGCGCCGAGCGACCTCTTGGCCTCGTCCTTCTCGTTGTAGGCGACCTTGAGGTAGAGCCGGCCGTTGACGACGTCTCCCGGGCGGATGCCCACGGGATCGGCTGCGGTAGGAACCGAAGGCCCGGCGTCGGCGGTACCGCGGCCGCCGTGCCACCTGCCCTCCCCACCGGTCGCCGCCTGCGGATTCCACGCCGCGCGGTCCTTGCGTGCCCGGTCGATGACCCGGCTGACCTGCTCGCACGACGCGGGGTCGGTGAAGCGCATCATCAGGTCGGTCGGGCCGGCGTTCGCCAACAGGTTCAGCGATCCGTGCCAGAGCACCGCGCTGTCGAGGATGAGGACCTTCTCGTGCATCCGTTCCCGGAAGTCGACCTCGCAACCGGCTGCCCTCAGCTGGTCGATCCGCTGCTGGTGGCGGTCTGTCCCGGCGGCGTCCCGCTGTTCTTCGGGTGCCCGGGTGTAGACGACGACGCGAACGCCCGCGGCGGCGCGTTCGCCCAGGAGCGCCGACCACCGGTGCACCGGCTGCGGGTCGAGGAACGGGCAGTAGATCTCGATGCTGGTGCGGGCCCGTGCGATGTCCCACTCCACGGCCTTGTAGACCTCGTCGGCCGGGAAGAACGCCGGCCGCGCCAGTTCCTCCTCCGAGAGGGCGGACAGCTGCGCCGCATCCCGGGTGGGAACCAACTGGTCGGCGGACATCAGCTGGGCGCGGCTCTCAAGGTGGTCGAGCATGACGCGGGCCTCGCTGTGCGGGGCGAGATGTCGACGCAGGTGCTCGACGTCGGCGACGACGATCAGGTGGTCCTGGGCCCGGCTGAGGGCGACGTTCAGCAGCCGGCAGGTCTGCGAGGACAGCCCGGTGCCGCTGTAGAAGATGCCGGGATCCTTTCCGGCGCCCACCGCGGTGTCGAAGACGACGATCGGCCGCTGGCTGCCCTGGAAGCGGTGGATGGTGTCGACGAGACCCTCGTACTCTTCCCCGAACCGGTACGTCAGACTGCCCTTCAGGGCCTTGACCTGGGCGCGGTAGGGGGCGATGACCGCCAGCCGGTCGGTCGCACGTTCCCCCTCCGCGAGGTCGGTGCCCTCCCACTTGCGGCCGGGCAGCACGCCTTCGTACTGGAGCCCTCGGACAAGTTCGTGGACCACGGCCTCGTTGACCGTGTTGGCCCGGTAGTCGGGCCCGGCGATCCGCTGCTTCGAAGTGTCGACGAGGATGACCGGGACGTCGACCAACGGGTTGGAAGGGATCCGGCTGCCATCCGCGCGGCCCGTGGCGAGCGGCGCGTCCGGATAGGCGACGGCGTTGACGAGTTCGCAGATCGGCCCGCGCATGCGGTACTGGGTGTCGAGCGCGACGAGGCGCGGGTCCTCACGGACCGCGCCGGACTCGGTGACCAGACCGGCCGCGTGGAAGGCGTCCCGGGCCGCCCAGTGCCGTGAATGGGCACGTTCCTCGTCCGTGGCCTTCCGGTCACCGTCCCCCTTGGTGACCGCCGGCAGCTGCCGGAAGTCCCCGGCCACGACGACCCGCTTCCCGGCGAGGCCGGCGGCGAGCCAGGCCGACGGGAGGTCGACCATCCCCGCCTCGTCGATGACGACGACGTCCACCCGGTCCAGCAGCTTCCGCGACTGCACCGCCTTGGCGACCGTGGCCCCCATGACGCGGCACCTGGAGCGCACGGTCTGCTGGATCCTGCTGCGCTGCCGGTTGAGCTCGTCGGCCTGCTTCTGCAACCCGTCCGCCTGCCGGACGAGTTCTGCGAACGACGGGAGCCCCGTGAGCTTCTGCCGGACCCCGGCAAGGCGCCCGCTCACCTCGCCGATCCGGGCGGCGAGTTCCTGGGCCTGGCGGCCGGCCGCGACACCTAGGTACTCGGCGTTCTGTGCCGCCTGCACAGCCCGGTCGAGGTCGCTCCGCCAGGCAGCCAGCCTGGCCTCCTTCCGCTTGGCGAAGGGCCCGGTCGGAGCTCCCGCCTGGCTGATACTCAACCGCAGTCCGGCTGCGTCGGCCTCCCCCCTCAGCTTCTCCTGCTCGGCAGCAACCGCCGAAGCAGTTGCCTCCTTCCAGGCGGCGCGGTCCGCCGTGAGACGTTCCTCCAGCGTCCGGGCCTCATCGTGCAGTCCCAAGCCGGTACGGGCACGGCCAAGGGCGTCCGCCGTCTCCGTGAGCGCCTCGTCGAGCCGGGCTGAGACCCTGGTGGCGATCCGGGCGGTGTCGACGTAGTCGCCGTACCTCTCGCGCAGCGAAGGCAGCTCGATGTCGCCGCCACGCTGGACCAAGCCCTCGGCGAAGCCTTCCTGGCCGGCCAACAGGTCGCAGATCCGCTCCAACGCCTGATCGACGGCCACCTTGGTCGGGGCGAGGAACAGGACGTTGTGGCCCTGCCGAAAGTTGCCCTCGACGATGTGCCCGACAACGTCCGTCTTTCCCGTTCCCGGCGGCCCCCACAGGAAGAGGACCTGACTTGCCAGGGCCCGCTCGACGGCCTGCCGCTGGCGTGGGTTGAGCTTCAGAGCATGCCAATCGGCCACCCACCGCGCGGGGTCGGACTCCCGCCCGAGAACCGGAGTGCCCTGACCGACGATCCACCCCGCGCTCTCGATCCGTACCGGCCCCTCCGCCTCGCCCGCCGCCTCCAGGCGCTCGGCGAGGACCACAAGACCGGCCGAGTCGTCCTTGCGGAGCTGGGCGTTGTCGATGCTCTGGCCCAGGTTCTCACTGACGGCCAGCCGCACCTTGCCGTCCGGCATCCTGGAGGCCTCAGCCGTCGCCCAGGGGCCGCGGGCGTGTGAGAGCCGCACGAGCACGGGTGTGCCGTCCAGGGACCGCGGCCACTTCCGGCACCCGAACAGGTACTCGTACCGCCCCTCCGTTGCGGACACGAGACGACCGTGGAATATGTCCGCCTTCTCCGCGTCCTTGGCGTCATCACGCCGCTCGGTGCGTATCTCCGCTCGGACGGCCGCCAACAGTTCCGTCACCGGATACGGCCGCTCGGTCTGCGTCATGCGTGCGCTCCCCCGTGACTCCCGCAATTTGCTTCGTCCACTGTAGGGAGAACACCCGGGGCCGCGGGCGCCTTTGGACGGGTATGCATCTCAAGCCGATGCTCACCTCCTGACGACGTTCAGGGATAAGGCCGTCCCAAGGACCAGGCCGGGGTGCCAGCCAGAGAGGGAGGGCCCAGCCGAACGGAAGGCGCAACTCAGCGGGACCAGGCACTTCCCATCGGCGCCGGGCCCATCCCGATCGGTGGTGTCCAGCGGTCGAGCCCCTCGCCTCCGAAGGCCGCCCCGCCCTGTGGGAACGCCGCCCATGTCGGGGCGCTAACCGGGACCGGGACCGGCCCCCGGGTCCGGGCCGCCCGCGTCGTGGACGCAGCGGGCGACCTGGACCCGGTTCGTGACCTCCAGCTTCGCGAACACGCTGCCCACGTGCGTCTTCACGGTGGCCACCCCCATGAACAGCGACCGGGAGATCTCCGTGTTCGTCAGCCCCTCGCTGACCGCGTACGCGACCTCCCGTTCGCGGTCCGTCAGGCGGTCCAGCAGGGCGCGGGCGGCCCGTCGGCGGGAGTCGTCCGGCGAGGCGGTGACGGCGGCGATCAGGCGGGTGGTGACGGCGGCGGACAGGATCGGTTCGCCGAGGGCCACCCGCCGTACGGCGAGGACCAGGTCGGCCGGCGGGGTGTCCTTGAGCAGGTACCCCACGGCGCCGTGCCGCAGCGCCGTCAGGACCGTCTCGTCGGTGTCGAACGTGGTCAGGATGACGACCCGGGCGCCGGCGCCCTGTTCCCGCAGCCGCCGGGTGGCGGCGAGCCCGTCCATCCTCGGCATCCGGATGTCCATCAGGACGACGTCGGGCAGCTCGTGCGCGACCAGGTCGAGCGCCTGCTGGCCGTCGGCCGCCTCGCCCACCACCTGGAGGTCCGGGGCGCCGTCCAGGATCATCCGCAGACCGGCTCGTACCAGCGGATCGTCGTCCACCAGCAGGACCCGGACCCTGCTCACGCCGGCCACGGCAGGCTCGCCCGCACCACGAAGTCCCCGCCGTGCTCCGCCCCGAACTCGACCGTCCCGCCGTCCGGTTCGGCCCGCTCCCGGAGCCCCGCGAGGCCGACCCCCGCCGACGGCAGTGCCAGGCCCGGCCCGGCGCCGGCCCGGTTGCGGACCTCGATGCCGAGCCGCCCGCCGGGTGCTCCGGCCAGCCGTATGCCGACCGGCTCGCCGGGGGCGTGCTTGCGGGCGTTGGTCAGCGCCTCCTGCACGACCCGGAACGAGGTGCGCGACATCGCCTCCGGCAGCCCGCCGAGGTCCGCCCCGGCACCTGCGGGCAGGCCCGAGGTGTCGAGCCGGACCACCGAACCGGCCTCCCGGGCGTCGGCCAGCAGCGCCGGCAGCTCCGCGAGCGTCGGCTGGGACCGCTCGACACCCTCCACCGCCCGGCCGTCCCGCAACACGCCCAGCACCTGGCGCAGTTCGGTCAGAGCCAGTTGCGCGTTGCTCTGGATGGTCTGGGCGGCGGCCGCCGTCTCGGCCCGGTCGAGGTCCTCCCGGTACGTCAACACCCCGGCGTGCAGCGCCACCAGGGAGATCCGGTGCGCCAGGTCGTCGTGCATGTCCCGGGCGATCCGCGTGCGCTCGGCCTCCCGGGCCGCCTGCGCGGCCAGGTCCTGCTCCCGCTCGGCGGTCAGCGCCCGCTCGTGCAGCGAGGCGAGCAGCTCGCGGCGGGCCCCGAGGTAGCCGCCCGTGGCGGCGGCGGCCGCGTAGATCGCCAGCACCACCAGGACGTTGGCCGCCACCGAGGAGGCTCCGCCGTCCACGGCGGGCGACAGCCACGGGCGGTACACGCCCTGGGAGACGATCGCGCCGACCGCCGAGAGCGCCCCCGCCCCGACGATCCACCGCCGCCGGCGCCAGGTCGCCATCGACCCGACCGCCAGCACCACCGCTCCCAGCCCCGCCACCGAGACCGGGGCCACGGCCACCGCCGCGTACGCGACGGCCGGCGGGAACCGGCGCCGGAGCGTCAGCAGGGCCAGCACCGCCGCGCCGAGCAGCAGGTCCAGCAGCAGCGCCCCGCCGACCCGTTCACGCTGCGCCGGCGCCGGCGACCCGGAGAGCAGGACGGCGGCGTGCGCGATCCAGGCGACGCAGCCGACGGCCGCCGCGAGCAGGTAGGGCCACACCCGTGACCAGGCACTGGGCGGCGCGTTCAGCTGAGGCAGCGGCGGTCGTGGAGTCTTCATGGGGCCACAGCGTAGGGGGCTCGCCGCAGCCCGGGGACCCCCGTTCAGCTCGGCCGTCTCCACCCTGGGGTGGAGGCGTTTTCCGACCGCGAGGGGAGGTCTGCGCCGCGCCGGGTCGGCAGGCTGCTCATCACCGGATGCGACCCGCCGGGCCGAGGGCCGCACACCCATTCCACGCAGGCCACCTCATCCACGCCACAGGGCGACGAGACGGAAGCAGGACGATGAGCACACACCGAAGGACCGCGACGATCACGGGGGCACTGTTCATCCTCGCGGCGATCACCTCGATGGCGGGCCTCCTCCAGTACAGCCCGATCCTGGACCACCCCGACTACACCGTCGCGGGCCCGGCGCAGGCCGGCCGGGTGGCGGCCGGGGCGCTCCTGGAGGTCATCTGCGCGTTCTCCGTCATCGGCATCTCGATCACCGTCTTCCCGGTCCTGCGCCGGTACCGCCAGGGATTCGCCCTCGGGTACGTCTGCTTCCGGCTGCTGGAGGCCACCGTCATCCTCGTGGGCGTCATCAGCCTGCTCTCGGTCGTGACCCTGCACCAGGACTTCGCACGGACCCCGGACGCCGACTCCTCCGCGTACCTGGCGGTCGGACGGGCGCTGGTGGCGGTCCACGACTGGACCTTCCTGGTCGGCCCCAACCTCGCCCTGGCCCCGAGCACCCTGATGATGGCCTGGTTCCTGTACCGGACGAGGGCGGTACCGCGCTTCGTGGCGCTGCTGGGTGTCGTCGGCGGCCCGCTGATCTTCGTCTCCGCCACGCTGGTGCTGTTCGGCGCCTACCAGCAGATCTCGACCTGGGGAGCCCTGTGCGCGCTCCCGGTGTTCGCGTACGAGATGACGCTGGCGGGGTGGCTCCTGGTCAAGGGCTTCGCCGCACCCGAACCGGCGCCCACCGCCGCACCCGCACCCGCACCCGAACCGGCGCCCACCGCCGCACCCGCACTCGCACCCGCACTCGCACCCGAACCCGCCCTCGCGGCCCCCGACGCGCGGCGCGGTGAGCCGGCCGACCGCTGATCCGGCCGGCCCGGGCTTCACCCGATGGTGACCACCCGGGCCCACTCCGGCGGCGAGTCCGGCACGTAGTCGGGATCGTTCTCGTCCCACGACCCGGCCCGCTGCCGGGGAAACAGGCCCACCACCGTCCGGCACGCCGGCCGGTGGTCCGGCCATGGCGTCTGACCGTCGGTCAGCACCACGACGACGTCCGGTCGGGGCTGCGTCCGGAGTGCCTTCGCGAAGCCGGTCCGCAGGTCCGTACCGCCGCCGCCCAGCAGCGGGATGCCCTCGGCGCGGCACAGCGGGTGCACGACCCGGGCCGCCGCGTCGCACGGCAGCACGGTGACCAGGTCGCGGCGGCCGCCCACGGCGCGGGAGATCGCGGCGACCTCCAGGAGTGCGCTGCCGAGTTCGGCGTCACTGACCGAGCCGGAGGTGTCGATGACCACGGCGACCCGTGGCGGCCTGCGCCGCAGGCTCGGCAGGACGACGCCGGGCACCCCGGCCGAGCGCCGCGACGGCCGGCCGTAGGTGTAGTCCTCGCCCGCGCCGGAACCGGACACCGCCGAGCGGACCGCCGCACCCAGCAACTCGCGCCACGGCTGCGGCGGATGGAACGCATCCTCGGCCCAGCGCCGCCACCCCTGCGAGGCGTTCCCCGGGCGGCCGGTGATGCCCTGCGCCACCCGGAACCGCACCGCGTCCTGCTCCTGGGCACTGAGACCGTGGGCGCCGTCGGGCCCCAGGTCCCACTCGCGTTCCAGGCCGTCGGCGCCGCTGCCGCAGTCCAGCCAGGCCATGGCCTGCGTGAGCGGTCCGAGGCCGAACTGGCGCAGGTAGTCCTCCATGAGCTCCCCTTCGGGCAGCTCCAGGGACTGCGGCCGGACGGCGCCCTCGGGCCGGACCAGACCGTCGCCGTACACGTCGTCGTTGATCTCGCAGTCCGCGGCGATGTTCATCCGCAGCCGTTCGCCCGGGCCGGTCAGCCCGCGTTCCCGCGCGACCCGGTCGCTGCGCCCGTGGTGGTCGCGCAGCAGGTGCGACACCTCGTGCACCCACACCGAGGCCAGTTCCTCCACCGGTGTGCGCTCGACGAACGGCGGCGAGACGTAGCACCGCCAGTGCCGGTCGACGGCCATCGTCGGCACCCGTCGCGACTCCACGGTGTGCAGGGCGAACAGCGCCGTCGCCAGGTAGGGCCGGGCCCGAGCGGCGTGCAGTCGGGCGGCGAACAGCTTGTCGAGGTCCAGTGCCCTCGGCGGGGCCGGGGTCACCGGCCGGCCTTCGCGGCGACCGCGATCCGGTCCGCGGCCCGGTCCGCGGCCCGATCCGCCCGCCGGGACAGCGCCACCGCGCCGGCGAGCCGCTCGATCGCGGCCGGCACGTCCCAGTCCTGTCGGCGCAGCGAGGCGAGGGTGGTCGCCGGGACGACGACCAGGTCCGGGGCTCCGGTCTCCATCGCGCGGACGAGGAGCGTCCAGGCCGCGTCCCAGCGGGCCCGCTCCGGGCGCTTGCGGACCGCGTCCACCACGCCGTCGAGCACGGCCTGGCGCAGATCCCCGCGCTCCGGCAGGGCGGCGCCCGCCGGGTCGGCGAGCAGCACCTCGGGGTCGGGGAGGTCCATCCGGTCCAGGCCCGCCAGCAGTTCCAGCCCCGGACCGTCCCCGACCGTGCCCCTGACCAGCAGGGAGAGCACGTCCCGGGAGGAGCCCGCCGCGGTCGCGAAGGCGATCAGACACAGGGTCATCTCCCAGCTCCGGGGCGACGGCCAGGGGCCGCCCCGGCGGGTTTCGTTGCCGGGCAGACGGTGGACGAGCGCGGGGCGGGCGGCGAGGAGCCCGCACACCGCACGGCGCGCGAAGGCCACGGCCTCCGGCAGCCGCTCCGGGTCGAGCCGGGGCAGCGTCGCCCGGGGCCAGGTGCCGCCGAGGCCGCGGACCACGACGTCGTGGTCGTGGGTCCACTGGAGATGGACGAACCGGTTGGCCAGGGGCGGGCTCAGCTCCCAGCCGTCGGCCGCCGAGGAGCGCGGATTGGCGGCAGCCACGATCCTTACCCCGGGCGGCAGTTGCAGGGCGCCGATCCGCCGTTCCAGCACCAGGCGGAGCAGGGCGGCCTGCACGGCCGGCGGCGCGGTGGACAGCTCGTCGAGGAACAGCAGCCCCCGGCCGGCCCGCACCAGCTTCACGGCCCAGTCCGGCGGGGCCATCGGGACGCCCTGTTCCGCGGGGTCGTCCCCGACGACGGGCAGCCCGGAGAAGTCGGACGGCTCGTGCACGCTGGCGATCACCGTCGTCAGCGGAAGGTCCAGCGCCGTGGCGAGCTGGGTCAGGGCCGCGGTCTTGCCGATCCCCGGCTCTCCCCACAGCAGGACCGGCAGATCGGCGGCCACCGCCAGGGTGAGTGCCTCCAGCTGCGAGTCGGGGCGCGGTTCGGTGGTGGCGTCGCGCAGCAGGGCCAGCAGGTCACCGGCGACGTCGAGTTGGGAGGTGCGGGGCGGGTCGGCGAGGGTCTCGGTGGCAGCGGACGGGGCGGGTGCGGGTGCGGGCATGTGTCATCACCTGTCGGTTCGTGGGAGCGGAGTCTGCGGAGGGGGAGGTCCCCGGGTCAGCGAGGCATCGCGTGGCGCGGGTGGGAGCGGCGATCGCTGGATCGGCGACGGTCCGGGCCGTTACGGGCGGGACCGGGGCCGGCCAGGCCCGCCCTGAACAGTCCGTAGGTGATCCGCTGCAGCGCGGCCGCCTCCAGTTCGTCCCGCAGCGCGCCGCTGCGCAGCAGGGCGTCGGGGCCGAGCAGTCCCTCGACCACGGCCAGCGCGCCGGCGGTGTCGCCGTGGTCCAGGCGTTCGCGGACGCCGCCGAGGCAGTCGGGTCGGCGGTGCGCCTCGTCGATGGCCTGCAGGCACGGAAGCGGCGTACCGGTCAGCGCGACCAGCAGTTCCTCCCGCCGGATCTCGGCGGGGTCGTGGTCCATCGGCGCCAGGACGCCGTCGACCAGGCCGATCCGGTGCCGAGCTCCCCGGCACTCCACGAGGCGCGGCTGTCCCGCCCGGTCGGGAGGCCGCAGCGGGCCCGCGGCCGGACGGCCCGGTACCAGTGCCGAGGCCACCAGCGGATGCAGCCGCTCGACCTCGATCGCTCCGGCGCGGACCAGTTCCAGGTCGGGCAGCACCCAGGTCGCCGCGTCCGGCAGCACCGGCGGCGCGACGGGAGGTCGGTTGACGGGCGCCGCCGCGATCCGCAGGGCGGGCGGCCCGAGACCGTCCGGGTCCGCGGCGAGTTCCAGGAGCAGCCGACGCCGCCCGCCGAGTCGTACGCCGACGGCTCCGGCGGCGCGCCCCTCGGCGTGGAGCAGGATCCCCGCCTCGGCCGCCCACCGGTCGACGGCGCAGCGGCGCCCCTGCGGCACTGCTCCCCATGGGTCCCGGTCCGTCGCGGGGCGGCCGTCGGAGGGCGGCCGATCGGCCCCGGAACGGGTCCGCAGCTCGTCGGTCCTGCGCGCGTCCCACAGGTGGCGGTGCAGGTCGAGACGGAACCGCCGGTCGGGACGGGGACGGGGATGGGAATGCCGGCGGGCGTCGGCCCCACCCGGGCACTCGTCCCACAGCGCGAGGCTGATCCGCTGACCGGCATCCGCCCAGGCCGGCGGAGTCCGGACCACCAGGTGCACCGCGCCCGCCCCGGCACGCCCCACGGCGTCGTACCGCGCCAGCGTCAGCGTCAGCCCCGGTCGCAGCAGCCCGTCGGGGGCGATCCTCGGGAAGTGCCAGCGCAACAGGTCGGGCGCCAGGTGGCGCAGATCGGCCCGGACCCGCGCTGCGAGGTCACGGCCGTGGGTGCGCGCCACGGAGCGCAGATCGAGATCGACGTCGAGGCCCGCGGCGGCGCACGCCCCCGCCCAGTCCCCGACGGAGCGGCGGGCGGACGCGGTCTCGATCACGGACGGCGGCACGGCGTACTCGCGCACGCGCAGCCAGAAGGAAAGGCGGGAATCCCCGTTCACGGCCTGAGTGAGCATCAGCACTCACCTTGCGTGGACGGGACCCCCGATCTGTCAGCAGGAGTAGTCGTCATCGCGGGGAGCATAGCCCTCGCCGGCTCCGGCCTGCCAGGCATTTCCGGATCGAGGCGCATCCGGCCCCGCCGGCCCACGCGGCGTACGCCGTCGACGAGTTACCCGGCGACCGGCGGCGCGCCTCCCCCGGCTGCGCCCGGCCCCTGCCCGCCGGCCCAGCCGCTCGCGGCACCCGTGCCGTGGGCGCCGCTCAGGGATGTTTCGACTTCCTGGACGACCGGATGCGGGAGATCTGCCCGCGGGCGGTCTGCCACCGCTCCCGCGCCTGGGCGATCACGGTGTCCCATTCCCGGCGGACCTCGTCATCGGCCGGCCGCTCACCCCGCCGGATCCGGTCCAGCTCGTCGTCCACCTCCCGGCCGAGTACCGCCGCCCCCACGACAACGAGCACGACGCCGAAGAACGCCGACAGCATGGCGAAGACCACGCCGATCGCGCCGTAGCGCGAGGCGTACGCGTCGAACAGGCGCGGCACGTAGAACGCGGCACCCGCCGAGTAGACCGCCGTCAGGACCGCCGCGATGATCCCGAACGGCACGAGGTCCCGCCAGGCGATCCGGTTCGCGGACAGCACCCGACCACCCCAGACGAGGAAGGCGCCGGTCACCGACGCTCCGAGCAGGTACGCCCACAGCAGGAGATGCCGCCCCTGGCCGACGGCACCGAGGAGCCAGCCGTCCACCAGCGCACACACCACGAAGCCGACGGCCCACTTCAGGTCGTTCAGTGTGTTGCGCACACTCAACGGCTTGAGCTGCCAGGTCTGTTCGAAAAGTCGCTGAGCCGCGCGCGCGAAGCTCAACGTCGAGATCACCAGGAAGACCGCTCCGAAGACGCCGACACCCACGTCGGGCGGCACGGACAGGAGCTGGCGGACCGCATCGGCCGCGTCCCCCGTGAGGCCGTACCGACTGATGATGTGGTCGGCGGCATCCTCGTCCCCGCCCCAGGACAGAGCGGCCCCACCGAGAATCGCGAGCGGCACCGTCGCCGTCAGCATGCTGGAGGCCAGCGCCATCGACCGGTCGAAGCCCGCGATCCGCTGGAAACAACCGACGACGCGAAGCGCGAACGCCGGGCGCAACCAGAACGTCAGCGTCCTGCCGACGCGCTCGCGGTCGATCTGAGCCACCCTCCTCTGTCCGAACCGACGGACGGTTCCGGTCCGGCCGCCGGTGGCAGCGGGCCGGATCCGCACGTCGTGAGCAGCGTGCATGCCGTTCTTCCCGACGGTACGGCCGGCCCCGGAGAGCCCATGACAGACGCGCAGAGTGCGCCGGGTCGCGGTCAGCCGTTCGGTGGACAGCCGGACCACCTGCTACCGGCACCCTCGCCGCACCGGCCGACGGCGGCTACCGGGAGCCTGCCCGCCCGTCCCCAATCACCGGCACTGTCCGGACCTCGGCCCGTCCGCCGTGTTGCCCGCCTGGGACAGCGTCGGTATGTTGCCGTCGCAGCTCAGGGGCCCGCCGACCTGGTTGCCCTCGAACTCGGGGACGCTCTGGTCGGGCAGCAGGCCGCTGCCGCTGTTGCCGGTGATGGTCACCGGCGCCTTCAGCGTGTTGCCCGAGACCTCCATGCCCCCGGTGTTGCCGTTCAGGTGCACCGGGGCCTCGAAGGTGTTGCCCGCGCACCCCGTCGTGTCGTCCCGGTCGGAACCGATCAGCACGAAGCCGGTGGTCCCGTTGACGCCGAGCGGGCCGGACAGGGTCGACCGGCAGATGGTGAGTGCGGCCGCGCCGTCGGCGGCGACCGGGCCGTTGATCCGGACGCCCGAGACGGCCAGGGCGCCGCCCGGCTTCACCGTGACCGGCCCGTCCTGCTCGCCGCCGGGGCCCATGCACAGCGACTGGCCGGAGGCCACGGTCAGCCTGCCGTGGTGCGCCGTGACGCACGGCGCGCTGAAGCCCACGGTCACATCGGTGGGCTGCGGCGTGCTGCTCGCGGTGAAGCCCGGGTCGCCGCTGTAGGTCGCGGTGATGCCGTGGCGCCCCGGCTGGAACTTGCCGGTGCTGAGGCTCGCCCGGCCGCCGTTCAGTGGCACGGTCGCCAGCGTCGTCGTCCCGTCCGCGAAGGTGACCGACCCCGCCGGGGTGCCCGCGGCCGGGATGGCCGGGGCGACGGTCGCGGTCACGGTGACGGAGTGCCCGAAGAGCGGAGTGGCGGTGTCCGCGGAGAGGGAGACCGAAGTTCCGTACCGGAACGACACGGTGGCCCTGCCGCTGCCGTGGTTGACGCCCTGGAGGAGGGAGACCCCGGTCGCCGTCGGCGCCGCGTGGCTGCTGCCGCCGCCACCGCCCGCGCCGGGGAAGTAGCCCGGATTGCCGCCGCCGGAGCCGCCGCCACCGCCGTGCCAGCCGCCACCGCCACCGCCGCCGCCGGGGCCGCCCCCACCGCCGTTGCCGCCGGTGCCGCCGCTGCCGGGGTTGGGCTCGCTGGTGATGGGGTCGAAGTCGATGCCGGGGGTGCCGGGGCCGCCCACCAGGGTGTTGGGGTTGCCGTGCCCGGCCGCGGTCCGGCCGGCACCGCCGCCGGCCAGGCCGGAGCCCAGCGGGCCGTTGCTCTGGCCGCCGTCCCGGCCGACCTCGCCGCCTCCGGCGCCGCCCTGAAGCTCGGGGCCGCCGTTGCCGGCGCCACCGCCGCCGCCCGCGACCAGGACCCGGTCCGCGCCGCCGAACGCGCCGACCCGGACGTCCGAGCCGCCGCCGCCCGAACCGCCGCCGCCGTGCGCGCCGCCGCCGCCGCGCCCGTGGCCGGTACCGCCGGGACGCGCGAACTCACCGTGGCGGGACGAGCCGGGTATGCCGGCCGCGCCCAGGGTGAGCTGGAGGGTCTGGCCCGGCGTCACGGGCAGGGTCGCGCGGGTCTCACCGCCGAGGCCGCCGGGCGCTCCGTCGATCGCGGGGTGGGGAACGATGTAGCCCGCCGCGCTGCCGCCCTCGGCGCCGAACAGGTCGACGGTCACGGCTGTCACGCCGTCCGGGACGGTGAAGGTGTCCGTACCGACGGAGTTGTAGGTGCAGGTGGGCTGCGGGGCGGTGGTGAGGACACCGCCCGTGCCGCAGGGAGCGGCCGCACTCGCCTGGCCGGTCGCGGCGCTCGCGGTGCCGGCGACCGCGGTGACGGGCACGATCGCCGCGGCGACGAGGCCGGTGGTGCCGGCCACCGAGATCATCCTGGATCTGAGGATCGTCCGCCGGGACTTCGGGCTGCTGTTGCTCATGGGAGTCGACGCTTTCTCTCCGGTCCTGTGGGCGACCGGGGTGGGGAGAGGGATGGTCCGCAGGCGGGACGGGCCCGCCTGCGGACCAGGGTTCGACCGGTGGCTCAGACGCCGTCGTTGGCGCAGAGCGCCCAGACGTCCGAGTAGGTGTTGGCGGAGCCGGCTCCGCCGGTGTGGGTGTAGGCGGTCCAGTACGCGGCCGACGTGGTCCCGTCGCCGACCGGACTGCCGCCGCTGTCGCTGGGGTAGCTGCCGTTGAGGTGGTCGCCGCCCGAGCCCGGCCCGGTGAAGTCGGTGGTCGTGACGCTGCCGCCACTGATGGCCGCGCCGCCGCTGACCAGCTTGCCGTCGGTGCCGCAGCCCACGGTCACGGTCTGGCCCGTGGTCGCCGAGGTCGGGCCGCTCACCTCGCTGTGGTGGACCTTCACGGTGACGCCGCTGACGTTGATGCCGCCGCCGCTGCAGATCGCGTACGCGTACGTGGTGTTGGTGGTGCCGCCACCGCCGCCGTTGTAACCGACCGCCGTCCAGGAGTCGGGGTTGGTCTCACCGTCGGCCGCGGCCTTCAGGCCGTAGTCGTGCGCGGAGTTGTCGAAGGTGGGGAAGCTCGCGATCGGCTTGAGGCTGCCGACGTCGGCCGGGGTGGTCCGGGCGCCGCCGCCGAGCAGCACGGTGTTGGCCGGGCAGGTCGCCGTGACCGCGAGGGGCGTCGACGAGGTGGTCGGCCCGGCGGCCTTGTTCATGACGGTCTGGGTGTGGTTGATCAGATTGCTGGTGAAGCAGACCGCGTACGGGGTGGACGAGAACGAGCCGTTCACCGCGCCGCCGCTGCCGCCGATGCCGAGCCAGTGGGTGTTGTCGGTGCCCACCACACCGGTCGAGCCGGTGTACTCGGTGGAGCCGTCGGAGCTGGGCGCGGTGCCGTTCACGTGGTTGCCGTTGGACGACGTACCGGTGCCGATGGCCTGGTCGATGCCGCCGCCGGAGACGAGACCGCTGCTGCAGTCCGCGTGGGTCGAGATCTCGGAGAAGGTGGTGGAGGGGCCGGCGGTGGCCCCGGGGGTCTTCACCGTCACGCTCACGGTGTTGGCGTACGCGACGCCCGGCACCGCCAGGGCCAGTACGGCGCCCATGACCAGCGCCCTGCCCACGGCGAAGTGCCGCAGAGATCTCTTGTGCAACGAACTCTCCCTTGTTGATTCCGGGCTGGCCACCCGTCGGCGGCGAGGCTTCGCTGCGGAGTGGGGGCCGGCCGACGTCGTGTGGGTGGTGGCGGGGTCGCCTGCTGCGGCACCGGGTCAGCCGCCCTGCGGATGTACGCCGCCGTCAGCACGCGTGCGGAGGTGGGGGGACGTGGATGCCACCCCCCTGCAGCGTGACGGCCCAAGGGTGTTGGACCGGCCGCCTCGCCGTCCTCATCATGGGGTCGCAGATGCGGACCGCAACAGCGGTACAGAGCAGCATCTACAACCCGTCTGGGCAGCCCGACCTGGCAGATGCGACAGTTGACAGCCAGGCCGGTCCCCGCCGAACCCGGCGGTCAGCCCGTCCAGGGCCCGCCGGCCGGAGCGCACTCGCCCGTGCCCTGGCATCGTCCTGAGCGGTCGTCCGCGGGTGGCCGGGGTGGCGTTCCACGCCCCGTCGGGCGGCCCGTAACGGCCGTGGCCTCCGCCGAGCGGATGCTCGGGGGAGGCCACGGTCACACGCTGCCCGGCGGCCCCGCGGAGCAGTCGGGCCGATCGAACGTCAGGCAGCCACCTGGGCCTGGGCGAACCAGCGCTGGTCGGGGTTGCCGGTGCACTCCCAGATGCCGAGCGTGGCGCCGTTGTCCGTACTCCAGCCGGGCAGTTCCAGGCAGCTGTCGGCGGTCGGGTTGTAGAGCGTGCCGTCGAAGCGCCGTACCCGCGCGCGTGTTGGTGGTGGCCGGACCGTTGGGTTCGCGCGGCGGCGTCCGGTGGTCGGGAGTGCGGTTCAGGCGGCGTAGTCGAATGAGCCCTTGCGGCGGCCGCGTCGGCGGATCGCGGCGGTGGCGAGGCAGGCGATGGTGAGCCAGAGGAGGCCGGTGAGAAGGGTGAGGGCGACGGCGTGGGCCACCGTTGCGGGGGTGTCGTGGGCGACCACGGCGCGGACGGCGGTCAGGGCGTGGGTCAGGGGGAGGGCCGACGCGATCGCCTGAATCCACGGGGGCCAGAAGGACACCGGGACCTGGACTCCGGTGATGGCCATCGCCAGAAGGTTGCAGCAGGTGGAGATCACGTTGCGGGAACCCGGCAGGCCGATGGCGAGGGAGCCGAGGAGCAGGCCGAAGCCGTAGGTGCTCAGGGCGGTGGCGAGGATCAGCAGGGCGAGGACGGGGAGTTCGGCGGGCGCGGTGTGGACGCCGAAGACCGGGGCCAGCAGGAAGAGGGAGACGGCGGAGGTCAGCGCACCACCGAGCGGGGCGTAGAGGCCGCGGCCGAACAGGACGGTGCTCATCGGGGTGGGGGCGGCCGCGAGGAGCGCGAGGGTGCCGTCGTAGCGCTCGCGGACGCCGGCGGAGACGACCGTCATGGTTTCGAGGACGCACACCATGACGGCGTTGCCGATGACCAGGTAGCGCACCTGTTCTTCGGAGCCGAGCAGTCTGCCGATTAGGGCGAAGAACGTGACCTGGGAGAGCATCCGGCCGAGCCAGCCGAAGGTCCAGGTGCGCCAGTTGTGGGTGTGGCGGTACTCGGCGGCGGCGGCGACCGCCGCGTACCGGACGATGCGCAGTTGGTGGAGGAGGGTCTGAGTCATGACGGTCACACCTCGGCCAGGGTTCCGGCGGCCTTGGCCCGGCGCAGCATCGCGGTGATGGCCAGGACACCGGCGGCTGCGCCGGCCAGGCCCAGGGCCGCGATGACGGCCAGTGACCGTGCGGCGTCGGGGACGGGGCCCGGGGTCAGCGTCCGGCGCAGCAGGTCGGCGCTCCAGGTCAGGAACACGGCCGAGGAGAGCGGGCGCACCCAGTCGGGCAGCATCGAGGCCGGGACGAGGACGCCGGCCAGCAGGTAGAAGGGGTAGGTGAGGGTGTTCTGCATGAGACGGGCGTTGGGTGCCAGGACGAACAGCGCCGACATGAGGGTGGCGGTGCCGGCCATGGCCAGGGAGGAGACCGTCAGGCAGAGGGCGAACAGCGGGCCGTGTTCGATGCTGAGGGAGATGCCGAAGGCGCCTCGGGCGACCAGCCAGGCCTCGCCCATGCTCAGCAGGCTCACGGTGGTGACGGCCACGATGCGGCCGAGTACCACCACCGGGAGCCGTGCCGGGGTGGCGATGAGCGCTTCGAGGGTTCCCCAGGACCGTTCCTTGGTGATCACCTCGCCGGCGATCAGCAGAGCCATGTCCCACAGTGTCATCAGGACGGGCGCCATGATCGAGTAGGGCGCCAGGTCGCGCCGGCCGGCGTATTCGCTGATGGACAGCAGGACCAGCGTGGTCAGCGGTGTCCGGACGAAGATGAGCAGGACGTCGGGGCTGTGGCGGGCGAGGGTCAGCTGGAAGCGGACCGATCCCCAGAAGGTGATCACGGGCTCACCCGCATCTTCCGCTCGCCGATCACCCGTACGTACAGCTCTTCCAGGCTGGGCGGGCCGGTTCGGACGGTGCTGACGTCGGCTTCGACCAGGCAGGTCAGGACCTGGCGTGTGACGTCGGAGGAGTCGGTGTCCACGCAGAGTTCGCCGTCGGGCCGCCCGGGCCGTACGGATGCGCCCGGCAGGTTCTCGATCCGCGCGGCCACCGTGCCGGGCACGCCCCAGGCCTCGACGCGCTCGCCGGTGCCCAGCCGGCGGGCCAGTCGGCGGGGGTCGCCGCTGGTGAGGACGCGGCCCCGGTCGATGAGGGTGACCTCGTCGCAGATCGCTTCGGCCTGGGCCATGTCGTGGGTGGTGAGCAGCACGGTGCGCCCTTCGGCCTTGAGGCGGGCGACGAAGTCGCGGAAGCTGTTCGCCGCGACCGGGTCCATGCCGGTGGTGGGTTCGTCCAGGAGCAGGACCCGGGGGTCGCCGACCAGGCCGCGGGCCAGGTGGAGGCGCTGTTTCATGCCCCGGGAGAATCCGTTCACCTTGTCGTCGGCCCGGTCGGTCAGCCCGACCTCCTCCAGCAGTTCGGCGACCCGGGTGCGCAGGTTCCGGCCGTACAGCCCGTAGAGGGCGCCCCACAGTTCGAGGTTCTGGCGGGCCGTCAGCCGTCCGTAGAGGCCGCGGTCGCCGCCCAGCACGATGCCGATCGAGCGGCGTACCGCCTGGGTGTCGGCGGCGACGTCGTGGCCGAGGATGCTGGCCCGGCCGGCGGTGGGCAGCAGGGTGGTGGAGAGGATCTTGCACAGGGTGGTCTTGCCGGCTCCGTTGGGGCCGAGCAGGCCGTGTACCGATCCTTGCGCGACCGACAGGTCCAGCCCGTCGAGGGCGACCACTTCGCGGGCCTGGGCGCCGCGGCCGGTGGTGAAGACCCGGCGCACTCCGTGGACCTGCACGGCGGGTGTGTCGCCGTGCGGGGCGGGCGTGGCGCCGGGTTTGCTCGCGTGGGCCATCAGGTGTCCTTCCCGAGGCGGTCGAGGACGCGCAGCGCCGTGTCGTAGGCGTCCTGGGAGACGATTTCGCCGCACACCAGCAGGTAGTCGCCGATGGGGGTGCGCAGCAGCGACACGCCGTCGGTGTCGTACCGGTGGGTGCGGGTGGAGCCGGGACGGGCTGCCGGGCGGCCCAACGGCATTCCGTAGACGGGCAGTTGGGCGGCGAGTCGGGCCTCGACGGTGGCAGCGGCCGACTCGGCCCGGTCCTCGGCCCGGTCCTCGGCCCGGTCTTCGGTGCCGGGCCGGCCGGTCGGCCTGGACCGGTCGGCGAGCTCGGCGGCGGCCGGCTCGCGCAGGGCCCGGGTGTAGGCGTCCA
Organism: Kitasatospora sp. NBC_00374; assembly: GCF_041434935.1. NCBI lineage: Bacteria > Bacillati > Actinomycetota > Actinomycetes > Kitasatosporales > Streptomycetaceae > Kitasatospora > Kitasatospora sp. NBC_00374. Next base: position 6,363,002 of record NZ_CP107964.1, on the reverse strand, counting down.
GCAGGTCGGCGCCGGCGCCTTCTCGGGTGTAGGCCAGCAGCTCCAGCAGTTCGGGGGCGAGGCGGTGGCCGGCGGCTGCGAGCGCCAGGCCGGCCGGCGTGGGCGGGGCGGGGTCGGCGAAGAGCATCAGCACGTCCACCGCGTCCTTGGCGTGGAAGGCGCGCTGGAACCGTTCCTCGGCCAGTGTCAGCAGGTCGGCCAGCCACGGGTCGTCCGGCAGGGTGGTGTGGGGCGGGACGGGGCCGCCGGGGGTGCGCGGGAACGGCAGGGTGGAGAGCTCGATGTTGTGGGGGCGGTCGAGGAGTTCGTCCTCGGAGGCCCAGTGGAGTCCCAGGGTGACGTCGGTGCGCTCGCCGTGGCGGCTCAGGGTGAGGTCCGCGCGGTCCAGCGGCACCTGTCCGGCGATCAGGACGGCCGCGCGCCACAGCTGTTCCTCGCCGGACACGACGAGGTCGAGGTCGCCCACGGGGCGCATCAGGTGCGCCGGGTAGCGTCCGGCCAGCGAAGGCCCCTTGACCAGCCGGACGGGCAGTTCGGCGGCGATCCGCTCGTACAGCTCCGCGTACCGGGCGGCTCGGTCGCGGGCGCGGCGCATCAGGTCGCGGGAGCCGGAGCCGAGCGGCAGGCCCTCGGCGGCGGCCGCCGAGACGACCAGCTGGGGCAGGGCCGACGAGGCCTGTTCGGCGCGGCGCATCAGGGTGCGTACGCTCTCGTGGTCCTCGACGCCCAGCAGCCGGCGGAGCAGGTCCAGGGTCACCGGGCGTACGGGCGGTGCGGCGGCGGTCACGGGGCCTCCTTCGCCGTGGGTGCGGGCGCCCACCAGAACTCGTGGTCGATCCGCCAGCCGCGGGCGAGCAGTGCGGTGACGATCCGCCAGGTGTCGCGGCCGCCCGTGGCGGGGTCCTGGTCGTGGCCGTGCACCACGTTGCCGACCAGGGCCTGTCCCAGGGTCTGCGCGTGGGCGGCGGCGGCCCGGCAGAGCACGGCGGTGGTGAGTGCGACGTCCTCGCCGTCCTCGACCAGGACGTCGACGAGTTCGGTGATCGGCTCGCCGGTGACGTCGTCGTCGCGGCCGGTCAGCAGCGTTGCGTGGCCGATCGTGCGGCCGGCGCGGCGGGCCACCAGGGAGACGCGCCCGGGTTGGGCGCAGACGGATTCGGCGATGCTGCCGGCGGCCGACGCGGGCACGGCGTGGCCGATGTCGGCGGCGCCGCGCATCAGGGCCCGGGTCAGCCAGGTGAGCACCAGGGTGTCGTCGTCGGCCGCGGCGGGCACCACCTCAAGGGTGTGCTCGGGGTCGGGCAGGTCTGCCGGGTCGGCGCACCGCAGGTAGGTGAGGCGGCGGCGCCAGGGCGCGGGCAGGGTGGTGTCCGGCGGGGTGCGCAGCAGGGTGCTCCGGGTCTGCGGGCACTGGGTGTGCAGGGCGGCGCGGGCCTGGGCGAGTCGGGCCGAGTCGGTCAGCAGGGCCGGGCCGGGCTGCTGGATCAGCAGGTGGTGCTCGCCGGTGAGCGGGTCGGTGTAGGGGCCGGCCGTGACGCCGGACAGCGGGTCGGTGTCGGCGGTCACGAGGCGTCCGGGCGGACCGCGGCGACGAGGTTGCCGCGCAGCCGGGCGGCGGCTGCGGCGATCTGGGCGGGTGTCACGGCGCGCAGGTCGGCGCGGGCCCGGGCGAGGGACCAGTCGGCGGTGCCGGCTCGGGTGTGCATGGCGATCAGCTGTGCGTGGTCGAGCGGCGACTCGGCCTGGAGGACCAGCCGCATCTCGGCCTTGCGCCGGGCGGAGTCGAAGTCCTCCTCGGTCAGCCGGCCTTCGGCGAGGTCGCCCAGCAGCGAGTCCACGATCTCCACCAGTCGGTCGGCGGCCTGCGGTTCCACCCCGGCCAGCAGCCGCCACACACCGGTCTCCGCGTAGGAGCGGTTCCAGGACTCGAAGGAGTACGACAGCGCCTCCTGGCCGCGCAGCTTGCGGTACAGCAGCGAGGAGGGGCTGGAGCCCAGCAGGGTGGCGATCAGGCGGTAGGCGGCCTCTTCGGGACTGTTCAGCGTGCAGGAGCGGGCGGCCAGGCAGACCCAGACGAAGTCGCGGTCGGCGGGCCACCGCGGCAGGCCGGTGTCGGGTGCGGGCAGGGCGGGCGAGGCGAGCGGCTCGGCCGGGGCATCCGTCTGCGCCGGGGCGAGTTCGGCCAGCAGTTCGTCGAGCCCGTCGATCGGGCGCGGGCCGACCACGACCAGGGCCCGGGGGCGGTGCAGGAAGTCGCGGCGGTGCTCGCGTGCCACGTCGGCGGCGGTGAGCGTCTGGAGTTCCGCGATGCGCCCCCCGACCGGCCGGCTGAGCGGGTGGCCGGGGAAGAGCTTGTCGAAGACGGCGTCCTGGACCAGGTCGGCGGGGTCCGCGGCGGCGGTGACCAGCTCCTTGACCACCACCTCGCGCTCCCGGTCGAAGGTCGCGGTGTCGAACGTGGGCGTCAGGACGGAGCGGAGCATCGCGGGCGCCGCCTCGGCGGCGTCCTCGGCGGCGACCTGGGCGTAGAAGAGCATCGTCTCCAGCCCGGTCTCGGCGTTGGTGTGCCCGCCCATGCGCTCGACCTGCTCCGCGAACGAGTGGCGGCCGTCGGCGGGCTGCGAGAACAGCAGGTGTTCCAGCAGGTGGGCGACCCCGCTGCCGCCCTCGGGGTCGCGGCGGGCGCCGTGGGCGACGGCCAGGCACAGGCTGGTGGTCTGGAGCCGCGGGTCGTAGACGCCGATCACCGGCGTCCGGACGCCGCCCGGTGCGGGTGCGAGCGTGTCTCTCGTGGGCGTCATGGGTTTTCCTTCCTTCCTTGGCGGAACGGGGCCAAAAGGCGGTGCCGCCACGGAGCGAACCCCGCGGCGGCACCACCTACCCGGTGGGTATCAGACTCTGGGTCAGGCCTTCTTGGTGATGACCTTCTCCAGGCGGGGGGAGACGAGGGAGACGTGGTTGCGAGTCATTTTCTGTTCCTTTCTCAGCGGGATTCACTCGGATTTTCCTGCACCGTCGCGAGGCTTTCCGGCCCCGTTTCGGCGATGCCTCATTCCAGCAGTTCCGCCGAGTGCCCATCAAGGGCCGGCTCGCATTCTTTCCGTGTGGCGGAACGAATTCACTGTTCGGTGAGGTGGAGCAGGAGGACCTTCCGGTCCTCGGCCGCAGACGCGGAGACGGGCGTGACGGCGTGCCAGGACTGTTCGGAGGGGCACATGACGATCGATTCGCCCGCCCTGGGCAGCACACGCCGCCTGACGTCGCCGGCGTCGGAGGAGCCCAGGACGAGGAAGTGGCCTTCGTGGTCCGCGGGCCAGTTCGCGTTGAAGTACCAGGTCTGGGTGACGAGCTTGTCGAGGCGGTCGGTGTGCGGGTCGATCCAGGCGCCGGCCGGGTACCGCACGGCCCGGATCTCCAGGGCCGCGCCCGAGACGTCCCGGCCGGTCAGCTCGCCGACCGCCGACCGGTACCCGGGTGAGCACAGCGCGTCCAGCAACTCCCGCCACAGCGGCGTGAGTCGTCGTAGCGCCTCCGGATCGGGCCGGCCGTCACGGACCAGGCCGAGGTTGTCGGTGCGGTAGCCCTTCTCGCCGGGCCGGCCGCTCGCGCGCTCGGTTCGGGTGAAGCCGCGGTCCGGGAACTCCTCGACGAGCCGGTCCAGCAGCGGCCGGCTCAGCATGCCGTGGACGGTGCCCCAGGTGAACGGCGACGTGTTCAGGGTGGTGCCGCGCAGGGCGTCGAAGTCGACGGCGGGCGGGGCGGGGGTGGCGGGGCGGGCGCTGGGGCCGGCCTCGGTATCGGCCATGACGGCTTTCGGGTCCTTCCGTGCGGGGGGCGAGGGCGGGTGGGGTGGCGTGCGGGTCATCGGGTGCCGCTGTACGGCGTCCGCGGGTCGAGCTGCGCGGCCAGGCGGGCCGTCAGTTCGCGGGCGGTGTCGCGCAGCATGGGCGCCGTACCGCGCCGGCCGGCCGGGTCGGTGCCGCCGACCAGGCAGAGGGCGGCCAGCAGGCCGGCGCCGTCCGCCCGGACCGAGCAGGCGAGTACGGAGTGGGACCGTTGGGCGTCCGCCAGGGAGACCACCGGGCCGGCCGAGGGGGGCGTCCGCACCCGGGCGGCGGTGCCGGGGCCGTCCGCGGCCGGGCCGAGCCGCCGCGCTGCGACCACGCCACCCCGCTGCGGGGCGGCGTCGGCGAACCCGGCCGGCCGGGCTGCGGCGCCGGACGGGGCAAGGCCCTGGTCGCGGCCTTGGGCAACGGCGTGGAACAGCCGACGGGCGAACTGCCTGACGGTCCAGTCCCGGGCTTCCGCGTCCTCGTCGGCGGCGCCCTCGCGCAGCAGGTGGACGACCTCCTGGCCGCGTGGCACCGACAGGTACACGGCGGCGCCCGAGACCTGGTGCAGCCGCTGGAGCAGGGGCCGGGCCAGGATGCGCAGGCGCTGGTCGCGGGGGGATCGGGCGCCGAGCAGGTGCATCTGCGGCCCCAGCTGCAGTCCGCAGTGGCCGCGTTCGAGGAAGCCCGAGTCGAGCAGTTCCGCGATCAGCCGGTGGGCCGTCGGCTTGGGCAGATCGGCGCGGCGGGCCAGTTCGGAGAGTGACAGTTCCAGGTCGTCCGGGCCGAAGGCGTTCAGCAGCGCCAGACCGCGGGTCAGCATCGAGTCCCGTCGGCGGGTCGGGGCCGGTGGGTGCCCGGCCGCGCCGCCGGCGGCTGCGTCGAACGGTGCCGTCTGTCGGTGGCAGGGTGCGGAGGCATGGGAAGTGAGCATGGGGTTCCCGGGAGGTCAGGGGGTGCGGCCGCCGTGGACGGACGGCAGCAGGTCCGGCTGGTCTTCGGGTACGGATTCTGCCCAGCCGGTGCGGCCCCCGGAAGGCGCGCGCGCGTGCCTGAGCAGGACATTTCCGGTTCCGGACAGGCCAGGGGCCCGGGCCTTCGCTCCCCCGCAGCGCCCCAACAGCACAGCGGTCCCGCCGATCCGGCCCGGTGCGGGCGATCGGCGGAACCGCTGGCGGTGTGTGGTGGGAGACCTTGTCAGGCGGACGCGGCGAGCAGGTGTGCGGCTTCGCCCGCCGGCGCCGGCTGACGGGGAGCCCGGGCGAGTTGCAGCAGGAACTGCGCGACCACGCCGGTGGCGTAGCAACCGGACGGCAGCATGAACGAGAGCGTGCACTTGGACCGGCCCTCGAAGAGGTCGTCCGGCTCCACCGGCCCCAGGGTGAGGATGGTGTGCAGCACGGTGGGCCGGCGTGAGACGCGCATGCGCAGCGCGCCGTCGGCCCACCGCCACTTCTCGTACTCCAGCTCCGGGCAGGTGGCCATCAGGGTGAGCGCGGCCCGCGCCGTGGTCGGGAACAGGTAGGTCAGGCTGTCCCGGTCCACCGTCTCGGTCTCCGCGGGTCCGGCGGTTTCGGCCAGAAGGGCGGCCAGTCGCCGGTTCCACAGGTGCGAGGAGTGGGCGGTCCGGTAGAAGGCGGTCACCCGCTGGTCCAGCTGGTCGAGGAACGTCCGGGCGCTGCCCTGGTGGGCCAGGGCGCGCTTCCCCTCGGCGGAGCCGGAGGAGCGCAGCAGCGCGAAGGCCGTGTCGGGATCGTCGTCGAGCAGCGCTTCGCCGATGCGGTGCGTCACCCGGGGGCCGCCGGGGACCCCGAAGCGCTGGGTGTCGTAGTAGTTGGCGAACGCCACGCCCGTCTCGCCGCGGGGTACGCGGCGCAGCTGTTCGGCGAGGTCGTCGTCGATCGCGCGGAGGGTCAACCGGAAGGCGTTGCCGAGCAGTTCGCCGATCTCGATGCGGCGCTCGGCCGGTCCCAGCGGGGTGAAGGTGAGCCAGCGGCCGGACTCGGCGGACTCCCGGTTGAGCCGCTCCAGCAGGGCGGGCGGCACCTCGCCTTCGACGGAGACGGTCTGCTCGGTGACGCCGTCCTCGTCCTTCAGGCCCGCCGAGGAGACGGCGCCGCCGGGCAGGTCCAGCGCCCGGGCGAGCAGGTCCATGGCCTCGAAGGTGGTGTATCCGCGCTTGCGCAGCCGCAGGTGCTGGTGGCGCGGCCGGGGGTCGCCCCGGCCCGCTCCGAAGGGCGCGGGCTCGGCGAGGGCCGGCACCTCGTGGACCAGGAAGTCCTCGGGTACCGCCTTCAGCACGGGAGTCCCCATGTTTTCCTTCCCCTTCTGGGTCCCCCGGGATTCGGGGCGGGCCGGAATTTCCGCCGGCCGAAACGGACGGTCTTATCAGCGAGATCGGCGCTCCGGAGGATCTGGGCGCGCACTGTTCCTGTTCGATGCCAGGAAGAAAGGGTGTTCACGCCGACCCCGCACGGATCGCCGATCTCGCTGAAGCCGACACTAGTACCGGTCCGGCCGGGCGGCCATGGCCGGTTCCGCCGCACGGAATTCCCTTTCGGTGGATTCCGGTTCGGTGGATTCGGGTTCGGCGGGCCGGTGGAAAATCACCTGGGCGGAAAGCCGGGCGGCGCCCGGATTGCGCGGGTCGGCCTTCTCCACCGCGTGCCACGACTTCTCGCTGCGGACCAGGACGACGCTCGTGTTGTCCGCGGGCGCCACCCGGTGGACGACGTCGTCCGCCGAACCGGAGCCGAGGACGAGCAGGTTGCCGCCCCACTGCGCCGGCCAGGGCCGGTTGAAGTAGAAGACGTGCGTGACGAGCTTGCTCTCCTTGTCCACGTGCGGGTCGAGCCAGCAGTCGTGCGGGTAGCGCCAGAGGTTGACCTCGACCGGGCAGGACGCCAGGTCGATCCCGGTCAGCTCGGCCAGCCGCGCCCGGTAGTCCGCTCCGGTGACCTCCGCGAGGAAGGCGCGCCAGGGCGCGGGCAGGTCGTCGTCCGGCCGCGCTCCACCGTCGGCCGGCGGGGACGCCGGGTGCAGCACGCGGGCCCACATGGTGTACGTCTTGTGCGGATCGGCGCTGCTCACCTTGGTGAAGCCGGTGTCGGGAAAGGTCTGCCGCAGCCGCTCCGCCCGGTCGGGCGGGAAGGTCGCGTCGAGGTGGTAGTAGTCGAACGGGTCGTGCACCGCCCGGGCTCGGGACAGGCGCACCGATGGGCTGGTCAAGGTTCCTCCACCGGGTGGGGGGCGGTGGTCCCGGTCGGGCCGCCGCAGGTACAGGAGCTGAGGCCGGCACTGGTCGGCTCGGCGTCGGGGCCCGGTGCGCAGGCGGCCAGCAGCGGCAGCAGTTCGCTGAGCGCCCTTCTGGTCTGGCGGCGGGTGCGGCAGACCACCGTGCGGCCGGCGAAGCCCGTCAGGAGCGGCCTCGTCGCGACGAGTTCGCGGCGCCGGAAGCCCGTCACCTTGCGCAGCAGGGCCGACAGGTCGCGTACCGGCTTGTCCTGTGGCCCGAGTTGTCGGGGCAGGTACTCGCCGCTGTCGGCGCCGCGGCGCCGCAGGCGCAGGCTGCGCCGCAGCACCCGCCAGGCGCAGACCAGGGCGGGAGGGTCGAGCAGGACCGCGATCTCGGCCCGGGCCAGGCGTTCGGGGATGGTGCCGAGGTGGTTGCCGTCCACGATCCAGCGCTCGTCGGCCGCGAGCCGGGTCACCGTCCGGCGCCATTCGTCGTCCGGGGTGCGCTGCCAGCCCGGTCCCCAGTACAGGTCGTCCAGGTGGAACAGCGGTATGCCGGAGCGGGCCAGCGCGTGGCAGAAGGCGGACTTGCCGCTTCCGGGGCTGCCGAGGACGGCGACCCGGCCGGCGAGGCGCCTCGCCGGGGCCGTCACGGCTGCCTCCGGGCGGGTTCGGGTCGTGCGGCGGCGCCCGTCGGGTCGGCGATGGCCGCGGCGACCCGGTCCATCACGTCCGGGCCGGCCAGTGAGATGCGCAGGCACTCCTCCAGGCCCGGCACCTCGGTCAGCGCGCGGACTCGGAAGCCGTGGTGGAGCAGCGTGCGGGCCGTCTCGGGCGGGGCGCTGCGCGAACCGGTGTGGAAGGTGACGAAGTTGCCGCCCGGGCCGAGGCGCCGCCAGCCGGGGTGGGCGCGTTCCACGGCGTCGGCGAAGCGGCTGCGGATCGCCCGCACGTCGTCCCAGATCCGTTCGAACTCGTCGTGCTGGTGGAGCAGTTGGCGCAGGAGGGCGAGCGCGGGCGCCGACACGGTGCTGTCGGGGCGGTAGCGGGCGAGGTGGGCGGTGGTCTCCTCGCGGGCGAACACGGCGGCGACGCGGGACCCGGCCAGCGCGTGCGACTTGGAGTACGAGCGCACCACGACGAGCCGCGGGAAGCGTTCCAGCAGCGGGACGTGGGTCACGCCGGCGAACGCGCCGTAGCACTCGTCGATCACCAGCAGGTGGCCGTACCGGTCGCAGGCGTCGGCGAGCCGGGTGACGTCCTCGGCGGACACCAGCAGTCCCGACGGGCTGGCGGGGTTGGTCAGCGCCACCACGGCGGGGGGAGCCGAGCGGACGGCGTCCAGCAGGGGGCCGATGTCCAGCCGGGGCGGTGTGCCGGTGATCTGGGCGCAGGCCGTCACCGGGACGCCGCGCAGCCGCGCGTAGTACCGCCAGGCCTCGAACGACGGCTCGGGCAGCAGCAGCCGGCGCGCGGGCACCGCGAAGGCGTCCACCAGCAGCCCGATCGCGGAGTCCGATCCGGCCGTCAGCAGGATGCGGGACGGCGGGACGCCGTGTCGCTCCGCGAGGGCGGTCAGCAGCTCCTCCTGCAGCGGGTAGGAGCGCACGTCCTGCGGGTCGATCCCGGCCAGGGCGCGGGCCACCAGCCGGTCCGCCGCGGGGTGCTGGAGTTCGCAGCTCTTGAGGTTGACCACGCCGGCCGGGTGCCGGCGGGGCGGGTGGGAGACCGTCAGGGCCGAGGCGTGGACGGGGAAGCCTGCGCCGCCGCCGCCCGGCTGCGGCAAGCCGGCGGGGGCCTCACGCGGTGACATGGTCGGGGTGCTGCGGGATCGACTCGAACACCGTGGTCAGCCGGTCCTCGGCGCCGAACATGAAGGCGTACCAGGCGGCGCGCTCGTCGGCGTCGCCCGTCCCGCCCGGTTCGGCGATCAGCTGCCGGTTGTACCGGCTGATCTGCGGCGTGCTGAGCTCCGGGGACATCGCGTGGTACGGCGTGTACATGGTGGGCCGCACCCGGGCGCCGACCTCGCGGGCGGTGGCCACCGTCCGGGCGACGCCCTGCGGGGTTGTGCCGGGCAGGCCCACGATCACGAAGGCGTTGAGCTCGACGCCGGCCTGTGCGCACCACTGCGCCACCGTGCGGAAGCGGTCCTCCTCGATGTGCTTGGCCCGGGGCAGCGTCCCCTGGGCGTCGGCCTCCAGCGTCTCCAGGCCCACCGAGATCCGTACGCAGCCCGCCCGGCCCATCAGGGCGACGAGCTCCTCGGTGAGGTGGTGGAGGGTGGTGGCGCACTTCCAGCGCGGCTGCACCGGGCCGGTGAGGAACCGCTCGCACAGCTCCGTCACCCAGCGCCGGTCAAGGGTGAACGTGGGCGCGTAGAAGGCGACGTACTCGAAGGGCTGCCGGGCGTACGCCTCCTCGATGTACGCGACCGCCCGGTCGACGGAGAGCCGGCGTTCGCGCAGCCCGAAGATCGAGGGCACCTCGCAGAAGTCGCAGTTGACGGGGCAGCCGCGGGCGACGGGCACGACCAGCTCCCGGCGGAAGGGGATGCCGCAGAACTTGTGGTCGTCGTTGAAGTAGAGGCGGTCCTGGGCGGCGTACGGGATCTCGGCGACGTCCGGCAGCACCCACTGGTCGGCCGGCAGCGTGTCGCCCGGCTGCCGCGGGGCGTGCCAGGTGCCCGCGACGCGGACCGCGACTCCCGGCAGCGGCCCGGTCGGGCCGCCGTCCGCGACCGCGCGCACGACGTGCGCGACACCGCACTCGTAGTCCCCGGACTGCACGATCGCGTCCAGGTCGTAGCGCATGAAGTGGCCCGGGTTCATGCTGCTCAGCCGGCCGAAGGTGACCACCCGGCTGTGGGGCGACAGCTCCCGCACGTAGGTGATGAACCGCTCCAGGCCGTCCACCGCGTCGAAGTCGTTCATCACCGCCACGACGTCGTAGCCACCCTGGAAGAGCAGGTTCCCGACCGCCTTCCAGTTCATGTTCAGCACCCCCGCGTCGTACACGTCGACGCGGCTCACCCCCGGGTCGCGGCGCAGGTGACCGGCGGTCATGAAGGCCGGGGTGTGGTGGCCGGCGTTGAAGTAACTCGGCACGTGCGGTGGCCAGATGACCAGAACTTTCACGGGGATCACTCCTGGATTCGTGTCGATTCGGACATGGTGGGCGCCCGTGACGCGGGACGGAAGCCGCGTTCCGCCCGGCGAAACCGCGCGCAGACCTCGCGGGCGCCCCGCCCGTAGGGTGGCGAAACGGGCGGCGGGCGGCGTGCCGCGATCCGGCCCCGCCGCGGTGCCCTGCCGTGCCGCCCGCCCGTTTCGCCACCTGACCCGCTTCGCCCCCGTCCTGCGCAAGGCCCCGGACCGCCCGCGGTCCCGGAGGCCCGTCCGCAGCCGTTCCCGGGTGCCCGCCGGAAGGACAACTCGCATGCACACCCAAGCCCCTGCCGGCGCCCCCGCCCTCCTCGACCGGCCGTCGCCACCGTCCGCCGCCGACTGCTGGGAGGTGACGCGGACCGGGCACCGGACGGACGTCGTCGTGCGGCCCTCGGGCTTCAAGCACCTGCTCGTCCCGCTGCTGGCCGCGTCCTGCCTGGCCGAGCGGCCGTGGCGGATCACCAACGTGCCCGACATCGCCGACACCCGGGTGCTCGGCGCGGTGCTGCGCGAGGTAGGCGCCGACGTGCGCCACGACCCCGGGACGCGGACGCTCACCGCGCACGGCGCCGGCGTGACCGGCCAACACATCCCCGAGCACCTCTCGGGCCAGGTGCACGGCGGCGTCTACCTGCTGCCGGCCCTCCTGGCGGCCACCGGCCGGGTGGTCTCCGGCTCCCACGGCGGCTGCTCCATCGGCGACGGCGCCCAGGGGCAGCGCCCGCTGGCGCACGTCGCGGCCGTGATGGAGCGGTTCGGCGCGCGGTGCGTGACCGGCCCCGGGCACCTGACGGCGAGCGCGCCGGCCGGCGGGCTGCGCGCGGCGGTCGTCGACCTGGCCGACTTCGCCGTGCGCGAGCCGGTCACCGGCACCCTCACCGGCCCGCACTACTCCGGCGCGACCAAGACCGCGCTGCTGCTGGGGGCGGCGGCCAAGGGGACGACCGTGCTGCACAACCCGTACCCCAAGGCCGACGTGTTCGAGCTCGCCCGGGCGCTCGGCTCCGCCGGAGTGCCCGTCCGGATCAGCCGCGAGGAGATCGTGGTCGAGGGCCGCGGCGGTCCCCTCGGCGCCGCCGAGGTGCGGCTGCCGTCCGACCTGATGGAGGTCCTCACCCTGGTGTCGCTGGCCGTCTGCCTGGACACCCCCACCCGCGTCCTGCTGGACCGGCCCGAGGCGGTACGCGAAGGCCTGGCACCCGAACTGTCCTGCCTGGAACGGATGGGCGTGCCGCTGGCCTGGGACGGCGACGTACTGCGGGTGCAGCCGGTGGAGCGCGTCACGGCCGTGGACGTCATCGCCGCCTCGCACCTGCTCTACAGCGACGCGCAGCCGCTGCTCGTGCCCATGCTGCTGCGCGCCACCGGCCCCTCGCGGCTCACCGACACGGTCTGGGGCGCCCGGTTCGGCTACGCCGAGGGCCTGCGCCGCCTGGGAGCCGACCTGACGGTCGAGGGCTCCCGGCTGCTGGTACGCCCCAGCCGCCTGCGGCCGGTCGGCGGTCCCCTGCACGGCGGCGATCTGCGCGCCGTGATGGCCCTGGTGATCGGTGCGCTGGCGGCAGGCGGCCGCTACCGGGTACACGGCGTGGGGCACCTGGCGCGCGGCTACGCCCACCTGGCGGACAAGCTGCGGCTGTTCGGCGCCGAGATCAACGAGGCCCCGCCGGGCGGCTGAGGCCGCCGCGCCCTGCGGCCCGGGAGCGAGCGCTCCCGGGCCGCAGGCGTCTGATCCGGGGTGTTCCGGGCCGGGCAGCGGCGAGGCGGTCCACTCCGAGTGGAGTGGACCGCCTCGCCGCTGCGGTGCCGGGTACGCCCGCCGGCGTCAGCGCCACATCTCGACCTGGACGGTGTACCGGTACTCCGGCGCGCTCGGCCTGATCGGGGCCACCGCGTGCCACGAGGCGTCGGACCGGGCGAAGACCACCGAGCGGCCCGCGCCGGGCACCACCGAGGCCACCGCCGGGGAGTCCTCCCCCGGTTCGGCGCGGACCAGGAAGCTGCCGCCGTCCTGCGCCCGCCACTGCTCGTTGAGGTAGAACACGTGGGTGGCCCGCTTGTCGGCCTTGTCGGTGTGCGAGGAGACCCCGTCGCCGGGACCGAACACGAAGACGCCCACGTCGATCGGGCAGGAGTCGGTGTCGGCGCCGACCGCCGCGCGCACCCAGGAGCGGTAGCCGGCGCCCAGCACGGCGGCGGTGAAATCGCGCCAGGCCGCGCCGGCCTGCTCCAGCCCCGCCAGCGCCCGGCCGCGGGAGACCAGCGGCAGCACGTACATGCCGTACGTCTTGTCGCCGCCGGACGTGCGCTCGATCCGGCGGAACGCGTCCAGCTCCGGCAGGTCCGCGCGCAGCCGTGCACGGGAGCCGGCGGGCAGCAGGTCCTGCGCCACGGCCCAGCGGTAGGGGTGCGTCCGGGCGTCGAGGGGGGCGTCGAGCTCCAGCATGCGGGTTCCTTCTCCGTACGGGTGTGGGACGGCGGTGCTCACAGCGGCGGTTCCGGGACGCGCGGGCCGTGGCTGACGATCGGGGTGCCCTCGGCGCCGGGCTCGCGGCTGCGCAGGATCTGCAGCTCCTGGAAGGGCGCGGACTGCTCGGCGGCCGCCCGCCAGATGATCCCCGCGACCTCGGCCGGGTCCATCATCGTGCCGTAGTCGATCTCCAGACCGGTGTGGAAGTCGGGTACGGCCAGCCCGCCCGGGTTGATGACGGTGACCCGGTTCGCCGGGTCGGCGGCCACCAGCTCCGGCACCAGGCTGCGGCTGACGTGGGCCTGGGCGGCCTTCAGCGCGCAGTACAGCGACTCGTTCTCCCGCCGGCGCCAGCCGGAGGAGGAGGCGATGGTCACCAGGTGGACACTGGCCGGGGCGGTGGCCAGGATGCGGCGCAGCAGCCGCAGCGGGCCGGTGAGCAGCAGGCTCGTGAGGCCCTCGATCTCCGCGTCGGTGGTGTGCACCAGCGGCTTCTTCAGGAACGCGCCGGCCACCCAGAACAGATGGAGCGGCCCGGGCAGGTCGACGTCGGCGGCGTCCACGCTCGCCGGGTCGCTCAGGTCGAGCTCCCGCAGGACGAACCCCCGCGCGTCGGCCGGTGCCATGGTGTGCACGGAGCGGCCGTAGACGTAGGTGTCGAGTCCCGCGTCGCGGGCCTGCACGGCGAGTTGGCGGCCCAGCCCGCGGGTGCCGCCGATGACGGCGGCCACCGGTGCGTTGGGCGACGGTGGGGTGACGGCGTTCACGAGGGTTCCTCACAGTCGGGGGCGGGGACGAACTCCAGCAGCAGGAAGGGCGGCCTGGTGGCGGTCCGGGTGAACTTGGCCCCGAATGCGGCCCGGTGCTCCTCGCCGGGCCGGGGCTCGTGCAGCCGCCTCAGGACCAGGCCGGCCCGGCGGGCGTCCTCGGTGATCAGCCCGAGCGGCCTGCGGTAGTAGGTGACCACCAACGGCGGCGGCCCGTACGAGCCCCACTCCTCGGTGATCTCCTCGACGGCGTGGTAGTCGCCCCGCGCGGAGCAGAAGTCGGCCAGCGGGTGGTGAGTGGAGATCAGCAGCCGCCCGCCCGGCGCCAGCACCCGGCGGAACTCCGCCAGCACCGGCTGCCAGTCGGCCAGGTAGTGCATGGTCAGCGAGGACACCACCACGTCGACGGAGCCCGCCGGCTGGAAACCGAGCGGCTCGGCGAGGTCGTGCACGAGCACCTCGGCGCCCGCCCCGGCGCGCTCGCGGGCCAGCTCCACCATCGTCGGGCTGGCGTCCAGGGCGACCACCCGGGCGCCCTCGTCGACCAGCCGCCGGGTCAGGCGCCCGCCGGCGCAGCCCGCCTCCAGCACCCGCAGGCCCCGGCACGGGCCGAGCAGGTCGAGCAGGGCCGGCCGCTCCAGCAGGGTGTTGAACGGGTTGGTCGCGCTGCCGCGGTCGTACTGCTCGGCGAAGCGTTCGTAGCTCAGGGCGGACACGGCCCACTCTCCTTCGTCCTCGGCTGGCCCGACGGGGATCCGCGGCACCGCCCATCCGAGGCGCCGCCCACTCTAGGAGGGCGCCGGGCCTGCCACGAGGACGTGTTCCGGGAGGCGAAACACCAGGCGCGGCCGGCGGCACCCCCGGTTCAGGATGACGCCGGAGCCTGCGCCAGACGGCGGGACGACCCACAACGGAGAGGGGCACTTGTGTCAGCCGAGCCATGGAGCGCCGCACGCGCCCGGATCGACGGCCGGCGCCCGGACGACGGCGGCTTCACGCTGTCGCGGTGGTGCGCCCGGGTGTCGGTCGACAGTGACCTGCCCGGACTGAACGAGCTGATCGCCGGCCTGCTCGGCCCGTACTTCCCGATCGTGCCGGGACGCGACCTCGACGCCGTGGGTGTGACGGTCCGTCGCACCGAGCGGCTGCCCGTCGCCTCGGACGACCTGGAAGCCGTCTCCCGCACCCCGCAGTTGTGGCTGGACGAGAAGGGGCCGCGGTTCGTCGTCCTCGACCACACGCCGGAGCGCGCCGTCCTGCTGCGCGACATGGAGGCGGACAGCGACCCCGTCCTGATCACGGCCGAGCGCTCCGGCCGGATTCGGATCGACGTCACCGACGACGGACCCGGGACCAGGCGCGCCGTCGTCCGCCTGCTGACCTTCCTGCTGTGCGGGCAGTTGCACGCCGCGGGCGTGCCGGTGCTGCACGGCTCGGCGGTGGCCCGCGACGGGCAGGCCGTCCTGATCGCCGGTCCCACCAACGCGGGCAAGTCCACGCTGGCGTTCCTCGCCGCGACGCTGGCCGGCTGGGACTTCGTGTCGGACGACTCGCTGCTGGCCTGGCGCGACGGGCCGGGCGGCCCGCCGCGGATCAGCGGCATGCCCCGGCGGATGGGCATCAGTGTCGGCAGCCTGCTCACCCACCCCGACCGGGCCCGCTTCGAACGGCACCCGCTGCGCCGCTACGACGGCGCCCCGGTCGGCGTCCTCCCCACCCCGCCGGCCGACGCCTGGTCGCGGGAGACCCGGGTGCGCCTGTACTGCGACGTGGACGAGTTCGCCGCCGTCACCGGCGTCGCGCTGGAGCAGAACGCCACCCCGACCGCCGTCGTCCTGCCCACCGCCGACCCGGGAATGACCGGCTGGCACATCGAGGAGGCGGACGACGACGATCCGCTGGAGCTGCACCCCACCGAGGGGCGCAACCTGCGGCACTACGTGGACTACCTGCATCTGCTGCCGCCCCGGGAGGCCGACACGCGGGCGCGAGCGGACGTCCTCGACGCGCTGCGGCGCCTGCCTCGCATCCGGGTGCGCTACGGCCCGGACGTCAACACCGACTTCCCGCGGTTCTGGAACGACGTCACCGCCGCCCTCGGCCTGACGGCGGTGCGGTCATGACGGCACCGGCGCAGGCCGCGGGCCTCGGCGTCAACTTCCGCGTGGTGCAGGCGGCCGGACTGCGGCCCGGCCGTCTGCTGCGCAGCGGCGACGTGACCGCCTTCACCGACCGCGAGGCCGCCGAGCTGCGCGACCACTACGGCGTACGGACCGTCATCGACCTGCGCAGCACGCGCGAGTCGGACCGCTACGGCCGCCCCCGGGCGCTGGCGAACGCTGGCATCCGCTGGGTCCAGGCACCGGTGACCGGGTACGCCAGCACCCCCATCGACAAGCCGCGCCCCACCTCCGACGACGTGGTGCGCTACTACCACGGCATGCTCGCCGAGGCGGACCCCTCGTGCTGGCCACGGCTGGTCAGCGAGCTCGCCGAGGCCGCGTCGGCGCCGTTCCTGGTCTGCTGCCACTGCGGCAAGGACCGTACCGGCGTGGTGGTCGCCTCGCTGCTGGAGCTCGCCGGCTGCCCGCAGGAGGACATCGCCCTCGACTACGGGGAGAGCGCGGCGGACCTGGTCGCGCAGGTGGACCGGTTCCAGGACAAGTGGGTGCGCCGCGGGCACACCCGTGACGACTACCTGACCCGGATGCAGGTGCGCCCGGGCACCCTGCGCACCTGGCTGGGCGAGGTGCGCGAACAGCGGGGCGGCCTGGTGGCTTTCCTGCGCGAGCGCGGCGTGGCGGAGGCGGACCTCACCCGGCTGCACGGCGCGCTGGCAGCAGCTCCGCCGTCCGTGGCGGCCGGCGCGGACGGCCGGGCGCGGCGATGACGGCCACGGCCGCCGGGCCGCCCGACGTGACCAGCCCGGTGCCCCGCGAGGTGTGGCGGCACGCGCTGTCCGCCGACCCGCTGGCGCTGGTCACCCAGACCCCGGGCTGGCTGGACGCGATCCTCGACACCGGTGACTACCTGGACGCCGGACGCTGGTACCGGTGGCCGGACGGCCGCCAGCTCATCCTGCCGATGGTGCGGCCCCGTTGCGCTCCGCCGGGCGGGGAGGGCGGACTGGCCTGGCCGAGGGAGTGGGGCATCGGCGGTGTGGTGGCCCCCGGCCAACCCGTCACCGAGGCGCAGGCGCGGGCGGTCTTCGCCGACCTCGGCCGCCGCCGCGGCGGCCCGGTGCTGCTGCGGCCCAGCCCGCTGACCGACGCGGTCTGGCGGTCCGCGGCCCCCGCCGCGGCCCGCGTCACCCCGCGCGTGACGTACGTCGTGGACCTCGCCGGCGGCTTCGACGCGGTCTGGCGCGAGCGGTTCAGCGGGCGGGTGCGGCGCCACGTCCGCAAGGCCGAACGCTCCGACCTGACCGTCGTGCGCGGCAACACGCCCGCCCTGCTGGACGACTTCGACCGCCTCTACCGGCTGTCGGTGCGCCGCTGGGCCGACCAGGAGGGGACGGACCACGCGACGGCGCTGCGGCACGCCGACCGCACCAACCCGCGCCGGAACTTCGCGGCCGTCGCCCGGCACCTGGCCGAGGACTGCGTGATCCGGATGGCCTACCTCGGCGGGGAGCCGGTGGCCGGCATCGTCACGCTGTGGCACGGCCGGCACGCCAAATACTGGCGTGGCGCGATGGACAAGCCCGCCGCCGCGGCGACCTGCGCCCCCACCCTGCTGCAGTCTCTCGCCATCCGCGAGGCGTGCGAACGCGGCTGCCTGCTCTACCACATGGGCGACAGCCGCGCCGGCGACCCGGTGTCCCGCTTCAAGCTGGGCTTCGGCGCCGCCGCGCACCACGGCGCCGCGTACGCCCTGGGGCCGCTCTGAGCGTCCGGGACCGTCCGGCTGCTGGTGATTCCGCGTTGAACGGCCGTAGACCACCGCCTGGAAGCATTCCTGCGGACGGACCCGGACCGAACGCCCCGGGTCTCAGGCAGCGGCCGGGTCCCAGGCCGTGGAACAGAATCGGGAGGGGCACATCATGGATCCGAGCTTCGACACCGCCCACGCGGAACACCCTCGCGGACCCGCGCATCCGGGCCGTGGTCTCCGCCGTCCGCCGCACCGGCGGGTTCGGCGGCTGACGGTGTCGCAGTCCGATCGCATGCCCGAGCCGTTCGACGACCACCGCACCGGCCGGCCGGACCGGGCCGACGTCGGCACCCGCGCGCCGGGGCTCGAGTGCCTGGGGGTGGACACCCTCTCCGAGCAGGTCTACCGGATCACGCTGCGCCACCCCGGCGACGGTGTCGCGGACATCGCCCGGCGCCTCGACGTGCCCGAGGCACAGGTGGGTTCCTGCCTGGCCACCCTGGCCGAACTGTCGGTGGTTCGCCCCGTCGGGCACGCCTTCTACCCGGTCGGCCCCGAACGGGCCATGGCGTTGCTGCTCGGGCGCCGCCAAGCCGAACTCGCCGCCCACCAGCAGCGCATCGAGACCGCCCGGGCGGCGGCGGCGCAGCTGATCGCGGAGTGCGCCGACCTCTATCCCGGCAGCGCGGCGGGCGAGGAGGTCGTCCCGGCCCGGGACCTACCCGGACTCCTCGCGGAACTCGGCGACCAGACGCACAGCGAGGTCATGGTGTTCGCCCCGCACGGCGCCGACACCCCTGCCGCTGCCGCTGCCGACTCGACGGCCGACCAGGCCCTGCTCGCACGCGGCGTGCGCCTGCGCACCATCCACCTCGACAGCGTGGTGCACAACCCCACTGCCCGCGCCCGCCTGGCCGGGCTCACCGAGTACGGTGCCGCCGTCCGCACCGCGCCCGTGCTCCCGCTCGGCATGACCATCCTCGACCGACGGACCGCCGTGCTGCCCGGCGGCCCCGACGACACCCGCCCGGGCGCCGTCGTCCTGCGCCGCCCCGGGGTGCTGACCGCCCTGTGCGCCCTGTTCGAGAACACCTGGGCCGACGCGACCCCACTCGGACGCCCGGCCGCCCCGACCGCGCTCGGGCTGAGCCGGCAGCAGGCACAGACCCTGGAGCTCCTCGCCGACGGCATGACCGACGAGGTGATCGCCAAGCGCATGGGCGTCTCGTCCCGCACCATCCGCCGGATCGTTGCGGAACTCCTCGAACAACTCCAGGCCCGCAGCCGCTTCGAAGCCGGCAAACGCGCCGTCCAGGCCGGCCTGCTCCCCGCCTGCCCCTGACCGATCCGCCAGTGACCGTTTCACCGCCCGGCCCTTCTTCCCGCACGGGGGCCGACGCACGCCCAATCCCCCCACACATCTGATGTTCCGGCAGTCCACTTCCCGTAAGTGGAGGCGAATCCCTTCCATGGCGGTGTCGGCCAGGCTAGCCTGGCCGACATTCATCTGATGTATTGCTGGGTTCCGATCCCGGCCCGCACCGTCAGGAAGGACGCCACCCATGTCCGAGTCCACTGCCTCCCACCCCGGGCCCACCCCCGTGAACGGGGTGTCGCGTCGCGGCCTGCTGCGGACGGCCGCGTCCCTCGGCGCGCTGTTCGCGCTCGGCTCCCTGCCGGAGTTCACGGCAGCCGCTGCGGCGGTGACACGGCCCGGCTCGCTGTCGCTGGTCCCGGACGGCCAGGCCGTCACGCTCTGGTACACCACGCCCGGCAGCGAGTCCTCGATCCTGGAGCAGGGCCTGCCGATCGGCAACGGGCGGCTCGGCGCGACGGTCACGGGCAACCCGTCCCATGACGCGCTGTACCTGACGGACGCCACCCTGTGGACCGGCCACGCGAACGCCTCGCTCGGCTCGGACGGCCAGTTCCCGTACGGCACCACGGACTTCGGCACCTTCGGCCTCCTGGCCAAGGCGTACCTGGACATCCCCACCCACACCACCGACGCGATCAGCGGCTACCGCCGCACGCTCGACCTCTCCAACGGCCTGGTGACCGCGTCCTACCAGCAGGGCGGTGTGACGTACCGGCGCGAGGTGTTCTCCAGCCACCCCGACGACGTCATCGTCGTCCGGCTCACCCAGAGCGGCGGAGGCTCCTACACCGGATCGATGACCCTCGCCGGAACGCGGGGCGAGTCCGTCACGGCCGACGGCGCGACCGCGAGCGTCTCCTTCGGCACCGCACTCCCCAACTCGCTGAAGTACTCGGCGGTGGTGAAGGTGGTCGGTACCGGCGGCAGCGTCTCGGCCTCCGGCGCACAGGTGCGGTTCACCGGCTGCACGGAGGTGCTGCTGATCGTCTCCGGCGGCACCAACTACAAGGCGGACGCGTCCACCGCCTACCAGGACACCGCCGTCGTGCCGCTCGCGGTCGCCCGCGCCAAGGCGTCGGACGCGTCCACCGTCGCCGCATCCGCCCTGCTCGCCACCCACGTCGCCGACCACCAGCGGCTGCAGCAGACCATGACGCTGAACCTGGGCACCTCCAGCGCCGCGCAGCGGGCCATGGACACCGCCTCCCGGCTCACCGCCCGCGCCGCGGCCGGCTCCGCGCCCGATCCCGAACTCGAGGCCTCCTACCTGCACTTCGGCCGCTACCTGGCGATCTGCGGCTCGCGCGGAAGCCTCCCGCTCAACCTCCAGGGCCTGTGGATCGACCGCAACGACCCGGACTGGATGAGCGACTACCACACCGACATCAACGTCCAGATGAACTACTGGCTGCCCGACCGCACGGGTCTGTCGGAGTGCTTCGACGCCTTCACGGACTACTGCGTCGCCCAGCTGCCGGGCTGGCAGGCCGCGACCCGGGACCTCTTCCAGGACTCCCGCAACGGGTTCCGCAACAGCTCGGGCAAGGTGGCCGGCTGGACTCTCGCCATCTCCACCAACGTCTGGGGCGGGAACGGCTGGTGGTGGCACCCGGCCGGCAACGCCTGGATGTGCAACTCGCTGTACGAGCACTACCAGTACACGCAGGACGCCGCCCACCTGGACAGGATCTATCCGCTGCTCAAGGGTGCCTGCGAGTTCTGGGAGTCCCGGCTCGTCACCAGGACCGTGCCCGACCCGGCGACCGGCGGCACCCGTCAGGTGCTCGTCGACGACCACGACTGGTCGCCCGAGCACGGCCCGACCGACGCGATCGGCATCACCTACGCACAGGAGCTGGTCTGGCAGCTGTTCCGGAACTACCGCGAAGCCTCCGCCAGGCTCGGCAGGGACGCGGCCTACGCCTCCACCGTCGGCACCCTCCAGAGCAGGCTGTACCTGCCGGAGGTGAGCGCCACCACGGGCTGGCTGGAGGAGTGGATGACCGACGGCAACCTCGGCGAGACCACCCACCGCCACCTGTCCCCGCTCGCCGGCCTGTTCCCCGGCGACCGCATCAACCTCCAGGACTCCCCGCCCGCGACCATCGCCGGCGCCACCGCCCTGCTGACCGCCCGCGGGATGGTCGGCTTCGGCTGGGCCAGCGCCTGGCGCGCCCTGTGCTGGGCCCGCCTGAAGAACGCCGACAAGGCCTACCAGCTGGTGCTCGCCGTCCTGAAGCCGTCGGTGAACTTCAGTAACGGCACCGGAGTCAACATGTTCGACATGTACAGCTTCGGCAACCGATCCACCTTCCAGATCGACGCCAACTTCGGCACGCCGTCGGCGATGGTCGAGATGCTGGTGCAGTCCCGGCCCGGACGGGTCGAGCTGCTGCCCGCCCTGCCGTCCGCCTGGGCCGCGACCGGCAGCGTCACCGGCGTCGGCGTACGCGGCGGCCTGACCGTCGACCTGAGCTGGACGTCAGGCCAGGTCACCAGCGCGACGCTGCGCGGCCTGGCGGGGGCGAGCACGACCGTCGTCTTCGGCGCCTGGAGTCAGGCCGTCACGATTCCGTCCGGCGGTTCGGTGACCGTGACGCCGCCGGCCCGGGCCACCGTGTTCCAGCTGGTCAACCGGAAGAGCGGCAAGGCCGTCGACGTCCCCGGCGCCTCCACCGCCGCGGGCACCGGTCTGATCCAGTACACCCCGAGCAGCGCCGCCAACCAGCGTTTCCGCTTCACACCCGTCGGGGGCGACGTCCACGAGATCGGCTGCACGCACACGTCGCTGGCCTGGGACGTCAGCGGCGGCTCCACCGCCGACGGTGCCAGGCTCATCCAGTGGACGCCCACCCACGGCACCAACCAGCAGTGGCGGATCACCGACACCGGCGACGGGTACGTGACGATCACCTCCGTCCGCAGCGGCAAGGTGCTCGGCGTCACGGGAGGCTCCACAGCCGACCAGGCACCCGTCGAACAGCAGACCGCCAACGGCGGCACGGCCCAGCAGTGGCGCCGCATCCCGGCCTGACACCGAAGCGGCCTCACCCTGGATGAGCGGAGACTATGCTGTAAAGATCAGATGTTTGAGTGAAGAGGGAGGCGGATGCGCGTGCCGGTCACCGACGAGGCGATCGACAAGATCAAGGCGATGATCGTCAGTGGCGAATTGCGTCCCGGGGCGAGGCTGCCCAAGGAGGCCGACCTCGCCGATCGGCTGGGCCTGTCCCGCAGTTCGCTGCGCGAGGCCGTGAAAGCCCTCTCGCTGATCAGGGTGCTCGACGTCCGCCAGGGCGACGGCACCTACGTGACCAGCCTGGAGCCCGAGCTGCTGCTGGACGCGCTCGGCTTCGTGGTCGACTTCCACCAGGACAACACGGTGCTGGACTTCCTGGAGGTACGACGAATCCTGGAACCGGCCGCGACGGCGATGGCCGCGAACCTCATGTCGGACGAGGACATCGCCCGCCTGCGCACGGTCCTCGAAAGCCTGGGCGACGATCCCACGCTGGAGGAGCTGATCGCCAACGACCTGGAGTTCCACCAGCAGATCGCCGCCGGTTCCGGTAACGCGGTGCTCTGCTCGCTGGTCGAGGGGCTCTCCGGACCGACCACCCGCGCCAGAATCTGGCGCGGCGTCACCGAGGAGGGAGCCGTGGGACGCACCCGGGAGCAGCACGAGGCGATCCTGTCCGCCATCGAGGCCCGCCGGCCGGACCTCGCCCACGCCTGGGCCACCGTCCACGTCGCCGGGGTGGAGCAGTGGCTTCGCAAGATGCTCGGCTCGGCCGCGTCCGCGCTGCCGCCGCTCTAGCGGGAGGCCCACAGCCGCCGACCGGTCCCGGTTCACGTCCGAGGCCGTCCTTCCTGCCGGGAGGACGGCCTCGGACGTGCGGGCTCACACCGGGGAGCCGACGGCGAGCCAGTCCTCCACGGCGGCGACGTGCACCGTGGCCACCGCGGCGGCCAGTTGGGCGTCGCGGGTGGTGAGGGCCCGCAGGATGGCCTCGTGCTCGTGGTGGGCGGCCCACCGGACGCTCTCCCGGGCGCCGCGCACGATCCTCAGCCGCTGGGTGTGCGTGGACAGGATGCCCAACAGCGTGGAGAGGACCGGGTTTCCGAGCGAGTCCACGATCACCCGGTGGAACTCGACGTCCAGCTCGACGAACCGTTCGATGCTCTCGGCCTGCGCGCCGGCCGCGAGGATCGCGCGCAGCTCGGCCAGCTCGCGTTCGGAGAGCCGGCCCGCCGCCAGGGCGGTGGCCTGCGGCTCCAGCATCCTGCGGACGTGCAGGAGCTGACGCGCGGAAGGCCCGTGGGAGACGTCCGCGGCGAACGACATCGCCTCCAGCAGCAGGTGCGGTTCGAGGCCGGAGACATAGGTGCCGTCGCCCTGTCTGGCGACCAGGATCCGCAGGGCGGTGAGCGCCCGCACCGCCTCGCGCAGCGAGTTGCGGGACAGCCCCAGCTGTTCGGCGAGGTCGGCCTCGTTGGGCAGCCGGGCGCCGGGGGCGAGCGCCCCGGACACGATCATCTCCTTGACGCGTTCGATCGCGAGGTCGGTCAGTCCCAAGGCGGGCTCGCCTTCTGCTCGGCACCGGTCGGACGGCGGCGCATGCCGGTACTCCTTCGCTGCGGACGGGGAAGCCGGAAGCGGCGGGCGAGCCACATGGGGGTTGGCTCGCGCGCCGCTCCGGACTCCGGGGTGGGGCGGCTACTCCTGCTTCTCCCCGGAGGCGAAGCGGGAGACGATCAGGGCCAGGATGATGATCGCGCCGTTGAGGAACTGGTTCCACAGCGGCGGCACACCGGCCAGGGTCATCACGTTGACCACCAGCTGGAGTGTCAGCACACCGGTGAGCGCACCGAAGAGGGTGCCGCGCCCGCCGTTGAGGCTGACGCCGCCGATCACGGTGGCCGCGAACACCTGGAAGATCCAGCCGCTGCCCTGGTCCGCGGAGATGGAGCCGTAGTGGCCGGTGTACAGGATGCCGGCGAAGGCGGCGAGCACGCTGCCGAGGATCAGTACGGCCCAGGTGATCCGGTCGACCCGGATCCCGGCCGCGCGGGCCGCCTCGGCGTTGCCGCCGATCGCGTACAGCGCCCGGCCCTGCCGCAGCCAGGCCAGCGCGGCGCCGCCCACCAGGAAGAACAGCGCACAGATCCAGATCGCGGCGGGCGCGCCCAGCCAGGACGCGCTGCCCAGGTACCGGAACGAGCCGGGCAGGTTGACGATCGACCGGCCCTCCGAGATCGCGACCTGGAGCCCGCGCAGCAGGGTCAGCGCGCCGAGGGTGACGATGAAGCCGTTGAGCCGGAGTTTGAGGATCAGGAAGCCGTTGACGGCGCCGATCAGCACACCGACCGCCAGGCAGAGCGGGATCGCCGCCCAGCCGGGGAACAGCCCGAGCCCGTTGAAGCGGTCGCCGTGGTCGGGCAGGACGAGCCACACCGCGATCACGGGCGCGACGCCGATGGTGGACTCCAGCGACAGGTCCATCCGTCCGGCGATCAGGATCAGCGCCTGGGCCAGCACCAGCAGGCTCAGCTCGGTCGCCTGCTGGCCCACGCCGAGCAGGTTGTCCGAGGTCAGGAAGGCGGGCGAGACCGCGAACCCGATCACGCCGAGGACCAGCAGCACCGGGAGCAGGGAGAGGTCCCGGTAGCGGGCGAGGTCGAAGCGGCGGCCGGGGGCCGCGACGGCCGGGACGGCGGCGGGGCGCTCGGTGAGCTCAGTGCTGGGGGTCATGGCCATGGCCTTCCTTCGTGTCGGTGCCGGCCATGCCCTCCATGGCGGCGACCAGCTGTTCGTCGCTCCAGCCCCGGACGAACTCGGAGACGAGCCGGCCCTGGAGCATGACGACCACGCGGTCGCAGATCCGCAGGTCGTCGAGCTCGTCGGAGACGATGAGGGCGGTCTTGCCCTGGTCAGCCACCTGTCTGACGGTGCCGAGCAGGGATTCCTTGGACTTGATGTCGACGCCGTTGGTCGGCCGGATGGCCACCAGGACGTGCGGCCCGGTGGCGAGCGCCCTGGCGATGACCACCTTCTGCTGGTTGCCGCCGGACAGCGCGTCCACCGGGGCGTCCGGCCCCGGAGTCTTGATGTCCAGGTCGGCGATCATGCGGGCGGCGAAGGCGCGGGTCCGCGACGGCAGGACAAGGCCGAAGGGCCCGAGCTGGTCGCCGACGGTGAGCGTGGCGTTCTCCGCGACGCTGCGCCCGGGGACCAGGCCCTGGATGTGACGGTCCTCGGGGACCAGTCCGACCCCGGCGGCGAGCGCGCCGGCCACCCGGCCGGGCCGGACGGTGCGCCCGGCGACATCGATCCTGCCGCCCTTCGGCCGGTGCAGTCCGGCGATGGTCTCGCCCAGTTGGACGTTGCCGCTCGTGGCAGCCCCGGCGAGGCCGACCACCTCCCCCGCGCGGGCGGTCAGCGTGACGTTCTCGTACGCGCCGGGCAGGCTCAGGTCCTCGATGTCGAGCAGCAGGGGCGCGTCGGCGGGGATGTCGGCACCGGCCTGCCGGTCGTCCGCGGCGGTCCCGCGGGTCTCGCGGGTCTCGCCGGTCATCGCCTCCACCAGTGCGTGCTGGTCGAGTCGGGCGACCGGGGCGGTGGTGATGTGCCGTGCGTCGCGGTACACGGTGACGGTGGTGCAGAGGTCGTAGACCTCCTGGAGGTGGTGCGAGATGAAGAGGAACGCCACACCCCTGGCCTGGAGTTCGCGCAGCTTGGTGAAGAGCCGGTCGATGCCCCTGGCGTCCAGCTTCGCGGTGGGCTCGTCAAGGACGATGAACCGGGCGCCGAACGACAGCGCCCGGGCGATCTCGACGAACTGCCTCTGCTCGACGGTGAGTTCGTCGATACGGGCACAGGGGTCGACGTCGACGCCGTACTCGGCGAGAAGCCCGGCGGCCCGGCGCCTCAACTGCCGCCAGCCGATCGGGCGCAGGCCGCCGCTCTGCCGGTTCAGGAAGAGGTTCTCGGCCACGGTGAGCTCGCCGACGACCATCGAGCGCTGGTAGACGCAGGCGACCCGGGAGCGCCAGGCGTCGGTGTCTCCGTGGGCCGGTGCCGGTTCGCCGTTGAAACGCAGCGTGCCGGTGTCCGGGCGCTGAAGACCGGTCAGGATGGAGACGAGGGTGGACTTGCCCGCGCCGTTGCGGCCGACCAGGGCGTGCGACTCGCCCGGCGCCACCGAGATACGTGCGTCGGCGAGTGCCACCGTGGCGCCGAAGCGCTTGCTGATGCCGTCGGCCTCGACCACCGGCGCCGGAGCGCGGCCGGCGGCGGGGTCGAAGGCGGGGCTGGGGTCCGCCATGGGACGGTGTCCTTTCCGCTGGGGTTGCCGAAGGTCGGGATCAGTGACCGACGCTGTTGCCCCAGAGGGTCTTGTCGTCGACGTTCTCCTTGGTCACCAGCGGCGCGGGAAGCTGGTCCTCCAGGCCGTTGGGCAGCTGGATGATCGTCGACTGGTGGTCGGTGGGGCCGGGCTGGAAGGTCTTGCCCTCGGCGGCGGCGTTCGCGTAGTAGAGCGCGTACTTGGCGTAGAGGTCGGCGGGCTGCGAGATCGTGGCGTCGATCTGCCCCTTGCGGATCGCGTCGAACTCCTGCGGGATACCGTCGTTGGAGATGATCGCGATGTGGCCGGGGTCGCCGACCGGCTTGAGCAGGCCCTTCTGCTGGAGCAGGGCGAGGGTGGGCTGCAGGAAGACGCCGCCGGCCTGCATGTAGACGCCGTTCAGGTCCGGGTGGGCCGCGAGGGTCGACTGGAGCTTTGCGGAGGCGACGTCACCCTTCCAGTCGGTCGCCAGCTCGATCACCTGGATCCCGGGGAACTCGGACTTCATACAGGCCGCGAAGGCCTCGGAGCGGTCGCGGCCGTTGATCGAGTCGAGCGCGCCCTGGAACTCCGCGACCGTGCCCTTGCCGCCGAGCTGCTTCCCGAGGAACTGGCAGGCCTTGGTGCCGTACGCCTTGTTGTCGGCCCGGACCACCATGTAGACGCTGCCCTTGTCCGGGCGGGTGTCCACGCTGACCACCGGGATCTTCCTGGCCGCGAGCGCGTCGAGGGTGGAGGCGACGGCGCCGGTGTCCTGCGGCGCCATGACGACGGCCTTGGCTCCGGTGTTCTGGAAGACCTGGACGTTGGCGACGAGCTTGGTGATGTCGTTCTGCGAGTTGCTGACCGGGAGGGCCTTGAGGCCCTGCTCGGTCACGCCCTTCTGGACGTACTGGGCGTAGGAGTTCCAGAAGTCGGAGTCGGCACGCGGCAGGTCGATGCCGATCGCCGGCCTGCCACTCGCGCCGTCGGCGCTGTCACTGCCTCGGTTGCATGCGGTCCCGAGACCGGCCACCAGGACCACTCCGGCGGCGACGGCCACGGTCCGGGAAGTGCGAGGGTTCATGGTGCTGATCTCCTTGACTGTCTGGACTGACCCGGGGCGGGGCGGATCAGAGCGTGGGGGTGGCCCAAATCCAGGCGACCTGCGCAGCTCTGCGCGATCCGATGCTCGGGGAGATTCATCGGATGGCTTGCGGCACGGAGGACCTTACGAGTCCGACATCCCGCTGACAAGTAGAGACCTCGGATGAATGTCGAGCGTGACCCAGAGGTTACGGCCAGCCGGGCAGGAGATTAGGGCTACGGCTACCGATGCGCGGCGCAGACCTCGGATGGATCCTTGCGTTTTCCCCTGGACTGCTCCTATGGTCGACGCACAGCGGATTCATCGGATGTCTGCCTCTCCGGGCTGGAACTCCGAAGAGATAGGAGGTTTTTCCGTGAAACTGCTCCGACTCGGCTCCGTCGGCCGGGAGGTCCCCGCCGTCCAGGACCGCGACGGCCGGACGTTCGGCCTCGACGGTCTGACCAGCGACATCGACGGGTCCTTCCTGGCCGACGGCGGCGTCGAGCGGGTCCGCGCGGCGCTGGCAGCGGGCACCCTTCCGGTGCTGGACACCGAGGGCCTCCGGGTGGGCTCACCCGTCTCCCGGCCCGGCAAGGTCGTCTGTATCGGGCTGAACTACCGCGACCACGCCGAGGAGACCGGCGCCGCCATCCCGGCACGCCCCGTGGTGTTCATGAAGGACCCGGCCACCGTGGTCGGGCCGTACGACCGGGTGCTGATCCCGCGCGGGTCCGCGAAGACCGACTGGGAGGTCGAGCTCGCCGTGGTGATCGGCCGTCAGGCCCGCTACCTGGACTCCCCCGCGAGCGCCCTGCGGACCGTCGCCGGGTACGCGATCAGCAACGACGTCTCCGAGCGCGAGTTCCAGCTCGACTTCTCGTCCCAGTGGGACCTCGGCAAGTCCTGCGAGACCTTCAATCCCCTCGGTCCCTGGCTGGTCACCGCCGACGAGATCGCCGACCCCCAGGCCCTCGGTCTTCGCCTGTCCGTGAACGGCGAACCCCGCCAGGACGGCAGCACCGAGAACATGATCTTCGATGTGGCGTACATCGTCTGGTACCTGAGCCAGTACATGGTGCTCAACCCGGGCGACGTGATCAACACCGGCACCCCCGCCGGGGTCGCACTCGGCCTGCCCGGCACCCCGTACCTGCGCGCCGGCGACCGCGTCGAGCTGGCCATCGACGGCCTCGGCCGGCAGTCCCAGGCCTTCGCCCAGGCCTAAGCGCCTCCCGCCCCTTCTGAGAGGACCGGACCCTTGCCCTCGGTCACCCCGCGGATCATCGCCGTCGACACGTACGACATCCGCTTCCCCACCTCGCGCGAGCTGGACGGCTCGGACGCGATGAACCCCGACCCGGACTACTCCGCCGCCTACCTGGTGCTGCGCACCGACGCCGGCGACGGGCTGGAGGGCCACGGCTTCACCTTCACGATCGGCCGGGGCAACGACGTGCAGGTGGCCGCGATCAACGCGCTGCGCGAGCACGTCGTCGGCCGGCCGGTCGCCGAGCTGTGCGCCGACCCGGCCAGCCTCAACCGCGACCTGATCGGGGACAGCCAGCTGCGCTGGCTCGGCCCGGAGAAGGGCGTGATGCACATGGCGATCGGGGCCGTGGTCAACGCCGTCTGGGATCTGGCCGCCAAGCGCGAGGGCAAGCCGCTGTGGAAGCTGCTCACCGACGCCGAGCCGCAGTGGCTGGTCTCCCAGGTCGACTTCCGCTACATCGCCGACGCCCTCACCCCCGAGGAGGCACTCGCCCTGCTGCGGGCCGGCCGGGCCGGCGCCGCCGAGCGGGAGGCCGTCCTGCGCGAGCGCGGCTACCCCGCGTACACGACCTCGCCGGGCTGGCTCGGCTACAGCGACGACAAGCTCACCCGGCTCGCCGAGCAGGCCGTCGCGGACGGCTTCACACAGATCAAACTGAAGGTCGGCGCCGACCTCGCCGACGACATCCGCCGCTGCCGCGCCGCCCGGGCCGCTGTCGGGCCGGACATCCGGATGGCCGTCGACGCCAACCAGCGGTGGAACGTCGCCGAGGCGATCGAGTGGACCCGCGCGCTGGCCGCGTTCGACCCGTACTGGATCGAGGAGCCCACCAGCCCCGACGACATCCTCGGCCACGCCACCATCCGGGCCGCCGTCGCGCCGGTCAAGGTCGCCACCGGCGAACACGTGCAGAACCGCATCGTCTTCAAGCAGCTGCTCCAGGCCGGCGCGATCGACATCCTCCAGCTGGACTCCGCCCGGGTCGGCGGCGTCAACGAGAACCTCGCCATCCTGCTCCTCGCCGCCAAGTTCGGCATCCCGGTCTGCCCGCACGCCGGCGGCGTCGGCCTGTGCGAACTGGTCCAGCACCTCTCGATGTTCGACTACATCGCGCTCTCCGCCACCACCGAGGACCGCGTCATCGAGTACGTCGACCACCTCCACCAGCACTTCACGGACCCCGTGGTCATCCGGTCCGGGCACTACACCGCGCCCACCGCGCCCGGCTTCTCCGCCACCATGCACCCCGAGTCCATCGCGACCTACACCTACCCGGACGGCCTCTTCTGGGCCGCCGAGGCCACCTTGAACCGCGCGGAGGTCACCGCATGACCCTCGACCTCGACGGGCTCACCGCCCTGGTCACCGGCGGCGCCTCCGGCATCGGCCTGGCCACCGCGCGGCTGCTCGGCGAGCGCGGCGCCGACGTCGCCGTGCTCGACCTCGACCCCGGCGGGCTGCGGCCGCCCCTGCACGGCTTCAAGGCCGACCTGGCCGACGACGCCTCGGTGCGCAGCGCCGTCCGCGAGGCCGCCGAACGGCTGGGTGGCATCGACATCCTCGTGAACAACGCGGGCATCGGCGCGGCAGGCACCGTCGAGGACAACCCCGACGAGGTGTGGCACCGAGTGCTGGACGTCAACGTACTCGGCATCGTCCGCACCACCAGGGCCGCGCTGCCCTACCTGCGTGGTTCCGCCTTCGCCTCCGTGGTCAACACCTGCTCCATCGCCGCCACCGCCGGGCTGCCGCAGCGCGCGCTGTACTCGGCCAGCAAGGGCGCGGTCCTCTCACTCACGCTGGCGATGGCCGCCGACCACGTCCGCGAGGGCATCCGGGTCAACTGCGTCAATCCGGGTACGGTGGACACGCCATGGGTCGGCCGCCTGCTGGACGCGGCCACCGACCCGGCCGCCGAGCGCGCCGCGCTCGACGCCCGCCAGCCCACCGGACGCCTGGTCACCGCCGAGGAGGTCGCAGCCGCCATCGCCTACCTGGCCTCCCCCGCCGCCGCATCCGTCACCGGCACGGCGCTCGCCGTCGACGGCGGCATGGCCGGACTCCGGCTGCGCCCGGCCGGACAGTGAGGACGACGCCCATGCACCACGTCCGGCTCGGCCGCAGCGCCGTCACCACCACCCGCCTCTCCTTCGGCGGCGCGGCGATCGGCAACCTCTTCACCGCGGTCGACGACGCCACCGCCGCCGCGGCGGTCGACGCCGCCTGGACGGCCGGCATCCGCACCTTCGACACAGCCCCCCACTACGGACTCGGCCTGTCCGAGCGACGGTTGGGAACGGCCCTGCACGGCCGTCCCCGCGCGGAGTACCAGCTCTCCACCAAGGTCGGCCGACTGCTGGATCCCGTCTCCGAGCCCGCCGGTGACGACCTCGCCCACGGCTTCGCCGTCCCGGCCACACACCGACGCCGGTGGGACTTCAGCGCCGACGGCGTACGGCGCGGCCTGGAGCAGAGCCTGCTGCGCCTGGGGACGGACCGCGTCGACACGGTCTACCTCCACGACCCGGACGACCACCTCGACCAGGCTCTCACCGAGGCCTACCCGGCGCTGGATCAGCTGCGCTCCGAAGGCGTGATCGGAGCGATCGGCGCGGGCATGAACCAGTCCGCCGCGCTCACCCGCGTCGTCCGCGAGACGGATGTCGACGTGGTGCTGCTGGCCGGGCGCTACACGCTCCTGGACCAGTCGGCGCTGGCCGACCTGCTGCCGGCGGCATCCGAGCGGGGCGTCTCGGTGGTGATCGGCGGGGTCTTCAACTCCGGCCTGCTGGCCGATCCGCGGCCTGGAGCGACCTTCGACTACGCCGCCGCCGCACCGGAGTTGGTGGAGCGCGCGCTGCGCATGCAGGAGGTGTGCGCGCGGCACGGCGTGCCGCTGCGGGCCGCCGCCGTCCGGTTCGCCTTCGGCCACCCGGCGGTGGCCGGTGTGCTGGTCGGCGCCCGCAACGCCGAAGAAATCACCGACGCCGCACGGCAGTTCGGCCTCCCGATCCCGCCCGGCCTGTGGGACGAGCTGAAGACCTCGGGGCTGCTGCCGGCCGGCGTCCCGGTACCGAAGGACGGCACGTGATGCGCATCGCCCTCTTCATCACCTGCTTCAACGACACGCTCTTCCCCGACACCGGCAAGGCCGTCGTCCACCTCCTGGAGCGGCTCGGCCACACCGTCGAGTTCCCCCCGTCCCAGACCTGCTGCGGGCAGATGCACTTCAACACCGGCTACCGGCCGGAAGCGATGCCGCTGGTGGCCGGCTTCGTGCGCACGTTCGGCGGATACGACGCGGTGGTGACCCCGTCGGCGTCCTGCGCCGGCATGGTCCGGGACAGCCACCCGGTACTCGCCGACCAGTACGGCGACGACCAGCTGCGGCGCGAGGTCGGCGAACTGGTGCCCAAGGTCCACGAGTTCACCGAGTTCCTGACCGACGTCCTCGGAGTGACCGACGTCGGCGCCGCCTTCCCGCACCGCGTCGCCTACCACCCGACCTGCCACTCCCTGCGCGGGCTGCGGCTGGGCGACCGGCCCGAACGGCTGCTGCGCGCGGTGCGCGGCCTGGAGCTGGTCGACCTGGAACGGCCCGACTCCTGCTGCGGCTTCGGCGGGACGTTCGCCGTCAAGAACGCGGACACCTCCGCCGCCATGCTCGCCGACAAGACGGGCGAGGTCACCTCGACGGGCGCGGACGTGCTGTGCGCGGCGGACAACTCCTGCCTGATGCACATCGGCGGCGGACTCTCCCGCCAGGGCTCGGCGGTACGGACCATGCATCTGGCCGAGATCCTGGCATCCACCGAAGGGGACCCGCGATGAGCGGCACCATGGACGGCCGCGGCGTGGTCTTCCTCGGCAGCCCGGCCTTCCCCGATGCCGCCCGCACCGCGCTCGCGGACACCCGACTGCGGACCAACCTCCGCAGGGCGACCACCACCATCCGCGACAAGCGCCTCCAGGTCACCGGGGAGCTGGACGACTGGGAGGACCTGCGGGCCGCCGGCGAGGCCGTCAAGCGGCGGACACTGCGCCATCTCGACGTCCATCTCCTGCGGTTGGAGGAGTCGGTGACCCGGGCGGGCGGCGTGGTGCACTGGGCCGCCGACGCCGCCGAGGCGAACCGGATCG
Organism: Kitasatospora sp. NBC_00374; assembly: GCF_041434935.1. Lineage (NCBI taxonomy): Bacteria > Bacillati > Actinomycetota > Actinomycetes > Kitasatosporales > Streptomycetaceae > Kitasatospora > Kitasatospora sp. NBC_00374. The sequence continues at coordinate 6,330,458 of NZ_CP107964.1, read as the reverse complement.
TCACCGAGCTGGTCCGGGCCACCGGCGGCCGTGACGACGAAACGCGTGAGGTCGTCAAGATCAAGTCCATGGCCACCCAGGAGATCGGGCTCAACGAGGCCCTCGCCGAGGCCGGCATCGCCGCGTACGAGACCGACCTGGCCGAGCTGATCGTCCAGCTCGCCGACGACCGCCCCTCGCACATCCTCGTCCCGGCGATCCACCTGGGCCGCGCCGAGATCCGCGACCTGTTCGCCACCGAGATGGCCCGCTGGGGCCGCCCCGCACCCGAAGGGCTCACCGATGACCCGGCGGCGCTCGCCGAGGCGGCCCGGCTGCACCTGCGGGAGAAGTTCCTCCGCGCGAAGGTCGCGGTGTCGGGAGCCAACTTCGCCTGTGCGGACACCGGCACCGTCGCCGTCGTGGAGTCCGAGGGCAACGGGCGGATGTGCCTGACCCTGCCCGAGACGCTGATCACGGTCATGGGCATCGAGAAGGTGCTGCCGAGCTGGCGCGACCTGGAGGTCTTCCTCCAGCTGCTCCCGCGCTCCTCCACCGGCGAGCGGATGAACCCGTACACGTCCATGTGGACCGGCGTCACCCCGGGTGACGGACCGCGCGCCTTCCACCTCGTCCTGCTCGACAACGGGCGCAGCGACACCCTGGCCGACACCGTCGGCCGCCAGGCGCTGAACTGCATCCGCTGCTCCGCCTGCCTCAACGTCTGTCCCGTCTACGAGCGCACCGGCGGCCACGCCTACGGCTCCGTCTACCCGGGGCCGATCGGCGCGGTACTCACCCCGCAACTGGTCGGTGTGGAGCACGCGGCCTCGCTGCCGTTCGCCTCCACGCTCTGCGGGGCCTGTTACGACGCCTGCCCTGTGAAGATCAACATTCCCGAGGTCCTCACGCATCTGCGGGCCGAGGTGGTCGAGGCCAAGCGCGCGGGCCGCCGCCTGCCGAGCCCGGAGGCGCTGGCCATGAAGGCCGCCACCGCCGTCCTCGTCTCGCCCGCCCGGCTCGGGTACGCCCAGCGGGCGGCCGCGCTCGGTGGCCGGGCGCTCGCCCGGCGCGGCCGGATCGGACGGCTGCCCGGACCGTTCCGCGGCTGGTCCGACAGCCGCGACACGCCCGCACCGCCGACCGAGTCGTTCCGCACCTGGTGGCGCAAGAACCGTGAGGGAGAGCAGGGATGAGCAGCCGCGAGAACGTACTCGGTCGGATCAGGGCCGCGCTGACGGACGTACCCACCACCGAGAGTCCGCAGGACGTTCCCGTACCTCGCGACTACCGGCGCAGCCACGCCGAGGGCGACCTCGTCGACCTGTTCGCCGAACGGGTCGCCGACTACCGCGCCACCGTGGTGCGGGCGGACGTCACGCAGGCCGCCGAGGTGATCGGCCGCACCATCGCCGGACGCGGGCTGACCCGGGCCGTGGTGCCGGACGGCTTCCCGCCGCAGTGGCTTCCCGCCGGCGACCGGACCTGGCTGCGCGACGATCCGCCGCTGGGCGTCGCCCGACTCGACGCCGTCGGCGCCGTGCTGACCACGGCCGCGCTCGGCATCGCCGTCACCGGCACCATCGTGCTCGACGCCGGGCCCGGCCAGGGCCGGCGGGCCCTGACACTGCTGCCCGACTACCACCTGTGCGTCGTCCGAGCGGAGCAGATCGTCGGCGACGTCCCCGAAGCCCTCGCCCGGCTCGACCCGGCGCGACCACTGACCTTCGTCTCCGGTCCGTCCGCCACCAGCGACATCGAGCTCGACCGGGTCGAAGGAGTGCACGGTCCCCGTACCCTCGACGTCCTCATCCTCACGGAGACCTCATGAGAGTCGCCCTGCACACCCGCGTCCGCCCCGACCGCATCGAGGAGTACGAGGCCGCCCACCGCGAGGTCCCGGCGGAGCTCACCGCCGCCATCCGCGCAGCCGGGGTCACCTCCTGGACCATCTGGCGCTCCGGCACCGACCTCTTCCACCTGCTGGACGCCGACGACTACGCCGCCGTGCTCGCCGCACTGGAGGCACTGCCGGTCAACATCGCCTGGCAGGCACGGATGGCCGACCTGCTGGACGTCGTCCACGACTACTCCGCCGACGGCGGGGCCGCCGCACTCCCGGTGATCTGGCAGCTGTGATCATCGACGCGCACCACCACATCTGGGACCTGACGGCCCGACAGCAGGACTGGATCGCCGGCGACAGGCTCGCACCCCTCGCCCGCTCCTTCTCCGTCGCCGACCTCGAACCCGGGGCCCGGGCGGCCGGGGTCACCTCCACGGTGGCGGTGCAGACCGTCTGCGTGCCCGAGGAGACACCCGAGCTACTGGCCGTGGCGGCCGGCAGCGACCTCGTCGCCGGAGTCGTCGGCTGGACGGACCTGACCGCGCCCGACGTCGCCGACACCCTCGCCGCCCTCCGTGAAGGACCCGGCGGAGAGCACCTGGTCGCCATCCGCCACCAGGTGCAGGAAGAACCCGACCCCCGGTGGCTGCTGCGCCAGGACGTCCGGCGCGGCCTGCTCGCGGTCGCCGCGGCCGGCCTCGCCTACGACCTCGTCGTCAAGCCGCACCACCTGCCCGCCGCGATCGCCGCGGCGGCGAGCCTGACCGAGCTGACCTTCGTCCTCGACCACCTGGGCAAACCCCCCGTCGCGACCGGACCGCTCCACCCCTGGGCGGACGACCTGCGCCGGCTGGCAGCGCTCCCCAACACCGCCTGCAAGCTCTCCGGCCTGCTCACCGAAGCCACTGCGCACACCTGGCGGATCGAGGACCTGCGCCCCTACGCCGACACCGCGCTGGACGCCTTCGGCCCGCAGCGTCTGATGTTCGGCTCCGACTGGCCCGTATCGACCCTGGAGGCCGACTACGCAGACGTCGTCCGGATCACCGAGCGGCTCACGCAGGCACTGAGCCCGGACGAGAAGGACGCCGTCTTCCGCCGCACCGCCGCCCGCGTCTACACCCTGCCCCTGCCGTAGCCCCGTGTCACTGGACGCGGTGCCCGGCCAGTTCTGCTCGGACGTCGTGGGTGCGTGTGACACTCGGAGTCGGTTGTTCTTCCCGGGTGAGGTGGTCGCGATGGCGGTGTCGGTCCCGGTCGGCGATGTGCGGGTCGTCGCGGTCCGTGCGGCGCTGGAGCCCTTCGCGTGGCGGTCCTTCACCACCGGGCTGGTCTGCCGCCGTGCGGTGGCCGCCATGGACGGCGGTGATTCGGGCTCGTTCCGCCTCCCCGGCCCGCGGACGGGGGCGAGCCCGCAGGACGAGTGCGTCGAGGCACTCGTCGAGGTCCTGAACGGCTGCCGCTGGCGGGCGCTCACCGTCGACGGGCTGAGCCGGCTGCTGGTGGGCGCCGCGCTCGGGTGGCGGCAGGAGCGGGCCTGGTTCGACATCCGGCTGGGCCTGCTGCTGGACGGCGTCGCCTGACCAGTGGCAGGCCCGGTCGGGCGGGCCTCACTGGCGGGCCATGTGCATGCGCATCTCGCTGGGGGCGTCGACGATCAGGTCGCCGGACATGTCGACGGTGACGCTGTGCAGGGTGCCGCTGAAGCGGAACGGCGCTCGGTAGTCGGGGGTGACGGCGGAGCCGGGGTTGGCGCCGCAGCACATCCCGCCGGGGTTGAAGGCGACCGGGGTGGTGAACGGCATCTCGGTCTCGCCGACCAGGCGGCCGTCGACGTACAGCTGGGCGCGGCCGGGTGCGCCCTTGCCGTGGGCGATGTCCGGGGCTCCGGTGGGTTCGAACTCGAAGCGCAGCGCGTGCCGGCCCTCGGGCAGCGGCTCGGTGGAGGCCACGTGGTGCAGGGTGCGCTGGACGTAGTTGTGGGCGTAGTGCAGGTGGTTGTCCTTGACGTAGAGGGTCCAGCCACCGGCGTTGGTGCCCTGGCAGAGCAGGACGCCCTCCGCGCCGCCGGGCGGGATCTCCACGTCGGCGGTGACGCTGTGCGGGCGGTTCAGGACCCGGGGGGCGACGGCGGCCGGCAGGACCTGGGTGTCGGGCCGGAAGGTGTAGCTGGTGCGGTCCTCGGTGATCTGCGGGCGCTCGAGCATCAGGCGCTCGAGGGCGCTGCCGTCGATCGGCAGCACGTTGTACCGGCCGGCCTCCACGTACCACAGGGCGATCATCTCGATCAGTTTGCTGCGGTGCTCCTCGGCGAGATTCGTGGTCTCGGCGACGTCCTCCTCGACGTGGTACAGCTCCCAGTGGTGGGCGTCGAGGTCGTCCAGGTCCGCCATGGTGATCGGGGTGCCGAACGGACGTTCGGCCTCGGCGAAGTTGGGGCCGGGCCAGGGGCAGACCGCGCGCCAGCCGTCATGGTCGATCGCCCGGTGGCCGAACATCTCGTAGTACTGAGTACGGTGGCGGGTCGGGGCGGCAGGATCGTCGAAGGTGTGCGCGAAGCTGACCCCGTGCAGGGGCGACTGGGTGACCCCGCGGATGGTGGCGGGCGGCTCGATGCCCAACACGTCGAGCACGGTCGGGACCATGTCGATGATGTGCGCGAACTGGTGGCGGATCTCGCCGCGGGCCTTGATGCCCGCGGGCCAGTGGACCAGGAAGGGGTCGCTGACGCCGCCGCGGTAGGTCTCCCGCTTCCACCGCCGGAACGGGGTGTTGCCCGCCCAGGTCCAGCCCCACGGGTAGTGGTTGAACGTGGTCGGGCCGCCGATCTCGTCGATCCGCGCCAGACTCTCCTCCAGCGACTCCGGCGCGTTGTTGAAGAACTGCAGCTCGTTGGTGGTGCCGGTGACCCCGCCCTCGGCGCTCGCGCCGTTGTCGGAGACCACCATGACCAGCGTGTTGTCGAACTCGCCGGTCTCCTTCAGGAAGTCCAGCAGCCGCCCGATCTGGTGATCGGTGTGCGACAGGAACCCGGCGTAGACCTCCATCATCCGCGTGGCCAGCCGCCGTGCGCCGGGCGTCAGCGACTCCCACGCCGGCACGTCCGGGTCGTGCGCGGACAGCTCGGCGTCCGGCGGCACGATGCCGAGCTGCTTCTGCCGGTCGAAGGTGTGGTCGCGGTAGGCGTCCCAGCCGTCGTCGAACCGGCCCCGGTAGCGGTCCGCCCACTCCTTCGGCACGTGGTGCGGGGCGTGCGTCGCGCCAGGGCACAGGTGCAGGTAGAACGGCTTGTCCGGGGCGACCTGCTTGGCGTCCGCGATGAACGACATCGCCCGCTGGGCCAGGTCCTCGGTCAGGTGGTAGCCCTCCTCCGGCGTCGCCGGCTGCTCGACCTGGTGGTTGTCGTACACCAGGTCCGGGTACCACTGACTGGAGTCCCCGCCGAGGAAGCCGTAGAACCGCTCGAAGCCGCGCCCCAGCGGCCACCGGTCGTACGGCCCCGCAGCCGACTCCTGCTCCGAGGGCATCAGGTGCCACTTGCCGACCATGTACGTGTTGTAGCCGTGCTGGAGCAGCATCTCCGACAGGAACCCGTTCTCGAACGGGATCTGCCCGTTGTACCCGGGAAACCCGGTGGCGAGCTCCGTGATCGCCGCCATGCCGTTCGCGTGGTGATTACGGCCCGTCACGATGCACGAGCGCGACGGCGAGCACAACGCGGTGGTGTGCATGTTGCTGTAGAGCAGCCCGCCCGCTGCCAGCCCGTCCAGGTTCGGCGTCTCGATCGGGCTGCCGTAACAGCCGAACTGCCCGAACCCGGTGTCGTCCAACACGATGAACACCACGTTCGGTGCACCCGGCACCGCCCGCACCGGCTGCGGCCACGCCGGAACCGACTCCTGCGTGGTCCGGCCGATCACCCCCGGGAAGGAACTCCCCGGCTTGTACTCGCTCCACGACGACTGCGACATACCTGGCCTCCGTTACGCCGGCGGGCAATTCCTTGCGGCCAGCACTCGACGTCTACGATCTGTGAGGTACGACGACGGGCCGCAAGCCGACCGGCCGACACCACCGGCCCGCGGCCCGGTCACGAAGCACGAAGCACGAAGCACGAAGCACGAATCACCTGCGGGCATCGGGCACCCACCCGCTGAGCAGTACCCCTGCCAAGCTAGGCCGCGAGTATCACTGCCGCCATCGGGACCGGGCCCACCTGGTCCGGGACCGGGATCCACCGGCGCCCCGACCCACCGGGCGGAGAAGCCCCCGCCGGACACGCCACCTGCCCTGACGACCCGTGCCCCCGTCCGCCAGGCCCGACCGCTCACGGAACCAGGGCGGCGGGCTCACTGTGGACACCGGTGGTCAGGCGGCACGGCCGACGACGAACAGCCCCATCGCAACGGTGATCTCCAACAGACGGTCGGTGTCGTCCGGGTACGGCTCGGAGCCGGCCGGCCGCCGGGCAACTACCCGTGCGCGGGTGCCCGCATTGACGAGCGGGCAGCCGGGCGTCGGGAGGGTACGCCGTTCGCGTGCACTTCGAGCCCGGCCCGCAGGTCCTGCCATGGCTCCCGTCCGGGACGTGGTGGAGTCGCCGGCATGAGCAAGAGTGAGACCGCGGCCCTGTTCGGCAACCGATTCCTGACCGCACCTGCTCCCTCGGATACCTTTCCCGAGGACGGCATGACCGCGACGGACGCCATGAGGCTGGTGGACGCGGACCTCGCCATGGAGGGCGACCCCCAGCGCAACCTCGCGACGTTCGTCACCACCTGGATGGAGCCGGAGGCGCAGCGGATCATCGCGGAGAACCTCCACCGCAATTTCATCGACCACGCGGAGTACCCCATCTCCGCCGAGATCGAGCAGCGTTGCGTGCGTATGCTCGCCGACCTCTTCCACGCGCCGGGGAAGACCGCCGGGTGTCGGACCCAGGGTTCGTCCGAGGCGATCATGCTCGGTGCGTTGTCGCTGAAGTGGAAGTGGCGGGAGCGGCGGCAGGCGGCCGGCCTGTCGGTGGAGCGGCCCAATCTGGTCTTCGGCGGTGATGTCCATGTGGTGTGGGAGAAGTTCTGCCGCTACTTCGACGTGGAGCCGCGGATCGTGCCGCTTGCCGAGGACAAGTACACGATCGGCCCGGAGGATGTGGAGCCGCACCTCGACGAGAACACGATCGGTGTCGTCGCCGTTGTCGGTACCACGTTCACCGGCCACATGGACGACGTCGTCGGCATCGACAAGCTTCTGCGGGAGATCCGCACGAAGCGGGACCTCGACATTCCGATCCATGTGGACGGCGCCAGCGGCGGCTTCGTGTGGCCGTTCCTCTATCCCGATTCGAAGTGGGACTTCCGGCTCGAGCAGGTTCGTTCGATCAACGTCTCGGGGCACAAGTACGGCCTGGTCTACCCCGGCATCGGCTGGCTGGTCTTCCGCGAGGAGTCCGACCTGGCCAAGGACCTCGTGTTCTACGAGAACTACTTGGGCAAGACCGACGCGACGTTCACGCTGAACTTCTCGACCGGCGCGTCGATGGTGCTCGCGCAGTACTACAACTTCGTGCGGCTGGGCCGCCAGGGCTACACGTACGTCATGGAGATGATGCAGGCGAACGCCCGCGCGTTGGCGGACAACCTGCGTGGCAGCGGCCGGTTCGAAGTGATCGGCAGCGATCTCGAGCAGCTGCCGCTGGTCGCTTTCCGCCTCGCCGGCAAGCACTCCTACGACGAGTCGGACATCGCCTGGCAGCTCTCGGCCGAGCGCGGCTGGATGGTGCCGGCGTACACGCTCCCGCCCAACGCGCAGCGGGTGAAGATCCTGCGTGCCCTGGCCAAGGAGACCTTGAGCCGCGAGCAGATCGACCGCCTGACACAGGACATCGCCGACGCGTGTGCCACCTTGGACCACAAGGGTGCGGCCCACGACGTCGAGCGGGCCCAGACCAAGCGCGGCACCGGCTACTGACGGAGCACCCGAAGCCTCGGGGGCGGGCCTCGAAGGCGCCCCGCCGGCGAGGCCAGGGTCAGGTCCCGGTTGGCCGACCGTGCGGCAGCGGCTGACGGGGGACGCCTCGGCCAGGACGTTCACCGCGTGGCCCTGGCCGCAGCCGACGTCCAGCGCGCCGCGTCTCGGCGTCCTCCGCGTTCGGCGTCGGCCCGGGCGCGCGGTGGCGCCCGGGCCGACGCGCCCGGAGCGGCTACCAGTGGCGGCGTGGCGGCGGGTTGAGTTTGGCGGCGAGCGCGGAGAGGAAGGTCGGGAGCTTGTCGACCATGTTCTTGGGGACCGGGGTGCTCTGAACGGTGCCCCTCCTCACGTCCTCGACGACGAGGGCGTAGGTACCGTTCTCCTCGACGAGTTCGGCGGCGAAGAGCAGCGTCTGTGTGGAGGTTCCCATCAGAGCTCCCGGGTCTGGGTGTCGTTGAGCCAGGCCGTCCACGCCTTGGTGGCCTGCTGCTCGTCGGTGTCCTCGGCGAACAGGTGGTGGCCGAGCCAGATCGGCACGTTCCAGGTGCTGCCGTTGAAGAAGCGGTACAGGGCGTCCGCGCCGCGCAGGCCGAGGAAGTCGGCGCTGAGCCAGTCGACGACCACCGCCACGGGGTCGTGGTCCGGGTCGGGGGAGAGGAGCGTGAACCGGTCGCCGACGGCCGCGTCGTCGGCGAGGCCGAGGCGTCGGCGCAGGGCGGCGAAGTCGGCCGGGTCGGCGGTGGGTTCGGGGAGCTGGGCCCTGACGTAGACGGCGGGGCGGCCGGCGAAGTGCCGGAGGTACTCGGCGAGGCCGTGCTGGTAGAAGTCGACGTGCTTCTCGGCCGCGTCCGTCTTGGCGTCCCAGGCCCAGGCCTCGTCCACAACGCCCGTGTGCACCCAGTGGATTCCCATCCGCAGGCGGCTCGTTCCGGCATCGGCCGGCTCGATGTGGTAACTGAGGGTGTTGGAGAACCCGCCGTCCTGGGTCGCCCGGACGGCGAGGTGCCGCGGCGGCTCCCAGGCCACGACGGTGGCATCGCCCCGGGTGGCCTTTCCGCCGACGTGCGGCTCGATCTCCATCGGGTAGAGCCAGCCCAGGTTGCCGGCGCCGGTGGCCACCGCGTCCCAGACCTGCTCGGGCGTGGCGGGCAGGTCCTGTTCCCGGCGGACCTCGAACTCTCGGGCCATGGTCGGTACTGCTCCTTCGTCGTGGTTCACGGTCAGTAGGCGATCGGGAGGGCGCACAGCCGCCGTTGCAGCGGGTTGGGCCGCCAGTCCAGCTCCGCCCCGTCGGCCAGCCGCAGCTCCGGCAGCCGGCGCACCAGCGTGCCGACGGCGACCTCCGCCTGGAGCTTGGCCAGTGGGCCGCCGAGGCAGAAGTGCGGGCCGTGGCCGAAGCTCAGGTGCCGGTTGCCGGGGCGGGACAGGTCGAGCCGGTCGGGGTCCTCGAAGCGTTCGGGGTCGCGGTTGGTCGCACCGAGGAACAGGTACGCCAACTCGCCCTCCCGCAGCGTCCGTCCGCCGATCTCCAGGTCCTGCGCGACGACCCGGACGATGGCCTGGGTCACCGTGTCGTAGCGGGCCGACTCCTCGATGGCGCCGCGGATCAGGCCCGGGTCCGCGCGCAGCCGGGCCAGCTGGTCCGGGTGGCGCAGCAGGGCGAGCACGCCGTTGCCGATCAGGTGGGTGGTGGTCTCGTCGCCGGCGGTGATCAGGACGAAGCAGGTGGACAGCAGTTCGGAGTCGGTGAGCCGGTCGTCCTGCGTCTGGGTGGCGACCAGTGCGCTGATCAGGTCGTCGCCCGGTGCGCGCCGGCGCTGCCGGATGAGCCCGGACAGGTACTCCTCGTACTGCTCGATCGCCGCCTCGGACTTGTCGATGTCCTCGGCCAGCCGGCCGAAGCGGTGGAACCAGTCCTTGACCTGGGGCCGGTCCTCGTCGGGGATGCCGAAGAGCTCGCAGACGACGGACATCGGCAGCGGGGAGGCGACTGCCTCGATCAGGTCCGTGGTCGGTCCGGCCGCGACCGCCTCGTCGATGAGCCGGTCGACGATCCGCTGGACACCGTCGCGCAGGGCTTCGACGCGCCGGGCGGTGAAGGCCTTGTTGGCCAGTCTGCGCAGCCGGGCGTGGTCCGGCGGATCGGTGTTGGTCATCACCCGGCCGAGCCGGTCGGTGAGCCGGCTGAAGGCCTTGAGGTCGCCGCCGAGCGCGGTGTAGGCGCGGGTCATCCTGTCCCGGTCGTTGGACAGCCGCAGGTCGCCCAGCGCGGCCTCGACGTCGGCGTGCCGGGTGAGGTACCAGGTGCCCTGGGCGCTGCGGTGGACCGGGTCCTCGCGCCGCATGCGGGCGTAGAGCGGGTACGGGTCGCGCCGGGCCTCGGGGGTGAGCAGGGCCGCGGCGAGGTCGTCCGGCCGGGCGGGGCCCACGGTGTCGCGGGCCCCGTCCAGGGTGTCGGTGGAGGTCATGTCGGCCGCGCTACCGCTGGGCGTCCATGGCGTCCGCGAGGCTCTTGGGCCGCATGTCGGTCCAGGCCCCCTCGACGTACTCCAGGCAGTCGGCGTGGGTGTCCGGGCCGTGGGCGACGGTCCAGCCGTCCGGGACGTCGGCGAACTGCGGCCAGAGCGAGTGCTGGTTCTCGTCGTTGACGAGGACGAGGAAGGTGCCGTCCTGGTCGTCGAAGGGGTTGGTCATGGGTCAGTCCTCCTGGTGGGAAAGGGTGGTGTCACCGGCGTCGCCAGTGGCCTCGGAGTCGTGGGCGTCGCCGGTGGCCTCGGCGATCCTGGCAGCCAGGACCGGTCCGATCTGGGCCAGCGAGCCCGCCTGGGTCATCTGGTCGTGCCGGGTGGTGATCTCGTGCGATTCGATCCGGCCCGCGATGTACGGGCGCCAGACCTCCGGACCGGCGTCGTCGTCGCCCCGGCCGATCGTGGAGTTGAACAGCAGCAGGTCCCCGTCGTACCGGCCGGGGACGAAGTCGACCGCCAGCTTCGCGTTGTTGATCATGATCTGGACGATCACCTCGACCTGCCGCTCGTCGAGGCCGGCCAGCGCGCTGCCGCGCCGGTTCAGCACCTCGGCGACCTCGGCGTAGGTGATCTCCCGCTCGCCCAGCTCGGCCGGATCGACGTCGAGCACGCCGACGAGCACGTCCCGGACGGTGGGTACCGGCTCCTCCTCGAACCGCACGTCCTTCACCGGGTAGGCGTCGAGGATCGCCAGCAGTGCGGTCCGCTCGCCGCGTGCCTGCAGTTCGCAGGCCAGCGCGTGGGCGATCAGCCCGCCCGCGGACCAGCCGAGCAGCAGGTACGGGCCCTGTGGCTGGATCTTCTGGACGTGGTCGGCGTAGTCGGCCGCCATCTCCTCGTAGGAGGTCGGCAGTGGTTCGGGCCGGCCGAGGCCGCGCGCCTGGAGCGCGTAGACCGGGTGCTGCGGGCCGAGGTGGTTCAGCAGCCCGCTGTAGGACCAGCTGATGCCGCCCCCGGGGTGGACGCAGAACAGCGGGGTGTCCGTCCCGGTCGAGCGCAGCGGCAGCAGGACGTCCAGCGCGTCGGCCGGGTCGTTCATGGCCAGGCGTTCGGTGAGCCCGGCCACGGTCGGCGCCTCGAACAGCATCCGCAGCCCCAGCTCCAGACCGAGGGTCTCGCGGACTCGGGAGGCCAGCCGGGCGGCCAGCAGCGAGTGCCCGCCCAGGTCGAAGAAGCCGTCGTCGATGCCGACCTGCTCCCGTCCGAGGACCTCGGCGAACAGGCCGCACAGCAGTTGCTCCTGCGGCGTCCGGGGGCCGCGCCCGGCGTCCGACGCCCCGTAGTCGGGGGCCGGCAGGGCGGCCCGGTCGAGCTTGCCGTTGGCGGTCAGCGGCAGCGCGTCCACGGTGACGAACGCTGCCGGCACCATGTAGTCGGGCAGGTCGCGACGCAGCCGGGCGGACAACTCGGCCGTCTCGGGCCCGCCATCGGGGGCGGGCACCAGGTAGGCGACCAATCGCTTGTCGCCCGGCCGGTCCTCGCGGGCGACCACGGCGGCCTGGGCAACGCCCGGGCAGCCCGCCAGGACGGCCTCGATCTCGCCTGGTTCGATCCGCAGGCCGCGCAGCTTGACCTGGTGGTCGACGCGTCCGCCGAACTCCAGCGTGCCGTCGGGCAGCCACCAAGCGAGGTCGCCGGTGCGGTACATCCGGCTCCCGGCGGGCCCGTACGGGTCGGCCGTGAAGCGCTCCGCCGTCAGGCCGGGTCGGCCGAAGTAGCCGCGGGCGACACCCGTCCCCGCGAGGTACAGCTCGCCGACCATGCCCGTCGGCACCGGCCGCAGCCGGTCGTCGAGTACGTAGGTGCGCATGTTCGCCATCGGGCCGCCGATCGGCACGGTCGCGGCGTTCTCCGCAAGGTCGCGCACCGGGTGGCGGGTGGCCAGGGTGGTGGCCTCGGTGGGCCCGTAGCCGTTGACCACCTCGATGCCGGGGCAGGCCGCGAGCACCCGGGCGGCGGCGGCCGGGGAGACCACGTCGCCGCCGGTCCACACCTCGCGCACCCCGGCCAGCAGGCCCGGCCGTTCCTCGGCGACCAGCCTGAACAGTCCGGCGGTCAGCCACAGTCCGGTCACGCCGTGGGTGGCGATCGTGTGTTGCAGCAGGTCGAGGTCGAGCTGCTCGGGCGGGGCGACGACGACCCGGCCGCCGTTGAGCAGCGGCACCCACAGCTCGTAGGTCGAGAGGTCGAAGGCCGTCGGGGAGTGCATCAGCACCCGCTCGTGCCCACCGCCGCGCCATTCGGGGCTCAGCGCGAGGCCGACCACGTCGCGGTGGGTGACGGCCACGCCCTTCGGCCGCCCGGTCGAGCCGGAGGTGTACATGATGTACGCCAACTGTCCGGGCTCGCAGGAGACTTCGGCGCCGGGTCGGCCTGCGGCCAGGGACTGCTCCAGTGCGGCGAGCACCTCCGGGGTGAGCACCAGAGCGGCTCCGCTCTCCCGCATGATCAGCTCGATCCGGGAGGAGGGGAAGCGCGGGTCCAGCGGCACGTAGGCGCCGCCCGCCTTGATGATCGCCAGGATCGCCACGACCAGCTCGGCCGAGCGGTCCAGCATGACGGCGACCGGCGTCTCCGGCCGTACGCCGTGGCGAGCCAGCGCCCCCGCCAGGCGGTCGGCCCGCAGGTCGAGCTCCGCGTAGGTCAGCTCGGTGCCGCCCGCCACGACCGCGATCGCGTCCGGGGTGGCCCGCACCTGGCGGGCGAACAGCTCCGGCACCGAGGCTGTCGGCAGCGGCGCGGCCGTGTCGTTGAACCCGTGCAGCAGCCGGTGGCGTTCCGCGCCGGACATCAGGTCGATCCGGCTGATCGGCCGGTCCGGGTCGGCGGCCGCCGCACGCAGCAGGCGGGCCCAGCGATCGAACAGCAGCTCCACGGTGGGCGCGTCGAACAGGTCGGTGGCGTACTCCACCGCGCCGACCAGGCCGTCGGCGCTGGGGGCACCTCCCGGGCCACCAGGCCCAGGGGGACCGTCCGGGCGGAACTGCTCGGCCAGGCTGAAGGTCAGGTCGACCCGGGAGGTCCCGGTCGGCGCCTCCAGGTGGCCGGTCTCCAGCCCCGGCAGCGCGAACTCGCCGAGCGGCGCGTTCTGCAGGGCCAGCATGACCTGGAACAGCGGGTGGTGGGCCAGCGACCGCACCGGGTTGGCCACCTCGACCAGGTGCTCGAACGGCACGTCCTGGTGGTCGTACGCGGTGAGCGCCTTCTGCCGGACCCGGCCGAGCAGTTCGGCGAAGCCGGGGTCGCCGGTCGTGTCGGTGCGCAGCACCAGCGTGTTGACGAAGAAGCCGACGAGCTCGTCCAGCGCCTGATCGGTGCGGCCGGCGATCGGGCTGCCGATCGGAATGTCCGTACCGGCGCCGAGCCGGGTGAGCAGGGCGGCGAGACCGGCCTGGAGCACCATGAACATGCTGGCGCCGCGCGCGGCGGCCAAATCCCGTAGGTCCTGGTGCAGTTCGGGGTCCAGCCGGACCACGACCCGGTCGCCCCGCTGGGAGGCCACCGGAAGCCGGGGCCGGTCGGTGGGCAGCTGCACCTGCTGCGGGATCCCCGCCAGCTCGTCCTTCCAGTAGGCGAGTTGGCGGGCGAACAGGCTGTCCGGGTCGGCGGTGTCGCCGAGCAGGTCGCGTTGCCAGCGGGTGTAGTCGGCGTACTGCACCGGCAGCGGTGACCACGGCGGCTCCTCGCCCCGGCAGCGTGCCGCGTAGGCCGTCGCGAGGTCGCCGGAGAGCGGGCCCATCGACCAGCCGTCGGCGGCGATGTGGTGCACCACGACGAGCAGCACGTGCCGGTCGGGGGCGAGGGCGTACAGCTCGGCCCGCACCGGCGGCTCCGCGGCCAGGTCGAAGCCGCGTTGGGCGGCGTCCGCCAGCCGCTCGGCCAGCCGGCTCTCGTCGAGCTCGACCACCGGCAGCGCCGGACGGGCCTGGGCGGCGCCCAGCACGACCTGGTGCGGGACGCCGCCGGTCTCACGGAAGACCGTCCGCAGGCTCTCGTGCCGGGCGACCACGTCGGCGAGCGCGGCGACAAGGGCCGGCCGGTCGAGGCGACCGGTCAGACTCAGCGCGAGCGGCATGTTGTAGGTGGCGCTCGGCCCGTCCATCCGGTGCAGGAACCACAGGCGGCGCTGGGCGAAGGACAGTTCGACGCGCTCCGGGCGGGGCCGGGCGGTCAGCGCGGGCCGCGCCGTACCGGAGCCGTCCAGGCGGGCCGCCAGGGCGGCCACGGTCGGGGTCTCGAACAGGGTGCGGACCTCCAGCTCCGCGCCGAGGGTCGCCCGGACCCGGGAGGCGAGGCGGGTTGCGAGCAGCGAGTGCCCGCCGAGGTCGAAGAAGCTGTCCTCGACCCCGACCTGGGCCAGCCCGAGCACCTCGGCGAACAGCTCGGCGAGGAGTTGCTCCTGCGGGGTGCGCGGCGCCCGCCCGCCCGCGGCCGGGCCAAGGTCGGGGGCGGGCAGCGCGCGGCGGTCAAGCTTGCCGCTGGCCGTCAGCGGCAGCGCGTCCAGCGCCACGAACGCCGACGGGACCAGGTAGTCGGGCAGCCGCCCGCGCAACCAGTCGCGGAGTTCGCCGAGGAGGGCGCCGGTGCCGCGGCTTCCGGTCGGGCGGTTGGTCAGCGTCGACAGCGCCCTGCCGGTGGCCCCGGCCGACCGGTACGGCTCGACGGGGGAGCTGTGGAGCGCCTGCGGGTCGGCGAGGACGACGTCCACGGCGTCGGCCGCGGTCACCGACCAGGTGACGGCCACCGTGCGGTCGAACTCCCGCCCGAGGGCGTGGAAGTCCTCCGGGTCGGGGAGCTCGCCGTCCTCCGGGGCGTGCAGCCGTTCCAGCAGCTCGGAGACCGGCCCGTCCGCGTCCTGCACGGCCCGGGCCAGGGCGGCCTCCCGCGCCACCCGGCGGTTCGGCACCCCGGTGATCCGCAGCACCTCGGCGGTCGGCTGGGCGAGGAGTTCACGCAGCCCGGCCAGATCGGCGACCTGCCGTCCCCATGCCAGTTCGACGGGCCGGCTCGGGGCCGGCGGGGCGACCGGCGCCTTGTGCAGCGTCACGTCGTAGCGGTAACGGGTCAGTTCGTTGTGGTGGCGGCCGCGCTTGACCTCCACGGCCACCGCGCCGATGGCCGTGCCGTGCTCCCCCAGGACGGTGAAGAAGTCCGGGTCGACCAGGAGCTCCTTCTCCACCCGGACGGCCTGCTCCACCGCGCGACGCACGGCCGCGAGGTCGGCATCATCGCCGGTCCGGTGCAGCTGGACGGCGGTGGCCAGCGGGCGCAGCAGTCGCAGGTTGCGGACGTCGCCGACGAAGAGCGCGCCGCCGGGGGCGAGCAGCCGCATCAGCTTCCCGATCACGTCCGCGAGGTAGTCGGCGGACGGGAAGTACTGCACCACCGAGTTGATCACGATGGTGTCGAATTCCCCGGCCGGCAGCCCGTCGGTGTCGTGCGCCGGCCGGGTCTGCAGCACCACGCGGCCGGCCAGCCGCTCCTCCCCCACCACCTGGGCGCTCAGGGCCTCGATCGCGGTGGCGGAGAAGTCGGTCGCCCAGTAGGTCTCGCAGTGCGGTGCGACCTGCGAGAGCAGCAGGCCGGTGCCGACGCCGACCTCCAGCACCCGGCGCGGGCGCAGGGCCAGGATGCGGGCCACGGTGGCGTCCCGCCACTCCCGCATCTGCTCGACGGGGATCGGACCGGCGTCGTAACTGCTGTTCCAGCCGACGAAGTTCTGCCCGAAGGCCGCTTCCTCGGGGGCGATGGGCAGGGCGTCGTAGATGCCCTGCCACTCGCCCACGTGGTCCGCTTCCAACGCGTCGTCCCGGGCCGCGTCCTGGCTCGGGACGACGTAGCCGACGAGCCGGTCGTCCTGGGCGAGGACGGCGGCCCGGGCTACGGCGGGGTGCTCGGCCAGCGCGGCCTCGACCTCGCCCGGCTCGACCCGGAAGCCGCGGACCTTCACCTGGTCGTCGGCGCGGCCGACGTACTCCAGCTGTCTTCCCCCAGCCTCCGACCGGGGGTGCCCCCAGCCCAGCCAGCGCACCAGGTCGCCGGTGCGGTACATCCGCTCACCGGTTCCGAACGGGCAGGCGACGAACCGCCCGGCCGTCAGGCCCGGCCGGTTCAGGTAGCCGCGTGCCAGACCCGCGCCCGCGACGTACAACTCCCCTGCCACGCCCGGCGGCACCGGTCGCAGCCGGTCGTCCAGGACGTACACCCGGGCGTTGGCGATCGGCCGGCCGATCGGCGGTACGCCCGCCCCTGAGGACAGCGGGTCGCTCATGGTCGCGCACACCGTGGTCTCGGTCGGGCCGTACGCGTTGATCATCCGGCGTCCGGGCGCCCAGCGCGCCACCAGTTCCGGCGGGCACGCCTCACCCGCCACCACCAGCGTCGACGCGGTCACCGCACCGTCCGGCACGGCGGCGAGGACGGACGGGGGCACCGTCACATGGGTGATGCCGAGGCCCGGGTCGGTCAGCGCGGCGAGCGGATCGGCCGCGGGGGGCAGCACCAGGGTGGCTCCGCGCAGCAGGGCGGTGTAGATCTCCGACACCGACGCGTCGAAGCTGGGCGACGCGAACTGGAGCACCCGGCTGTCGGGTTCGATCGCGAAGCGCTCGATTTGGGCGGCGACCAGGCTCGCCACGCCGCCGTGGCTCACCACGACGCCCTTGGGGCGGCCGGTCGAGCCCGAGGTGTAGATCACGTACGCCGGGTGCCGGACGTCGAGTGCGACCTGCGGGTCGGTGTCCGGCCAGTCGCCCTCGGCCACCATGGACGGGTCGTCGACCAGCAGCGCCGGACGGGCGTCGTCGAGCATGAAGGCGATCCGCGACTGCGGGTACGCCGGGTCCACCGGCAGGTACGCGGCCCCGGCCTTCAGCACGCCCAGGACCGCCACCACCGACTCCACCGACCGCGGCAGGGCCACCGCGACGATCTGCTCCGGGCCGACGCCCCGGTCGATCAGCGCATGCGCGAACCGGTTCGCCCACGCGTTGAGTTGACGGTACGTCAACGCGTGCTCGCCGCAGGCCAGCGCGACCGCGTCCGGCACCGCCGCCACCCGCGCCGCGAAGGCCCGCGGCACCGGGACGGCGCCCACGTCCCGGGCGGTCGCGTTGCCCTTCTCCAGCAGCCGGTGCCGCTCGTCGGCGTCGAGGAGGTCGATCCCTCCGATCGGCTGCTCCGGGTCGGCGGTGACGGCCTCCAGCAGGAGCGTCCAGCGCCGGACCAGGGCCTCGACCGTGGAGCGGTCGAACAGGTCGGTGGCGTACTCGACGGCGCCGGCGATCCCGGCCGGGCTCCCGGCCGGGCCGAACCGTTCGACCATGCTCAGGCCCAGGTCGAACTTGGCGGTTCCGGTCGCGACCGCGTAGGTGGTGACGTCCAGGCCGGGCAGCGAGAACCGGCCCATCGGAGCGTTCTGGACGGCCAGGACGGTCTGGAACAGAGGGTGGTGGGAGAGCGAGCGGGACGGGTTCAGGGCCTCCACCAGGTGCTCGAACGGCACGTCCTGGTGCGCGTACGCGGACAGCGCCGTCTCCCGCACCCGGCCCAGCAACTCGGCGAAACTCGGGTCCCCGCTCGTGTCGGTGCGCAGCACCAGCGTGTTGACGAAGAACCCGACCAGGTCGTCCAGCGCCTCGTCCGTGCGCCCGGCGATCGGACTGCCGATCGGGATGTCCGTCCCTGCGCCCAGCCGCGTGTACAGGGCGGCGAGCGCGGCCTGCAACACCATGAACAGGCTCGTCCCGGTATTCCGCGCCAACTCCGCCAGCGCGGCGTGCAGTTCGGCGTCGAGCTCCAGGCCGAGGTGGTCCCCCTGCCAGCCGGCGACGGCCGGGCGGGGCCGGTCGGCGGGCAGCTGGAGCAGCTCCGGCAGGTCGGACAGCTGCCGCTTCCAGTAGTCGAGCTGCTCAGCGAACCGGCTCTGCGGGTCAGCGGCGTCGCCGAGCAGCTCGCGCTGCCACAGCGTGTAGTCGGCATACTGCACCGGCAGAGCCGGTCGGTCCGCCGTCCGGCCCTCGCAGCGGGCCGCGTACGCCTCGGCCAGGTCCCGGGCCAGCGGCCCGGTGGACCAGCCGTCGGCGGCGATGTGGTGCATGACCAGCAGCAGCACGTGCTCGTCCGGTGCGAGCGCGAACAGCTCCGCCCGCAGCGGCGGCTCCGTCGCCAGGTCGAAGGGCTGCCGGGCGGACTCGGCGAGCCGCTGCAGCAGTTCATCCTGCGTCACCTCGGTGGGCCGGGCCCGGAGGCGGACCGCGGCCGGGTCCAGTACGCGCTGGCAGGGTACGCCGTCGACCTCGGGGAACACCGTCCGCAGGCTCTCGTGCCGGGCCACCACGTCGGCCAGTGCCCGGTCCAGCGCGGGCCGGTCGAGCGTTCCGGTCAGCTGGAGCGCCAGCGGGATGTGGTAGGCCGCGGCGGCGTCCATGCGGTGCAGGAACCAGAGCCGGCGCTGGGCGAAGGACAGCGGCACCGCCTCCGGCCGCTCCTGCGCGGTCAGCGCCGGGCGGGTGCGGCCGGCCCCGGCCAGTGCCCCGGCCAGGCCGGCCACGGTGGGCGCCTGGAAGAGTGCACGCAGCCCGAGCTCCACACCGAGCACCGAGCGCACCCTGGCGGCCAGCCGGGTAGCGAGCAGGGAGTGCCCGCCCAGGTCGAAGAAGTCGTCGTCGACCGAGATCTGCGGCACGTCGAGCACCTCGGCGAACAGCTCGGCAAGGATCTGCTCCTGCGGGGTGCGCGGCGCCCGCCCGCTGCCCGCGGGGGCGGCTTCGGGCGTGGGCAGCGCCGCCCGGTCCAGCTTCCCGTTCGGCGTCAGCGGCAGCGCGTCCAGCACCGTGAAGACAGACGGCACCAGGTAGTCCGGCAGCCGCTCGCGCAGCTGCGCAGCCAGCTCTGCGGGACGGACGGCCTGGTCGGGGCGGACCGCCACGTAGCCGACGAGCCGGTCGTCCCGGACCGCGACGGCAGCCTGGGCAACGGCGGGGTGCTCGGCCAGCGCGGCCTCGACCTCGCCGAGTTCGACGCGGAAGCCGCGGACCTTCACCTGCTGGTCGGCGCGGCCGACGTACTCCAGCTCGCCTCCCCCAGCCTCCGGCCGGGGGGACCCCCAAGCCCGGCGCCGCACAAGGTCACCAGTGCGGTACATCCGCACACCCGCTGGCCCGAACGGGCAGGCGACGAACCGTCCGGCCGTCAGGCCCGGCCGGTTCAGGTAGCCACGTGCCAGGCCGGGGCCGGCGACGTACAACTCCCCCGCCACGCCCGGCGGCACCGGCGCCAGCCGCTCGTCCAGGACGTACGCACGGAAGCCCGCGACCGGCCGTCCGATCGGCGGCACGCCGGACCTCGGGGACAGCGGGTCGCTCATGGTCGCGCACACCGTGGTCTCGGTCGGACCGTAGGCGTTGATCATCCGGCGCCCGGGCGCCCAGCGCGCCACCAGCTCCGGCGGGCACGCCTCACCCGCCACCACCAGGGTGGCGGCCGTGAGGTCGGCGCTCTCCAGCGCGGCCAGGGCCGAGGGCGGCAGCGTCACGTGGGTGATGTCCAGCCGGCGGTCCGTCAGTGCCTCCAGCGGGGCCTCGGCGGGGGCCAGGACGAGGGCGGCTCCGGTGAGCAGCGCGCTACACAGGTCCCAGAAGGACGCGTCGAAGCTGGGCGAGGCGAACTGGAGCACCCGGCTGCCCAGCGTCACGCCGAGCCGCTCAGCCTGTTCCGCCACCAGACCCGACACGCCAGCGTGGCTCACCACGACGCCCTTGGGGCGGCCGGTCGAGCCCGAGGTGTAGATCACGTACGCCGGGTGCCGGACGTCGAGTGCGACCTGCGGGTCGGTGTCCGGCCAGTCACCCTCGGCCACCATGGACGGGTCGTCGACCAGCAGCGCCGGACGGGCGTCGTCCAGCATGAAGGCGATCCGCGACTGCGGGTACGCCGGGTCCACCGGCAGGTACGCGGCCCCGGCCTTCAGCACGCCCAGGACCGCCACCACCGACTCCACCGACCGCGGCAGGGCCACCGCGACGATCTGCTCCGGGCCGACGTCCCGGGCGATCAGCGCATGCGCGAACCGGTTCGCCCGCACAGCGAGCTGACGGTACGTCACCTCCTCGCCATCGCAGACCAGCGCGACCGCGTCCGGCACCGCCGCCACCTGCGCCGCGAACAGCTCCGGCAGACCCGCCCCGGCCGTTCGGTCCTCGACGGCGGGCAGTAGCTCGCGGCGTTCCTCGGCGGAGAGCAGGTCGATCCCGCCGATCGGCCGGTCGGGCGCGGCGGTGACCGCTCCCAGCAGCCGCAGCCACCGAGCGGCCAGGGCCTCGACCGTCGGGCGGTCGAACAGGTCGGTGCTGTACTCGACCGCGCCGCTGAGTCCTCCCGGCGCGCCGCCCGGCCCGTACTCCTCCGCGAACCCGAAGGTCAGGTCGAGGCGGGCGGTCCCGGTGAGCACGGCCATCCCGGAGACCCGCAGGCCCGGCAGGTCGAAGTCGCCACCGGGCGCGTTCTGCACGACCAGCCCGGTCTGGTACAGCGGGTGGTGGGAGAGCGAGCGGGACGGGTTCAGCGCCTCCACCAGGTGCTCGAACGGCACGTCCTGGTGCGCGTACGCCGACAGCGCCGTCTCCCGCACCCGGCCCAGCAACTCGGCGAAACTCGGGTCCCCGCTCGTGTCGGTACGCAGCACCAGCGTATTGATGAAGAAGCCGACCAGGTCGTCCAGCGCCTCGTCCGTGCGCCCCGCAACCGGGCTGCCGATCGGAATGTCGGTGCCCGCGCCCAGCCGCGTGTACAGCGCGGCCAGCGCCGCCTGCAGCACCATGAACAGGGTCGTCCCCGAGCGGCGTGCCAACTCCACCAGCGCGGCGTGCAGTTCGGCGTCGATCCGGAGCTCCAGCAGGTCGCCGCCGTACGACATGGCGGCCGGGCGCGGCCGGTCGGCCGGCAGCTGCAGCTGCTCGGGCAGCCCGGCCAGCGCCTGCCTCCAGTAGGCGACCTGGCGGGCGAACACGCTCTCGGTGTCGTGCTCGTCGCCGAGGATCTCGTGCTGCCACAGGGTGTAGTCGCCGTACTGCACCGGCAGGGGCGGCCACTCCGGTGCCCCGCCGCCCTGCCGGGCGGTGTAGGCGGTGGCCAGGTCACGGGCCAGCGGGCCCATGGACCAGCCGTCCCCGACGATGTGGTGCATGACCAGCAGCAGCACGTGCTCGTCCGGCGCGAGGGCGAACAGCTCCGCCCGCAGCGGCACGTCCGAGGTCAGGTCGAAGCCCCGCACCGCCGCCTCGCGCAGCAGGGCGGGCACCTCCGCCTCGGCGGCCGCGCGCACGGCCAGCGGGACGGCGGCCTCGGCGGGTTCCAGCACCCGCTGGTGCGGAATTCCGGCGGTGTGCGGGAAGACCGTGCGCAGGGTCTCGTGCCGGGCCACCACGTCCGCGAGCGCGGCGTCCAGCGCGGCCCGGTCGAGGTCGCCGGACAGGCGCAGGGCCAGCGGCATGTGGTAAGTGGCGCTGGGCATCCCGAACTGCTGGAGGAACCAGAGCCGGCGCTGGGCGAACGACAGCGGCATCGGTTCGCGGCGGGGCCGGGGCACCAGGGCCTGCCGGGCGGTGCCGGCGTCGTGCAGTCCGGCCGCCAGCCCGGCGGGGGTCGGGGTGCGGAACAGTGCGCGCAGCTCCAGCTCGACCCCGAGGGTCGCCCGGACGCGGGAGACCAACCGGGTGGCGAGCAGGGAGTGGCCGCCCAGCGCGAAGAAGTCCTCGTCGACGCCGACCCGGGCGAGGCCCAGCACCTCGGCGAACAACTCGCACAGGATCTGCTCCTGCGGCGTGCGCGGCGCCCGGCCACCTGCGACCGCACCGGACTCCGGCGCGGGCAGCGCCGCCCGGTCCAGCTTCCCGTTCGGGGTCAGCGGCAGCGCGTCCAGCAGCACGAACGCGGACGGCACCAGGTAGTCCGGCACCCGCTCGCGCAGGTACGCGGCGAGTGCCGCCACGGTCGTCCCGCTCCCGTCCGAGGGGACGACGTACGCGACGATCCGGGTCTCCCCCGGCCGGTCCTCGCGGGCGAGCACCGCGACCTGGGCGACGCCCGGGTGCGCGGTCAGCTCGGCCTCGATCTCGCCCGGCTCGATCCGGAACCCGCGGATCTTGACCTGGTGGTCGACGCGGCCGGCGAACTCCAGCTCGCAGTCGGCGCGCCAGCGGACCAGGTCGCCGGTGCGGTACATCAGCGTGCCCGCCGGACCGTACGGGTCGGCCACGAACCTGCTCGCTGTCAGCCCCGATCGGTTCAGGTAGCCGCGGGCCAGGCCCGCTCCGGCCAGGTACAGCTCGCCCAGCACGCCGGGGGCGACCGGTCGCAGGGCCGAATCCAGCACGTACACCCGGCAGTTGGTGATCGGGCGGCCGATCGGCACCGGCAGCGGGCAGTCGGCGGGGTCGGTCGGGAGCGCGTAGGCGGTGATCACGTGGGTCTCGGCGGGCCCGTAGTGGTTGTGCAGCACCCGGCCCGGTCGGCGGGCCCGGAAGCGGCGCACGGCACCGCCCAGCCGCATCGCCTCGCCGGCCTGCGCGACCAGCCGCAGGTGCGGCAGGTCCAGCCCGGCCTCCTCGGCGGCCTCGGCCAGCGCCTCGACCACCAGGTTGGGGGCGAACAGCTCCTCGACCCGGTGCCGGTCCAGCCAGTGCGCGAACAGTTCGGCGCTGCGGCGCTGCTCCTCGGTCGGCACCACCAGGGTCTTGCCGTACAGCAGCGCGGACAGCACCTCCTGTACCGAGACGTCGAAGCTGATCGCGGTGAACTGCGCGGTGCGGGTTCCGGGTTCGCCGCCGACGGCCCGGTGGTGCCACGCCAGCAGGTTCAGCAGCCCGGCAGCGGGCATCACCACGGCCTTGGGACGGCCGGTGGAGCCGGAGGTGTAGATGACGTACGCCGGGTGCCGGGCGTCCACGGGGACGGCCGGGTCGTGCTCCGGCAGGTCCCCGGCCGGGGTGACGGATGCGAGGCCGTCGAGCACCACGGCGGGGCGGGCGTCCTCCAGCATGTACGCGATGCGGGCGGCCGGGTAGTCCGGGTCGACCGGCAGGTATGCCGCGCCCGTCTTGAGCACCGCGAGGACGGCGACCACCAGCTCGGCCGAGCGCGGCAGCCGCAGGGCGACGACCCGCTCCGGGCCCACGCCGCGCGCGATCAGCGCGTGGGCCAGGCGGTTGGCCCGGCGGTTCAGCTCGCGGTAGGTCAGGACGGTGTCCTCGAGGACGACCGCCGGGGCCTGCGGGGTCTCCCGCGCCCACGCCTCGAACAGCGCGGGCAGGGTGGCCTCGGGAGCAGGACGGGCGGTGTCGTTGCGGGCGACCAGCAGCTCGTGCCGCTCCTCGGGGGTGAGGACGTCGATCCGGCTCAACGGACGCTCCGGCTCGGCGACCACCGCCGCCAGCAGCCGCAGCCACCGGGCGACCAGGGCCTCCACCGTGGCGGGGTCGAACAGGTCGGTGCTGTACTCGACCCGTCCGACGATGCCCTGGGCCGGACCGCCGGTGCCGCCGCGCTCCAGCAGGTGGAAGCCGAGGTCGAACATCGTGGTCGGCGTCCGCACCAGGACGATCTCGGCGGCCAGGCCGTCCAGCGCGAACTCGGTGCTGGGCACGTTCTGCAGCGCGAGCAGCACCTGGAACAACGGCTGGCGGGCGAGCGAGCGGGACGGGTTGAGCGCCTCGACGACGTGCTCGAACGGCAGGTCCTGGTGCGCGTACGCGCCGAGCGCAGCCTCCCGGACCCGGCCCAGCAGCTCGGCGAAGGTCGGGTCGCCACTGGTGTCCGTGCGGAGCACCAGGGTGTTGACGAAGAACCCGACGAGGTCGTCCAGCGCCTGGTCGGTCCGGCCGGCGATCAGGCTGCCGACCGGGATGTCCGTGCCCGCGCCGAGCTTGTCCAGCAGCGAGGCCAGGGCGGCCTGCATCACCATGTAGACGCTGGCGCCGTGCTCCCGACCCAGCTTGACCAGTCCGGCGTGCAGATCGGGGTCCAGTTCGACCGCCAGGTGGCCGCCGGCATGGGAGGGGGTCGCGGGGCGGTGGCGGTCGGCGGGGAGCCGGATCTGCTCCGGCAGGTCCGCCAGCTGCCGGGTCCAGTAGTCCGCCTGACGGGCGAACAGGCTGTCCGGGTCGGCCGGGTCGCCGAGCAGTTCGTGCTGCCACAGGGTGTAGTCGGCGTACTGCACGGGCAGTGGCGCCCACCGCGGCTCCTCGCCCCGGCGGCGTGCCGCGTACGCGGTGGCCAGGTCGGCGGCCAGCGGGCCCAGCGACCAGCCGTCGCCGGCGATGTGGTGCATCACCAGGAGCAGCACGTGCTCGTCCGCCGAGACCTCGAACACCTCGGCGCGCAGCGGTGGTTCGGTCGCGAGGTCGAATCCGCGCGCTGCGGCCCCCGTCAGCAGTTCCGGTAGCGCCGCCTCGTCGGCCGGGGTGACCGACAGCCTCCGGCGCGCCTCTCCGGGGGCCAGCACCTGCTGGTGGGGCACGCCGTCCGCGGCCGGGAAGACCGTGCGCAGGGTTTCGTGCCGCTCGACCAGGTCACCCAGCGCCGCCTCCAGGGCCGCCAGGTCCAATGGTCCCGAGAGCCGCCACGCGAGCGGCATGTTGTAGACCGAGTCGGCGTCCTCCAGCTGGCGCAGGAACCACAGCCTGCGCTGGGCGGACGACAGCGGCACCATCCCCCAGCCTTCGGCCGGGGGTGCCGCCATGGGCCGCTCCGCCTTCCCCAGGGCGAGCCGGGCCCGGTCCGCGCCGCCCAGCCCGGCGGCCAGCCCGGCCACGGTCGGGGTGCGGAACAGGGCGCGAAGCTCCAGCTCGACCCCGAGGGTCGCCCGGACCCGGGCCGCCAGACGGGTGGCGAGCAGGGAGTGCCCGCCGAGGTCGAAGAAGTCGTCGTCGACACCGACCTGCGGCAGGCCCAGCACCTCGGCGAACAGCCCGGCCAGCACGTGTTCCTGAGGAGTGTGCGGTGCCCGGCCGACGCGCGGCGCGGTGGACTCGGGCTCGGGCAGGGCCCGCCGGTCGAGTTTGCCGTTCGGGGTCAGCGGCAGCGTGTCCAGCGCCACGAGCGCCGACGGCACCATGTAGTCCGGCAGCCGCTCGCGCAGGTGCGCCCGCAGCTCCTCCGGCCGGAGCTCCGCCCCGGTGGCGCGCTGCAGGTAGGCGACCAGGCGGGGGTCCTGCGCCCGGTCCTGCCGGACGATCACGGCGGCCCGGGCGACCTGTGGGTGCTCGGCGAGGACGGCCTCGATCTCGCCCAGTTCGATGCGGAAGCCGCGGACCTTGACCTGGTCGTCGGTGCGGCCGAGGAACTCCAGGTTCCCGTCCGGATTCCACCGCACCAGGTCACCGGTGCGGTACATCCTCCCTCCTCGCCCGCCATCGGGCTGGGGGCACCTCCCGGCCTCCCCCAGCCTTCGGCCGGGGGGACCCCCATGGCTGGGGGAGAGGGGCCCGTCCCCGCCCGGCCCGAACGGGTCCGCCACGAACCGCGCCGCGGTCAGAGCCGGCCCGTTCAGGTAGCCGCGCGCCAGGCCCGCACCGGCGATGTACAACTCACCCGGCACACCGGCCGGCACCGGCTGCAACGCGGCGTCGAGCACGTACAGCCGGACACCGCCGAGCGGGCGGCCGATCACCTGCCGCGGGCTCGACTCCAGCGGCGCGAAGACCGAGTCCACCGTGCACTCGGACGGCCCGTAGTAGTTCAGGGAGGACACTCCCTGAGCGGCCCGCAGCCGCTCCCACAGCTGCTCGGGGATGGTCTCCCCGCCCAGCCCGATCATCGAGGGGCGCCACCGCGGGTCGTCCAGCAGGCCGTGCTCGACGAGGACTTGCAGGTAGGACGGAGTGCCGCCGACGGTGTCCAGCCCGGCCCTCGCGGCGTACGCGAGGTAGGCGTCCGGATCGGTCCAGGTCGCCTCGTCCAGGACGTGCAGTTCGTGGCCCGCGAAGAGGGCGAACAGCTGGTCGCAGGAGGCGTCGAACGACACGGACGTGGTCAGGCCCACCCGCATCCGCTCCCCCGTCCGGGAGACCAGTGGGCCTTGGTTGGCGAACAGGTTGAGCAGGCCGCCGTGTGTCGCCACCACGCCCTTGGGCCTGCCGGTGGAGCCGGAGGTGTAGATGACGTAGACCGGATGGGCCGGATCGACGACCGCCATCGGGTCCGTCGCCGGGCAGGACGCCACCAGGGCGGACATCTCCGGGTCGTCGAGCACCAGCCGGCCGACCGGACCGCCGTCGGGGAGGCGCTCCGCGGACTCGGCGTCGGTCACCACCAGGGCCGGCCGGGCGTCCTCCAGCAGGTACCCGATCCGGGCCGCCGGGTACTCCGGATCGACCGGCACGTACGCCGCACCGGTCTTCAGCACCGCCAGGATCGCCACCACCAGCTCCGCCGACCTCGACAGTGCCACCGCCACCAACCGCTCCGGGCCCGCACCCCCCGCGATCAGCGCCTGCGCCAACCGGTTCGCCCGCGCATCCAACTCCGCGTACGTCAACGACGCCTCCGGCCCCACCACCGCGAGAGCATCCGGTGCTGCCCGCACCTGCGCCCGGAACAACTCCGGCAGACTCGCGGTGAGGTCCTGGACCGCCGGGCCGGTGCCCAGCGCCGCCAACTCACCGCGCTCCTCGGCCGTGAGCAGGTCGATCCTGCTGAGCCGCCGCCGCGGGTCGGCGACCGCGGCGCGCAGCAGCCGCTCCCATCGCCCGATCATCGTCTCGACGGTGGCCGGGTCGTACAGGTCACTGGTGTACTCGACGGACCCGTCGATCCCCTCCGGGGAGCCGTCCTGCGCGTGCCGCTCGGCCATGGTGAAGATCAGGTCGAGCTTGGCGGTGGTCGACGCCGACGACAGGTCGGCGACGCGCAGCCCGGGCGGCGCGAAGTCGGCCCGGGGCGCATTCTGCAACACGAGCATGATCTGGAACAGCGGGTGGTGCGCCAGCGACCGGGCCGGGTTCAGGACCTCGACCAGGTGCTCGAACGGGAGGTCCTGGTGGGCGTACCCGGCCAGTGCGGTGTCCCGGACCCGGCCCAGCAGCTCGGCGAACGTCGGATCGCCCGAGGTGTCGGTGCGGAAGACCAGGGTGTTGACGAAGTAGCCGACCAGCTCGTCCTGCGCCTGGTCGGTCCGGCCTGCGACGGGGCTGCCGACGGGGATGTCGTCGCCCGCGCCGAGCTTGCTCAACAACGCCGCCAGGCCGGTCTGGAGCACCATGAACAGACTGGTCCCGTGTGCGCGGGCGAGTTCGCGCAGGCTGCGGTGCAGTTCGGCGTCCAGCCCGGCCCGCACGGAGCCGCCCCGGTGCGAGGCGACCGCCGGGCGGGGCCGGTCGGTGGGCAGCTGGATCCGCTCCGGCAGGTCGGCCAGCTGCCGGGTCCAGTAGTCCGCCTGGCCGGCGAACAGGCTGTCCGGGTCGGCCGCGTCGCCGAGCAGTTCGTGCTGCCACAGGGTGTAGTCGGCGTACTGGACGGGCAGCGGCGCCCAGCGCGGCGCCTCGCCGCGGCGGCGCGCCGCGTAGGCGGCGGTCAGTCCCTGCGCGAGCGGGCCCAGGGACCAGCCGTCGCCCGCGATGTGGTGGAGCACCAGTTGGAAGACGTGCTCGTCCGGAGCCAGTTCGAACAGCTCGACCCGTAGCGGCGCGTCGGCCGCCAGGTCGAACCGGCGGTCCTTCGCCACCGCCATCAGAGCGGGCAGCTCGGCCTCGGTGGTCCGGTGCACGAGCAGCCGCGGACGGGCCGCCACCGCGTCCAGCACCTGCTGGTACGGCACGCCGTCCGCTGCCGGAAAGACGGTACGCAGGCTCTCGTGCCGCTCGACCACGTCCGCCACGGCGGCCTCCAGGGCCCGCCGGTCCAACTCGCCGGACAGCCGCCAGGCCAGCGAGATGTGGTAGTTCGCGCTGGCGCCCTCCAACTGGTGCAGGAACCACAGCCTCCGCTGCGCGAAGGACAGCGGGACCACCTCGGGGCGCTCGCGCCGGACCAGGGCGGTCTGCGCCGGCCCGGCCGCCACCAGGACGGCGGCCAGCCCCGCCGGGGTCGGTGCCTCGAACAGGGTGCGCAGCGGCATCTCCACGCCGAGCGTCGCACGGATCCGGGCGGCCAGGCGGGTGGCCAGCAGCGAGTGCCCGCCCAGGTCGAAGAACCCGTCCTCGACGCCGACCGACGCCGCCCCCAGGACCTCGGCGAACAGCTCGCAGAGGACCTGCTCCTGCGGGGTGCGCGGCGCGCGGGAGGCGGTCGCCGGGGCGAGGTCCGGGGCGGGCAGGGCCCGGTGGTCCAGCTTGCCGTTGGCGGTCAGCGGCAGCGCGTCCAGCGCGACGAACGCCGACGGCACCATGTACTCCGGCAGCCGTTCGCGCAGGTGTGTCCGCAGGTCGGCGGGGCTCGGGGCGGCGCCCGCGGCCGGCACGAGGTACGCGGTCAGCCGGGTGTCGTCGGCCCGGTCCTGCCGGGCCAGGACGGCGACCTGGGCGATGCCGGGGTGGGCGGCCAGCGCCACCTCGATCTCGCCGAGCTCGATCCGGAAGCCGCGCACCTTCACCTGCTGGTCGGCCCGGCCGACGTAGCGCAGACCGCCTCCCCCGGCCTCCGGCCGGGGGGACCCCCAGGCCGCGCGGCGCACCACGTCGCCGCTGCGGTACATCCGCGACCCCGGCGGCCCGAACGGGTCGGCCACGAACCGCCCGGCGGTCAGACCGGGCCGGTTCAGGTAGCCGCGCGCCAGGCCAGCGCCCGCGACGTACAGCTCGCCGGGCACGCCCGGGGCCACCGGCCGCAGGCCGGCGTCGAGCACGTACGCCCGCAGGTCCGGGAGGGGCGTTCCGACCTGGCCGGCGGCGGTGCCGGAGCGGTCGAGCGCCGCGTACGTGACGTGCACCGTGGTCTCGGTGATGCCGTACATGTTGACCAGCCGCGGCGCGTCCTGCGGGTGCCGCTCGTACCAGCTCGCCAGCCGGGCGTGCTCCAGCGGCTCGCCGCCGAACACCACGGTGCGCAGGGCGAGTCGGCGGCCGATCTCCGGGGCCTCCGCGTCCGCCTGCATCAGCTGGTAGAAGGCGGACGGCGTCTGGTTGAGCACCGTCACCCGCTCGTGGGCGAGCAGTTCCAGGAACCGGCCGGGCGAGCGGCTGGTCTCGTGGTCCACGACCACCAGGCGGCCGCCGTGCAGCAGCGGGCCCCACAGCTCCCACACCGAGAAGTCGAAGGCGTAGGAGTGGAAGAGGGTCCACACGTCCTCGGCGGAGAAGCCGAACAGCTCCCGGGTGGTGTCGAACAGGCGCACCACGTTGCGGTGCGGGACCACCACGCCCTTGGGGTTGCCGGTGGAACCGGAGGTGTGGATGACGTAGGCGGCGTGGCCCGGATCGACGGCGACCGCCGGGTCGGTGTCCGGCAGTCCGTCCAGGTCGACGGTGTCCAGGAGCAGCCGGTCCACCTGCTCCGCCCCCGGCAGCTCCCCGGTCCGGCTCGTCGTCACGAGCAGCGCGGGCCGGGTGTCCTGGAGCAGGTAGGCGATCCGGGCGGCCGGGTACTCCGGGTCCACCGGGACGTACGCGGCGCCGGCCTTGAGTACCGCGAGCACCGCCACGACCAGTTCCGCCGAGCGCGGCAGGGCCAGGGCCACCAACTGCTCCGGCCCCACCCCGCGGGCGATCAGGGCATGTGCCAGCCGGTTGGCGCGGACGTTCAACTCACCGTACGTCAGGTGGGCTTCGCCGTCAGTGAGGGCGGTCGCGGCGGGGTCGGCCCGCACCTGCCGCTCGAACAGTGCGGGCAGGCCGCTCTCCGGCAGCTCCCCTCCCCGGCCGGTGGCGGCAGGCAGGAGCGCCCGGAGCTCGCCGGCGGACAGCACGTCCACCCGGCCGATCCGCCGGCCGGGATCGGCGGCGACGGCACGCAGCAGCCGCAGCCACCGCTCGACGATCCCGGTGACGGTGGCCGCGTCGAACAGATCGGTGCTGTACTCCACCACGCCCGACAGCCCGTCCCCACCGGGCTGTTCGGCCAGGACGAAGGTCAGGTCGCACTTGGCCGTCCCGGTCGGGACCAGATCGGCCGCCACCCGCAGCCGCGGCAGGTCGAAGGTGCCGAGAGGTGTGTTCTGCAGGGTGAGCATGGTCTGGAACAGCGGGTGGTACGCGAGCGTCCGGGTCGGGTTCAGCGCCTCCACGAGGTGCTCGAACGGCACCTCCTGGTGCGCGTACGCGGCCAGCGCGTCGGAACGCACCCGGCGCAGCAGTTCGGTGAACGACGGGTCGCCGGACAGGTCGGTGCGCAGCACCAGGGTGTTGACGAAGAAGCCGACCAGGTCGTCCAGGGCCTCGTCGGAGCGCCCCGCGACCGGCGTGCCGATCGGGACGTCGGTGCCGGCGCCGAGCTTGCCCAGCAGGGCGGCCAGGCCGGCCTGGAGCACCATGAAGAGGCTGGCGCCGCCGTCGCGGGCGAGTGCGCGCAGGCCCTGGTGCAGTTCGGCGTCGATCCGCACCGGCAGCTGGGCTCCCCGGTAGGACATCACCGCGGGCCTGGGCCGGTCGAAGGGCAGCTCGACCTGCTCGGGCAGGTTGGCCAACTGCTGACGCCAGTAGGCGAGGTGACTGCTGATCAGGCTGTCCGGGTCAGCGGCGTCGCCCAGCAGTTCCCGCTGCCAGAGGGTGTAGTCGGCGTACTGGACCGGCAGCGGCGACCACTGCGGCTTCGACCCCTCGCTGCGGGCCGCGTAGGCGGTCGCCAGGTCCCGCGAGAGCGGCCCCGTCGACCAGCCGTCGCCGGCGATGTGGTGCACCACCAGCAGCAGCACGTGCTCCTCGGGGCCGAGCTCGAACAGTTCGGCCCGCAGCGGCGGTTCGTCGGCGAGCTCGAAGCCGTGCCGCGCCGCCTCGGCCAGCCGGTCTGCCAGGTCGTGTTCGCCGGTCTCGGTCACCCGCAGCCGCGGCCGGGCCGCGTCGGGGTCGAGCACCCGCTGGTACGGCGCGCCGTCGGCCACCGGGAAGACGGTGCGCAGGCTCTCGTGCCGCTCGGCCACGTCCGTCAGGGCGGTTTCCAGGGCGCGCTGGTCCAGCCTGCCGGAGAGCCGCAGTGCCAGCGGGATGTTGTAGGTGGCGCTCGGACCCTCCATGCGGTGCAGGAACCACAGGCGGCGCTGCGCGAAGGAGAGCGGAAGTGTCTCGGGCCGCTCGCTGGCCGCGAGCGCGGGCCTGGCCCGGCCCGCGACGTCCACCGCGGCTGCCAGTTCCGCGACCGTCGGCGCGTCGAACAGGTCGCGCAGCCTCAGCTCCACGCCCAGCACCGACCGGGCCCGGGCGACCAGCCGGGTGGCCAGCAGGGAGTGTCCGCCGAGCTCGAAGAAGCTGTCGTCCAGCCCGACCTCGACGACCCCCAGTACCTCGGCGAACAGCCCGGCGAGCAGGTGCTCGACCGCGGTGCGCGGAGCACGGCCCGGTGCGGTGGACTGCCGCTCGGGTGCCGGGAGGGCGCGCCGGTCGAGTTTGCCGTTCGGGGTGAGTGGCAGCGCGTCCAGCACCACGAGCGCCGACGGCACCATGTGCGCGGGCAGCCGCTCGCGCAGGTACTCGCGCAGGGCGGTGCCGGTCACCGTGGCCCTGGGTGCGAGGACGGCGTGGGCGACCAGCCGGGTCTCCTCCTCGCCGCGCACCACGACGGCGGCCCGGACGACCTGCGGGTGCTCGGCGAGGACGGCCTCGATCTCGCCCAGTTCGATGCGGAAGCCGCGGACCTTGACCTGGTCGTCGGTGCGGCCGAGGAACTCCAGGTTCCCGTCCGGATTCCACCGCACCAGGTCACCGGTGCGGTACATCCTCCCTCCTTGCCCGCCATCGGGCTGGGGGCACCTCCCGGCCTCCCCCAGCCTTCGGCCGGGGGGACCCCCATGGCTGGGGGAGAGGGGCCCGTCCCCGCCCGGCCCGAACGGGTCCGCCACGAACCGCGCCGCGGTCAGACCCGGCCCGTTCAGGTAGCCGCGCGCCAGGCCCGCACCGGCGATGTACAACTCACCCGGCACGCCCGCGGGCACAGGTTGCAGTGCGCCGTCGAGCACGTACAGCCGGACACCGCCGAGCGGGCGGCCGATGACCGGGCGCGGGCTCGAGCCCACGGATGCGATCACCGGGTTGACAGTGCACTCGGACGGCCCGTAGAGGTTGAGGCAGGACACTCCCTCGGCCGCCCGCAGCCGCTCCCACAGCCGCTCCGGGACGGCTTCGCCGCCCGCGGCGACCAGCGCCGGGCGCCACCCCTGGCTGCCCAACAGCCCGTGGTCCACGAGGTCGTGCAGGTAGGAGGGGGTGGCTTCGACGTAGTCCAGGCCGCAGCGCCGCGCGTAGTCGACGAAGGCGTCCGGGTCGGTCCAGGTCGCGTGGTCCAGGACGTGCAGTTCGTGGCCCGCGAACAGGGCGAGCAACTGGTTCCACGACGCGTCGAACGACACCGACGTGGTCAGGGCCACCCGGTGCCGCCGCCGTGCATCGACCACGGGCGGGAGGTGCACCTGACGGAGGTCGGTGAGCAGGTTGAGCAGGCCGCCGTGCGTCACCGCCACGCCCTTGGGCCTGCCGGTGGAGCCGGAGGTGTAGATGACGTACGCCGGGTGGGCCGGATCGACGGCCACCATCGGGTCCGTCGCCGGGCAGGACGCCACCAGGGCGGACATCTCCGGGTCGTCGAGCACCAGCCTCCCGACCGGACCACCGTCGGGCAGCCGCTCCGCGGACGCGGCGTCGGTCACCACCAGGGCCGGCCGGGCGTCCTCCAGCAGGTACCCGATCCGGGCCGCCGGGTACTGCGGGTCCACCGGCACGTACGCCGCACCGGTCTTCAGCACCGCCAGGATCGCCACCACCAGCTCCGCCGACCTCGGCAGCGCCACCGCCACCAACCGCTCCGGGCCCGCACCCCCCGCGATCAGCGCCTGCGCCAACCGGTTCGCCCGCGCATCCAACTCCGCGTACGTCAACGAGGCTTCCGGCCCCACCACCGCGAGGGCATCCGGGATCGCCTCCACCTGCGCCCGGAACAACTCCGGCAGGCTCACGGTGAGATCCTGGACCGCCGGCCCGGTGCCCAGGGCCGCCAACTCACCGCGCTCCTCAGCCGTGAGCAGGTCGATCCGGCCGACCGTCTCGTCCGGGTCGCAGTCCGCGACGGCGTCGAGCAGGGCGAGCAGCCGCTGCTGGTGTGCGGCGAGGTCGTCGTCGCCGTACACCTCCGGCGCGCCGTGCAGCCTGAGCAGCGGGGGATTGCCGTCCCGGTAGTCGAACACCCAGACGGCCAGGTCGGTGGTCGACCCCGACACGAAGTGGTGCACCGAGGCGGGGTGCCCGGCGAAGCTCGGCCTGGCGTTGAAGGCCATGATGTTGACGATCAGCGGGAACGCCGTCCCGATGCTGCCGGGCGCGCCGAGGTCGCGCAGCAGGTCCTCGCTGCGGTAGCGCTCGTGCGCGACGGCCGCATCGACTTCCCGCGCCGCCTGGGCGACGAGGTCGCCCCACGGCATGTCCGGTCGCACGGTCAGCCGCAGGGGCACCACGTTGGACATGGTGCCGGGCACGGACATCAGGTCGCGGTCGGCGCCCCTGCGGGCGGTGACGGGGAGGGCGAGCACCACGTCCTGGGCGCCGCTCAGCCGGTGGGCGTAGAGCGCCGTCGCGGCGACCACCAGCCGGGACCACCGGACACCGGCCCGGCCCGCCGCCGCCCGCAGCGCCTCGGGGCTGCGCAGTTCCCGTTCCTGGGCCAGGCGCAGGGCCTGGTGCGGGTCGGTCGCGGAGGTGTCGGTGAGCCTGGTCGGGGCGGGCAGGTCGGCGAAGCGCCCGGTCCAGTAGGAGCGGTCGGCGGTGAAGTCGGCGGACGAGCGGTAGGCGGCGTCGCTGTCGACCAGGTCCCGCAGCGAACCGAACGGGCAGGACGGGACGGGAGTGCCCTCGGCCAGTGCCGAGTACACCGCGCCGACCCGCTGCCGGACCATGGAGCTGCTGATCGCGTCCAGCACCACGTGGTGGTAGTTGAGGTACCAGAGAAACTCGGTCGGCGACAGCCGGATCAGCGCGTGGCCGAACAGCGGGTCCCGGGCGAGGTCCAGCGGGCGGGCCAGGTCCCGTTCCATCCATGCCATGGCCGCCGCCCGGGGGTCCGGCTCCGCGCCGAGGTCGAGGTGCGCGGGTGCCCAGTCCCAGGTCTCGCGGAGGATCTGGCGCGGGCCCTCACCGTCGTCGACGAAGGTCACGTGCAGGGCGTCGACCTCGTCGACCACCCGGCGCAGCGCGGCTTCGAACAGCTCCGGATCGACCGGCCCGTGGATCTCCAGACACTCACCGACGCGGTAGCCCGGGACCGCCGTCCGGGAGCTCTGCTCGGCGAGCCAGATCTCCCGCTGGGCCGCGGTCAGGGGAAGGACGTCGCCGTCGCGGCGGGGCGGGCGGGACATGGGGTACCTCCAGAAGTGTGGGCGGGCGGGCGCGCAGGGCGCGCAGGGCCGCGCCGACCGCGGTGGCGTCACGCGGTCGGCGGCCGGGGCGGCTCTCTACGGTCAGGCGGCGAGTTCGCCGGCCTGGAGCTGCCAGAGGGATGCGTAGAGTCCGTGCTGGGCGAGGAGTTCGTCGTGGGTGCCCTGTTCGGCGATGATGCCGCCCTTGTCCATGACATAGATCCGGTCGACATGGCGGACCGTGGAGAGGCGGTGGGCGATGACGACCATCGTCCGGTCGGCCGCGAAGCTGCGCAGTGTGCGCTGGATGGCGGCCTCGGTCTCGTTGTCCACGGCGGAGGTGGCCTCGTCGAGGATGACGACCGGCGAGTCCTTGAGGATCGCGCGCGCCAGGGCGATCCGCTGCCGCTGGCCGCCGGAGAGCGCGGCGCCGCGTTCGCCGATCAGGGTGTCGTAGCCGTCCGGCAGCGTCGCGATGAAGGTGTGCGCCTCCGCCATGGCGGCGGCCTGGACCACGGCCTCGTCCGGGGCTCCGAAGCTGCCGTAGCGGATGTTGTCGGCGATGCTGCCGTCGAAGAGGAACGGGTCCTGGGCGACGAAGCCGATGGCGTGGCGCAGGTCGTACCGCCGCAGGTCCCGGACGTCCTGCCCGTCGAGCAGCACCCGGCCGGACTCCACGTCCTGGAAGCGCATCAGCAGTTTGGCGATCGTCGTCTTGCCGGATCCGGTGGCACCCACCAGGGCGGTCACCTGCCCGGCCGGGATGGTCAGCGAGAGGTCCTCCAGGGTCGCCGGCCGGCCGGGGTAGGCGAAGGTGACCCCGTCAAGGACGATCTCGCCCCGCACCTCGGCGGGGTCGAGTGTCCCGTCGCCGCCGTCCGCCTCGACGGGCAGGGCACGCAGCCGCTGGACCCGGTCGTAGGAGGCGAGGGTGCGCTGGTACTGGTCGGCGATGCCGCCGAGCCGGCTCATCCGCATCAGCAGCATCTGGGGCAGCCCGATCAGCGGACTGAACACCTCGAAGCGCAGGGTGCCGTTGAGCACCGCACGGCCACCGATCAGCAGGGTGCCGGCCATCGACGCGGTGGTGCAGGCCCGGACGGTCTCGGCGTGGCGGATCGTGCTCCGATCGGTCTGCCGGCTGCTCTCCTGGACCTCCTCGCTCAGCCCGTCGATGCGCTCGGCCTCGTAGTCCTCGGTGCAGAAGCTCTTGACGGTCGCACCGGCTTCGAGCGAGTTGATCACCTGGCTGCCCAGCCGGGCCCGGCGCTCGCCGGCGGCGGCGTAGCCTGCCGCGGCCTTGTCCTGGTGGTGCAGCGAGAGCCAGGCGATGACCGGGATCGGCAGGAACGCGATCCACGCGATCTGCGGTGCCAGCAGGAGGAACGCCGGTACCAGGAGGGCCAGGCTGGTGCCGAGTTGCAGCACGTCGTTGGCCGGGCCGGCGAAGAAGGCGCCCAGCTGGCCGACGTCGTTGGTGAGCGTGCCGGCCACCCGGCTGGTCCGCTCGCCCTCCAGGTGTCCCAGTTCGAGGTGCTGGACGTGTCGGTACGTGCGGCCGCGCCAGTCGTGCTCGATGTCCTGGCCGAGTCGGCGCCACTGGACGTTCGAGGCGTACGAGAGGCCCGCCACCGCGGCGCAGGCCGCGGCCACCAGCCCGGCGAGCCCCCAGAGTTGGGCGGAGGCCGTGGTCAGGCCGAGGCTGACCAGAGGGGCCGCCTCACCCTTGATGAGGACCAGGCCGGTCCAGCCGAGGAAGGTGCCGAGTGCCACTTCCGCGGCCTGGCAGGCGACGGACAGGGTGGCGGCCCGGTGGAGGCGGCGGCGGTGCGGTCCGACGATCTCCAGCAGGGGGTGGCGTTCGGTACCGGGCCCGGCCGCGTCCCGGGACGCGGCGACCGTTCTGTGCCACGCCTTCCGCAGGACGACCGCGGTCGCCACGGCCACCCCGCCCACCGCCACCAGTTGCCTGCCCAGTGCCGACCCCTTGATCAGCGCGACCCCGGCCGCGACCCCGCCGCCGACGGCGAGCACGGGGCGCACGACCGGGCCGCGGCCCGTCTGCGGGGCCGACGCGGAGGCGGGCCGGGCCGGCGCCTGGCGTCCCGCCCCGGTCGGATCCTCCGCGACCCGGCTGACGACCCTGCGGACGATCCGGCCGACGTCCGCGGCGCGCAGCCGCGCGTCGTGCCGGACGAGCACCCCGCCGGTGACCGGGTTGGCCTGGGCCTCGGTGATCCCTGGAATGCGGCGCAGCGCGGCGGCGAGGATCTCGGCCGTCCGGGGCCGTCCGAGCACCAGCTTGACGTCCCAGCGCTGGCGGCCCGGGGTGACCGAGCGGGGGCTCGCGCCCGGTTCCACGGAGCCGAATCCGGCTGCGACACCCAGTAGCGATGGCATGTGTACGATCACCTGTTTGCGGAGGTCACGGAGAACTGTCACGGAAACGACGGATCACGGCGACGGAGCGGGAGATTCTGGACAGCGATTCTGTGCGGCCGAACGGCCTGCGAACGGCCGCCGCCGGGGCGCGTTCCGCCGAAATCGATCGGCGTGCGCGCCTGGCGGCGGCCGCAGTCCTCACGGGCTGTCAGTGCGACTTTCCGGCGACGGCGCCGGCGGTCGCCCGGATCTTCGGGGTCCTCGCGTCCCCCTCGGCGTGGCCGGCAGCCCCTCCCTTGGCGCCGTTCCCGGCGGTGTGCCGGCCGTCACCGGGGTGGTCCTCGGTTTCACCGGCGGCGATCTGGGCGGCCATCACATCGGCGGCCACTTCTGCCGCGAGGTCGTGGATGTTCTCCCCGGCCTCCTGGGCCGCCTTCTTCACCTCCATCGCGAGGCCGACGGATGTCTTGACGACCCCGCGCACCAGTGGCTTGAGAAGTCGCTTGGCCAGCGGCGCGACGATGAGACCGACCAGGAAGGGGGGTACCAGGGGTGGCATGATGCTCCGTCCTCTCTACGCATACGTATGACAGGGAACCCGGGCACGGCGAACACCGGAGCAGCGCACAGCCGGGCGGATGGAAGCATTCCATCTCGGAATCCGGGATTCACCTAACGAATCGGATTCCCGGATACCGGAACGCGCCGTCCGATCCCACGGTCACCGTACTCGAACCATGTCGGCCTGAGCCAAATGGATTCTGCTGGATTCACTCGTGCGAGTGGTCATGGCCTTCCCGCGACATCCGAATCCCAGCGCACTCGAACGCCATTTTGTGCTATTACCGATTATCCGCCTCGAATGAGCGTCACATTGCCGCGCCGCCCATCGCCGCAGCCCGGGAATGGCGGCTTCCCACCCCGTCGGACTCGCGGCAGCGAGCCCCGCCACCCTCTCGTAAGGGTGAACAAGGATCGCCCGCCCCGTCACCCCGGACGGCTCCCGGCCCAGCCATCAGGCATCTCCGGACGCTCGAACACTTCTGCCGTGCACGTTAGTTGATTCACCACGACCGGACCCGGTGACACCATGACGGCATGCCCCGACGTAACCCGCCGGTCGTCCTGGCAGCTGCCCTCACCGCCTCGGCCGTCGCGCTGGGCGGCTGCGACGGCGGCGCCACCTCCTCGACGACCACCCCCCTGGTGGACCACGGCACCGTCCGGATCGCCGAGTCCAGCGAGACGCCGAGCTTCGACCCGTACTCGGCCTTCGGCGCCTCCCACGCCCGCTACGCCTACGACGCGCTGGTCAATCTCGCCCCCGACGGCACCCTGGTCACCGGCCTGGCCTCCTCCTGGCAGGCCACGGCCACCGCGGCCGCCTTCACCCTCCGCCCCGGCATCACCTGCTCCGACGGCACCCCCCTCACCGCCTCGGCGGCGGCCCGGGCGCTCAGCTACGCGGGCGACCCGGCCCACCAGCTCGCCGGCGCCCGGACCGTCCTCCCGAACGTCCCGTTCACCGCGAGCGCCGACGACGCGACCGGCACGGTGTCGGTGACCGCCGCCGCCCCCTTCCCGTTCCTCACCCGCACCATCGGCCTGCTGCCGATCGTCTGCCCCGCCGGCCTCGACCGGCCCCGTGCGCTGGACCGCGCCACCCAGGGCACCGGCCCCTACGTGCTGACCCGCTACACCCCCGGCGGGCCGTACGAGTTCACCGTCCGCGAGGGCTACTCCTGGGGGCCCGCCGGGGCGACGACCGCGGTGCCCGGGCTCCCCGCACGCATCGTCATCTCGGTGGTGCCCCAGGCCTCCACGGTGGCGAACCTGCTGCTCACCGGCGGCGTCGACATCGCGAGCGTGAGCGGGCCTGAGCGCGCCCGGCTCACCGGCCGCGGCCTGGCGACCACCGACGTGGCGACCGTCATCGGGCTGACCTTCTTCAACCAGCGCCCCGGCCGGGCACTCGCCGATCCGGCGCTGCGCCGCGCCCTGGTCTCCGCCCTCGACCGCCAGGGGCTCGCCAACGTCGCCGCCGGCGGCACCGGCAGCCCCGCCACCGACTTCGGCGCCGTGGGCGCCGTCTGCCACGCCGACCTCGCCGACGCCAACCTGCCCGCGCAGGACGCCGCCGAGGCCCTGCACGCCGCCGGCTGGACCCGCTCCGCCCACGGCCCGCTGGCCAAGGACGGCCGGCCGCTCCGGCTCCGCCTGATCACCAGTTCCGACCTCGGCCCGACCCTCGCCTCCGTCGCCGAGCTGATGGCCCGGGAGTGGACGGCGCTCGGTGCCGAGGTCGAGCTGGTCACCGAGAGCCTGCCCGCCCTCGTCAATGCCATGTACCGGAGCGCCGACTTCGACGTGGTGGTCGGCAGCACCCCGGGTTTCGCCCTGCCGGTCGGCTTCATCCCCTTCTTCTCCGGCCCCACCCCCGCCCAGGGCCTCAACTTCGCGGCCGTGGCCAACCCCGAGTACGACGCCCTGGTCGCCCAGGCCCTCCGGGAGACCGACACGACGGGCTGCGACACCTGGAACCGGGCCGCCGCCTCGCTCTTCCGCTCGGCCGACGCGCTGCCGATCGCCGAAGGCCGGAGCAGTGTGTACGGCTACCGCACCACCTTCACCACCACCTTCGGCGGCCAGCCCGTCCCCACCAGCATCCGCCTCCACCAGTGACCCGGGGCCCACCATGTCCGTACCCCAGCTACTGCGACACCCCTGGACGGTGTTCCTCGGCCGCCGCAGTATCCGGCTGCTCCTCTCCCTCGCAGCCGTGCTCACCGCGTCGTTCGCGATGGTCCGCCTCATCCCCGGCGATCCGGTCCGGGCCGCGCTCGGCATCGACGCCGCCCCCGACCTGGTGGCCGCCCGCCGGCACGCCCTCGGGCTCGACACGCCCTTCCTGTCCCAGTACCGGCACTACCTCGGCGGCCTCCTGCACGGCGACCTCGGCACCTCGCTGACCACCGGGACACCGGTCGCGGAACTGGTCCGCACCCGGCTGCCGGCCACCCTGGAGATCGCCGGCCTCGCCTTCCTGGCCACCCTCGCCGTCGCCCTGCCCGGCGGCCTGCTGGCCGCCGTCCGCACCCGCGACGGCCGCCGCCCGCGCACCGAGCTCGCGTTCACCGCGGCCACCGCCGCAATGGCCGGAGTACCGGACTTCGTCCTGGCCGCCGGACTCACCGCGTTGCTCGCCGTCGGCCTCCAACTGCTCCCGGTGGCCGGGGCGACAGGCGTCGAGTCCTTCGTCCTGCCCGTCCTCGCGCTCGCGCTCGCCCCCACCGCCGTCCTGCTGCGCATCGTCCGGGTGGAGGCACTGAAGGTGCTGAACGAGGACTATTTGCGCACCGCGCGCAGCAAACGGCTGTCCCCCGCGCGCCGCTACCTCCGCCACATGGCACCGAACACGGCCACCGCCGCACTCACCGTCGCCGGGAACCTGCTACCCGCCCTGATCGCCGGCACCGTGCTGGTCGAGAAGGTCTTCGCCTGGCCCGGCATCGGCTCCGCCATGGCCCAGTCCGTGGTCGCCCAGGACTACCCGGTGGTCCAGGCCATGGTGCTGGTGCTGGGCACCGCCGTGCTGCTCGCCGGCCTCCTGGTCGACGTGCTGCTCGCCGTGCTCGACCCCCGTTCGGCGATCCGGGAGATGTGACCATGAGCCTTCCACCCAGCCTCCGGCGCTCGCCCATGGCCTGGACCACCGCCGTCATGCTGGCGTCACTGGTCGCGCTCGCGCTGATCGGCCCACTGGTCTGGGGCGCGGCAGCCGACCGCCCGAACCCTGCGGCCGTGCTCCAGGGCCCCTCCGGGGAGCACCCCTTCGGCACCGACAACCTCGGCCGGGACCTGCTCGCCCGGGTCCTGACGGCCACCCGGCCCTCCCTGCTGCTCGCGCTGGCGGCGGTCCTGCTCGGCGCGGCCGCGGGAGTCCTCCTCGGGGCCTGCACCGCCGTCCTCGGCCGGCGCGCCCGCCGGCTGACCGCCGGGCTGATCAACCTCCTGCTCGCCTTCCCGGCGCTGCTCGTCGCCATGTTCCTCGCGGTCGTGTTCGGCGCGGGCGCGGCCGGGGCGGTGCTGGCCCTCGCCGCCGCGGGCGTCGCCGGATACGCCCGGCTCGCCCAGACCCTCGCCG
Organism: Kitasatospora sp. NBC_00374; assembly: GCF_041434935.1. Taxonomy (NCBI): domain Bacteria; kingdom Bacillati; phylum Actinomycetota; class Actinomycetes; order Kitasatosporales; family Streptomycetaceae; genus Kitasatospora; species Kitasatospora sp. NBC_00374. Next base: position 6,289,125 of record NZ_CP107964.1, on the reverse strand, counting down.
CCGGCGTCGCGGGCACCGACCACCTGGCCGCGGCCCGGGTCCTCGGCCTGCGCCGCCACCGGCTGCTGTGGCGGCACGTCCTGCCCAACATCGCCGAGCCGCTGCTTCTGAGCATCACCACGGCGGCGGGAAGCACCCTGGTCGCGCTCTCCGGGCTGAGCTTCCTCGGGCTGGGCGTCCAACCGCCCGGCTACGACTGGGGGCAGCTGCTCAACCAGGGGCTCGACCGGATCTATGCCGAGCCCCTGCCCGCGCTCGCCCCGGGCCTGGCCGTCCTCTACGCGGCCCTGGCCTTCCAGCTGCTCGGCGAGGTCCTGGCCGGGAGCGTCGCCCGGCGCGGCCCGGTACCGCGCACGCCCGCGCCGACGCCTGCCCCGAGCGGCCCCGCCGAGGACGGGCTGGTCCTCCAGGTCGAGGACCTCACCGTCGAACTCCCCACCCAGGACGGCCCGATCCGGCCGGTGCGCGGCGTAAGTCTGTCGCTGCGGCCGGGCGAGATCGTCGGGCTCGTCGGCGAGTCGGGGTCGGGCAAGTCGCTCACCGCGCTCGCCATCGCCGACCTGCTCCCGCACGGCGCCCGGATCTCCCGGCGCACCCTGCGCCTGCTCGGGGCCGACCTCGCCGCCCTACCCCCGAGGGAACGGGACCGGCACCTCGCGACGGGCCTGGCGGTGGTCTTCCAGAATCCGGCCTCGGCGCTCAACCCGTCCCTGCGGGTCGCCACCCAGCTCACCGAGGCCGTCCGGGCCCACCGCGGCGCGGGCCGTGCGCAGGCCGCCGCGCAGGCCGCCGACGCCCTGCGCCGGGTCGCCCTGCCCCCGGCGCTGCTGCGCTCGCGTCCGCACCAGCTCTCCGGCGGCCAGCGCCAGCGCGTGATGATCGCCGCCGGGCTGATGGTGCGGCCCGGGCTGATCATCGCCGACGAACCGACCACCGCGCTCGACGTCACCGTGCAGCGGCAGATCACCGGGCTGCTCACCGACATCCGGCGGGACACCTCCGCCGCGATCCTGCTCATCAGCCACGACATCGCGCTCGTGGGCGAGTTCTGCGAACGGGTCCTGGTGATGTACGCGGGCACCATCGTCGAGACCCTGCCCGCCGACCGCCTCGCCGACCGCGCCCGGCACCCCTACACCCGGGCCCTGGTCGCCTCGGTACCGGACCTCGCCGCCGACCGCGACCGGTCGCTGCCGACGATCGGGGGCACACCGCCGGACCCGCTCGTACCCGCGCCGGGATGCCCGTTCGAGCCCCGCTGTCCGCGCAGCCGGGACCACTGCGCCGAGCAGGCCCCACCACTGGAGGACCTCGACGCGGGCCACCGGGTCGCCTGCTGGTATCCCGTACCGGTGGCAGCGGCCCCGGAGACGGTGGCCGCGTCATGACCGTCCTTCAGGTGACCGACCTCACCGTCCGCCACCCGGGCCCGCGCGGCCCGGTCACCGCCGTCGACGGCGTCTCGCTGGAGGTCCCGTCCGGCACCACGCTCGGTCTCGTGGGCGAGTCCGGCTCCGGGAAGTCCAGCCTGGCCCGCGCGGTCGTCGGCCTCCTCCCCGTGCACGGCGGACGGGTCCTGATCGACGGCCAGGAGGTCCGCACCCGCACCGTGCGCGACCGGCGCCGACTCGGCCGCCTCGTCCAGGTCGTCCTCCAGGACCCGGACACCGCGCTCGACCCCCGGATGACGGCCCGCCAGGCGCTCGTCGAAGCAGCCACCGTCTTCCGCCGACTCGACCGGGCCGCCCGCGCCGCGCACGTCACCGAACTGCTCGGCCTCGTCGGCCTGGACCCCCGGCTCGCCGACCGCCTACCGCGGCAGCTGTCCGGCGGCCAGCGTCAGCGGGTCGCCCTCGCCCGCGCCCTGGCCGTCGAGCCCGGCCTCCTGATCGCGGACGAGGTCACCTCGGCGCTCGACGTCTCGGTGCAGGCCGGCGTCCTCAACACGATCCGCGAACTCCAGCGGCGGCTCGGCCTGTCGATGCTGTTCATCGGCCACAACCTGCCGGCGGTCTGCCACGTCTCCGACACGGTGGCGGTCATGCGGCACGGCCGGGTCGTCGAGACCGCCCCCACCGAGACGATCCTGCACGCACCGCGGCATCCCTACACCCGAACGCTGCTCGCCTCCGTGCCCTCCCTGCGCGTCTCCCCACCCGAGCGGAAGACGTCATGACCGTCGCCCCCCGAACAGAGGTGGCCACCGGAGCCTGGATGACCGGCGCCGCCACGGGCGCCAGCGGCAACCGTTCGAAAACACCCCCGACGGGCCGCGTCGCCACACCTCCGATCGGTACCGGCCACGACAGTGCCCCAGGGCGGCACCGCCACGAACACACCGGCGCCACCATGGATTTGGGCCCTCTTCCCCCGCCGACTCCGCGCGCACGGTCAGGGGCAGGCCGCCCGCAGCTCCCGCAGCAGGCCCTCGACCACACCGACCACGAACTCCGGCGCCTCGCGCGGGAAGTCGTGGCCCGTCCCCTCCGGCGTGTACACCAGCCGTGCCGTCGTCGACGCGGCCAGGTACCGGACCCTGCTCCGGAGGTAGAAGCGGCTGATCCGCTCGGCCTCGGCGGCGTCCCGGGCAGCGGCCAGCACCGCCTCACCGCCGGTGAGGTCACGGGGTACCGCCAGCACCAGCGGCAGGTCCCCGAGGTCCCCGTCGTACACCACGGTCTCCCAGCCGACCCTCGCCAGCCCGGACGGCGACAGCTCGGCGAAGGCCGAGGCTGCCGCGCAGCCCTGCCCGACCCGGTCCGCCAAGCCGCGATGGGCACCGAACAGCTGCCGCACCGCCGTCAGCAGGAAGCCCCGGCGCATCGCCGCGAGCTGCCCGTTGGGCGGCCCGAAGGCGACGACCTCCAGGGGCGTCGGGTCGAGCAGTACGAGCCCCGCCACCAGGTCCGACCGCCGCCTCGCCGCGTTCGCGACCAGCAGCCCGCCGAAGGAGTGGCCGACGAACACGAAGGGGGCCCGCTCCCCCGCTTCCTCCAGCGCTGCCAGCAGTTCCTCCGCCTCACCCGCCGTCGTCCGGGGGAAGGGCCCGACATCGCTCCAGCCCGTCCCCAGGCGGTCGACCAGCACCGACCGACTGCTACCGGCGAGCACCGTGTGCAACTCCCGGAACTCCGCACCGGGGGCATGCCCGCCGGGCATCCAGACCACCGTCGGCCCGCCGCCCGCTTCCCCCTCGCCCAGGACGTGCATCCGGTGGCCGCCCACGTCCACCAGCCGCCCCGGCGGCGGATTCGCCCGCGCCTTCCGAGCCAACAGCACCAAGTGCCGCGCGGCGCCCGCCGCCAGCAGCGCTCCGACGGCCATCGCCAGACCGCCGAGCACCACCGCCCAGGCCGCCCGCGACCCGACCAGCCCGACGCCCACCCCCACCACCAGCACCGCGACCGGCACACCGAGCCAGTCCCGGCTCAGCAGCGCGAGCAAGGAGTCCGCGACTCGTCCGTCCCGGCGCATCGGCCCTCCGCAAAGACATTCGAAATCCGGTCGCCACCAGTATCCGCCCTCCGCCCATCCGCCCCCACTCGGATCGCGGTGGACGCGCAGCAGGTGCCGTCCCATGGCACGACGGAGAATTCCGGCACCGCGATGTCAAGCAATCAAATGTTTCCTCACGCTCACGGATTAAAGAGCGATCTCCCCACCCGTTTTCCGTGAGACGATTCGGCGTCGGAATTCAACGGACCCGGCAGCGCCAGTCCATTCACGGACGATATCGAAAGGAACGGAATATGGGAGTTCGTCGAGGTGCGCCGATCGCACCGGGGTGGAGCGCCGCAGCGTGACCGTGGCCCTGGACCAGACCCTGTTCCATCAGACCGGCGCCGGCCTGTCCGTGCCGTTCTCCATCGCCGGGACGGGGATGCACCTGCCACCGGCGGTCGTCACCAACCTGGAGCTCACCCGTACTCTGGACACCAGCGACGAATGGATCACCAGTCGCACCGGTATCCGCGAACGCCGCCGCCTGGCCCCGCACCTGGCGACCTCCGACATGTGCGTCGCCGCCGCCCACCCGGCCCTGGAGGCCGCCGGCATCGAGCCCGCCCGGCTGGACGCGGTCATCGTCGCCACCTACACCGGGGACCAGCCACTCGTGTCGACCGCGCTGATCGTCAAGGACGCCCTCGGCGCCCACCGCGCCCTGTCCCTGGACGTCACCCAGGCCGCCTGCGCCTCCGGCATCCAAGCCACGCTGATCGCCGCCCACCTCCTGCAGAACCCCTCCATCACCACCGTCCTGCTCCTCGCGGCCGACTGCGCCTCCAGGATCACCGATCCCAACGACCGCACCACCGCCGTCTTCTTCGGGGACGCCGCAGCGGCCGTCGTCCTCACCCGCACCGACACCCCCGGAGCGGGCCTGCTCTCCTACGACCTCGGCTCCCAACTGTCCTACGGCGTACAGATCCCCGCCGGAGGCTCACGGCTGCCCGCCAGCGCCGCCACCGTCGCCGCCGGAGACCACTACCTGTCCATGGACGGTCGCGCCGTCTGGAACGCCGCGACCACCCGCCTGCCCGAGAGCATCACCAGCGCCACCCAGCGCGCCGGCGTGCCGATCGACGAGGTCCGACACTTCTTCCTGCACCAGGCCAACCTGAACATCCTCACCGCAGCCCTGGCAGCCTTGGGCGTTGCCCGCGAGCGCGTGCCCGTCACCGTCGACCGGCTGGGCAACACCGGATCAGCAGGCCTGTTCACCGCGCTCCACTCCGCCGCCTCCGCAGGCTCCCTGCTCCCGGGAGACACCTACGTGCTGTCCGGAATCGGAGCGGGCTTCCAGTGGGGAACCCTCTGCCTCCGGCACGCCTGAGCGATCCTCAGGACCGACAGGGCCCTCCCCCGGCGTCTCCCGCGCCTGCGTCCTGTGTCACGTCGCTGCTCCGGGCGCCCACGAACGAGTGAACCCCCGGCCGATTCTCGGCACGCCCGCCGCCGCGGACACCAGCATGGGCGTCATGACCACCACGCACTCCCGGGCCGAACGGGCTGCCCAGGCCCGGTCGGCCGAAGCCCAGCTCGCTGCCGACGGAATCGACGGGGTGGTGTTCGGCTGGGTCGACAACGCCGGGATCACCCGGGTGAAGTCCGTCCCGCTCAACCAGCTCGAACACGCCGCCGAGTACGGTGTCGGCGCCGTACCCTGTTTCGACCTCTCCCTGGTGGACGACTCCTTCACCACCACACCTTCGAGCACCGGCCCGGTGGGCGACCTGCGGCTCGTCCCCGACCTCGACCGGCTCACCGTGCTCGCCGCCCAGCCCGGCTGGGCCTGGGCCCCGGCCGACCGCCACACCCAGGACGGCACCCCGCACCCCGGCTGCCAGCGCAGCTTCGCCCGCCGGACCGCCGAGGCCGTCGAGCGACGCGGGCTCTCGGTGCAGGCCGGGATCGAGATCGAGTGGGTGGTGGCAGACGCCGCCGGAAACCCCGCGACGGTCGAACCCGCTTACGGGATGGCCCGCTTCATCGAGCACTCCGACTACCTGCGGGAGGTGCTGCGCGCCCTCACCGAGCAGGGGCTGGCCGTGCTCCAGATCCACCCCGAGTACGCCGCCGGGCAGTTCGAGGTCTCGGTCGCCGCCGAGGGGCCGGTGGAGGCGGCCGACACCGCGATGCTGGTGCGCCACACCATCCGAGCCGTCTCCGCCCGGCACAGCCTGCGGGTCTCGTACGCGCCCGTCTTCACCGAGGGCGCGATCGGCAACGGCGGCCACCTGCACCTCAGCCTCTGGCGACAGGACCGGAACCTCGGGCACGGCGGCCCCGGCCGCCACGGGCTGCACCCCGAAGCCGAGCAGTTCCTCGCGGGCGCACTGGCCGAACTGCCCGCCCTGCTCGCCCTCGGCGCGCCCAGCGTCGCCTCCTACCTGCGCCTGGTCCCCTCCCACTTCGCCGGGGCCTACCGTTGCTGGGGCCTGGAGAACCGCGAGGCGGCGCTGCGCCTGATCGCCGGCTCCACCGCCAGGCAGGCCAACGCCGAGTTCAAGTGCTTCGACGCCGCCGCCAACCCGTACCTGACGATCGGCGGCGTGCTGGCCGCCGGACTTGCCGGACTCGACGCCGGCCTGCCCCTCCCGCCCGAGACCCGGAGCGACCCCGCCGCCCTCGGCAGCGCCGAGCGCCTCCCGGCGAGCCTGTCGGAGGCGACCGACGCGTACGAGAAGTCCGCACTGCTGCGGCAGGCACTCGGCCCCGAGCTGTACGAGAACGTGCTGGCCGTACGGCGGGCGGAGGCGGAGCTGTTCGCCACGCACACGGACGAGGACGTCATCGAGGCCGTCCGCTGGCGGTACTGACAGAAGAATGGACAGAGTTCAACGGGCCCGGCCCCGGAAGGCCCAAGACGCTCCGAGGGTGGGCGCCTACGGGGAGCCGCGGGTCGGCGGCGCAGCACCCGGTCCGGGCTTCCCTCCGGGAACGAGCCGGCCGGCCAGTCCTCGGTCGACCGGCCGCACGCTCAATTCCGGGTCGGCCCGACAGGCAGCCCGGCGCACCCGGTTGCCCGCGGCGCACCCTTCGCGTCCGCGACCTGCGCCGGACAGCCGGGAGCCGGACCGGTGACAGCCCGCTCCAACGGCTTCGCCATGTAGACCGCCTCGGCACCGTAGCTCGCGGGCAGCCCGATCTCCGGCCGGGTGCGGTAGCCCAGCAGCGTCCACATCCTCTGCGAGCCGTGCACGGCGACCAGGGAGAGCGTCCGGTAGCGGGCCGACCACCCGGTCTCCTCCAGGTGCCGCTGCATCCGGCGGGCCAGGCCCCGGCCACGTGCTCGCTCGGCGATCACCAGGTCGTGGAGGTGCAGGTTGCTCCCCTTGCGGTTCTCCCTCACCGTGCCGCCCTCGGCCAGGCTCAGGTCCGGGCAGCGGAAGAGCGGGTACGGCAGTGCGAGCAGGTAGCCGGCGAAGCCGCCCGCGTGCTCCAGCACGAAGCAGGTCGAGGGCGAGGCGCGGTGCCGGGAGCGCAGTGCTTCCTCCCCCTCGGACAGGCCGCTCGCCGCGTAGGCGCGTTCCTCCAGTGCGACCACCTCGTCCCAGTCCTCTTCCCGAAGCAGCCGAATCCGGGTGTCGCTCATGCGGCGCCTCCGTCCGGGGCCGAACCGCCTACGCAGGTGTACGGCAACGGCCGGAAGCCGTTGAACCCCTGGGTGGCGTACGCGGCGGCGTACGCACCGCAGGAGTGGACCCAGACCGGGTCGCCGGAGGCGAGCGTCCGCGGGACCCGCACGAAGCCGTCCTCCTGGGCGTAGGCGTCGTCGCTGTCACAGGTCGGACCGGCCACCACGGCGTTGACCAGCTGCCCACCGGGATGAGTCGGGAACTCCAGCCGGTACTGCAACTGGTCCATTTCGTACAGGCCGTTGAACTTTCCGCAGCTGAGATAGAGCCAGTCCTCACGGGTGCCGTCGAGCCGGTGGCGTGAGGTGAGCCGGGCGACGTGGGCACGGATCGCGCCGTGGTCGGCGACCAGGTGGCGGCCGGGCTCCAGCAGGAAGTCCAGCGGGGCGGCGTTGACGGCGCGCAGCCGTTCCACGCCTTCGCGAATCACCGCGAACATCTTGTCCAGCGGCGGTTCCAGCGGTCGGCCGTGCCGGTCGAGGACGCCGAGGGCGGGCAGTCCCCCACCGAGGTTGATCCGGTCCGGAACGATGCCGTGCCGGTTGAGCGCCTCCAGCAAGCTGGCCAGCGTCTCGATCGCCTCACCCCAGGCTTCGGCCGTCATCTGCTGGGAACCGACGTGCACCGACAGACCGGAGGGCACCAGTCCGGCGGCCCGGGCGGCGTCGAGCACCCGCAGGGCGTCCTCGGGCGAGCAGCCGAACTTACGGCTCAAACCCCACAGCGCGCCGTCGCCGGTGGTCGCGACCCGGCAGAACACCCGTGAGCCGGGGGCGTGTTCGGCGATCGCGGCGACGTCCTCCGGGCTGTCGGTGGCGAAGTCACGCACACCCAGCCGGTAGGCCTCGGCGATGTTGCGGTCGGACTTGACGGTGTTGCCGTAGTGGATCAGTTCGGGGGCCGCCCCGGTGCACAGCGCCTGGGCGATCTCCTGCGGGCTGGCTGCGTCGAAGCCGGACCCGAGCCTGGCGAGGTGGTCGAGCACCTCGTCCACCGGGCAGGCCTTCATCGCGAACCGGACCGAGACGCCGGGCAGTTCGGCGCACAGGGCGGTGTACTGGCGCCCGATGCCGTCCAGGTCGTAGATGATGGCGTCCTCCGTGGCGGCGACGAGCGCGGCACGCAGGGCGGAGTGGTCCTGCCGGCCCGGGTGGCAGTACTGACCGGGGAGGAGCTCGGCGGAAGGGTGCACGGTGGCCGACGCGGTCAGGGTGCGGTGACCGGTTCTGCCGCAGTCGGCCGTCCGGCGCGATTCGGCGATCTGACGCGTGTCGGGGGCCTGAGGCCTCACGTGTGAACTCCCAATTGGACTGGATGATCGGCGCCAAGAGCTTGCCCGCGCCAAGAGATGGGCCGAGGGGTCCGAAGGTCGGCCAGGACGCCTGACCCGGATTCCTCCCTCGCCGCACTCTATGTACTTCGGGGTCCGTGCCTGCGCCTGCCGTGCACCCTGTCCGGCCTGCCGCTCGCTGCCGCAGTGCACCGCCGCGCCGGCGGTACCGCGCTCGAACCGGGCAGTGGGGCACCTCCGGTCCGGCCGACGCACCAGACGCGTAGTGCACGAACGCTTCTGTCGGCGCCGACGGGACGCCAGGCCCCTGGGACGTTCCCGGTCCCGTTCCTGCCAGTCCCTGTCGGCAGTTGCAACGGCGCCCAGAGTCACCGCTCGACACGCAGAACCACCCGAACGGCACCGATGCGAGCCTCTACGGCCTTGACGATCAGGTCCCGTCGGACGCTGTCGCAGATCACCGGTATCCACGCGCGACCGCCTCATCTGAGCTGCGGGGCCCCACGAACGGGACACTCCGCCGACCGGTCTCCCTTTGCCACCGGCCAAGGGAGAACCCCAGGTCAGCCAGCATTATCGTGAACTGGTGGTCGCACAGAGGTCGCCAGGCGGGCGCACACCGGGAGGAGGAACACTCCGCGCGCTCGACCCTTCGAGGCGACACCGTGCGCTGCTCACCGAACCCGGGCAAATACCGAGGACGCGTCTACCGACGCTGCGGCTGCCGCGACGACCACCGCCGACAGCTCGGCACCACCTGCCCCCGCCTCGCCGCCGACCCGCACCACGGCACCTGGGCGTTCGCCGTCGACGCCCCGTCCCCCGGCGGCCACCGCCGCACCAACCGCCGCGCCGGCTTCCCCGACGAACTCGACGCCCGCACCGCGCTGCGGCGCTTCAACCAGGTCCTGGCCCCGTGCGTCATCACGACCCCAGGCAGCGCACCGCCGAATACCTCCGGGACCGGCTGGACGAGCAAGAACTCCGCCTCAAGCCCACCACCATGGCCCGCTACCGCGCATACGTCGAACAGGATCCGTCCAGTGACTCCAGACCGGGGAGCGCAGTCGTCTCGAACGCCTCCACCAGCCGGTCGACCGCCGCCGGGTCGAACCCGAGGCGCACCAGCCGGAACCCCGCCCCCGGCTGCGCGTCGCCCCGGCGGGACACCGCGGCCTCCCAGCCGGCCACGCTGACCGTGCCGCCGAATACGGTCAGCAGCTCCTGGCGCTGGTCGTGCAGCGCCGTGTAGCTGTCCCGCTCGCTCTGCGCGCTCTCCCACCACGAACCCAGCAGGATCTTCCCGAGCCGCCGGTCCGAGAAGATGCCGAACCCCCGGTAGCCGGCCTGACCGGAGAGCAGCCCGACGGATTCCGCCTTCAGCCGTCCCGGTCCGCCACGGAACCGGCAGCTTGCGCCCTCCCCGCCCACCTTCCATCGCACGCCCGACTCGCCCCCCGGTCAAACGCTGAACGTCGCGCGGTCGGGGATGTCTGCGGCGCACAGCCCTGACCAGCCTGAACGGCGGCCTGGCAATCGGGCGGCCGGCGACCTCTGGCGTCATGGGAATCTCGACGCGCGGCCACCGTCCCCATGCAGCAACGCCGTCCCCTGGCCCCTTACATGGCATTCAGGGTGGGGAATTGACTATCCGTCGACACCATAGGGCTGCTGCCCGCCAACTCGGGCAGAGGTGCTCGGCTTCGGAATGTGCCGTGCAGGTTCAGATCCTGTCGTCCCGACAGCGATGTCGGAGCCCCGCTGACTGGACGAAAGTTCAGGCAGCAGCGGCAACGCGCTGATCCGGCTCGCCCGGCAGAACTGACCCGGGCGCCGAGGCTCCCGGCCGGCGCCGCCGGGTATTACGGGGATGAGACCACCGCGATACCTCCGCGCACCACGATGGCGTCCAGGGCGAGGGCTCACCCGGCGGCCCACTGCCAACGGACCGGAAGAGGACGCAGGACGAGATGCGGAAGATGTGCAAGCACCTGGCCATGAGTGCAACGGTGACCGCGATCGGGGCCGTCGGCGTATGAGTTCCGCCGTGCATCAGCGATCGACCGGCAGCAGTGCGGGAGTACGGCTGGCCGGCCTGGCCGCGCTCATGTGCCTTGCCCTGGCGGGTTGTTCGCCATCCGGGGAGCCAGCCACCGAGGCGGTGCCGACCACGCAGTCTCCGTCCGCGCTCCCGGCGAGTGCTGATCCGCATCTTCCTATCGAGACGTATCTCTTCTCCGAGGCGGAGACAGAGAAGCTGGCCAGGGCGGGAGCCGTGCTGCGCAAGGCGTGCCTGCAGCGGTTCGGTCTCGACTACGCCATCAGCCCCGCCGGCCCGTCGACCGGACCGCGCACGTTCATGGACCGCCGGTACGGCGTGACGGACCTGGCCGAGGTGGCGGCCAACGGCTACCACCTCGGCGACCGCGACCCGCGCACCCACCCGGTCGACCCGACGCAGTTCTCCGCCGAGCAGCAGCAGGTGCTCACCGGACACCTCCCGGGGAAGACCGGTGCGGACGACACGAAGCTCGAGGTCAACGGCGTACCGGTACCACCCGGCGGCTGTTACGAGGAGGCGAAGCGGGGCCTGGCCGGTTCGGGGGAACTGGGCCCGAGCAGCGCGGCCCAGCAGGCCAACTACCAGACCTTCAAGGCCAGTATGTCGGCGGCGCAGGTCACGCAGGCATTCGAGGCGTGGTCCGGCTGCATGAAGAACAAGGGCTACTCCTACCCCAATCCGATGGATGCCATCAGCGACCACCGATTCCTGGGAGACTCACCCACGCCGCTGGAGCTCCAGGTGGCGACGGCTGACGTGACCTGCAAGCAGCAAGTGGGTCTGATCGACACCTGGTTCGCGGTCGAGGCTTCCTTGCAGAAGGAATTGATCGCACGGCAACAAGCCGATTTCACGGCGGCGCTCGCGGCGAAGACCGAGGAACTCGCCAAGGCCGACGCCGTGCTGCGCGATCAGTGAAGTAGTGGGCTGACACTTTTCACGTCCGGGCGCGCCCACCCTTCCCCAGGCAAGCCGAGGGGATTGCACACACGCCTGGAACGTCCATGAAGAGAGGACCAAACAAAATGAAGCGTACCCTCAAGCTCGCCGCAACGGCCCTGGGCGCTGCCCTGCTCGTCCCCGCCCTCGCCACCGCCGCGCACGCCAACGCGAGCGACTGCGAGGAAAGCCACTTCTGCTTCTTCTACAACTCGAACGAGCAGGGCTCCCACAACGCACTGGGGGGGAGGGACGTGCCCGACCTTTCCGGTTATAAGTTCACCAGCCCCGGCAACGGCCAGGGGCAGGGCGTCAAGAACAATGCCGCGTCGGCCGTCTCCAACGTGTGCATGACGGTCACGGTGTTCTACAACTCCAACTACAGCGGCCCGCGCGACGCGTTCAACTACCGCAATGCGAAGAACCTGGAAGAGACGTACAACGAGAACGCCTCGGTGTATTTCGCCAAGGACTGCTGAGCCCCACCCACCTGGCAACCGGGCCCCGGTACGCGCTCTCGCGTAGCGGGGCCGGGCTGCGCCCAACGACTGTGCCGCCCCGGGTGGATGGCACAGGTCGCCATTGGGTACGCTTGGGCACACGAAATGATCAAGAAAATGGGGGAGTCAATGCTCTTTGCTCGTAAGGCACTTGTCACTGCGTCAATAGCGCTGTCGGCCGTTGTCGGCACCCTTGCTATAGCTTCTCCGGCGAGCGCGGGAATCTCGACCGGCTCGGACAGCGTCGGCGACTGTGACGCCCAGTGCCTGGTCCTCTATTACAACACCGGCTACGCCGGCTCGCATACGACCATTCACTCCACCACCCCCAGTGGCGGCGAGGGCGTCTACGACCTGTCGGGGTACACCTTCCAGAGCGGCGGTGCCGGGCAGGGGAAGAGCCTGAAGAACAACGCAGCCTCGGCGAAGGCCCGGATCTGGAGTATCGACTCCAGCGTGACGGTCTACTTCAACAGCGGCTACGCCGGCCCCTGCGACAAGTTCCACAAGACCGAGTACCCGGCCGCCTGGCAGCTCTCGAACACGTACAACGAGAACGCGTCGGTGTACTTCCGGAACGTTCCGGTCAACCAGGGCTGCGTCAACTTCGGTTGATCGGAGTCATGAATTCGTGGCGGCCGCGTACCCACGCGGCCGCCATATTCCTTGTGGAGAGAAGTGGATGACTGTGGGGAGACAGAGCTTGCCGACCGGGGCATCACGCGCTCTTGTGTTTGTCGCGGCCGCGCTCATGGCGACGGCCGCCTGTTCGGCAACCAAGGACCGAACCGGCGGTGAGCCCGGCGGTCGGAGCGTGGACGTTCGTCCCTCGGCCGTGGCCTCGGGCAGCGTTTCCATGCCTATCGAGAGGTTCGCTCTCACTGCCGAGGAGTCCAGCGCGGTCGACCGGGCCAAGGTCCTCCTGGCCAACGAGTGCCTGGGAGGCTTCGGTCTGGACTACCGGATACCGGAGCACCCGCCGCTGGTTGCCGAATCCTCCAGGCGCTACGGGATATCGGACCGCGAGGTCGCCCGCGACCACGGATACCACCTCCCGCCACCGGCCGGCGGGGCAGGCGCCACCAAGCAGCCCACCGAGGCGCAGGAAGCGATCCTGCTCGGAGCGACTCGTGCCGGAGAGCCGCAGTCGACAAGCCCCGACGGCCGCCCGATTCCACCCGGCGGCTGCTACGGGGGTGCCGAGGCCCGGCTGGACGGCGGCCCGCGCCCTGAGTCCGACATCGCCGCCGCGGCGGCCATCGACAAGGAGAGCTTCAAGCGGTCCCTGGCGGACCAGACGGTCGCATCCGCCTTCCGCGCGTGGTCGACCTGCATGGAACGCCACGGCTACCAGTACCAGGACCCCATGGCATCCGTGGGGGATCGGGCGTTCGACACAGCGGAGCCGACGGAGCGCGAGAAGGCCGTGGCTCTGGCGGACATGGACTGCAAGACCGAGACAGGTCTGCTGAAGGCCTGGAGTGCGGCTGAGGCGGAGATCCAGACGCACATGATCGAGGAGAACTCCTCGGCCCTGAACAGGCTGAGCTCCTTCCAGAAGCGCAAGATCGGCCTTGCCCGCGAGGTGATCGCACGCCTCGGCAGCTGAGCAGCACCCCGACACGGCGAAGCCCTGTGTGCGGCCTCCGGAGCGTGAGGATCTCCACCCACGTCCCCGCTGTCACGCAGGGCATCGGCGCGGCCGGGAGGATCGTCGACAGTAACCGGCAGACCGTCAGTCAACTTTCCGGTCCGGGCACTTGCGACCGCGAGGACCGGGGCCACGGACAGGTAGCAACGGGCCGCGCCGCCCCGGGCCTGTCCGGGGTTCGGATCAGGTGGCGGGTTGAAGGCTGCGGGGCCGGCTTTCCTGGTGTTCGAGACGGAAACGTTCCGTGATCACCGTTTCATGGCCACCGTATCGCCGCCGTCGCGCCTCCATGGCGCGAGCCCAGTCGTCACCGGCCGACGCCGCACCTGAGGTTCGCCCACAGGGCCCGGCCTGATGGCTCGTCATGGAGGCGGGGGCCCGGCGCGGCGGCGAGATCGGGAGGTGGTGGCGACACAAGGGCCTGAAGCCTCGTGGGAGTCGGTGACCAGCCATGGCATCGAACCCGAACCACCACCGCCTACTTGGAAGTCACGGCAGTGATCACGTCGTCCACCGGCTCAGACCTCCACCCACCCCGCCAGGAGCGCCAACTCCCGGCCGCCCCGCGGGACGAAGCCCAGCGCCCCTGTCGGGTTCGCCACCGGGCCCGTGGTGGTGTGACAGCGGGGTTATCCGGCTGATACGCGCCCTTCCTAGGTTGGTCCCGGAGCGGACCGGTCCCGCCGATTCCGGACCGTAGCTCCTCAGCGGGACCACGCGGGACCACGTGCACCTCTGCTCCCTGCCCCACCTGGGCCGGCGGCACCTACAACCAGAGCGTGGGCAACCGGAACTACTGCAACACCTGATCGACCCGAAGCACCGCGACACCCACAACCTCCGCCGCGCCGCGCCGTCGCGCGGCGGCCTTTCGGAAGGACCCTCGTGACACCCAGCAAGTCCGGTCGCTCCACGGCCCGCAGGCGCATCCTGCGCACCGCCCTCGTAGGCACGGCGATCGCCTGCGCGATCGGTCTGACCACCACCACCGCGTCGGCCGCCGCCTTCGTCGCGAACTTCACGCTCTCCCAGTCCGACTGGACCGCCGGTGACAGCGTGGGGGCGGACAACGGTATGTCGCAGTTGGTCCTCCAGTCCGACGGCAACCTGGTGCTCTACAAGTTCACCGGAGCCGAGAGCTACCCGGCCTGGGCTTCGGGGACCAGCGGCCACGGCGTCGTGCGGGTCGACTGGTCGCGGTCCGGATACGTCAAGCTCCTCAACTCCTCCGGTGGCATCGTCTGCACTCTGGGCGCGCTCAACCCGGCGCCCGGCGGCCACGCCGAGCTCCGGAACGACGGCAACCTCGTCTTCCTCAACAGCAGCGGCAATGCCACCTGGGACACCGGCACCTCCCACGGGACCGGCAACCGCAACTACTGCTACACCTGATCGGCCCTACCCGCCGGACACCTCCGCGACACACACAGGGCGCTGCCCCGGGATGCCTCTGCTCCCGGGGCAGCGCCCTGTGCATCTCCGGTCAAGCACACTCGTCCCCTGTGCAACAATCTGATGATCAGCCATCTGGTGCGCGTCCATATTGCCGCAGGTCAGCAGTGGGGCCGGGGGGGTTCGTGGCAGCGAGACCGGCTACGGCTGACGGCAACGGAGCTGAGGGGGAATCCGGGGATGTCGGTACCAACCGTGGGCGGCGAAGGGGACTCCGTTGCCCCGTAGGCCACGACCGCTCGACCCCGACGACGGCCCACTGCAGGCGTTCGCCTACGAGCTGAGGTGTCTGCGGCAGGCGGCCGGGAACCCGACCTACCGGGCACTCGCAGCTACCGCAGGCTTCAGTGCCACGACGCTGAGCGACGCCGCCGGCGGTGTGCGCAGGCCCACACTGGACGTGACGCTGGCGTATGTCGGCGCCTGCGGTGGCGATGCCGAGCTCTGGGAGAAGCACTGGTACGTACTCGAACGCCGGCTCGCCGGCAGCACCGGAGCCGACGCGCGGGTCCGGCCGTCGAGTGTGCAGGCCGCACTGACCGTCTCGGAGGTGATCGAGCCGACGCAGGCGGACGCCGGGAACCGAGCCCCGGTGGTGGACGCGTTCCAGAAACAGGGCTTCGAGCCCGAACCGATCGACGGCGATGAGCCGGGAGCTCCGCAGCGGCGCCTGTGGCGGTCGCGGGCGTGGCTGCCCGTCATGGCCGTCGCCCTGGTCCTGATGCTGGTGCTGACCAGCCTGCTCGTGGACCTCAAGCGCGGGTCCGGCGATACGGACACGGTCTCCGGATCCGGCTGTCCGGTCGGCCCGGCCGGCGGGACCCTCTTCCAGGGCACGACCTACGTCGGGAGCACCCGGGTCCGCAGCAGCGCCAGCCGCAGCGCACCGGTGATCGACGAGATCCCGCCCGGGTGCAGGGTCCAGTTCGTCGGCTTCTGCATCGGTGACGCCGAGGTGGACGTGACGGCCGGGACTCCCGATGTGCGCTGGTTCAAACTGGGCAGCGGCGGGATGGTCTCGTCGGGGGTGGTGCACGGCAATCCGCCGTGGGAGTTGAGGCCGGACCGCTGCCCGGGTGAGTTCCCGGCTCCATCGTCGATCTCCCTGGCGGTCGCGCCAAGGCTCTCCGATCCCGAGGCCGTGGAACTGCGCGCCAGCGGTTCGTATCTCGGCATCGTGGGGTTCGCCGGGTACTTCTCCGACAGCGGCCAAGCCGTGCCCGTGCCGCGCTGGCACCAGCTCGGCCTGATCGGCGTCGGCGTCGACGGATTCGTGCTCCCCTGGCGGATCGCGAAGCCGACGGCTGATCAGGGCCCGATCCAGCTGATCGCCGTCGCCTGCCTGGGTGGGGACGGCCCCACCGATGTGCTGGACGCGCTGACCCTCCCCCCTGCGGCTCCCACCCAGGCGCGGCCGCTGTCGCTGGGCGAGGGCGACCGGAACGCGGCCGCACGGACCGCCTGCCGCTACCCCGCCTAGAGTCTGATCCGGCCCGCCGGGTGCGACAGAAAAGTTACCGCGCACGCGAAGAATGTCCGGTGCGGCGCGGCCGGCGGCCAGACGGCACCGCCGGCCGCGTCGCGCCATGGCGTGCCCTTCCGTTACAGGGCGAGCGGTGAGTCACCGTTCGGTCCTGGCCCAGGGGCGAGCCGGCTCCACGGTCGGGTTCGCTCCGGTGAACCCGTCAACGTCTCCACCGCCTCCGTCGCCACGGGCGGCGCCGCCTCGCTCGCCGTCGCCGACGTCGACAAGACGGCCGGCACCTGCGCCGACACCCCGGTGAGGGTTCGGGCGGTCCCGAGTACCGGTGCGCCGACTTCGTGCCGTGGGTCTGGCGGAACTCCGGTTTCCGCACCGGTGGGTTGGACACCGGTGCTGCCAGCTTCGACACCTACGGCCGGGGCAACGGCACCCCGTACACCTCGGCCTCCTCCCAGCGCAGCCGGGCGACGCGGTCGCCCACGGCAGCGTGAACGACGCCGACATCCATCGTTGTCCGGCTGTCCGACGGTGCGCTCGGGCGTTGTCAGGACGTTGTCAGGTCGTTGTACGGACCCTGTCAGGACAGCGGAACGCCGTTCGTTTGTACGGGATTGATTGTCCATCACCGGCTCAACGCTCCTGACAACCAGTCGTCGCACAAGATCTTGTCCGTCAGCACGGTGCGCCCGGCGAACCCGCGTGCACCGTTCGGAACACCGACGGCGCAGGAGAACAGGCGAGTGGAATTCGGGATCCTGGGGCCCCTTGTGGTCCGTGACGGAGTGCAGACCCGCACCGTCCCCGGCGGCAGGCAGCGGGCGCTGCTCGCGGCGCTCCTGGTCCGGCACGGGCAACCGACGTCAGCGGAGTTCCTGACGGAGGCCATCTGGGACGGGCACCCGCCCAGGAGTGCCTCCGCCGCCCTGCGCAACTACGTGATGCGGCTGCGCAAGGCGCTCGGCGCGGCGGGTGAGCGGATCGAGACCACCGCCGGCGGCTACCGGATCAACGTCGACGTGCAGGAGTTCGACCTCCAGAGCTTCACCGTCCTGCGTGACGAGGGCATCGCTGCGCTGCGCCGACAGGACTTCGAGCGCGCCGCCGCCCGGCTGGACACTGCCCTCCAGCTGTGGCGCGGGCCCGCGCTGGCCGACATCCCCTCGGACGCGCTGCTCCGCAAGGAGGCCGGGTGGCTGGCCGAAGCCCGCCTGGACGCCATGGAGGCGAGGCTGGAGGCACAGCTGCGGCTGGGCGGCGACGTCCGGGCACTCACCACCGAGCTGCAGGCACTCACCACCGAGTACCCGGAGCGGGAGCTGCTCTGGGCCCAGCTCATGACGGTGCTGTACCGCAGCGGGCGCCAGTGCGAGGCGCTGGCCGTCTACCAGCGGGTGCGGCAGACACTGATCGAGGAGATCGGCGTCGAGCCCGGCAGTGAACTGCGCGAGGTTCACCAGCGTGTCCTGCGCGGTGACCCTGCCCTCGACGGGCCGACCCGGCCCCGCCCGGAGCCGATCGGCATCAACTCCGCGAGCGCCGGCGCGGCAGCAGACACCGGAGCCGACGCGGGGGCCGGAGCGGGCGCAGGCACGGCCGGGCACCCGGCACCCGACCGGACCGCGCACGGTCGACCGGCGTTCGCCGTGACGCCATGTCAGCTTCCCCCGGCGCTACCTGACTTCACCGGGCGTACATGGGAGACGTCCCTGCTCACCGGCCGGCTGATCGCCGTGGACCGCACGGCACCGTTCACCGCCGTGATCTCGGGCCAGCCCGGCGTCGGCAAGAGCGCGCTGGCCGGCCAGGTCGCGCACGCCACCCGGGCCGCGTTCCCGGACGGCACGCTGCACGCCGAGCTCCGCGGGACGGACGACAGCCCGGCCCTTCCCGCCGCCGTGCTCCGGACCTTCCTGGTCGCGCTCGGCGTTCCCGCCGACCTGGTGCCGGTCGGACTGGAGGACCGGATCTCGCTCTACCGCTCGCTGCTGACCGGCCGTCGGGTCCTTGTGGTGCTGGACGATGCCCGCGACAGCGCCCAGGTCCGCCCGCTGCTGCCCGGCGACCCCGGCTGCGCGGCGCTGGTCACCGGCCGCTACCGACTCGCCGACCTGGTCGGGGCACTGCCGCTCGAACTGGACGGGCTGTCGGCGGCGGAGGCCGAGCTGCTCCTGCGGCGGCTGGTCGGAACCACACGGGTGGCAGCCGATCCGCAGGCAGCCACCCAGGTGGTCGCCGCCTGCGGACGACTTCCGCTGGCGCTGCGGATCTGCGCGGCCCGGCTGGGCGCGCGCCCCGGCTGGAGCATCCGGCACCTCGCGGACCGGCTGGCCGACCAGCTGATGCTGTTGAACGAACTGCGGGTGGGCAGCCTGGACATCAGGGCCAGTGTCGAGCCCAGCTACCGGGCACTCGAGCCCGCCGCCGCCCGGGCCTTCCGGCTGCTCGCCACGGCCACGGACGGCCCCCTCTCGACCGTGCAGGCCGCCCAGGCACTGCACCTTCCGCTGCCGGCTGCAGAGCACTTGCTCGAACGGCTCGTCGACGCACACCTGCTGGTCACCGACGCGCCCGGCCGGTACCGCTACCCGGCCCTGCTGCGGGCCTTCGCCCGCGAGCAGGGTGGCCTGCGGCCCGGGGTGGTGCCGGCGCAGCAGGACAGGCGCGCCGCCGCCGAACGGCCGGTCACGCTCGCCGACTCCGGGTGCGCGCTGGGCCACTGAGGTCTGACGCGGCGTCCGGCCGCCGCGTGGGCCCGGCCCGGCGGCGGCCGGACGCCGCGTCAGGTCGGCTCGGCTCAGCAGTGAACACCGGGCAGCGGTAGTCGGCCCTCGTGCCGTGCCGTCGGTGTCGTAGGTGATGCCGGTCACCATGACGCGGTGCCCTGCGCCGTGCACGGTGACCGGACCGGCGCAGGAGCTGCAGTAGATGTCGGAGCGGCCCGGATCCATCGGGTACTCGACGGCCGTGCACCGGCCGGGGCCGCCGCCCTCTGGGCCGTCCCGGCGGCCGGCAAGCAGCGCGACCCGGGTCAGGGTCGGCGTGCCGGAGAGGCTGCCGGTCTTGACGTTGACGGCACAGTTCCGCCCCGTGGAATTGTTCCGTTTGTCCAGGAGGGGCAGATCGGATTGCCGGCCACCACGCGAGCATGGCGACTCCGCGTACCACCGCCGTCTCCGACCGGTATCGCGCCACTCGGCCCGGCCGCGCGAGCCGCAAATCCTCTTCCTCACACCGCTTGTGACGTCTTCCTACCTGAGGCCTCGTCATATCCCTTGGGTCAGAGGCCGAGTTACTGACCGATGACGGGAGTGATACGCGCCGCGTGGAGGATTCCCGTGGATTCGCGACCAGCCGGCCGCCGCACCACCCTCAGCTCGCGGAGGACCTTGGGCATGCACGCCCGTATACGCACGAAACTCATCCGCACTCTCACCCCGCTCCTCGCGGTGGCCGCCGCGGCGCCGGGCTCTTCCGCCTCATCCGCCCGTGTCCGCGCGCCCTGAGGTCCTGGCCGGGCTGCTCCGGCGCGGCGGACCGGCGCCATGTGACCCGACTCGAACCGCAGCCCCCGCCACCTCGGCACCGGGGACTCGGCATTCCGGTCTGTCTGCGGAAGAGGCTCACGCCAACGCCTTGGCGGCTGCCGAGAGCCTCTCCTCCATTCCCATTCCTGAAAGAAGGTTGTTTCACCATGCGTATCCTGACCAAGATCGCTGCCGTCGCGGCCCTTGCCGTGCCGACGCTCCTTGCGGTTCCCGGGACTGCTCAGGCCTCCACTCCGTCTGGTTGTTCCAGCGTCACGCAGATCGGCAGCACCGCCTACCTCAACGTCGGCGGGGAGACGATGGCGTCGGTGAAGCAGTACAAGGGCTGCGGGAAGAACTACTCCTACCTGTACGTGTGGCAGGGCTACCGCTCCTCCCACAGCAGTTGGGATGTGTGCGCGGCCATCGTCACCGGCGGCGGACACGTCCAGGACCCCCAGTGCGGCCACAACGACGTGGAGATGTGGTCCTTCGGCGCCGACACCCTGTCGGAGTGCACCCAGGCCCTGGGCTGGAACGGGACCGGCCCCATTCCCTACTCCGGCGAGGTCGCCGTCAAGACCGACGTCCGCTGCTGACCCTTCGGCGCCACGGCGACCGCCGTGGCGCCCACAGCCGCTGTTGCTGATTGTCCGGCGGATTCCGCGAAACCGGCCATGTCCATCGAGCAGCACCGTTCCCCGAGCCGTCACCGGAACTCGTACCGCTCACCCGGCTTCGCCGGGCAGCGGCAAGCGCACCTGCGCGGACGCCGCCCTGCTCCGCAGCAACCACATCGCCGACGGCCGCACCCACCAGCGGTGCCGCTGAGCGCTGCCCCAGCCGGGAGCCCTCCAACAGACCTCTCACCCGCCGGTGCCCGACAGCGGGACGAGGTCAGGGCCGATCCTCCACCGAACCAGAAGGAACCACCACATGGCATCCGCCACCAAGACCCGCACCACCGCGACCCGACTGCTCACGGCCGTCGCCGTCCTGAGCGGCCTGGTGCTGAGCGCCGCACAGGCCCACGCGGCAACCCCGCCGTCCCACACCGAGGTGCCGTCGGCCACCGCCGCCGCGCTGCCGGTGGTGGACATGGAAGCCACCGTCCTGGCTGCCCAGATCGATCCCCGACGCCCCGACAGCACGCTGACCCCGGGGGCCAAGGACTCGGTCCTGGCCGTCGAGCGGGCCCTGCAGGCCCGTAACCTCCTCGACGCCCGCTGGGTGGACGGGTACTTCGGCACCACCACCATCACCGCCTACGCCGCCTTCCAGCGCTCCCTCGGCTACACCGGCCTGGACGCCAACGGACTGCCCGGCTCCTCCTCGCTCACCGCACTCGGGCAGGGCCGATTCACCCTCACCCACCAGATCGCAGCGGGCGCGCGCGTGCAACGCGACGGATACACCGTCGACACCCGCACCCAGAAGATGCTCACCGAAGCCGAACGCCTCCTGGGCTTCCACCTCACCCTGGACCAGGGCTCCTACAACCCCGGCGGCGACCCCACCTCCGCGGGCACCCACGACGGCGGTGGCGTCGTGGACGTCAACGTCGACGGTATGTCCAGCAGCACCCGCACCGCCGTCGCCCGGGCACTGCGCCAGGTCGGATTCGCCGCCTGGGTCCGCAACCCCAGCCAGGGCGACTGGCCGTGGCACATCCACGCCGCAGCGATCAGCGACACCGATCTGGCCACCCAGGCCCAGAACCAGGTCGGTGACTACTACCTCGGCCTCAACGGACTGGCCAACCACGCCGCCGACGACGGCCCCCGCATCCCCATCCAGACCTGGGAGGAGTACCAGCGCACCCACTGACCCGCGCGCGGTACCACCCGAGCACGACCGAAGCACCCGTCGATGACACGTCACGAAAAGAGTAGGTCTTGAAGAAGATACGCACCACGCTCACCGTCGCCGGCACCGCACTGGCCATGGCCGTCCCCCTCATCGCCACCACCTCCGCCCCCGCCTTCGCCGCCTCCCGCGACGGAGCCTGCGACTCCGGAGAGTTCTGCCTCTACTACAACAGCGACCAGGCCGGCTCGATCTCCGACTTCACCGGCTCCATCAGCGACTACGGCGCCACCCAGCCGAGCTGCTACGAATTCAAGAGCGCCGGCAACGGCCAGGGCGTCTGCGTCAAGAACAACGCCGCCTCGGTGTGGAACCGCACCGAGAAGACCGTCCGCGTCTACTTCAACAGCGGCTACGGCGGCGCCAGCCAGGACTTCGCCCCCGGCGCCAAGGGCAACCTCAACTCCACCCTGAAGAACAACGAGGCCTCCCACCAGTTCCTCGGCAGCAGCGGCGGCGGTGGCAACGAGGGCGCCACCAACGACTTCGACCACGGCACCCGCGGCTTCGCCGCCGACAACTGCACCGCCTTCGCGGCATACCGCGTCGCCAGCCGTCTCGGCGTCCCGAACTTCAGCAACTCCTGGGGCGGCACCACCTGGGGCAACGCCAACACCTGGGACGACGCCGCCCGCCGCGTCGGCGTCACCGTCGACACCACCCCCACCGTCGGTGCCATCGCCGTCAACGACACCCACGGGGACTATGGCCACGTCGCCTACGTCAACGCGGTCTACTCCGACGGCTCCTTCGACGTCGAGGAGTACAACTGGAACAACCGCCTCGCCTACGGCACCCGCAGCCACCTCCGTGTCAGCAGCGCGGAGAACTCCTTCCAGCACATGCTCCACTTCTGAGCAACCACCAGCAGGACACCGGCACACCCGCGCCAAGGGCAGCTTTACAGCCGGGATGATCTTGTGAGTGTGCAGGCCACGGCGGTGTGACGACGTCCGCCGGAGCAGCAGCGGTACACAACGAAGCCCCGTCGAACGAAGGCGACCTGGAAAGGCCATCTACCCGACGGGGCTTCGACGCGCCGCCACTCTGCCAACGACCGCCCCGTCAAGTCGGGCCGTGCCGGTACTGCAGAGGTGCTTCGAGAGCTTGCCACCTCCGTTTCGCGCAGAGGTGGTCGGCGTTGCCGCCGGAGGAGACAGTCCGCTGGACCATCCCCCGGATCACCTTCATCAGCTGACCCCGAATCCGTCCGTGGCCGGCGGCAGTACCGCCACCGGCCGCGGACGCATTGGCTCCTGGCGGCGCGTCAGACTCTCTGCCGTGTCGGTCGACCGGCACGACAAGGAGACCCGGAGGTAGCGCCCATGACGCGGTACAGCGTCGACCCCGACCGGCGCGAACCGATCGCCTCGTGGGGGCACCGGCGAGGGAGACCTCTCCACTCGCATCGCCACCCTGCCCAGCGGTGCGGACACCGGTGGGCTGCCGGCCCTGGCCCGCTCGCTCACCCACCTGTCGCCTGGTCCAATCCGCCAACCGCACCGGCCGCGCCCTGCGCGACCTCGACGACCAGACCCTCACCGACGCGGTCCGCGCCGAGACATGTCCGCCGGGAGATCTACGGCTACCTGCTCGCGCACTACGCGCTCAGCGCCCTGATCTGCCGGGCCGTGACCAACGCCGGGATCGATCCCGACCGGGTCAAGTTCACCCGCACTCTGCGGCTCATCCGCCGGCACGTCACCGCGACGCCGGCGGCCTTCTCCCCCTGACCGGCAAGACCGCGTCATCGAGGCGATACACCGCGACATCACCAAACACAGAAGGCGCAACCCGCGGCGCCGCAAGCGCAGTTACCCCAGAGTCGTCAAACGGGCCCGACACAACAGCTACCGCGTCAAGCGCCCCGGCAGCGTCGGCACCCGCCACAGCGCGCCGCCGACCATCCGCCTCGCCGACCTTCAAGAAGCCGCTTGATCAACTTAAGCCAAGCGGCATTGGGTCATGGCCCCTCATCCCGGCTGACCGTGGGGGCCTGCATCGAGGGTTGCGCGAAGGATGGCCAGGGTCGAGGCGATGCGGGCCAGGTCGTCAGGGGGAACCGCCGCGGTCAGTGAGGTGAGCTCGCTTTCGACAATGGGGCGGGAGGCGGACAGCTGCTTCTCACCCGCGGATGTGAGGCGGAGGACGGACGAGCGGCGGTCCTGCGGGTGCGCGACCCGCAGGCACCAGCCCGCAGCCACCAGCCGGTCGACCGCCTTGCTCACGGCTCCCACGGTGATCGCCACTTCGCCGACGATGTCGAGCACGCGGCACCCCGGCACGCGGTCGATGATCTCCAGAAGCTCGAACTGTCCCAGCCCCAGCCCTTGTTCGGCGCGCAACCGGGCGCTCACCGCGTTGTAGAGCCGGGTCTCGACGCGGACCAGATCGATGAAGATCGGAGTGATGCGGCTCACATTAACCTTCCAGTGGATTCCTGGGAATCATCTTCCTCGGAATCCGGTTGGGGTCAGGCAGGTGGATTCCCAGGAATCCATCCTCGCACCCCGACTCATGGAGGCCCCACATGTCCCGACAGCAGCGCGACGCCCTGGACGCCGTACTCCGTTCCGCCCCTCGCAGCGAGATACGGCCCACTCCCGAGGAGCAGCGCAGCGGTTTCGCCGCGGCTGTCACCCGTCCCGCGCCGCAGGGCGTGCTCACCCGCAGGGCCGTGCTGGGCGGGCGGCCCACCCTGGAGTTGGAGCCTGCCGAAGCCTCCGGCCGCGGCCGACTGCTCTACCTGCACGGCGGCGGCTACGTCATCGGCTCACCGGACACCCACGCAGGACTGGTCGGTGAACTGGCCCGCCGCGCCGGGCTGCGCGCGATGTCGGTGGACTACCGGCTGGCGCCCGAGCACCCCTTCCCCGCGGCTGTCGACGACGGGCTCGCGGCCTACCGCGAGCTGCTGGCGTCGGGCACCGACCCGCGCGACCTCGTCATGGCCGGTGACTCCGCCGGTGGCGGATTGAGCATCGCCACGCTGCTCGCCGCCCGGGAGGCCGGGCTGCCGCAACCAGCCGCCGTGGTCGTCTTCTCCCCCTGGGCCGACCTCACCCTCGCCGGGGGAAGCATCCGTTCCAAGGAGAGCGCCGATCCCATTTTCACAGCGGCCGACGTGCGCGCCTGCGCCGATCTCTACGTCGGCGCAGGCGACAGGGCGCATCCCCTGGCCAGCCCGGTGTTCGCCGACCTCACCGGACTGCCCCCACTCCTCGTGCAGGTCGGGGCGAACGAGGTACTCCTCGACGACGCGGTCCGACTGGCCGGCCGCGCGGGCGCCGACGGCGTCGAGGTCACGCTCGAAGTCGGCCCCGGCCTCCCCCACGTCTTCCAGCACCACTACGGCCGCCTCGACGAGGCGGACGCCGCACTCGACCGCGCCGCCCGCTTCCTCACCGCCCACCTGAGCGCCGGCCGCCCGGGCGCCGACCATCTCGAACCGGTCCACTGACACCGACCCCGGCGGCCTCCACATGATGTCGGCGACGGCTGCAGGAGCACCATCGCCGACATCACGGGTTCAATTTCAGTACTGTCCAAGTTGTCCGACGCCGACTTCGCCAAGAGGCACCGCGACGGCGTGTTCGCACAGCTCAACGGCCTGCTACACCTCCTCGTCCGCACCCCTCACCGCTGCCTGCTCCGCCTCCGCACCGGCGAACTCCTCACCACCGAACCCTCCACCGACGCCGATCCGTTGTCGCCGCCTCGGTCCTGCACCACCAGCGCACCACTGCACCCGGCACCCCCGTTCCCGGCACCCTCCGCCTCGCCATCGGTGGTAAGCGGCACATCGCCACCTTCTCCCGCGCCGCCCTCTGACACTCCTCGCACCGGCCGCCGCACGGGCCACCCGCGGGCACCACGCGCCGCTCCCGAAGCGCCGGAGCCCCGCCAGTGCCTCGGGTACCGCAGTGCCCGGTCGGGAACCCCACCGGGCCGTCAGCCGCCGCGACCCCTCGGATGGGAGTTGATGCAGCCGCAGGTGGCATGATCAAATTCATCCGGCCGCGCCGCTCCGCAGGGAGGCTGCGACGGCCTGACGCAGTATCGGGGGGACGACGGGAGAGCTGAAGGCCGCGCGCGTCCGGCCGGGACCGCTGTCGCGAGCCGGTCCGGTCGGCCCTGGCTGCCCGCGCAGGCCCGCACCCCTTGGGGCGTCCGCTTCAATCCCGTCGTCTTTGAAAGGTCGCCATGATGAACACCGCACGCCGGATATCGGCGGTCGCCGCAGTCGCCCTGGCCTTCAGCCTGGCGAACACCGGCGCCGCCCAGGCCGTCTCCGGAACCCAGGAGCTGATCGCCTACGGCTCAACTCCCAAGTGCGCCACTCCGCAGGGCAACGGAACGGCCAACGGCACACCTCTGACGGTCTGGGACTGCACGGGTTCCGACGTGCAGCGGTTCCAGTTCTTCAGCTCCGGCGAGGTCAAGCACGTGCAGAGCGGCAGGTGCGTCACCCCGCGTGGCAACAGCTACTCGAACGGGACCGTTCTGACCCTGTGGGACTGCACCGGCTCCAGCGTCCAGAAGTGGAACGTCGGCAGCCACTACGACGCGGGCAACAACCGGACGACCCCACTGTTCAACTCGGGCCAGTGCATCACCAACGAGGGCAACAGCTGGGCAAACGGCACCTGGCTGACCCTGTGGACCTGCAACTCCTCCTGGCCCGCCGTCCAGGACTGGGCTGTCTGGCTGCGGTGAGCCTCATCCGCCCTGATCGCCGAGCGGCCCGTCCCCGGCCGCACCGAGGACGGGCCGCTCGGAGTCAGGCGCGGCAACGCAGCATCGTCAGCGGGGCACCCAGACCGCGCGGCTGACCATGGCGCTCAGAGCTGAGCCGGTCGAGCGCCAACGCAGGCTGGGCGGAGACCTGAAGCTCAGCCGGCTTCGCCGAGCTCGGCCAGCCGGACCCGTAGCTCCGCCCCACGCGGCCCACCGGTGGCCCTCGTGGATCTCGCAGGCGCAGAGCAGCTGCTGACGCGCCGTCGGCAGGCCACCCCGCGCGGCGGCGGCCTCGGCGCGCGCCTCGCGGATCGGGGCCTCGTCGGCGGGCGTGCGGCGGGATTCGACGACGGCGAGAGCCTGGTCGAGCAACTCGGCGGCCTCCTGGTGCCGGCCGAGCTTCAGCTGAACGCTGCCCAGCGTGGTGGCGATCCGGGCGGTGATGCGCTGGTTCTTCTCGCTGACGCGGCAGGAGAAAGAGGATCTCGGACTGCTCGAGTTCGTCGGACTGGGCTGTCTTGTCGTAGTCCGCAGTGTCGCGGCCCTCGACCGAAAGGGTCATGAAGGTGCCGGGGGTCCCCGCCAAGGCCTGGGTGTACTTGAGGCAGCCCCAGTGTTCGGCGAGACCACGACCCGCTCCCCGCCGCGAGAGCGCGATCGCCCGGCCGAGGGCGTGCAGAACGTGCCAGGGCGTCAGCTCGACACCGGTACCGAGTTCCCTGGTCGGTATGGGCTGGAGGCCGGACCTACGGCGGAGGGCTTCGAGTTCGTTCTCCTTCCGTTCCTTGTCGTCCCGCGCCGCAACCGCTTCCACCTCGCCAAGCAGCTTGACGCTGGAGTGCGCGGCAGCGTTCGACGTTTGAGCCAGTTCGCGGAGTACCTCGGCCGCCCGCATCACCCTGCTCCCCCTCCAACTCGCCTTCCCCAGAGAGCTGATGTCGTACCTTGACAGCTGTTCCGGGGGCGCATGCCAGGGCGCACGTGAGCACGCATCGTTCGTCTCTGGGAACGTGCACCTTACTGACTTCGGCTCGTCAGGGTGGCGTTGGGGTGTCGAGGGCCAGGCCGGTGCCGGCTATGAAGCCGTCGAGGGTGTCGGGCCGGTACTGCAGGCGCTTGATCCGGTTGCGTACGAGGGCCTCGAGTCGGTCGAGGGCCATGACGGCGAGGTTGGCCAGGCTGTGCTTGACGTGTACCCAGACCCACTCGACGGGGTTGAGGTCGGGCGAGTAGCCGGGGAGCAGGAACACCGTCAGCCAGGCACGCTCGGCGATCAAGTCGCGCATGGCGTGGGAGACGTGGGTGTTCAGGCGGTCCCAGACCAGCACGATCGGCGCCTTGACGAGCTGGTGGACACCGTCGACCAGGGCGATGAAGTCGCGCTCGCCCATGCTGCGGCGCTTACCTCTGCCCGCGGGATGGGCGCGCAGGCGGTGGCACAGCCGGGTGCGGGAGCCGGGCCGCATGGCGATCATCCCGGCCACCGACAACCGTCCTGAGCGGCGGCCGCTGACCGTCACGACCGGCGTGCGGCCTCGCCGGCCCCAGGTGCGTCCTCTGGGCGGACGGCGGGTGAAGCCTGCCTCGTCCTCGAAGCAGATGTAGCCCCCGCAGGCCGCCCGGGCTCTTTTACCTCCGCCCAGGTCACCTCCTTCCACGCGGTGACGGCCTGCTCGTCCCGCTCGGCCACCCGCCGCGCGGGGACCTGCGCGCTGAAACCGAGCCGGTGCATCAGCCTCGTGGCCCCGGACACGCTGTAGGAAAGGTGGAACTTCCGCCCGATCAGCGTGGCCACCCGCGCCGCGGTCCACACCTGGTCCTCCACCCAGCCGTGTGCGGCCGGGCCCTGGTCCAGGTATGCGGCGAGTTTCTCCAGGCAACGCGGCGACAGGCCGCACCGCGACCCACCCGGGCCGCGAGAGGCCAGAGCCTGCACACCGCCACCGCGCCACAACTGGTGCCACTGGTAGGCCGACTTCGGGCTCACTCGCAGACGCCGGGCCACTTCCGGCAGCTTGATCCTCTGCTCGAACAGCTCGGCCGCCTGCATCCGCACCGACTCCCGGCGCACCCGTCCCGCGGCGGTCAGCCCGCCCCCATCCGCATACCTCACACACCACCGGATACAACCACCACAACAAGCCCATCAGGGACTTCGGGAGAGTTCACCCTGACGAGCCGAAGTCAGTAACAGTGGGCGGCGGAGATGTGATCAAGGTTGGCGGCGCGTTATGGCCAGGGGAAGCCAGCCGGAGCCGTGTGGTCGCCCACTGTCTCATCTCGTGGAGGCTGCTTCATCGCACGATCTCTCCTCGTGAGGTTCAACCTGCACGACGGCGCTTGACGCACGATCAGGCACGCGGAGCGCCATCGTCCGCCGCCAGGCGCGTGAGCCACTCACGCAGCAGGCGCTGCTCCGCGTCGCTCAGGACATCGGAGTCGTCGGGGAGGGCCGCGCGCAGCGCGCGGGCCGCCGCGACGGGAGGGGACTCCGCGGCGGGAATCGCCGGCTCGGCGCGGGTGACGGCCGCGACCATGGACTCACGCAGGACGGTCAACAGCGCCGGATTGCGGCGGTCCGCGGGGGTGGAGTGCCAGGTGGTGACTGCGCCTCGGCCGGTGGCCTGGATGATCTGGGCGGCCAGTTCCTCGTCGACCCGCAGCCATCCCCCGGCCGACAGACGGCGCACCCGGCCGTGGAGGATCTCCAGGCCCGAGCGGTGTGCTGCGTCCGATCCCAGGCCGGTGGCCCGGTTCATCACCGCGAACAGCTCGGGGCGGGAGATCCCGAACTCGACCACCGTGTCCCAGCCGCGGCGCAGGTCCTCCACCGGGTCCTGCGGGGCGGGGTCGAGCTGTGCGCGCTTTCTCTCCAGGAACTGCGCGTAGCCATGCTCGGCGACGGCTTCCAGGAGCCCCTCCTTGTCGCCGAAGAGGCGGTAGATCGCTGGCGGCTGCATGCCGGCCGCGGCGGCGACCGCGCGGGTGCTCACCGCGTCAGGGCCGCCGTTCTCCAGCAGCTCGACGGCTGCCTCGACGATGCGGCGTCGAGGGTTGTCGGTTGAGTCGCGTGTAGCCATGAACCGATGGTACCGAGGATCTGTTTCCATCGGAATTTCCAGTGTTACTGTTGGAGCGATTCCACTGGAAACATCGCTGGGGGAGCCCAATGATCATCGTTACCGGAGCCACCGGAAAGCTCGGCCGCCGCACCGTCGAGCGCCTCCTGGAGCGGGTCCCCGCCGACCGCGTCGGCGTCAGCGTCCGCGACCCCCGCAAGGCCCAGAACCTCGCCGACCGCGGCGTCCGCGTCCGGCAGGGCAGTTTCGACGACCCCGACTCGCTCATGCACGCCTTCGAAGGGGCCGAGCAGCTGCTCCTCGTCTCCCTCGACCGCACGGGCGAGGAGTGCGTCAGCGGCCACCGTGCCGCCATCGACGCCGCCGTGAAGGCCAAGGTCGGCCGCATCCTCTACACCAGCCAGATGGGCGCTGCGCACGACTCCCGCTTCCAGGCCTGCCGGGACCACGCCAGGACCGAGGACCTGCTGCGCGCCACTGGCCTGCCCTGGACCGCGCTGCGCAACGGCTTCTACGCGGCCAGCGCCCTGCAGTTCCTGGAGTCCGCCCGCCACACCGGCGATATCGCCCTTCCCGCCGACGGCCCTGTCGCCTGGACCGGCCACGACGACCTCGCCGAGGCCACCGCGGCGATCATCCTCGATGAGGGCCGCTTCGACGGGCCCACCCCGCCGCTCACCGGCCCGGCGGCGCTCGACTTCGACACCGTCGCCGAGATCGCGTCGCAGACCACCGGACGGCCCTTCACCCGCACCGTCGTCCCCGACGACGCCTTCCGCGAGCAGGTCCTGGCGCACGGCGCCCCGGCCGCGATCGCCGACCTGATGCTGAGCATCTTCGGCGCGGCGCGGGATGGCGAGTTCACCACTGTCGACTCGACGTTGGCCGAGCTGATCGGGCGGGAGCCCGCTACCTTCCGCACCCAGTTGGAGCGTGCCTGGGCCGAATAGATCCAGCGGGGCGCGCAGACGGCCCCGGCCTGACTCGCCGCCCACAAAGGCTCGTTCTCTGTCGCCCGAGGACGTCGATCGCCAGATCGGCGGCCTCGGGCACAAGACCCAGGCTCCGCATCACATTCCGCACCATCCCAGAGGCTTCCCGTGCCCCACCCCATGCCCGGCTGACCATCCACGGCAGACGGCTCCTCGTCGAACGGGTCCGCGCTGGCAGGCCCATCGCCCACGGCGCCGAAGAAATGGGCATCTCCCGCACCACAGCCCACAAATGGGTCCGGCGCTGGCGAGCAGAAGGCCATCCGGGGCTGTATGACCGTTCCAGTCGAGCCCTGACGACACCGCACCGAACCCCTGCCGATGTCGAGAATCGCATCTGCGAGCTACGGCGTGACCGCAAGCTCGGCCCTGCACGGATCGCCCCGATCCTGGGCATACCCAGCTCGACGGTCCACCGCGTCCTGACCCGCCACGGCCTGAACCGGCAGCGCTGGATGGACCGGCCGACCGGTCAGGTCATCCGACGCTACGAACGATCACGTCCTGGGGAACCGGTCCACGTCGACATCAAGAAGCTCGGCAACATTCCCGACGGCGGCGGACATCGGATCATGCCCCGCCAGCAGGCCGCCGGCAATCGGCAGGCCACAACCGACGCGCGCAGGGGCAGCTGTCCCGTGATCGGCTACAGCTTCGTCCACACAGCCGTCGACGATCACTTCCGGCTCGCGTAGAGCGAGGCTCTGATCGACGAACGCGAAGAGACCGCGGCCTCCTTCTGGCAGCGTGCGAATACCTTCTTCGCCGAGCACGGCATCACCGTCGAGCGTGTCCTCACCGACAAGGGCTCCTGCTACAGATCCCGCCTGTTCGGCCAGACTCTCAGCGTCGCCGGCATCGTCCATAAGCGCACGCGCCCCTATCGTCCGCCGACGGACGGCAAGGTAGAGCGCCTAAGAGCACCTAACAGAAACCCTGGTCGTAGCCATATCCCCTTCCTGGCTGAGTCGGCAGTGCTGCAGGAGGCGCTCGGGCCCGAGCTGTACGAGGCCGTACTGGCCGTCCGCCGCGCGGAGGCGGAGCTGTTCGCGACATTCACCGACGCGGACGTCATCGAGGCCGTCCGCTGACGGTATTGACTGGCTACTCCTCGGGCTCCCAGGCGATCAGCTGCTCGAACACCTGCTGGTCGCCCTCGATCTTCAGGTCGCTCAGCGTGAGGCGGCCCCAGACGAAGAGGAGCAGCTGCTCGGCCGTGCCCGTGGCCGAAGCGGAGGCGGGCGCGGCGTCGTCCGTGGGGGGTGCGGGCCAGGCGCCGGTGCCGTCCAGCGCGAGGAGCCAGGAGCGGCCCTCGGTGGCGTGGTAGTGGATGGTGGCGGCCTCGTGCGGCCAGGCCGCCGGGGTGGAGTTGCAGGTGTCGAGAAACTCGGCCACGCCGTCGATCGCGACGTCCGCCGGCATCGACTGCACGGCGCCTGCGGCGGGCTGGGCGTCGTAGGTGTGCACCAGCACCTCGTGCACCCTGCGCCGGGCAACGCCCCAGGCATTCGCCGGCGACACGCCGGCGCTCCACCACGCCCAGCACTCGCGCTCCGGGCCAGCCTCGCGCAGCGCACTCAGCAGCAGCTCGTTCGACTCGGCGTACCAGGCCAGCAGCGCCTCGAGCTCGCGCGGCACCTCCGCGGCATCCTTGGCCGACGGAGCCTCGGCCGGGCCCGCGGCGACGATCGCGGCCCACCAGCGCTGGCCCGTACCCAGGTGCTGCACCAGATCGAACAACGTCCACTCGGGGCAGGACGGCACCGGCGCGTCAAGGCTGGGCGCGGCGGCAACCGCACTCCGGAACGCGGCCGACCGCTCGTCGATCAGTTGCAGCAGGGCGGAATACTCAAGACTCTCTGTCACATCGCCTACCTGTCACCCCAGCTCAGCCGACCGCACCCTATTTTTCAGGCCGTCAGCTGCGGGAGTTAAATCGCACCCTGCTCGACGAATGGGCGTACGTGCGCCCGTACTCCAGCAACGCCGAACGCACCGAAGCCCTGACGGACTTCCTCCACACCTACAACTACCGCCGGTGCCACACCGCACTCGATGGCCAGCCACCCATCAGCCGTGTCGACAACCCTGCGGGTCAATACAGGTAGGTAGCCGAGGAAGTGGTCCCGCCAGGTCGGCTCGTCCCAGGTGTCCGTGGGCAGGACCGTGTCGACCCCAACACCCCCACCGGCAACGCCGGCAGCAGCACCGACCACAGCCGTGCCCGCCAGCCGGTCCGACGGGCGCACCACGCCCTCAGGGCACCCATAACGAAGGGCCCGAACGGCACCCACAGCACTACCGGGACGAACAGCAGAACCCACCACTCGTCCGAATACCCGAACATCATCGGCGCCCCCTCACATCGCCCGCCCTCGGGCTTCCTCCCCCGCCGCACCGCTGTGTGAACCAGCCCGCCACTGGCGGCCAGCCCTTCCGCGCGGATCGTAGAAGCGACGTTGCGTCAGCCGGTGTGTGCGCGTTGATCGTCCAGCCGCTTCCGGGCGCCGTCGATGGCAGAGCACACCGACGTACCTGGGCTCCACCCCACAGCGTCCGGGCCACCCGCGTGGACGACCGTAGACCGGCGTTGACCTGCGTAGACGTACTGGCGGCGGTCACCGCGTCCCCGGAGCGTCCCCGGGCAACAGGAAAGGGCCTGGAAGCTCTAGGCTTCCAGGCCCTTTGACCTGCGACTTTAACGTCGGGACGACAGGATTTGAACCTGCGACCCCTTGACCCCCAGTCGCGCGACCATTCAACTTTCTGCACGTCAGGCGCTGAACGGAGCGCGGCGTCCGTGCGATGGAAAAGAAGTCCGCGTACAGCGGTTCGCCGCGTGTGGTCCCTCGCCTGTCCCCAGCGTAGCGGGCGCTGACCTGCCAGGCGACCTTCCCGAGGGACCTCTCTATGAACCTACGGAAATGCGCTCAGAAACACCTATCAGGTGCCATATGAAACCAGCCGGAGGCTCAATTCGGACCGATTGCAATCTAGAGGTGATTGCAATCGGGCCCCGGGGGCTCCGTGAGAGAGGGCAGGGCCCGGCGGCGGGTGGCCGTCCGGGCCCCGTGAACTGACAGGTGCCGTGCGAGGTGCTGCTACTGGGCGGGCTGCAGCTCGGCTGGGTCCTCGAGGTCGCCCGTGGCCAGGTCCGCAGGGCTGGCAGATAGCGCTCAGCGTCCAGGGCCGCTGAGCATCCGGAGCCGGCGGCGGTGACGGCCTGGCGTAGGTATGGGCGACAACGTCGCCCGAGCCGAACACGGCCGTTGAAATCCACCCAGGTACTGGGTCCGCCGTCACGGCCGCTACGCGACGTTCCAGGTCGTCCGCCTGATGCCGCTACCTCGACGCGGCTTCTGAGCTGACCTCAACAGCAGACGGCGTCAGGGTTCCAGCCTGTTGGGGCCACGGAAGAGGAACGTCGCCTCACGGATCGAAGGCAGGCCGAGCAGGAGCATGATCACCCGGCTGAGGCCCAGTCCGAAGCCGCCGTGCGGCGGGGTGCCGTAGCGGAAGCAGTCAAGGTACTGAGCCAGTGGCGCGAGCTCCATGCCCTTCTCCAGGGCCTGCGCGCTCAGCACGTCGTGGCGGTGCTCGCGCTGGGCGCCGGTGGTGATTTCCACGCCCTTCCAGAGGAGGTCAAAGCTGGCTGTCGTGTCTGCGCTGTCAGCGCGGCGATGGTGGTAGAACGGACGGACCTCGGCCGGGAAGTCGGTGATGAACACGAACTCGTGGCAGTACTCCTCGGCGATGAGTGCCGACAGCGTGCGCTCGCCCTCCGGGTCGAGGTCGACCGCTTCCCCGGCCGGGTCCCACCCGGTGGCGCGGAGCTTCGTGAGAGCCTCGGCCATGGTGACTCGGGGGAACGGCAGGGTGGGGACGGTGACGTCAACGCCGAACAGTTCGGCGATCTGCTCGCCGTGCTCTGCACAGACGTCAGCCAGGACCCGCTGGAGCATATGTTCCTCGAAGGCCATCACGTCCTCGACGCTGTCGATCCAGGCGATCTCGACGTCGACGCCGGTGAACTCGGTGGCGTGGCGGGAGGTGAACGATGGCTCGGCTCGGAAGACGGGGCCGATCTCGAAGACCCGGTCGATTCCGCCTGCGATGGCCATCTGCTTGTAGAACTGCGGTGACTGCGCCAGGTATGCGGTGCGGTCGAAGTAGCCGACCTTGAAGACCTCGGCACCGGATTCGGAAGCGGTCCCCATCAGCTTGGGGGTGTGCAGCTCTGTGAAGCCCTCGTCGTCGGCGATCTGACGCATCGCCTGTTCGATGGTGGTCTGGACGTCGAAGACCAGGTGCTGGGAGGGGCGACGCAGGTCAAGGAACCGCCAGTCGAGGCGCTGGTCGAGTCCGGTGTGCTCGTCGATCGGAAGGCCGGTCTCCGCCTGGGCGACGATCTCCACGCTCTCGGGCAGGACCTCCAGGCCGCCGAGTTTGACGACCGGGTTCGCGACGACCTTTCCGGTGATCTTCACGGCGGATTCGAGGGTCACCTCTTCGAAGGCTGCTTCAATCCAGTCCTCCTCGCCACCGCGCGGGTGGGTGACCTGCACCAGGCCGGTGTGGTCACGGACCAGGACGAACTGCATCCGGCGCTGGAGGCGGAGAGTGTTGATCCAGCCGTAGACGGTGACGGTCTCGTCCAGATGCGAGCTGAGGTCGCGGATCAATGTACGAGCCATAAGAGGCAACTCCCTGGTTGCAGGCGCGTTGGTCGCGCGGTTTCGGCGGGTGGTAGACGGCCACCCGGGGGGAGCCCCAGCGTAGCGGACGTCTGGGATCAGGGCGCGCCGTTATCGCCCGATACGGTGACTGCGGCGCTGAGCGGTGGTCGGTCGCGGCGACGGCCTGCCCCCGGGCACCCAGCTAGAACTGCCAGGCGCCGAAGGGCGACGGTCAGGACAGGCCGGCGCCGCGATCGGGCGCTCCCCGCGGGGCTCTGGCTCAGGCCAGGCTGAAGACGCCGGAGAACACTGGGAGGTCGTAGCGCCTAATGATGTCGTTGAAGCCCAGGTGAGTGTCGATCAGGCCGTCGAGGTCATAGTGGAACGGGATGTCCTGCTGCTTGACGACGAAGGGGGTCAGCACCGTAGGAGACGGTACGACACCGAGCGCCGCGATGGTCTCGAGTCCGCGCAGGGTGTCCTCGGCGGGCTCGATGCCGGCCAGCAGGCAGCTGCCGACCTGCTGGTGCCCGAAGATCTCTACCGCGTCGGAGAAGACGCTGACGTAGTCCTCAAAGGTCAGCGTGCCCTTGTAGCCGTGGACGTACTTCTGCCGGTAAGCGTTGTTGACGATCTCGACGCCGCTGTTGAAGCGGCTCACACCCGCTTCGTGGAGCGCCTTGAGGTAGTCGTGGCGTCGCACCGCATCCTGACGCAGCGTCGGTGGAATGACCTGGGAGACGTAGATCCCCTGTTCGTAGCCGGCCTCCCGGAGCGCCCGCGCAATACGGCGGTGGCGGTCCAGCTCGAGCTGCTCGTTGGTGATGCTGCCGGTGCACAGCCACACGATGTCGTATTTGGTCCGGAAATCCTCGGCGTGCTCCTGGACATGGGCGAGGCACTGTTCGAAGTTCGCCTTGTAGCTCGCGGCCGGGACCTGCTCGACCGCGAGGACCTCCCACTCCGACTCCTTGAAGCAGAAGTCGCAGGAGTAGGCGCAGTACGTGTGGTAGTCGAAGACGAAGCTCCGCAGCCCGTTCTCGCGCAGCAGCCCGAAGTTGTACATACCGGTGGGCGCTCGATCGTCGTCGACGAACTGGGCGCACGCTACCGAGCGGGCCTTGCCGTTGATGGTGGCAGTGAGCTGGCCAGCGTCGAACATGAAGGGGGAGCTCTGGTTGACGCGGACGGTGACCTTCTTGCGGTAGTCCGGCCCGCTGATCTCGATCTCGATGCGCGGAATGACCTGCCCCAGCACCGGCAAACGCAGCGCGGTGGTGGTGAGTTGGACGCCGTCACGCAGCGCACCGAGGCGGAAGGCCTCTTCCAGGGGAACCTTGTCCAGGCTCTTCAGGCGCAGGGCGAAGCGGGAGTCCCGGTCAGTTCGTGCGGTCATGGCGGACCTCCAGCTTGGCGGTGGCGGCGGGCATCATGCGCCCTGCATTGGCGCTGAGCAGTCCCGCAGCGGCGTCATGCGGCAGTGCTTCCAGTGCGGGGGCCCAGGCCGAGGCCGGATCGGTCGGGGTGCCGGGGTGGGGGTAGTCGGTAGCCAGCATGATCCGGCGGTGGAGCCAGTCGGGCATCGCTGCCAGGTCCTCGCCGAGGCCGACGGAGAAGAAGAGAGTGTCCCGGTCCTGCAGGTAGTGCTTGGGCGGCTGGTCGGGGAGTTGCTGGCCAGTGCCGTGCAGGGTCTCCCACGACTCGTGGGCGCGTTCTATCCAGGCCGGGAGCCAGCCGGCGTTGCACTCATGGAAGGCGAAGCGCAGGTGGGGGAAACGGTCCAGGACGCGGGAGTCGAGGAGAGCGGTGAGGAAGAGCTGTCCGGGCAGGGTCTCGTGGACGTGGTTGAAGAATCGGCCCAGGCGGGGGTTCTGCAGGCTGGTGGGCTGCTCGGTGCCCAGGAAGTGGGGGATGGCTACCTTGTGAAGGTGGACGGTCAGGCCGATGTCCTGAGTGGTGGCGAAGAAGCTGTCTGCGGTTCGCAGACTTGTACCGATGCCGGTCGGCAGCATGACATGGCGGAAGCCCTGTTCGGCAAGGCTGACGACTCGCTTCACCAGGCCTTCTGTGAAGGCGAGTTGGGCGACTGGAAGCAGGCGTCCGCTGGTGTCGGCGGTCATATCGAGCAGCCAGCGGTTGTAGGCGTCGAAGTGCGCGACGGTGTAGGGGCTGTCCGGTCCAGCCTCTCTCGGCCAGATCAGGCCGAGAGAGGGGAACAGCAGGGTAGATCCGATGCCCGTCTCGTCCAGCCAGGCAACCCGGTGCTCCGCGTTCCAGGAAGCCGATGTGCACGAGTCACGGTAGGAGGCGAAGCTGCCGTCGGCCGGCAGGGTGTTCCAGTCCTCGACGGCCTGTCCCGGGACCGGGACAATCCCGCCGAGGCGGCGGATTATTTGAGACGGTCGGCCGTTGACGAGCAGCTTGTCGCCGTCTGCCGGGTCGCGGAGCACCTGCAGCCCGTTCTTGCGGTAAGCCGGGTCCAGGTAGTCGGGCCAGAGCCAGAGCGGCTCCATGATGTGCCCGTCGGTGTCGACAACTTGGTGATCTCGCCACATGGCGTGGGTCCTCCCTGGAGGTCGCTGAGTTGGGGTCACTTGGGGCGTGCGAGGGTGCTGCGGAACTCACTCGGGTACTGGTCGAAGCGGGAGTCGGAAACGACCCGTTCGTCCGCCGGCAGCGTGCGGCGCAGGAGTACCCGCTGGATCCACCGGTCGGTGCCGTCGAACCTGGGCTGGAGAGCGGTACGGCCGTGTACGGCGCGCCGGTTGTCGATGACCAGCGCTTCCCCGGACCGCAGCGTGACCCCTTCGGCAGCGGCAGTGAATGCCGCGTTCAGCTCGGCGAGCGCCATGGCGCCCTCAGGCGACAGCGGTGTGATGCTGTGCTGGTAGTCCAGGCAGAGTCCTTCGGTCGTCTGCCGGAGAATCGGGTGAGGCTCCGTCATTCGCGGTCCCCCGGCCATGTGCGAGCCGTGGTCACTGGGAAACGCGAACATAGGCGCGGCCAACTGCCGACGGCTCGAGGCGGAGATGCTCTCCAGCGCCGTACCGATGTCCGCGACAACGGTCTGGACTGACGAGCCGGGATCCGCCCGCAGGCCCAGCAGAACGAGATGGTCCGGTGAGAGTGCGGCAAAGGCCGCCTCGGTGTGCAGCACCAGCTCGGTGGATCCTGTTGCGGACTGGATGGTTCGGTGAGACGCGATCGGATAGCGGTTCTGCACCATGTGGCCGCTGTCCCACTCGCGATAGGTGAAGATCTCTCCCACACAGGAGCCCAGCAACGCCAGGAGTGCTTCCGTCCCCAGACGGCCGATCTCTCGCTGGTGGTCGAACTTCACGTTCGGAGTCGGCGGCAGCCCGGACGGGACGGGTAGGCCGCGCACGAGCAGGACTGGGGTTCCCTCATGCGCGCCCGCCCGGGCAAGCGACCGGACAAGCTCGCTCGGCAGGTGAGGGGTGGCCGCCCGCGCTTCCTCAACGAACGCCATGCCCGACCGGTACGGGTCCGCAGTGATGCGGTCGGATAACCGTCCCAGTGCCGAGCGTGTCTCGGGTGACAGGTCAATGACTTCCACCACGCCCGCCGGTGCAGCAGGTCTGTGCGTGCGGATTTCCTCAGACGTGGCGGCGATTCGGCGCGACGCACGGCCTTCCGGGAGGCGGTGTGTGCTGGACGTCTCCGGTGTCCATGGGGAGCTGTGCTGGTCTGACATCGTTCTCCCTTGCGATGGCATGGGGGGATCGGCCTCCCGCGCGTCCGTCAGTGTGTGGTCGCGGCGGGAGGCTGAGTTCTCTAGCGAGGGGGCGGGGCTCAGCCCGGATAGGCTGGGCCGTGCGGCGATTCGACCGGCAACACGGCCCAGACGACCTTTCTGTCGGCAATGGGTGCCCACCCCCACAGCCGAGCGAATTTCTCCACCAGGAGCAGCCCGCGCCCGTCCTCGTCGGACTGGCTTCCTTGCCGACGACGGGGCGTCTCCGTGGCGTGGTCGAAGACCTCGATGAGAAGCTCTGCACCCGTCAGGCGCACGCTCAGCTCGATGTCGTCGGCCTCCTGTGACGCGCCGGCCGCATTGGTCACCAGCTCGGTGACGATGAGCTCCGCATCCGCCAGCGCGTCTCGATGCAGGTGGTCCGTGAAGTGCGCCCGAACCCGACCTCGTGCCGTACCGACGGCAGCCGGCCTTGCGGCCAGGTGGCAACTCAGCACCGGGACCGATACGCGACAGTCGCCCAGCGAGGTCAACACCATCACCTGGCCTACACCGAACGTGGTCTCTCGATCTGACAAGGTGCACCTCCCTCCTGCCGGACTCGCCGCACGCTGCCTGCTAGCACTGGCCGCGGCGGAAGCCGCGGTTCGTCATCGATGTTGGCCGCGCGGAATCCGCGTCGAAACCTCACCCGGGCCACGATCCGTAGACAGACCCGCAAGGGCTGGTCCCGGCTCCGTTCGCCAATCCCCCAAGTTGTGATCGAGATCACCGCCGCGTCAGTGCCGCAAGGGCTTCTTCGGTCTCGCACGGTGGTACCTCCTCCCAAGCGGTTCGGATCTGAGCGGTCGCCGCCGACGTCGTTCGATCCCGCGCAAATCGCGGAAACCCTCTCTGTCCCGCGGAAGTTGCGGTATGTAGTGGAGCGAGAGCGCCCGGGAACAATTCAGCCCGGGCGCAGACACCGTGCCCAGTCCGGCAAAAGGACAGCGGCCGCTGTCCACTACAGACGATTCGGGGGGACCACATGCCCAGGCCGCCACGGCCGCTCGAGCCTTCGCGCTCAGCCGCGCACTGGCTCGGGGCGGAGATCCGGCACTGGCGCTCGCTCCGCGGTCTGACCCAAAATCAGCTCGGCGCGCTCGTCCACATCAGCGGTGACCTGGTCAGCAAGATGGAGAAGGCCGAGCGTCCTTGCCGCCCCACCCATGCCGCCGCACTGGATGCCGCGTTGGACACCGGCGGCGTCCTCAGCCGCTGCCTCGCGTTAGCGAACGCTGAAATGGACAACCGCTCCCGCCTGCGTTCCGCGCAATTCGGAGCCGCTAGAGTGCGCATCTGGGCCATGACCTGCGATAACGCTCATGGACGTGCCGCCGGGGCGTTTCTCTAGGCCTAGAGAAACGCGCAGGTCAGCGAGGTGGCCGGGCGCACTCTCAAGCCAACAATGGCACCGTTTCCGTCCGGCTTAATCACCACAATATGGGGCAAGTTGACGGACCAGAAGCGGCACGTGGTGCCCGGGCTCTATCGTGACACTCGACTCGGCTCGCAACAGGCTGTCGTTCGGGTGCTCCAGAAGTGACAACCGGAAGTCCCGCCACCTGCGGAAACGCTGAGTCCTAGAGAAACGGCCTGCGGCGCCCGAAGCGGTGAAGTCGCAGGCCATGAGGCGTGTCGTTGCTCCAGTGGCCCCGAATTGCGCGGAACGCGGGTCCCGGGAAATGGACAACTCCCCCGGCGAGGCTGTCGCTGCTCCCGCGAAGCCATGGACGGCGGGCACCCTGGAGGGGCTACGGTCCGCCCCCGAATGGAACGAGCCGAGTCCCATGGAACGACGTAACTTCCTTGCCGCGACGAGTACTGCCGCCCTGGCCGTCGGCCCTCTGCTCCAGCTGATAAGCGCGACCCCTGCCACCGCCGCCCCATCAGTGGTCCGCCCTGGGGACATCGAGCAGATCCGCACCGCTGCCACCACCCTGCGCAGCTGGGACAATCTCTACGGCGGAGGCGGTGTCGTTCGCGACACCGCGTTCGCCCAGCTGCGCTGGGCGGCAGGCCTGCTCAACATTCCCTGTCCGGCGCCGCTCAGGCCCGAGCTGTTCACCGCCGTCGGCAGGCTGGCCACCGTCGTCGGCGCCTCGGCCTTCGACGCCTTCGCCCACGAAGATGCCCAGCGCCTTTATTCCTTCGCCACTGTCTGCGCGGAGGAAGTGGACAACTGGGCGCTGCGAGCGATCTCCTACAACCTGCGCTCCCGGCAGGCCATCTGGCGCGGTGATCTGGACTCAGGTCTGACCCTCGCCGAGCTGGGACTCGCGCGCGCGGACCGCCTCTCCCCGGCCGAACAGTCCATGCTGCACAACGCCCGGGCCCGGGCGCTGGCCAAGATGGGCCGCACCCAGCAGACCCTTGCCGCGATCGGGACGTCCGACGACGCGTTCGCCAATATCGTCTCCGTGAACGAAGGTCCGTGGATGGCCTATTACGACAATGCCCAGCACCATGGTGACTCCGGCCACGCCCTGTTCGATCTCGCCCTCGCCGGCCACAGTCCGCGCGAGGCACTCCACCGGCTGCAGACTGCTGTCGACGGCCACACCGAGAGCTTCGCCAGGTCCCGCACCTTCTCCCGCACCAAACTGGCCTCCCTGCGGATGGCCACCGGGGACCCGGCGCAGGCGGCCGTCGAAGGCCGCGTCGCCCTTGCCGAGGTCAGTCAGCTCCGCTCTCTCCGCGCCAATCACGAACTGGCCGACCTAGGCCGTCTCGCCCACCGTCACCGCACGGCTCCGGACATCCGCGCCCTGCGCGAGCAGATCACCTCTACGGTTGCCCTGTGACCAACGTCGATGCCTCCCACGCTCTGCTGCTCAAGGCCTGCACTGCAGCAGGCCTGTCAGCGGACCAGGCCGAACCGATACGCATCGGCGAGAATGCCCTCTGGAAGCTCCCCAACGGGGTCGTCGCCCGCATCGCCCGCCCCGGCCAGTGGACCGCCGCCGTACGGGAACTCGCAGTCGCCCGCTGGCTGCACACCTGTGGCCTCCCCGCCGTGCGCCCGTTCGACCAGATGTCCGAGCCCGTCGACGCCGACGGCCACCCCGTCACCTTCTGGCGCGAGCTCCCGCCCCACCGCCCTGGCGCAGCAGCCGACCTCGCCCCGCTCCTTCGCCAGCTCCACGAGCTGCCCGTCCCGGACTTCCCGCTTGGACGCCTCGACCCCTTCGTCCGCCTCGCCCACCGCATCGACGGAGCCGCCACCCTCGACGACGAGCGGCGGGAGTGGCTCCGCCGCCGCCTCGGAGAACTCCAGGCCGCGTGGTCCAGCCTCCCGCCCGGCCAGCCAGCCAGTGTCATCCACGGCGACGCCTGGCGTGGCAACACCGCCGTCACCACCGCCACGGCCTACCTTCTGGACTTCGAGCGCACCTCCGTCGGCCCGCCCGAGTGGGACCTGGCTGTCACGGCCGTCGGCCACACCAGCTTCGGCTCCATCTCCACGGAGGAGTACGCGGCGTTCTGCGTGGCCTACGGCGCAGACGTGACGACCTGGGCTGGTTACCCCGTTCTCCGCGACATCCGCGAGCTCCGCGTCACCTGCTTCGCCCTCCAGCACGCCGCCGCCGATCCGATCCGCCACCGCGACCAGGCCCACTACCGACTCGCCTGCCTCCAAGGCCGCCACGGACCCCGTCCCTGGGGCTGGACTGTCGTCAGCTGAAGCGGCCTACAGCAGGGTGTTCCCGGGCTCAGTCAGCCGAAGCCACGTGGTCGTCCAGCCAGCGACGCGGGCGCCCGGGCCAGGATCGGCGCCTCCAGCTCTGGCCATGTGCCCGCAGGGCCCTACTCTTGGCACGCCCGCCACCAGTGGTTTTGCGCGTCGATGGTGGTCCCCCGCAGCACTCACCACGCGGCCCCACCAGCCCGACAACGCTGGCCCGCCCCCTACTCCGCGCCAGTCTCCTCATCGGTGACGGATCCAGCAGCGTAAGGGTGGACCGGACGGCTGGCGTTGAAGGGTGCGAACCAGTCGTCCACGCTCATCGGAGCTGCCCCGAGGAGCGCGGCGGCGGGGTCCTGGCCGATCCCATCGAGGGCCGGCTCGTAGAGCCATTCGTAGTGCAGGTCCTCGTACGCGTTCTCGCGGAAGGAGCCCAGCGCTTCCTGGACTCCGTCGTCCAGCAGGTCGTGGATGTCGAGGGTCGCCTCGGTGGTCGCCAGGAGAAGCCGGAGCAGCAGTTCTTCCGCGACGCTACTGAGTTGCGAAAAGTCCGGTCGGCACAGACGGCCAGTCAGGTCCACGGCGGTGACCAGCAGCTTACGCGCGAAGAGCGGCGTATAGAGGTGAGCGAACTGGGGCGGCAGCCCTTCGAGTTGGAGCAGGCCGCCGTCACACTGGGCGGCATTCGGACTATCGCTGAGGGTCTCGATGTCCTCGAAGAGCTCATCCAGCAGGATGTCGATGGAG
Source organism: Kitasatospora sp. NBC_00374 (assembly GCF_041434935.1). Lineage (NCBI taxonomy): Bacteria > Bacillati > Actinomycetota > Actinomycetes > Kitasatosporales > Streptomycetaceae > Kitasatospora > Kitasatospora sp. NBC_00374. The sequence goes on along the minus strand of NZ_CP107964.1, from coordinate 6,245,547 downwards.
TAGAAGATCGCGCCGGCTGCGAGCTCGGCGTCCGCGCTCGCCACGTTGAACTCTTCGTCGAACTCCTCCTCGTCCTCTATGTCCTCCGCGGTCAGGTGCCCGAAGGTCGCGAGGCCAACGCCGGCGAGTTGAGGCGCGAGCGCGCGCAGGGTCGCCCGCATCCTCTCTCGGTCCTCGTCACTCAGTCCGGGCTGCGACGCTGCGTCTGGCGAGGTCTTGCGGTGCGTGGCGGCACGGACGGCCGGATCGGATGCGGGCGCGTCGGGGCTGTCGGCCGCTTCCAGGCTCTCCTTGGCTGAGTCGAGGTGCAGCTCGACCTCGCACTTCTGGATGGACCAGCCGGCGAGCGTCTCAGTGTGTTCCAGGATCTCGCCAATCACGGCTTCGATGGCGGCCTCGGCATCCTCCAGGGAGGGCGCGTCAACGAAGACCTTCAGCAGGGCACCTTCGGGGTGCACGCCGATGAAGTGGTCGACGATCTCGACGATCTCGCCCTCCTTCCCCTCGATGGCTTCGACCGCGTCGAGCCCCTCGCGCAGGAGATGGATGACGCCCGTTCGCTGCAGCGGGTCGAGTTCAGGGGTGCCTTCGGGCCGGCTGGTGTCCACGGTGACCGCGTAGCTCATGACACCAGCCTGCCCCATCCCGCCGACACGGCGAGACCGAACGTGTCGACGACGAGCGCACTTGCCGGCGCAAGTAGAGGGGGCCGCCCAGGTCAGGGCTTGGCAGGCGATGTTGTTGGTCGGATTGTGGTCGTCGGATATGTCCGCCCCTTCCCAGAGCGGACAGGCGCGGAGGCTGAGTACCCGTTCGGCGCCAAAAGAGTTGCCATGAAGTCTTCAGTGGGCTTTTCTAGCGGGTATGCCGAGGCGTCTGCTGGCCGTTGAGCACACCAAGATCCGGGCGCTGCGTGAGCAGGCTGGGCTCACTTCGCAGGAACTTGCCGACCGCGTGGGGGTCACGTATCGCGTGATCGTGTACTGGGAGGAGGGCAGGTACGTGCCTGAAGCCAGAAACGTGCGGCGTCTCGCTGATGCCCTCGACTGCGCCACCGCCGACCTCACGGGCACGCCCAGCGGAGCCGAGACTCTGGTTGACCTCCGGTACGGCGCTGGTCTCACCGCTGAGCAGGTCGCCACCCGACTTCGCACTACTGCCGTGGGCCGCGACCTGTTCGTGGACGCACACAAGATCCGCAGCCTGGAGCGGAACCGTCAGGTGTCCGGCTGGAACTGGAGGAAGCCAGAGCACACAGGCCGACTGGTGCAGCAGCTGGCGGCCGTGTACGAGGTGCCGGTCCGCATGATCATGGATGCCTGGATGCGTACGCGGCCAGCAGACGAGCCCCCGCGTCTGCCCGAACGCGAGCGCCACGGTCCGCCGGCATCAGCGGTCGAGGGCTGGACGGGCCTGAACGATCGGCAGCGGGTCTACCTTGGTGAGATCCTGCGGGATGATCAGATGACCGAGGCCGAGATGTGGATGCGCCGTCAGAACCAGGTCGGCATTCCGCCGGCCACGCAGTGGCGGAAGCTGCCGTTCGCGCTCGATGCGCCCGCCGAAGTAGTCGGTCACACGCGCCTTCAGCAGCGCCTGCGGAGCGCTGGTGTCCACGATCAAGGCGCTGGGGCAACCCTCCGCTCGTTGGAGCGGCTGGGACTGATCAAGGTGGCCAAGGACCGCGTGGAGGTCCCCGGAGTCGGCGAGGTGGACCGCACCCTGGTGGAAATCACTCGCCGCGGCCGCGGCTGCGCCCGTGCTGGGCTCGGAGAGCCCGTCGAGCCGACGCCACCCACACATCTGCTGTCCGAATGGCTGTGGGGCGTTCTGCTGCGTGTCTCCGCTGCCGGTCCGGAAGGTCTCCACGAGAGCGAACTGACGGGCAAGTCCCTGTTCTACCTCGCCGTCGGCTACCGGCCGAAGCCCCAAGCGCATCCCAGCAGAGGCTTCATCGAACTGCGCCCCCGGATGGCGCCTGGCGATACGCATGTCCTCGACTACCGGTGGCACGCCACCGTGCTCGGGCTGCAGCACATTGCCATCTACCTGCACGTCTACGCGGAGATGTACCCGCCTGCGGCGTCTCCGCCGCATAGTCATTTCGGGCAGTCCTAGGCCGTCCCGGGGCCATTTGTCAGACCTGTGCTCTACGGTCGTCTTCCGTGACGACCCATGCCGACGATGACGGTCTGACGTTCTCCCATTTCGAGGCGTTCCGTCTGATCAACTTCACCTTCATCAAAGCCTGTCAGACGATCACCGCCCCGGACCTGAGCCCGAGGCACCGGGCCGAGAAGCTGATGCGGTACCACGGGGACTTGCTCGCCGCGTACGGTCCTGGAGTGCCGCTGTCGTTCGGCGAGTTCCGCCGGAAACTGCGCGGCCCCATCGAGGGCCTGCTCCCGCCGTGGCTGGACCGGTCCGGTTTCGACGATCTCGACTTCCCCGTCGTCGACGCGGAGGGCTGCGTCACCGGCAACGCCTTCGACCTGCAGTGGGAGACCTCCCAGCTGCACCGGATCTTGAAGCGGCTCCGGCGGATCGGCCGCATGCGGTTCACCGAGGAGCAGCTCCAGGACGAGATCGACCAGGATCAGATGTACGAGATCCTCAAGGGTCGCGGTGACGCCCAGTACGTCAAGGACCGCGCCACGCTGGTGGAATGCCCTGCTGGCACGACTGCGGAGCTGAGCAAGCGCGGTCTGCCCCTGAACGCGATCGGCTACTACGAGGCGATCCCTTACCACGCCATCTACCGCACCTGGTGGTTCCCCTGCACGGTGTGCAAGTGGCCCATGAAGGTCAGCAAGCGGATGAGCGCGGGCCGCGAGTACTACCGCGTCGCCTGCCTCTACGGCCGTCACGCCGATACCGGAGCCAGCTTCATGTTCTGGCCCACGTCCGGAGAACCGCCGCAGCTGCACCCTGACAGCCCCGACACCCCCGCCCCGCACCAGGCGGCACTCGCATTGCACACGACAGCCCAGCCGGAGGCGAAGCCGGTTGAGGGGCATGTGGCCCTCAAACGCGGCGTGTGGCGCTACACCTGTGTGCCCGGTCTGCACGAGCTGCGTCTGCACACAGTTCTGCGGGAGCGGCTGGCCGCCAGGCAGGCAGATGTGGACGAGGCCGTGAAGCTCTGGCCGATGAGCGATGCGTACGACCACCGCATCGAGGTCAAGGGCCCAGACGGGCGAACTCACGTCTTCACCGTAGACGTGAAGGACTACACCCACGGCCGCGTCCTGGCCGAGAGCCTGCACCGCAACGAGGGCGACAAGGGTGGAGCTGAATGGCTCGTCGTTCCCGACCACCGGGCCGACCAGATCCCGCTGCTGACCGTGACCTGCCACAAGTACGGAATGAAGGCCGTGACCATGACCGACTTCGCCCAGATGGTCTGCCGGAGCGCCGGGGTGGTGTGGGCATGAGCCAGATGACCGCCAAGGGCACCTTCGTCCGTGCCGCGCTGGCCCTTGCCTCCCACTACTTCCCGCAGCAGGACGACAACGGCAAGCCTCTGGCTTCGTTCCACCACGCGGCATTCTTCGCCAGCTGCAAACCGCAGGCGTGGGAGAGGTGGAACGAGCTGAGCAGCGAGGAACGGCTGCTCGTGGCCGAGGTGATGAAGCTCAGCAATCCCGACCTCGCCGACGAGAAGCGGTTCGCGTCCGCCGCACGGATCCTCCTCGGGGCCATGAGCACTGGCGACGAGGAGGACGAGGAGACAACACTCCAGTTGTTCACCCTGGCCGGCGATCCCCTCACCGCCACCGCGGCCTACCCCCTCCTGGGAGGTGACTATCTCGGCTACGCCAAGAGCGTTCTCGCGCCGTTCCGGCGGCCGAGCAACCGGCGCAAGCCCCACGACTTCGCCGCACCGGGCCAGACGTACGAGACGAGTGAACGCACCGAGGGCAACGAGATCGTCCATGGGCGCGTCACCATCCCCCGCTTCCCCGCTTTCACCCGGCCACTCGGCCACGACTCGCTGCCGGACCTCACCACCCGGCCCGCTCTCGACACAGTCCGGGTCACCGTCCAGGAACTCAAGGACATCGCGCAGATCCTGGACACCCAGTACGAGGACACCGAGGCGGGCCCCTGGCTGTACAAGGTGCTGACGGGGCTGCTCGGCCGGGTCAAGGCCCGCGACACCGACACCGTCGACGTCCTCGACCTCCTGGCCGGCCGGACCCAGATCTTCCACGCGCCCACCGGGACCGGGAAGTCCGTGCTGGTGCGTCTCCTGGGCTCGTGGGCCGCGCTCAACGACTATCGAGTCACCCTCCTTGTCCCTGACGTCAAGGCGACTCTCGCCTCAGTCTGGGACATCAGCCATGATCTCGAGATCCTGCACCAGGCGGGCAAGACCGAACACCTGGCGACATGCGCCCCGCTGATGTCGCCGTCCTCGCGGCACGAGCGGGCCCTCAAGCATGCTTCCCTTGTCAAGGAAGACCCCGACGCCCCCGGCGATTGGGGCAAGCGAGGCCGCCGAGACGTCGACCACCTCGCCTACGGGTGCGCACAGCAGCACTGGCTCGACTCCGCCGGCATCTACCGTCCCGGCAAGGAGAACTGCCTGAGCCTGCGCGGCGGCAGGGAGATGCTGGCCTGCCCCTGGATCCCGACCTGCGGCAAGTTCACGCCCGCCTACCAGGCCGCTGACGCCACGGTGATCGTCACCAACCACCACAACTTCATCCAGGGCACTATGCGGGTGGGCATCCGGATCGACGGCCGCCCGGTCCATGCCGTCACCGTCCGCGAATTCGTGCTCCGTGCCAGCGACTTCGTCATCATCGACGAGATCGATGCCTTCCAAGCCGTCGCTGTCGACCGGTGCGCCACCACGGTCGACCTGCATTCCCGGCAACCGTGGACCGCGGAACCGCAGGTCCTGGACACCGCAGCCAAGCATCTTCCCCTACGGTTCGAGGACCAGCTCATCGAACCGGTCAGCCACGTCCGACTCATGGCCGAGTCCCTGCTGACCGGACTGTGCACCAAGGCATTCCGGCTCAACCATCACGACGACGCCAGAGTCCCGCGGCTTCGTCACGAATACGACTACGAGGGGTGGCGCCTGCCCCGCTCCAAGGATCGCGAGCTCATCGGCCTCCTGTTCCCCGAGTACCAGGTCAGCGACGGCCAGCCGCTTCCCTGCGAGGCCATCGACCGGCTCAACGCCCTAGTACCGGCCCCCGCCGTCAGCGAAGACGACGAGACGGAGTCCGCACCCATGCTTCTGGACCCAGAGTGGGAACGGGTCAGCAGGATCCTGGGAACCGTCGTCTCCCCGCGCGGCATCAACCAGCGCGACGCGCTCAAGCTCAGGCTCCACGAGGCACTCGTCCCGGTGATCAGCGACGGCCGCGCACGAAACCGGGCCATCGATCACCTCCTCATTCGCACGCTGATGAGCGAACTGGACAGCTCTCTGGCCGGACTGCGCGACACCACCCAGTCCCTGCGCCACTCTGGCTTGCTCACCGCCAACCGCATCATCGACTCCATGCGCTCCGGCGGCATCGCCGACGTGCTCCCGCACGGAACGATCGGCAGGCCGATCAACGGATACCGGGTCACCGGCATGAAGAATCCGGAGAAGGACGCCAAACTCTCCGCACAGCACATGGCCGGCGACCCGCACACCTACGTGTCGGAACTCGGCGGACTGGTCTCGCTGATCACCGCCGGAGTGGAGCGGCCCGTCTTCGGGCTCTCCGCCACGGCCTACTTCCCCCAAGCGGTCAAGGAGCACGTCCACGCCCCCGTGATGTGGTGGATGACCGATGCCCAGGAAGAATCCATCCTGGTCGAGTCCTCGGCCGTCGTCTACGGGACCGGCCACCGAAGGGCCGGGGAACGTATCCCAATCGCCGGCCAGTTCCCCTCCGACAAGCCCGACGCTTTGCGCGAAATCGGCGAACGCCTGTACGAGACAAAGCTGTCGCGGAAACTCGCGCGCCTGGCCAAGACGGACAAGACCCGCGCCCGCGTGATCCTCACAGCCAACAGCTACGAACAGTGCGGCCACATCGCAACTGGCCTGGCCAAGGCGAAGGGGCTCTCCCACCGCGTATGCGTCCTCGTCCGGGAGGAAGACCGCCACAGTAACGTCCGGCATCTCCCTGATCCGTCGCTGGTCCGCCGCATCACCGTCGAAGAGGTCGAGGAGTTCCCTCAATTCGGCGACATCCTAATCGCTCCCCTGGCTAACATCGCCAGAGGACTCAACATCGTCGTCAATCTCCGCTCAGCCATCCACTCCATCTACCTGTGCGTGAGGCCTCCGCTGATCATCGATGATCCCACGTGGATGTACGGCAGCGTCAACGCCGCGGGCATCAACTCGCTGCCCGTATCCGGCGCATCGGACCCCGTCACAGCTCTCCAGACGGCCCGCGCCGCAGCACGCGATCACCTGAGCACCATCCTTCGCTCCTCCCCGCAGCTGTCGACCATGGACCTCGTCCTCCAGGAGCAGATGGTCGCCGGAATGCTGGTGTCCCTCATCCAGCTCGCCGGCCGAGCCCGACGCGGCGGCACCAACATGGAACTGCATTTCGTGGACTACGCCTTCCACGACGAGACCTGGAGCTCCGACCTGGCCAGCATCATCGAACGCATGGCCTCCCGGTGGCTGCCGGAAGAACGCCGGCAGATGGCCGAACTCTACGGCGAAGCGGTCAATGCCTTCCTCACCTACGCAGGCGTCGACCTCGCCCTCTCCGCATAGCCCAGCGCTTCCCCGAAAGAGATCACAGCCGTGACCGACAGCACCACTCCTCTCCCGAGCACCCTCACCCTGCGCTGCACCCCCGAACTCGTCCAGGGCCAGAAGGTATACGTGCGCATCTTCCCGCGGAGCGTGCGGGATGAATGGGAGAAGCTGAAAGGCGACGGGGATGACGAGCAGAAGAACCTGCCGTACTCGACCGCCCTCACCTACCTGAAGTTCAAGACCGGCGGGTACGTCCACCTCGACCGGTATCTCAACTTCCTGGTCTCACTAGAGAAGATCGACGACGACACTCTGCGCCACGTCTTCCGGTGCATCGTCGGCTACAGCAAGGGGCTGAACACCGACCAGGCCATCCTCCTCGACGTCCCGCCGGTGGCCGACGCCATCGCGAGCACGCCTGAGCAGGAGTTCGAGATGACCCGGTTCCTCAAGCCGGCGCCGGGAAAGCAACCGAAGTGCCCCGACTGGATGTACGTGGCCGTGCCTTGGGTGGTCTCCAAGAAGCTCGCCACACAGAAGTTCACCATCTACGACCTCGTCCCGATCACCGAGAAGGTCCCCGCCAAGGAGAAGGACGGCTCCCTCAAGCTCGACGCCGACGGCGAGCAGGTCTACAAGAACCGCACGATCGGATGGAAGGCCAACCCGAACAAGCGAGAGGTCACCTACCTGCCGGACAGCAGGGGCGGGCTCATCGCCTGGGACCGCCCCTTCGGACGCAAGTACAACGTCCGTGACGACGGAACCCAGGTGAACGACGCCACCAGAGCCCAGTACGCGATGTCCCGGCTCTCGGTGGTCATGAAGACCGAGCCCAACGTTATCGACCCCGTCATCTTCCTGGACGCCCATGTCACCCGCGTCCACAGCAACACGGTCTTCGCCAAGTCGACGCACATCTACCAGGGCAGCGACGGCCTTCCGATCCTCCACACCGAACTGGTGCGCAGCGGCAGTGTCCGGGAAGTCAACCAGCGCGCCTTGGAGCTGCTGGCACGCGACGAGATGGACGTCAGTCTTCTGCAGGAGCTGCAGACGCGTGTCACGGAAGAACGGGCCCTGCTGGAGAAGGCCGCCGCCGACGGGAACTTCCCCTCGTTCATCACCCCTGACGCCGGGGTCATCCGCCCGCTCATGCCGAAGAACGACAACTTCGCCATCGGCACGGGGCCGGGCACCCTGCACCTGCGGCTTCTCGCCGAGCACGTCACCAAGGTGCTGGGCGAGAAGGCCACCTGGGTCGACTTCGCGGTGGAGCCGATGACCTTCGGGCCGCGCCCTACGGACAAACAGAAGATGACCCCGCAGGAGCGGGCCCGCCGAATCGAAGCCGGTGAACTCCTCCACACCATCGGCTTCCCACCACCCGAGGAGATCACCGCCTCCGTAAACGCTCAAGGGTTCGGGCAACTGCGGATCGTATGCCTGTGGTACCGCCACAGCACCCGTCTGCGGATGATCAACGCGCTGACCCTGGCCTTCCCGGAGGGCGCGCCCATCGGTGATCCGGAGCCAGGCGAGGAGGTCTTCCTCACTCCAAGCATCAGCGTGGTCTTCCGCAAAGCCGAGCGCTTCTTGTCCCACGGCGACGACATCAACCGGACCGTGGAGTTCAAGTCCTTCGAAGACGACTTCGCCGGCAGCGATTCGCACGTGATGGTCGGCGTCTGGTGCGAGACCGAGATCCCGGCCCTGAAGAAGAAGGATGGGGAGAAGCGAAACGCCTTCTTGCTTCGCAAGGAGCGGTATGACGGGAAGTTCCAAGTCCGTCGCTTCCTGGCCAAGAAGGACTTCGTCTGCCAGTTCACGAAGGGAATGAAGCCCGGGTCGTTCGGAAATCCCGCCACAGAAATCAACCCTCCGAAGCCGGGGAAAGATCACGCCGCCTACATGGCGCTTCTCGACCTTTACCGCTCGCTCGGCATCATCGACCAGCGCCTCGCTCGGGCCATCGCGAAGGACAAGAAGGGGGACGAGGCCGGAAGCCTCGTCTACTGCGGTATCCACGCCCGCCGGCAGGCCAAGACAGCCGACGGCAAGCACACCAAGCGCATCATCGTTGCCACCGCCCTGTTTCCGCCGGAAGAGGAGGGCGGCGCCTGGACGATGCGAGCGTGGACCCCCCTCATCGGGGCGTGGGTGCCCTACCGTCAGGCGATCACCGCCTTCCACGCCGGTGACTACGCCCTGCATGTCGACGGCAAGGGCGCGACGGACAAGGAACGCTGGGCGGAGGCAGCGGTCCACGTCGAAGATGCCCTCGCCAGCCTCGTCCGCGACGAACTGGAGCCCGGCATGGGCTACGTCGTCATGGTCGACGGGCACGCCTGCCGTCGGATGTGGACGGGCCTGCACAACGAGAACCAGAGTTACCAGGAAGAAGACATCACCGATCCGCGCACCTGGCTGCCCGGGTACGGCAAGGGCAAGAACGCGCCACGAAGAAGGCCTAGCGCCGTCATCCGGATGAACGTCGCCCCGGACGAGGTGCCCCAGTACGTCCCCGCCTCGCGCGAGAGCGACCCCAACACGGACATGGAGTCCATCCAGTTCACTTCGGCCAAATTGCACCGAGCCGAGGTAGATTTCGGAAACCCGTTCTGGGTCCTTTTCAACGTCCCGCGCAACTACCAGGCCAAGGGCGGAGACCTCGGAAGCAAGATCACCCGCTGGGACGCCGATCCGGGCAAGGGTGGTGACGAGGGCGAGCGGGAGACAAATCAGCTCAAGACCCCGTGGTGGGCCATGACCACGACCGAGATCTACCCTGTCGGCGTCGCCGTCGGCGTTGACCGGACGATGCTGGTCCGCGCAACCGCACGGTTGTGCCACCAGACCATCGCCTGGTCCGACCGCTCCCGGTACGCGGTACCGCTGCATGCGGCAAGGCAGTTGGATCTCGATCACCCGCAGTATCGACGGTCGGCGCCACCGGAGGAACAGGGGAACGAGGACTCTGATGAGTAGCCACAGTGGCAGCGCACCGGGGGCACAGCTGGTGTCGCCGGGCACGCCATCGGGACCGGTAGCGAGGTCGCCTGGCTACAGACCGCCGAGACCACGGACGGGATACCGCCGGCCCGCGCCGGAGGACGTCAACTGCCCGGTCTGGTCCTGGACATCGACGCCACCCTGGTCACCTGCCACTCCGAGAAGGAGGAGGCGGCCGCCACCTACAAACGCGGCTTCGGCTACCACCCGATGCTCTGCTTCCTGGACAACACCGGCGAGGCCCTGGCCGACCTCCTGCGACCCGGCAACGCCGGAGCGAACACCGCAGCTGACCACATCACGGTCGTCGACGCGGCCCTCGCGCAGATTCCCGACGCCCACCGCCACGGCACCCCGGTCCTCGTCCGCACCGACAGCGCGGGCAGCGCCAAAGCCTTCCTCGCCCACCTACACACCCTGCGACAGCGAGGCATCCAGACCACCTTCTCCGTCGGACACACCGTCATTGAATAGGTCCGCACCGCCATCCGAGCCCTGCCCGACCAGGTCTGGCACCCGGCTCTGGAACAGGACGGCGCCCTTCGCGCCGGTACGGAAGTCGCCGAGCTGACCGGCCTAGTCGACCTCACCGGATACCCGGACGGCACCCGCATCATCGTCCGCCGCGAGCGTCCCCACCCAGGCGCCCAGCTGTCCCTGTTCGACCAGGACGAAGGCATGCGCCACCAGGTCTCCCTCACCGACACGCCCGTCGCCGACGGCGGCTCGATCCAGTACCTCCCTCCCGCCACTTCGCCATCAACCAGACCTGGCTGGAGCTGTCCCTGACCGCCATCGACCTGCTCGTCTGGGCCCGGACCCTGCTGCTGGACGGCGAGTTAGCCACCGCCGAGCCCAAGAAGCTCCGCTACCGCCTCCTGCACGCTGCCGCCCGGATCACGCGCGGAGCGCGCCGCCTATGCCTGCGGATCGCCGCCACCTGGCCCTGGCGCCACGAGCTGACCGCGGCGTTCCGCAGTCCCGCCGAATACGAGACCACCCTCGCGGCTTGCCTGACCACCACACCGATGGTGTCCGTCAAAGCGGAGCAAGCTCACCAGACCATCGCCATCCCTGCGCCGAGGCTCAGGAGAGCCGAGACTGCCGCTCGCCCCCCCTCTGGCCCAGTTGGCCACTGCCCGGAATCCCGCGACCCTGCCAAGGCCCTGGCAGCGGCCCTGCCAGCAAGCAGCTCGCACCCTGGCCCTCACCTGGGGAGATCCGACCGGAAGGGTCGAGTCGGCAAGTAGTGTCAACCATGAGAAAGCACCCTGTCAAGATGAGACAGATTCGATAACCCCACTTATCAAAGTGATGCATTGCTCCAACCAGACCGCAAGGTCTAAGGTTCAAGCTGTGGGAGCGAGCATCAACCCTGCCTCTGGTTAGCCTGCTCTGCCTTGCGAGAGCCACTAGATAGGAGGTCAGCATGCGCTCCGAGCGCACTGTCACCCTGGCGCAGATCGCCGAGTACGCCCAGGTCCGCCGCCCAAGTGTCAGCAACTGGCGGCGGCGGCACGCTGACTTTCCCTCCCCTACAGGTGGTACGGCCTCCGCCCCACGCTTCGACATTGAGCAGGTGACCGCCTGGTTGGACAGCCGGGCAGTGCCAGCCATTGCGACCACCACCAGCGGCCACGCCACATACGGCGATGTCTTCCGTGAGGGGCTGAGGATCCATGCGGTGCTGACGGCCGGAGGCCAGGGCGCTGATGAGCGGACGAAGTTGCTCTCAGCGCTGGCCGCAGTCGCCGAGCCGTCCGGTACGTTGCGTCCCGAACCGCTAGGGGAACTGCTCACCGCGCTCGGCCCGGGTGCTTGCGCGGAACTGCTGCTGGCCTCGGGTACCCGGCACGACGGCCCCTGGAATGCCGTCCAGACGCCTGCGGCTATCGCAGCCCTTTCTCTGAGCCTGGCTGACGAGTTCACCGAGTGGCCTCACCCCGCGCGCGACAGGCGGGTCGTCGATCTCGCAGCAGGTACAGGTGCCTTCCTGGTCCCGTTCCTCGCAGGCGGCGCTCCGCAGCGAGTGATCGTCTCAGAGCCTAACCCCGCGCTAAGGGAAGCCCTGAGACTTCGGCTGCGCTGCCACGGAGTCGAGCTAGCTGCCTTGGCCGATGACGGGCTGGCTGGCGATCCCGACTGGGGGGACGCGGACCTCGTGCTTGCGGATCCGCCTTACCAGCCGGGCGAGGACGCCTTTAGCGCCGAGCACCCGCTGCGCTGGGCCGAGCGCGCGACCACCCTCCTGGCGGAGGACGGCCTCGCCCTGGTGGTTGTGCCGGAGTGGACGCTTAGCAGGACCACTGTTGGAGGTGCCATTCCCCCAGTCGTTGTGGCCCGAGAGCGGCTACTGCGCGGCCGGCACGTGCGGGCCGTCGTCCAATTCCCCCGCCGCATCCATCCATTCAGGGCCGGAGCAGAGCTGGTCCTACTCGTCCTCGCGCGCGAGGGGGAGGCCGGCAGCGCCGTCACTCTGTGCGACGCAGGACACGGTATGAAACCATTCGACTCCCACCGGCAGCCGATGGACGACCGCACTTGGGTGGAGGAGTGGGTGCTGCAGACAGTACGGCGCGTCCGTGCCGCCCGAACTCAGCCCGAACGAGGCCGCTGCGAGGACATCCCACTCAGCCAGCTGCTGGATGGCGGCCCACTTCTTCCCTCACTGCGGTTGACCTCCAGCGCTGCGACCGAAGACCACATCGACGGCTATGCCGTAGCCCTACAGGAGGCCACAGCCTCCTTCCTGAACACCCAAAGCCCAGCACGGCAATGGCTGGACCGTCTAGTCGTCACCAGGCGCCCTACCCCGGTCGGATACCAGCGACTCGGCTCCCTGCTTAGCAGCGGGCGGCTGCAGCAGCTGCCCGGGCACCGAATCGCCGTCGCTGACCTCGGCACTCACGGCCAGCGGATCTACGGTCGCGAAGAGTTGACCGGCATCCGCCCACCCGGCGAACGCCGAATCGACCCCATCGCGCTTGCCAACTACGACGCGGCGGTCATCACCGAGCCAGGAGATGTGGTCATCCTGGCCGAGGACCCGCTTCGCGCAGTCGTCGACGAACTCGGCGGCAGCGTACTCATCTTCCCCGTTCAGGGTCTACGCATTTCGGGGTATGGCGAGATGAGCGGTCCAAACTCGCGACCCAACCGGGAAACTCAGCTTCCTCTACGTCCCCACCAGTTGGCGACCGCCCTGCGGGCTCTTCGAAACTCCCGGCGCAGCAGTGGCTCGCTGGTGCGCCGAGTAGATCTGCGAGCATTGGAGATCCCGACGCTGGCAACCGGCGAGGGAGCACAGTTGGACGAGGCTATGAAGGACCTCGCCGGGCACACCGAACTGTTGCGCCGCCAGCTGGCTGCGCTTGAGCGGCTGAGCGGGGAGCTGGCCGCCGGGGTCGCGGACGGGGCGCTGACAGTACGGCTGCGAGGACCCCGACCACCAGGGCGGACGGCCTCACCGACTTAGCGGCCGGGTCTGTGTAGTCGTCAGAAACAAAGAGCCGAAGAGTAATTGGGAACCAACAGATAGGGAGCTCCCCACCGTGGCAGCACGAGCAAGCGCCGCGCGAAGCCGAAAGGCCGCCGCCAGCACCACCAAAGACCTCAAGGACACTCTATGGAGGGCCGCTGACAAGCTGCGTGGCAGCATGGACGCGGCGGAGTACAAGCACTTCGTGCTCGGGCTCATTTTTCTCAAGTACGTATCGGACGCCTTCGACGAGCGGCGTGAGGCCATCGAGGCCGAGCTGCGCGAAGAGGATGCCAACGAGCGCGAAATTCTCGAGGCCCTGGAGGATCGCGAGGAGTACATCGGCGCCGGGGTCTTCTGGGTGCCGCAGGCCGCGCGCTGGAATGACATCGCTGCCAAAGCCAAGGCGGCTGCCGGGCAAGAAAGTGTTGGCCAGCTACTGGACGCCGCAATGAAGGCCGTCGGCGACCAGAACAGCGTACTCAAGGGCGCGCTCCCGCAGGGGCTGTTCAACAACCGGGGTGTGGATGAGCGCCGACTTGGCGAGCTCGTCGACCTGATCAACCGTATCGGATTCGGCGAGCAGCTGGCCCTGGATGGGACTAGGCGCAGCGCCCGAGATGTGCTGGGCGAGGTATACGAGTACTGCCTTGGTAAGTTCGCCCTGGCTGAGGGCAAGCGCGCCGGGGAATACTACACTCCTGCCTGCATTGTGAAGTTGATCGTAGAGGTGTTGGAGCCGCAACGCGGCGAGAGGGTATATGACCCCGCATGCGGCTCTGGCGGCATGTTCGTACAGGCCGAGAAGTTCATCGAGAGCCACGGCGGCGAAGCCGTCGACATCGCTGTGTACGGGCAGGAGCTCAACCAGAACACCTGGCGGCTGGCGACCATGAACCTCGCAATCCACGGAATCCGTGCGGATCTCGGCACCAAATGGGGCGACACCTTCCACGACGACCAGCACAAGGACCTGCGGGCCGATGTGGTGATGGCCAATCCGCCATTCAACATCTCGGACTGGGGCGGCGACCGGCTGGCTATGGACCCCCGTTGGAAGTACGGCGAGCCCCCGACCGGAAATGCCAACTATGCGTGGCTGCAGCACATGGCCAGTCGGCTATCAGCCAACAATGGCCGCGCTGGCATTGTGCTCGCCAACGGGTCGATGGCTAGCAGGCAATCCGGGGAGGGAGACATGCGACAGGCGATGGTCGAGGATGACCTCGTCGCTTGCATGGTGGCACTGCCTGGACAGCTCTTCTCGAATGCTCAAATCCCGGCGTGCCTGTGGTTCCTGATGCGGGACAAATCCCCGAAGGGCGCCCAGCGGCTGACGGACCGCCGAGGGGAGGTGCTCTTCATCGACGCGCGAGGGCTCGGGTCAATGGTCGGCCGGACACAGAAAGAGCTGACGGACAAGGACATCGCACGCATCGCAGACACTGTGCATGCATGGCGAGGGACGGCATCAGCACGGGAGAAGGAGTTGCCTGCGTACGAGGACGTAGCCGGATTCTGCAAGAGCGCGAAGCTAGACGAGATCCGTGAGCACGAGTTCATCCTGACGCCGGGGCGATATGTCGGAGCGGTGGAAGTTGAGTACGACCCGGACGCGGAGCCGGCGAACGAGAGAATCACGCGGCTGACAAAGGAGCTGTTTGAACAGTTCGCCGAGTCAGCGCGGCTGGAGACGGTCGTGCGGGAGCAGCTGGGGAGGATCGGATGAATGCAATCACCACCTTGGGTGCGGCATGTACCCTGATCGTTGACTGCGAGCACAAGACTGCTCCACCGGCAGCTCCTGGGACAGAGTACGGCTTCGCTGTTGGAACTCCACACATTCGCAACGGTCGTATCCTGCTCGATTCCGCCAAGCCGATTGACGAGAACACTTATATCGAGTGGACAGCACGCGAGACTCCTCGTCAGGATGACCTGATCCTTGCCCGGGAAGCTCCGGTCGGGCAGGTTGGGCGCATCAGGGAAGGTGAGCGAATCTGCCTTGGGCAGCGCACTGTATTGCTCCGCCCTAACCTCCACGTCGCCAATGCCAGCTACCTCCACTACTTGATGCTTTCTCCTCAGATGCAGGAGACCATGCATTCAAGGGCAGCGGGATCCACAGTCCCACACCTCAATGTCAAGGACATCCGTTCACTCCCAATCCCCCCGCTTCCAGATATGGAGGAACAAGCCCAAGTTGGGAAGCTTCTCGGGGCGCTAGACGAGAAGATAACGGTTAACGAGCAGATCGCGGCTACCTCTCTTAACCTGGCCGAGTTGGCCTACGGCGCGAGTTCGTCCGCCGGAGGCGGATGGTCCCAGGTCTCGATCGGAGAAACTGCCAGGTGGCTATCAGGGGGAACACCCAAGACAAGTGTCCAGGAATTCTGGGGGGGAGATATTCCGTGGATTTCCGCAGTCAGTTTGAAGTCTCCCTGGGTTGATGATTCCGAACGAAAACTCACTGATATCGGAGCGCAAAGTGGCACTCGCATAATCCCTGCCGATACCGTGATCTTTATTGTTCGTGGATCCAGTCTAGATACTGAGTTTCGTATCGGCCTGACTCAACGAGACGTCGCATTTGGCCAGGACTGCAAGGCACTTATTGCACACGCTGGGATCGACCCCGCAGTCCTGTTTGTTGCGATCAAATCTAAGAGCACTGAGATCCTCAGCCTAGTCGACCACGCAGGCCATGGAGCAGGTCGTCTCGCTACAGAGCTAATCACCAAGGTTGAGATCCTTCTTCCGGATGCAGATGCCGCCGCGGAGGCAACCGCCAGGATCCGGCCACTGGTCGAGATCGGCGCGTCCAAACAGCGTGAGAACCGCGCACTCGCAAACCTTCGTGACGTCCTTCTCCCCAAACTGATCTCCGGCGAGTTGAAGATCAGGGACGCGGAGCGGCGGGTCGAGGAAGCTACCTGACGCAGCGCCAGCCCAGAGATCGCCCGTGGAGGGTGGCACCCCGCCCTCCACACCGCAGTAAGCGAGACCCATCCCGCACCACCATCCCAAAGGAGGCTCCACCATGCCTGCGCACAAGCCCGCCCCTCGCGGCAGCGCCGCCTACCAGGCTCCCAACGAGGCGTGGTGGGAGCGGCAGGCTCTCGATTGGCTCGCGGAGCCGTGCGGCTGGCGCCCCGTCGCTGGCGCGGACATCGCCCCGCGTAAGAGCGACCCGACCGGTATGGCCGACCCTGACGCGCCGCGCCGTACTGCGTGGAATGACCTGGTCCTCCCCGCCCGCCTGACCGCTGCGATCACTGCGATCAACCCACACTTGCCCCCGGACGCCGTCGCCGAGGCCGTCGCAGCGTTCTCCGTCCGCGAGTCGAACAATCCCTTCCACGAGTTCCACCGCATCCACAATCTCCTAACCTCTGGTGTCAAGATTCCTGTCACCGACCGCGCCACCGGTGAGACCACCACCCACACGGCCTGGGCGTTGGACTTCACCGACCCGTATGCCAACGACTTCCTCGCCGCCAGCCAGGTCACCCTCAAATCCCCGGATAACACCAAGACCCGTCGCCTGGATATCGTCGGCTACGTCAACGGACTCCCGCTCGCGGTCATCGAGTTGAAGTCCGCGTTCTCCTCTGCAGGTGCCCGCGACGGCCACAGGCAGCTAAGCACCTACCGCGGCGAGTATGGCGCTACCGCGCTTGCCCCTGTGGCCTTCGCCGTCGCCTCCGACGGAATAACCGCTCGCGTTGGCACCCTCCACACGTCCTGGGAGCACATGGCCCCGTGGGACGTGGACGACAAGAACGTGCCCATTCCACTCACCACCATCCATCCAACCCACAACGACGCCGACGGCCGTCCGACCGCTCTTGAAATCCTCCTCGCTGGGGTCTTCGAGCCGGCACGCTTCCTCGACTTGCTCTCGAACTTCCTGGCCTTTTCCAAGGACAAGGGCGGCGCGGTGGACACTGTCCGCCTCTCCAAGGCCCACCAGTACATCGCCGTCAACAAGGCTGTGGACCGCACAGTCACTGCTGTGGCTGGCGACGGCCAGATCGGCGTGGTCTGGCACACCCAGGGCTCCGGCAAGAGCGAGGAGATGAACTTCTATACCGCCAAGGTGATGAAGCATCCCGCACTGCGCAACCCCACCGTGTTGGTGCTCACCGACCGCATCGACCTCGATAACCAGCTCTATGGCACCTTCGCCCGCTCCGAGCTGCTGCCTGAGCAGCCCGTCAAAGCGAACACCACCGCCCAGCTGCACACCCACCTCGCGGTGCCCTCGGGTGGGATCATCTTCTCCACCCTGCAGAAGTTCAGGCTCAGCAAGGAAGAGCAAGAAGCTGGCTTGAGCCACCAGGTTCTGTCCGCCCGTCAGAACATCATCGTCATCGTGGACGAGGCGCACCGCAGCCACTACAACCTGCTTCAGATCGGCGGCTTCGCCAAGAATCTCCGCGACGCCCTCCCGCATGCCTCGCTCATCGCGTTCACTGGTACCCCGATCTCCAACGCAACCGGCGACACCCTCGCCGTATTCGGCGACTACATCGATATCTATGACCTCAACCGCGCCGTACGCGACGGCGCCACCGTCAAGGTTTACTACGAGGCCCGCCACATCCCGGTCGTGTTGCCCGAGGACGTGGACATCGATCTGCTCGACGGCCGTGCCGAGGATCTCACCGCAGACCTGGATGAGGAGGATCGCAAGCGGGCGCGCCGGGCCATGGCTGCGTACGAGGACGTTGTCGGTGCCCCCGATCGGATCAAGAAGCTGGCTGCCGACATCGTCGAGCACTGGGAGACTCGCCGCGCCGTCATGGCCCAGGCCATGAACCGCCTGCTTCCAGCCCAAAATGGCAAGGACACCCGGCTGACTCCTGGCAAGGGAATGATCGTCGGAGTAAGTCGCCGGGTCTGTGCCGAACTCTACAACGAGATCGTCGCACTCCGCCCCGACTGGCATTCAGACGACGACAGGGACGGCATCATCAAATGCGTCTACACCGGCAATGCCACAGATGAACAGCCGATCCAGGCCCACGTCCGCTCACAGGGTGCCATCAAGGAGATCCAGAAGCGAGCAGCCGACGAGGATGACAGGTTGGAGCTGGTCATCGTCCAATCACTGTGGCTGACTGGCTTCGACTCCCCGCCCCTGCATACCCTGTACCTCGACAAGCCCATGCGGGGTGCGGCACTTATGCAAGCTATCGCACGGGTCAACCGCCGTTTCGGTGAGAAGCCGGCCGGTCTCGTCGTGGACTTCCTGGGCATCATCGACAACCTCACCAAGGCCCTCGCCGAGTACACCCACGACGGCCAGCCCACCCCGCCAGTCATCGAGCGCGCCATCGACGCAGTTAGCCTCGTCCAGAATCAGCACAGCAAACTCTCCCATATCCTGGCCGGCGGCATCACCATCGAAGGCCGGATCATCGGCATCGACTGGAAGAAGCAGCTTCGCTCCGCATCCGCCAAGTCGTTTGTCAATGCGGTCCTGAACACCGTCGAATACCTCAAGACCCCCGAGCCCGAGCTAGAGGAGGGCAAGCCAACCGTCTCTGAGCGCTTTCTGAAGCACGCCCGAGACCTGGCGAACTCACACACCCTGTGCCCTACCGCCCTGGACTTGCGGACGATCCAGACCGACCTGGTGTTCTTCGAGGCAGTCCGGCAGTCCTGGCTAAAAATCAAGGCTCAGGAACGCGAGGCACAGGGGCTGGACTCCACAGCCGACATCCAGCTGGCGATCCGCCAGCTCACAGCCCTAGCCGTTGCTGCCGATGACGTCGTAGACATCTACCAGGCCGCAGGCCTGGAGCGGCCAGACCTCACTCACCTCGATGAGGACTTCATCCGCCGGATAAGGGAGAGCCAGCGCCCCAATCTGGCCATCGAGGCACTGCGCCAGGCGATCGAGCGCGAGGTACGGGCCGTGCACCCAAACAACATCGTCAAGCAGGAGAACTTCAGCGAGAAGCTCCGTCAGACGATCAACAAGTACATCAATGGCAGCCTGGACACCGCTACAGTCATTGCCGAGCTGGTCGCCTTCGCAAAGGAGGTTTCCGCTGACCGCACCCGCGCCACAGACCTTGGATTGTCCGAGGACGAGCTGGCTTTCTACGACGCCGTCACCCAAAACGCATCCGCCCTGGCCCTCGGAAGAGACAAGCTTTCTGCGATCGTGCGCGATCTAGTTTCTCAGGTGCGCGCGGACGCCACAGTGGACTGGCAGTACAGCGAGCAGGTTCGGGCACGGATGCGCAGCAAGGTCAAGCGGCTGCTGCGTCGCTACGGCTATCCGCCGGACCAGGCGGCCGATGCCGTGGACCGCGTGCTTCGCCAGGCCGAGGCCTCCGCCGAGGCCTGGACGCGCTGAGCAATCGGTGAACGAGGGGAGGGCAGGCGAGAATCTGCCCTCCCGTCGTCCCGGACTACCGCAAGGGCCCCTGGCGGGAATGACACCCCCCTCTCAGGGGTGCGTCACCCGTTCGTGGCGGTGCTGCTGGTTGCCGCCTCGGGGGTGATCGCCGGCGCGCTCATACGCGGCCATCGGCCAATGGGCCGCGAACGCTCCACAGCACGCTCTGGCCCGCCGGGGAGCCCGGGTCGTCGGCGCGCTGGGTGTGCGCGTCGCACCGAGCGCCGCCACGATCCGGCGGGTCATCGGTCTGGTCTGCCCGGGCGGCCTGGCCGATCTGGCGGGCGCCGATCCGGTCGGCTCGGACTCGATCGCCGTGGACGGCAAGGCCGCCCGTGGCTCGCGACACGACACCTCACCCCGCCGCCCCCTGCTGGCCGCGACGACCGGCGACGGCCGGACCGTCACCCAGCTGAGGGTTCCCGACAAGACCAACGAGATCACCTGCTCCGCCGCGTTGCTGGCGCCTTACGACCTGACCGAGGTCACGGTCACGGCCGATGCCTTGCACACCCAGCGCGCCCATGTGCGCTTCCTGGTGGAGGAGAAGAAGGCCCACTTCGTGCTGGTGGTCAAGGCCAATCAGCCCGAACTGCACCGCCGGCTAAGGTCGTTGCCGTGGAAGGAGGTCACCAAGCGCCGCTACGACCGCGAGACCGGCCACGGCCGCAAGGAGACCCGCGTGACCAGAGCCCTCACCATCACCGACCCCGGCCTGAACTCCCCCACGCCGTCCAGGCCGCACGCATCCTGCGCTACCGCACCAACCTCAAGACCGGCACCGTCAGCCGCCAGACCATCTACGCGATCACCGACCTGACCTCGGTCAAGTTCGGTAGTATTCCAGCAAGACTTCGACGTTTCGCCTGTTCAGAGGGCTGCGCGGCGAGTGCAGTGGGCTGATGCCCTATCAGGGAAGGTCTTCATGGGACCGCCCCTCGATCGTGAATCGCGGCACGCCGTAGAGACCGATCGGCCGGGTCATGGTGACTTCGGCAATCCCCACCATCAGGAGCCCATTGGGACGCGCACGCCGTGCGCATCCCAAACCGTCGGCTATCCGGGCTGGGCCCGGCTACCGCAGGTACCGACGGCCTCGACCTCGGAGAACGGCACCGCTGAACAGCGGTGGCACATTCGCGAGCGGCCTTCGGGGCGGGCAGGGAAGGCATGCCCGCCCCGAAGGCCGGTTCAGAGCTACAGGCGCTCAGGGGTTCCGATGCCGAGGAGGTCCATGCCCTGCCGGAGGGTCTGGCCGGTGAGCTGGCACAGCAGCAGCCGGGTTTCCATGACCTCTTGGGTCGGCGCCTTGAGGACGGGGCAGTGCTCGTAGAAGGTGGTGTAGGCCGATGCCAAGTTGTGCAGGTAGGCGCAGAGGCGGTGGGGTTCGAACGTTTCGCTGACGATGTCGATGGTGGCGCCGAATTCGTCGAGGAGAAGGCCGAGGGCGCGCTCAGCCGGTTCCAGGGCCAGGCCCTGGTGCGCGGTCGGGGTTACACCTTCGGGGGCCTTGCGGAGGATGGACTGGATGCGGGCGTAGGCGTACTGGAGGTAGGCCCCGGTGTCGCCGTTGAGGGAGACCATGCGGTCGGTGTCGAAGACGTAGTCGCGGGTGCGGGAGGTGGAGAGGTCGGCGTACTTAACCGCTCCGATGCCGACCTGCCGTGCACGGTCCTCGAGTTCCTCGGTGCCGAGTTGGGGGCTCTTCTCGGCGACGACGGTGCGGGCCCGGTCGACGGCTTCGTCGAGGAGGTCCATCAGGCGGACCGTCTCGCCGGAGCGGGTCTTGAAGGGCTTGCCGTCCTTGCCGAGGACGGTGCCGAACGGTAGGTGCAGGGTGCGGACGTTGTCGGGGAGCCAGCCGGCGCGCCGCGCAGTCTCGAAGACCATCTGGAAGTGGAGGGCCTGGCGGCTGTCGACGACGTAGAGGAGCTGGTCGGCGCCGAGCATCCCGGCGCGGTCGCGGATGGCAGCGAGGTCGGTGGTGGCGTAGCCGTAGCCGCCGTCGCTCTTCTGAACGATGAGAGGGGTAGGCTCGCCGTCGGGCCCCTTGATGTCGTCGAAGAAGACACACAGCGCACCGTCCGAGCGGACCGCGACGCCAGACGACTCCAGGTCGGCGCACACGTCGGCGAGCATGTGGTTGTAGTAGCTCTCGCCGATGGCGTCGGTGTCTTCGAGGAGGACGTTGAGGTGGGCGTAGACTGCTTCGAAGTACAGCTTCGATTCGTCGACCATGCGCTGCCAGGAGGCAACGGTCTCGGCGTGGCCGGCCTGGAGGTCGACGACGCGCCGGCGGGACCGGTCGGCGAAGTCGGTGTCGCTGTCGAACAGGGCGCGCGATGCCTTGTAGAGGCGGTTCAGGCGCGACATCGAGGGGCCGGAGTCGGCCGGCTCGGTGCCCTCGTCCAGCTGATTGGGGTGCTCAACCAGGTACTGGATGAGCATGCCGAACTGGGTTCCCCAGTCGCCGAGGTGGTTACGCCGGATGACCTTCTCGCCAGAGAACTCCAGGGTCCGCACCAGGGCGTCGCCGATGATCGTCGAGCGCAGGTGGCCGACGTGCATCTCCTTGGCGATGTTCGGCTGGCTGTAGTCGATCACCGTGACCCCGGGTTCGGCGCTGCTGCCGACGCCCAAGCGGGTGTCCGCCGCGCGGGCGGCCAGCCGGTCGAGGATCGCGGCGTCCGTGACGGTGACGTTGATGAATCCCGGGCCTGAGACCTCCAGGCTGGCGATCACCTCGTCCGCGGCCAGGTTCTCGAGGACGCGCGCGGCGACCTCGCGCGGGTTGGCCCGCAGTGGCTTGGCGAGGCTCATGATGCCGTTGGCCTGGAAGTCCGCGCGGTCGCTTCGTCGCAGCTGAGGGTCGCTGTCCGCGGCGTCGGGGAACGCGGCGGACAGCGCCTGTGTGAAGCGCTGCTGCACTGCGTCGGCGATGGAGAGGACCGTAGCCATAGAAGGAAGGACCACTTCCGTGAGAAGGCGGAGCCGCGCGGAGTCGCACACCAGCGGCACCCCAGGACGGTCGGCGCCGCGCTTTGAGTATCCCATGCCCTCTCGACTCGCGGACTCATTAACCCCGGGCGCCCCGGCAGCAGCAGGCCTGAACGGTGTCTCACCGCCGCAGCTCTGATTGGTCATCAGAACATGGGGCTGATCGTTCCGCTTTGCGGTCGGCGGCGTGCGCCCGGCAGCTCGCCGCCGACCTCCTCAATGAACGGCTCCACCTCATCCATGTGCGTGAGCCCGAGAACGTTCGGCACGCCCGCGACGCCCTCCGGGCCTCACCGGCCCACCGCGCCAACCCATCCCCCCGACGCCCCTGAACTCTCCTGGACCGAGCCCGAGCACCCGGCGCTCACCGTGGACACCCTCAACGCTCTCTGCTCCTTCGCCACCAGCGTCCTCGGGCACCGCCCTGTGCCGTAGACGCGCCGATCAAGCCGTAAGGGGACGATCGGCTTCCCGGCTATCGCGCTCGGGCACCGAGCCGCCCTCACGGTGCGGCGTAGCCTCACCGTCAGCCGTCTGCGGGCGCTCCGCCACAGCAATGAACGCCAGCTCGCAGAATAAGAACCCGCCCACGCGATCCGCCTCGCACACCGCGGCATACCACTCCTCAACCTCGGCGGGGCTGACCGAACCCGGCCTGTGCCTGGATGCGGACAACAGCGCCCTACGGATTTGGTCAACCCTGTCCTTCGCGTGCCCCGAGCACTCCGTCGACCACACCAGCAACGGTTCCACGCTGACCAGCCTCAGTGGACTCCGGGCGAGAAGCATTCCGAGCTTGCGGCCGATCCGGCCGTCCGCGTGATCCATCCAGCTCTGCACATCGTCCGCGAAGGCGTGGCAGACCCGCCGGTCCAGATCGGCGTCCGCGCCGGCGATAACCAGCGAGTCGAAGTCGACGTGCGCGATAATCGCCCGGCCGCCCGGCCGCAGGACCCGCGCGACTTCGATCAGCAACTGCTGCGGGTCCGGCAGGCACTCGACGGTGTTGTACGAGAGGACCACATCCGCACTCTCGTCTGTGCACGGCACTGGATCACACAAATCAGCAACGAGTGGAATCGTCGCCCCGCGGTGCCCCCTCAGCACGCTCCGCATTTGGCGCAAGGATTCCGCCGAGCGGTCGATACCGATGAGTGATGCGTCGGGCGCAACCCGGCTCACCGCCTGGAGCGTGGGTCCGGTTCCGCAACCAAGGTCGACGATCTGGCGGTGGGCGCGGGCCGTTGCTAGAGCAGCAAGTCGGGCGTGAATGGGCTCGTTACTGTCAGACATAACAGCCCCTTCCGTGATCACATCCAGTAGTCGACGAAGAGTCTAAAGACCATCCGAATTCGCACTATATGGAACATTTGCACAGTTCACATGTTGGATGGCAGTGGCATCCGCTCTCGCCCACCCCGGATTGCCTCGACCGCCTGGCAAATCGTTGTCCAGCACCCTGAATCAGCGGCTGCCTTCTCCCAACGTCGGGCACTCTTCGACCTCGCTTCGCGCGGGCCACCCCTACGAGCTTGAGCTCTGCGGTACACCAGCGCGGATGGTCTTGGCCGCACACTGGCGACCGTGCTGCCGATGATGCCCAGGTCGCAGACGCGCTGCCCCGGACTTGATGCTGGGCTGGCTGCGGGCTGGCCAGCAGGAGCGGGGTACTGCCGCGCGCCCGCCGGGAGCGAGCCCAATCTCACGCAAGAACAGTTGATCAGGCGTTCTAGCTTCTCAGCAGCGGCCCCTGACGATCGGTCAGGCTATATAGACTCGTTGGTTCCCGGAGATCAGAACGGTCAGCATCCGACCGGGTGTGGTGACCCGGTCCGACCCGAATCGGCGTTCGGCCACAACCGCCTTCCCCAAGCGAGAGGCTCATCCATGCCCGAGAAGGTCGCCAAGGACAAGGTGCTCGTCTACGTCGTGCGCGACGGGCGGCTGCTTGTGTTCCGGCACACCGACTACAGCTACGAGGAGGTCGGCATCCAGGTACCCGCCGGCAGCATCCGGCCCGGGGAGACCCCCGAGGCCGCCGCCCTGCGCGAGGCCCGCGAGGAGACCGGCCTGACCGACTTCAAGATCGTGCGCAAGCTCGGCGAGACCGACTACGACATCAGCCCGTACCGGTTCGAGATCCAGCACCGGCACGTCTTCCATCTGGAGCTCACCGAGCCGACCCCCGAGCGGTGGATGAGCCAGGAGGATCACGATGGCGAGCAGAATCCCACTCACTTCGAGTGCTTCTGGATCCCGCTGGAGGCCGCCCACATCCTCCAGGCCGGCCAGGGAGCCCTGCTAGGACTTCTACACGACTAACCCCATACGGTCTCCGCCTCAGCTCACCTCGAAGCGTGGACCGATGCTCCGGAGGCCGTTCGACGAGCGCCAGTGTTCCCCGTACCGGGGGCAGGCAGGCCCGCTCGGTGGGGTGACGGTGGGTCAGGGCTTGGGGAAGCCGTAGTGGCCGGCTGCCCAGGCGTTCGGCGGCTGCGGGGCATCCAGTCGCTTGCGCAGCTCCTGGACGGCGCGCGCGAGCTCCCCGCGGTCGTTGGCGTCGACCGTGCCGTCCAGGAAGGCCGAGACGTCGATTCGCCGGGGTCGGGGCAGAGGTAGAGCAGCACGCTGTTGGGGGCGTCGTCGGAGCGCTCCATCAGGCGCAGCGCGCCGTGGACGAGCATCTGGGCGGCTTCCGACCAGTCAGCGGGGTCTGTGGGCATCTCGACCCGCGTGGTGCCATAGGGGTGCTGGGCGGTCTCGTCGTAGATGAAGGCCACCAGGCTGTTGTCCGGCCGTTAGCCGATCAGGGATGGCAAGGCCTCGGCGGCCTGTGCCGGGTCGTGGGAGTTGAAGTCGAACATCTCGATCACGGTCGGAGGTTCCTCGCGGTCGTGGGGTGCGGTCGTGGTCGGTGCCGGTGGGCCGCCCGGCGCGCTGGCCGGGCGGCCCACCGGACCCGGCTCAGGCGGCCGCGTGGCAACCGGCGCGGTGGTCCAGCAGCGAGGTGCGAACGGGTTCGAAGTCGGGCTCGACGCCGATCAACCTGGACAGCAGGGCGACGAGACGGTTGTCGGGCTCGATGCCGTCAGCCGTCTGGATGGCGATGCAGGCGACGCCGTGCTCTCCTTGCGCCCAGGCGGTCAGGCCGTACAGGGCAAGCGGGGTGGCCCGGTACTCGTCGTACGGCTCGACGGGGAAGCGGGCCAGGGTGCGCCACAGGCTCCGCACGGCGTCCACCTCTTCGGGCTTGACGTAGTGCATGGCACGGTTGCGGACATCGCTGTACTGGAGCAGCAGCACCAGCTGCGCCGCGAGGTCATCGTCCATGTCGGCGCGGGTGGCAGGGTCCATGAGGCTGCGGACGGTGGAGGCGATCAGGTCGAGTCCGTCGTCCACGACTCCCTGGTTGCCCTCGGCGTGGATCTTCCGGTGCAGGGCGACCGTGGCGCGGTCGATGGCGTCGCTGAACCGGGTGGCGTCCGGGCCCGTGGCCGGCGCGAGGTCGGCCAGCACGTCCGCCCGGTGCGGGTACGGCGCGCCGGGCCCGCGATCGGCGTCGGCGCCGGAGGGAATCGGCTTGCCCTCGGTCGGGCAGCACTCGGGGCGCGTGCAGAGCGCCGACCACCACAGCGTGCGCGTGACGTACAGGCTGTCCCGCAGATGCACTCCCTGTTCGAGGCACGCTTCCTGCAGGTACGTGGTGAGGGGCTGGTGCGTGCTGCGGGACTCGGCGCCGTAGCCGGGGATCGCGGGGTCCGGGCAGATGAAGCCGACGACGCAGTTGAGCTGGATGTCGTGGGCGGCGGTGGAGCTCAGCAGGAACTGCAGGCTTTCGTCCACGGTCCACCGCCATTCGGTGGGGTCGGCAGGCAGCTCGGTGCTGACCATGCCGATGATCTCGTCCGTGACCTGATCGGTGCCGCACAGAACGAAGCAGTTGTCGGGGAAGTACCCGAAAAGGCCCGGCAACCTGGCCGCGAGGAGGGCGGGTCGGCTCTTAGGTCCAACCGTCTGGAGCTGGTCGGTCATGGTGTTCCTGTCTCGGTAGGTCCGGGTTCGCGGCCCGGACTGGCAACCATGCGAGCGCGTTTTCTTGCGCCTACTTTCTTGACCTAAGTCTATTTTCTGGGATGGGGCTTGGGCACACCCAAAGCCCGGTCAGATCAGACCAGTTGGGGCGTTTGCGTCGTCGGTTTCGGCGAGCAATCGGGGCCGCCGGCGCGAGGAGGAGCAGCGCCCGGGCGGCGGCGCGTCGGGTGATGGGCACTTGGCCCGCGAGGGAGCGGCGGGGGCTGGTGCCCCCCGCCGCGCTTGACGGGTCAGGCCGCGAGCAGCAGGCTCTTGGCGAGGTCCTTGAGGTCGTTCTTCTGGTCGGCCAGCAGGGTGGTCATCGCCAGGTTGTTGCGGTGCTGCTGCTCGGTCAGCTCCTCGGGGACCTTGACGTTGCGGAAGAAGTCGTCGAACTCGACAACGGCCTGCAGGGCGGCCCAGCGGGTGCCCCGGATGTTGTCCTGGGTGTCGGCCTCCCGGAACAGGTGGTGCAGGCGGTCGCGCCGCTCCTCGTGGGCCGTGACCAGGTGCTTGCGGGCGCCCTCCGCCGGGGGCGTCCACAGCTGGGCGATCAGCTTGTCGAACTCCTGGTTGGTCATCGCGGTCTGGAACAGCTGGGTGGCCTCTGCCTCGAAGGCGGCCGCGTACCGCTCGGTGAAGTCGAGGGCCTTGCGGGCCTCCTCCAGGTCGGTGAGCGCGTCCTTGGTGTGGCGGATCTTCCAGACGCGGTCGGCCTCCCCGATGGCGAGGTCGAGGGTGTTGGTGCAGACGGCCCGGATGGGGGTCTCGACGGCGACGGCGGCGGCGCGGCCGTCGTGGCTGTTGGCGAACAGGGTGTAGAGGTCGATGCGGTCGGCTGCGCCCTCGGGGTCGAGGGTGATGCTCGGGGACTGCGTGGACATGAAGACGACCCGGCCGCCGTCGAGGGCCCCGGCGGTCTCGTAGGTGACGTGGCCGCCGCCGACCAGCTCGTCCAGGAAGGCGAAGGCGTCGCGGTTCTGGATGGGGGTCCAGGTGTTGCCGACGAGGCCGCCAAGCCAGTCGCCGGTGTCGTCGCGGAAGGTGCCGAAGCGGTTGGGGATCTTCTTGCCGAGCTTGCCCTTGTGCATGGAGAGCAGCGGGCGCTTCTCGACCAGCCAGTTCAGCTTGGCGAGGTGCAGGACCTCCTCGCTGGTCTTAGCCTCCTCGGTCACCGTGCCGAGGCCATGCCACGCGGGCTGGCGGTGGGAGTAGAAGGCGGCCTCGCCGGTGGTGTTGTCGATGGCGCCGAGGTCGGCGCGGCCGGTGATGACGTCGCTCTGTCGCATTGGTCTCTCCTGTGCGGTGTGGTCCGGGTTCGCGGCCCGGACTGGCAACCTTTCGGACTTCCGTCCGCTTTCTTGACTCAAGTCTAGATGCCGGGGGCGCCCTTGGGCACACCCAAATTCGGCTCGCAGCAGGCATCCTGGAGAAGCTGAGGAAGATGGGGCGGGGGAGCCGCCGCAGAGCGTCAGGCCCGGATCGCTTTGGCCTGACGGCTCGTCGGCTGACACACTCGGCGGGGTCCTCGCGGAGCGCCGCCAGCGCGGCGACCGGCCACTGAGCCGATGCTCCGCGCGCTTCACCCTGGCGCGCTGCAGGAAGGGAGTCCGGCTGGTGGATGAGGAGCCGCTGGAGTCGTGGATGGCTCGGCGGGACGCGTCCCGCCGCCCGGTGGGCGCCTTGAAGGTGGTGCGGCTGGAGGGCAGCGAGGCGCTCCGCACGTCCAGCCGGAGGAACCACGGCTGATGTTGCGGTGGGACGGCGTGCAGCGGCTGCCGGAGACGGTCGTCGCCGACTATGCGGCGGCGCAGCGCCTGCTGCACGGGATCGACGGGGACAGCGTCGTCCGGCCCGTGCTGGCGCCCAACCTCCGGAGCCGGTCTCAATTCAGGGACGGTCTCGCCGGTTCCGCGGGTATTGATCTTCGCGGGGCGGCATGATGTGCCGGTGCGAGGGCAGAACGTCCGGGCCCGTGGGTGGATCGGTCGGCTGACCGGCCGGCGGCCGGGGCCTGCGGTTTCGGGAAGCTGTCCGAACGCATGTTACGCGCTCATGCTCGGCCTCGACCCGGCCGATCGCGTCCGGACCGACCCGACTCACACGGTCCGCGCACGGCGAGACTGGGTGACGACACCTCGAAGCGTCTCCGACGAACCAAGGGAGCACTCACCTGTGGACCCGACGATAGCAACCCTGGCCATGACGGCGGCGACGACCATCGTGGGAGCCATGGCCACCAGCGCATGGGAGACCACGCGCACCGGTGTCACCGGCCTGTTCCGCCGTCGAGGGGCGGTCGAGCAGGCCGCCATCGCCGCCCAACTCGACCAGAACGCCGCCCTGGTACTGCGCACGGCGGATCCCGAGAGCGCCCGCCGGAGCGTCACTCCGCTCTGGCAGCTCCAGATGGAGGACTTCCTGAGCCAACACCCGGAAGCGGCCCAGGAGTTGCAGACGCTGCTAGACAGGATCCAGCCCCAGCTGCCTCAAGCCCAGGAGAACTGGGTGATGAACATCGTCGGTCTGGGCGGAATCACTGTCGGGACGATGGGGCCCGGCAGCGGCGTCCACATCCACAACTCCTCCAACCCCGCGCGGCCACGGCCGACCACAGGCCCTGCCACGACTGCCGATGACGCGAGAGCGGATACCAATGAGTCTGCAGACAGGTAAGCCGGAGGGCTCGCGGGAGCCGTACGGTCCACAGCAGGTGGTACGGGCGG
The DNA here is from genome assembly GCF_041434935.1 of Kitasatospora sp. NBC_00374. NCBI lineage: Bacteria > Bacillati > Actinomycetota > Actinomycetes > Kitasatosporales > Streptomycetaceae > Kitasatospora > Kitasatospora sp. NBC_00374. The sequence continues at coordinate 6,216,118 of NZ_CP107964.1, read as the reverse complement.
AGAGCGGCTTCGCCTACGGCGCCGTCAACGCCGACATCCACGTGTTCGGCGACGGGCTACCGCTGTACCTGCTGGAGAACTGGAGGCCGGCGCCGGAGACCGATGCGAGTTGGCTCCAGGAGCAGCCGAGCCGGATGCTGAACTCCCGCTTCGCCGTGGTCGGCTTCACCGGTCGCGCGGACGAGCTTAGCCAGCTGCGCACGTGGCGCGAGAGCGGCCCGCGGCTGGCGGCGCGGTGGCTGCACGGACCGGGTGGGCAGGGTAAGAGCCGTCTCGCTGCGCAGTTCGCGGCGGAATCGGCAGCCGAAGGCTGGAAGGTCGTCACGGCCACCCACGGCCCTGGCAGCGTCATACCCGAACCCGGCAGCCAGGACATGCGCCTGGACGGGTTCGCAGGTGTACTGGTGATCGTCGACTATGCCGACCGCTGGCCACCGACCCATCTGACCTGGCTGCTGAGCAACGCCATGCTCCACCAGTCGGCCGTCCCCGCCCGGGTCCTGCTGCTAGCCCGAACCGTCGACCCCTGGCCCGCGCTTCGAGCTGGCCTGATCAACCAGCAGGCAGGTATCTCCACCCAGTTCCTGGAGCCGCTGCCATCAGACGAATCGGGGCGTCGGGCCGAGATGTTCGAAGCCGCACGCGACAGCTTCGCTACCCGCTACGGCGTCAGTACGCCAGCGGGCATCGCACCCCCCGGTCCGATGGCCGGCCGCGACTTCGGCCTCACCCTGGCCGTGCACATGGCCGCGCTCGTCGCCGTGGACGCCCATGTCCACGGTCGCCAACCACCGAGCGACATGGCCGGCCTCACCATCTACCTCCTTGACCGCGAACACGCGCACTGGGGCCGTCTCTACGGCGATGGAACCCACGAACTCGACCCCACCGAGCGGACCTACCTCACCCCACCCGGTGTCATGAACCGAACGGTCTTCACGGCCGCCCTCACCGGCCCGCTCCGGCTCGCCGCAGGCAAGGAACTCCTCATCACTCTCCGGCTTCGCCCCTCCCCCGAGCAGGTCATCGCCGACCACGCGATCTGCTATCCGCCAGCCAGCCTCGACGAGCAGTCAGTCCTCGAGCCCCTGTACCCCGACCGGCTCGCCGAAGACTTCCTCGCCCTTACCCTCCCCGGCCACACCTCCGACTACCCCGCGCAGACCTGGGCCAGCCCCACGACGACCGCCCTGCTCACCCGCGACGGCGAGGACTCATCGGCGCTCTGGACTCCCCGTGCGATCACCTTCCTCGCTGCCGCGTCCGAACGCTGGAAGCACGTCGCCCCCAGGCACCTCTACCCCCTCCTCGACAGGGATCCCCAACTCGCGCTGGACGCCGGCAGCGCAGCCCTCACGTCCCTCGCCGCCCTCGACGACCTCCCTATGGAACTCCTGGAAGCCATCGAGGCCCGGTTTCCCCCCTCGCGGCACACCGACCTCGACGCCGGCATGGCAGCCCTGACCGCCCGCCTCATCCGCCACTGCTTGGCAACCACCGACGACCTCGCCGAGCACGCCCGTCTGTATCTGGTCCTCGCGGCGCGCCAGCACAACGCCGGACTCTACGACCAGGCGCTGGAAGCCACCGAAAAGCAGGTGGCGATCTTCCGGCGCCTGGTACAGGCAAACCCGGCCACCCACGAACCCGACCTCGCCGATTCCTTAACCAGCCTCGGCGTCGCCCTGTCGAAGGTGGGGCGGCGGGAAGAGGCCCTGCGGCCCGCCGAAGAGGCGCTAGGCGTCTGGCGGCAGCTGGCCCAAGCAGACCCCACCGCCCACGAACCCCACCTGGCACGGGCACTGTCCAACTGCTGCGGCCGCCTCTTGGAAGTGGGGCGGCGGGAGGAGGCCCTGCGACCCGCCGAAGAGGCGGTGGAGCTCTGGCGGCGGCTCGCACGGGCAGACCCGGCCGCCCATGAAGCCCGTCTCGCCACGGCGCTCCCAAACCTCGCTCGCGTTATGTCGGACGTGGGGCGGCGGGAGGAGGCCCTGCGGACCGTGCAGGAGGCGGTGGAACTCTGGCGGCGGCTCGCACGGGCAGACCCCGCCATCCACGAACCCGGCCTGGCCTCATCGTTGTCCAGCCTCGGTGCCGATCTATCGGAAATGGGACGTCGGCGGGAGGCGGCTGCGGCTCATCAGCAGGCGGTGGAGATCCGACGGCGACTCGCCCGAACGACCCCGGCCGCCCACGAACCCGACCTCGCGACGTCACTGATGAATCTCGGTCTCACCCTGTGGGAGGTCGGGGAGCGGGAAGAAGCAATCCGAGCAGCGGAAGAAGCACTGAACACCTGGCGGAGGCTGGCCCGAACCAACCCGGCCGCCCACGAACCCCGCCTGGCCGCATCCCTATCCAGCCTCGGTGGCCTGCTGGCAGAGGCGAGGCGCTGGGGTGATGCGCTCGAGGTTCATCAGCAGGCGGTGGAGATCCGACGGCGACTGGCCCTGATGACCCCAGCCGCGCACGAGCCGGACCTGGCGGAGTCGTTGTCCAACCTGGGCACTGCCCTGTTCGAGGCGGGGCGGCGAGAGGAGGCACTGCGGGTCGCACAGGAGGCGGCGGAGCTCCACCGACGGCTGGCCCGGGAACTCCCCGCCGCACACGAACCCGGGCTCGCCACGTCATTGTCCAACCTCAATGGCTACCTGGCCAGGATGGGGCGGCCGGAAGAGGCACTGCGGGTCGCACAGGAGGTGGCGGACCTCAGCCGACGGCTGGCCCGGGAACTCCCCGCCGCACACGAACCCGAGCTCGCGGCATCGCTGTACAACCTGGGGCTCACCCTGGCAAGGCATGATCGTCGAACGGAAGCCGCTCACGTCCTTGCGGAGGCTGTACAGATCTACCGTCGGCTCGCCGACGACGCCCCCATCACCTTCGAACCCGACCTGATGAATGCACTGTTCAATCTCGGTGCCATCCTCGCAGAAGCGGGCCATCTCCAGGACGCACTCGAACCACAACGCCAAGCCGCCGAGCTCTGCCGACGGCTGGTCCAAACCGATCCCGACCACGAGCCGCGCTTAGCATGGTCGCTCTTCAACTACGGCGCCACCTTGCACCAGATGAGACAGTGGCGGGAAGCGCTGGAACCGCAGCAGCAGGCTGTCGACGCCTACCGGCGGCTGGCCCGGGTAGAGCCCGCCACTTACGAGCCACGCCTGGTCCCATCCCTGACCAACCTCGGCCAAAACCTGATCAAGCTGAAGCAGTGGAAGCAGGCAACACACGCCATCGAGGAAGCGATCGCGGTTGCCCGCCGGTTGGCCGAGACCGACCCCGGCACACACAACGAAAGCCTGGTCGGTCTGCTGATCCTCGACGCACGGATACGCGTTGGCGGTCGGCGCGACATTCTTGGAGCGTGGCAGGCAGCCAAGGAAGCCTTCCACATCAACCTCCAGGGTGATCTGCCGCGCTAGCCGCGCTTGCGGTTGCGCAGCTCCAGGCCGGCTTCCTTCGCGTAGCGGGTGATCAGGGCGGACTCCAGGCCCGACGCCTCGGACAGCTCGTAGACGGTGCGGGTGCGGTCCGGGTAGGCACCCACGACGGCCTCGCGGCGCAGCTTGCGCATGTCGGTCAGTGTCGAGTCGACCGCGGCCAGAGGCTCGCGCAGTGCCTCCAGCATCTCGATGGGGGTGAGGCCGGCAGCCTTCAGGGCCTTGACCGCCTCCTGGAGGGCTTTGGCGGCGCTGGTCAGCTCCGTGCTCAGCTTCCTGCCGCTCATGATGCTCCTCGCGTGATGGTCCGGCTGCCCGGACGGGGTACGACGTCATGTCTATCAGTCGACCGAAGGGCGGTGCGAGCAATGGTCGCACCGCCAACCACCAACTAGTCCGCCTCGCCCCCGGCGGTCACCACACGCAGGAACGGCATCCCCTCGTGAAGCAGCGCCCCGATGTCGGACACCTCGAGTTCGATCGACGGGTGAGGGGCGGAGCCGGCGGCGCGCCCGGAGCGCTCCCGCAGGGCACCGATCACGATCACTCGGTCACCCGCCCGGAAGGTGTCGGCGATCAGCTGGGCCATGCCTCGCCAGGCGACGCACCGCAGGAGCAACGGCCCGGCAGCCGCGCGGCGCTTGCCGCGCTCGGCGAGGGCGGGGCGCTGTTCGAGGGTGAACGTGACGTTCTGGACGGGGCTGCCGGGTATCCGGTGGAGCTCCGGGCCCTTGCGGATGCGGCCGATCAACGTCTGCATGGTCACGGGTCACCAGCCCCGTCCGGCCGCGTGGCCGGCCAGCTCAGCGGCATCTGTGACTGCGGCTGCATCCAGGCACCGGGCGAGGATCAGCAGATGCCGGGCGTCGTCCAGGGCGTGGTGTCGACGGGTCTGCTGGTCGGGCAGTTCGTCCGGATCCACGCCGAGGCGGTGCGCCTCCTGCCGCAGGTCGTTGGTCCAGTCCGGGACCGCGTCCGGCAGATCCAGCTCCGTGCCGAACAGCTGGCAGAGGAGGACATGAGCGTGGGCTCCGCGCCACGACCAGAGTTCGACGTCAGGCACGGCCGCGAGGAAGTCGGCGACCTCTGCGGCGATGCGGCTGCACACCTTGACGTCCGGGTGGCTGCGGTCGAGCAGGTGGTCACCGCGTGTCGGCAGGTGCGGCCAGGCGGCAGTCCGCAGCGACGGGTCCAAGAGGACATGGCGGGCGGGCAGGCCTCTGTTGACCGCGTAGTACGTTCCACCGTCCTCGCGGACCAGGCCGATGCTGAGCAGGGCGAGCCGGTTGCTGTAGTCGAGGTACTGGGCGCTGTAGAAGACCCTCACGGCGTCTCTCCAGGGTTGGGTTCCGATTGGCAGGTCGGTGTGGTGGTGCCGTCACGAGGCGGATTCGGCGAGTTCTTGTTGCTGGGTCAGCCGCTCCAGGGTGTCGGCCTCGGACTCGAAGGCGCTGCTGTCCGGCTGGTCGTGGTAGACGCGCAGCCCGTCCAGGGCCATGCGCAGCCGCCAGTCGTGGAGCTCCTGCGGGGTGCTGTAGCGGGAGCGCTTGGCGGTGTCGTGGTCGCGGCGGAGCCTGGCCGCGGAGATCCGCCACCGATAGCGTTGAAGTCGTAGTAGTGCACCCAGACGGTCGCGCGCCCGTACTCGGCGTAGGCGAACGGGCCTCACCGATGCCGGTCACGTACGTCCAGTCGCCGTCCTGGGCGTCGCGGTGCAGCGGCTCACCGTCAGGGGCGAGCTGGGTGATGCTGCTCGTCCCCACGTGATCGAGGACGAGCACGCCGGCTCGGTGGACTGTCCAGCAGCCTTCCGCTCGGCCGAAGTTGTCGCGGCCGTGGTCGCAGTCGTCGCCGGTGTAGGCGGTGAGGATCTGCCCGTGTAGCTCGGTCTTGCTGCCGTTGTAGCGGACTCTGATGCCGGCCATGGTGTTGTCCTGTCGCCTGAAGTTGGGTGGGCCGCCCCGGGGGTTACGACCTGCGGCGGCGCGGCGCGGCAGCCGTCGGGCGGCCGCCGCACCGTCGCATCAGCCGTGTCCTTCGGAAGGCGGCGCGCAGCCTTCCATGTGGGGCCCGAGCGCTGCGTCGATCAGCTCGCGCACTGTTCGCAGCGCCTCGTTCCAGCCGTCCGACCGCTGGTCCTGCCCGCGTTGCTCGCCGAGGGAGACGACCGAGGACAAGGCCGCGAGCATCGCCGGGACCGGCAGGACGACGACGCGGGTCGCCCCGCCGTGCCCGTGGATCGCCTCAACGTCCTGCCCCCGGTCCCAGCTGACGGTCGAGCCTCGATCGCCGCGCCATCGGGTGACCGCGCCGGAGCCGGCGGCCGTCGAGAAGTAGCAACCCTCGGCCACCGTCCCGGCGCCAGAGACCCCGGACACGTCAACGTCGCGGCGCAGTACGTAGGGCGTCGGCGGGGCGGGTTGGAACTGCTCGACGAAGACGGACAGGCGGTCCGCTAGATCTCGGCTCACGCCGCGTCCTGGACCGGCGCCAGCGCCCTGGTGTGGGTGCCCTTCGGGTCCTTGCGGATGGAGCTGCCGCTCTCCGGGAGCGCGCGGCGGCTGTCCGCGAGGTCCTTGAATCGCTCGTGCGGGCGGAAGCGGGGCACCCGGCGGGCCGGGACCTTCATCCTCTCGCCGGTCTGGGGGTTGCGGGCGAGGCGGCTGGCATGCTCGACCGGCTCGAAGGCACCGAAGCCGGTAACGGAGACCGTGTCACCGGCGACGACGGCGCGAACGATGGTGTCCAGCACCGCCTCGAGGGCGGCGGTAGCGGCGCGCCGGCCTCCGAGCTGGGGGGCGAGGCGGTCGATGAGGGTGTTCTTGTTGATCTTCATTTGCGCGTTCCTGTCCTGGGTTGGGTGAGTGGGGCGTGGTGCCGGGCCGGGCGCCGGTGTCGTCGTCACGGCGCCCGGCCCGGGGTGTGGGGTGCGCCGCTACACGGCCAGCTGCGGCACGGGCGCCGGGGCCGGGCTGGGCGCGGGCAGGGGCGGGGTGACGACCGGCTTGGCCGGGCCGGGAGGAGTGGCGCAGCCGGGCTGGGCGGGCTGCGATGCCGGGATTGTGGGCGGCTGGCTGGGGGCGTCGGCGGTGCGCGCCACGGCGGCGCCGCTGATGGTGCCGAGCACCAGTCCGGCGAGGAGAGAGCCGACGAACAGAGCGGGGCTGCGCATGGCGGGTTCCTTCCTGTGGTGCGGCCTGACCGGCCCCGCCCGGGGGCGGGGCCGGTCAGGTTCCGGTCAGTGGCCGGGGGTCGGGCGGCCAGGCACCAGGGGCGGGAGGCTGGTCGCGGTGGGCGAGGGGCTGGAGGTGGCCGACGGGCTCGGCGCGGGGGCCGGGCTCACGGTCGTGGTGGGCGACGGGTTGGGTGCGCAGATCGTCGGGGCGCCGGTCGGGGCGGGCGCCACCGGGGACGGGGCGGTCTGCACGTGGGTGACCGTCACGGTGACGGTCGGGACGGGGGCGGGCTGCTCGGCCGTCTGGGTGACGACGGCTGGGGCGGGGGTGAGGCCCGGGGCCGGGATGGCGGGCGCCATCGGCAGCGCCGGGGCGGCCGGGGCCAGGGCCGGGGCCGCCGGGACCTGGGTCGGCAGGGCCGGGAAGGTCGGGGCCTCGGTGTTGAGCTGGGCCGGGGCGGCCGTCAGGGTCGGGACGAGGTTGGTCGGGATGGGCTGGGCGCTCGGGGCGGGGGTGGCGGCCGGGCGGCCCATCACGACGGAACCGGCGACGAACCCGGCGGCGGCGAGGCCGAGGGCGACCACGGTCCGCTTGTCGAGGCGCTTGGTGGCCGGGCGGGTGCCGGTCTCGCTCTGAGCGTTGGCCTCGGTGGCGGGGGTGTCGGTCATGGGGCTGTACTCCCTGTGCGTTGGGCCGGGGCTTCGCGTTCCCCGGCTGGCAGGACCAGCCTCGCACAGAACAGACTTCAGTCAAATAACCAGACCTAGGTAACTTTAGGTTCGGGATGGGCACTCAAAGCGCCCACCCCGAAGGCGAGTTGACGGGTCCTACCGGCCGCGCAGGCCGTGAGCGGTCTGGTAGGCGTACAGCCAGGTCACCGGCCCCGTCAGCCCGTCTGCCGGCCCCAGATCGCCGACGTAGCGCTCCTGGAGCGCCTGCACCTTCTGGAGGTCGAGCGGCTCCATGTCCTCGCTCGGCCCGACCCGGTACGGCGGCCCCCACTCACCGGCCTGGAGCCAGGTCTGCAGCTGCTTGGCGTACGGGCTGTGCGCGCCCAGGACGAAGTGCTCGCGGCCCGGGAACGGTGGGGCCGGAATCTGGAGCTGCTGGCCGGCCTGGAGGTCGGGGTCGGAGATGCCGTTGAGGGTGATGAGCTGCGTCACGCTCGTTTCGAACCTCCCGGCGAGCGCGCTGAGAGTGTCGCCCGGCTGCACCGTGTAGATGCCGGCGCCGTCACCGGAGGGCTGCGGCGCCGGCTGCTCGCCGCCGCCCCCTGCGGGTCGGGGTGCGCCGCGCTGGATCCAGCCGTACAGCTCGTCGCCGGGGCACGTGGTGGCGTAGCCGTCGCGGTGGCCGCGCACCTCGCCGCCGACGCCGCCCTCGCCGCGGCAGTACTCGATGGCGTCGACCAGGCCGCCCAGCATCTCGTTAGTCGGCGAGGTGATGCCGGAGGTGCCCACCATCGCGCACACCGCGTAATGGCCGGCGTTCAGCGTCGAGTTGCCGTTCGCCCCGTTCCTGCGACCGAGGCCGCGCCCCTCGTGAACGTACCCGTGAGGGCACACGACGAACGAGTAGGCGATGTCGATCCAGTCCTCGTTCGGGTCGTCGAGGTGGGCGCGCTGGATGTCGCGGACGTGGCCGGCGCACCAGCCGTGGTCGCCCAGCAGACCACCGGGCACGGCAGACCCCTCGTAGTGGATCTTCACGCCTCGCGTGGAGGTGATGCGGGCGTAGGAGCCGGTGGGCGCCGCTGCGCCCCACTCGGCGCGGGAGACGAGCTTCACCGGCCCACCTCCCGCGCGAGGGCGGCCCGGCGGTCGCTCATGTGGTTGGTCGGCACGATGTCCTCCCATGTGGGGGTGGTTGATGCGCCGGGACGCTATGCGGCAACCGCCGTTAAGGTCGCGCCGTCAGCTGTCGACCCTCTCGACCAACACCCCGCCCTCGTAGCCGAATCGGCGCTTCCGCACGTACTCGGCGGGCAGGAAGATCGGCACCACGCCGCCGCCCTCGGCCGGCACAAGGCCGGTCCTGTAGCCGGCCGTCAGGACCATCACCCACTCTTCCGGCTTGGCTTCGGCGAAGCCCGCGGGCACGGTGGTGCCCTCCGGGACGCGCCGCTCGCTGGCGCGGCGGGCGTGCTGGCGGGCGATGTGCGGGCACAGCGTCAGGGCAGCTTCCGCGCAGGCCTCGTGCATCGGCGGGTCCGTGTAGCCGCCGGCCTCGGCCGACCCGGGCCCGCCGAGGAACGCGACGTGCCCGCTCATCCGCCGGGCCACAGCGCGCAGCACCCCTTGATGGCGAGGTACATGGCGGTCTGCCCGTTGATCGACACGAAGTCGGCCGTGCCATCTGGCCGCTCGTTGACGGCGGGGATCGGCAGGCCACGACGCAGGTCAACCGGCCGGGCAGCGAGACCAGGCGGCAGGTCAGGCAGAGTGGTCTTCGACATGTTCTCCTCCAAGGCGCCCCGTCGCGAGGGGCTGGCAACTGGCTGGCCGCGCTCGCGCAGGACCCCAGCGCAGCGGCCGGGCCTGGCGGAACCAGGTCCTGAACAACGTGCCCCGGCCCTGCCGGTAGCGGGCCCGGGACCCGTGCGCGGACGGGTGCCACCACAGTCCCCACCGCTGCCCGGGGCGGACAACAGGGCTCAGCGCACGGAACGGACGACGCCCTCCGGGGCCATCCCCTGAGCGTCGAGCAGGTCTTCCGATACCCAGTAGGGCTCGACCAGCGCGGAGTCCGCGACGGTGCGGCCCGGGCCGCGCCACACCGTCTTCAGGTGCCCGCTGCGCTGATGAGGGGGCAGTCGCCAGCCGCCCCGTCCGCCGCTCCCCGTAGGCGCCGGCCTGGGGCCCTGACGGGCCTCCTGGGCCCGGACGCGGGCTGCCTTGAGGGCAGGGCCCAACCGCCACCCCAACCGCAGGAACTGGTCAGGCTTCTTCCAGGAGCGCTGCTGGTCACGTTTGGCGCTCTTGCCCCTGCCCGCGCCCTTCGACCTGACCTGGGAGGCCTCCTGAATGTCCGCCTTGGACGAGCAGAGATACATGGCGAGCCGCAGAACGTGCCCGACGAAGCTCACCTCACACTCCGTCGGCTCCTCGCGTCCAACCTTCCGCGCGTTGCGCAGTGCCAGGTCTTGCACGGTGAACCGCGCCTCGGTGTCTGTCGGGATGGAGCAGTACAGGTACTCCAGCCCGACCGCACCCCGTTCCTCGCTCCGGTACTCGACCACCGCCACGGCGGCCAGCTCGCCCATGCGCGGATCGGTGGTGTGGCACAGCAAAGTGCTGTCCTGCACCCGTCCGCACAGCATCACGGCCAGCAGCAGGCCAGGCCCGCCGTCCAGCGCCACGCACGGCCACGGCTCGGCGAGGACGAGCATTGGGTTGTTTGGTCGCCTCAGCCGCCGGAACACACCTCCGGCCATCGTGCCGACCGCGTAGCTCTGGAGCTCGGACCCCATGTCGGGGTGCACGGCATACACGCACTTCTCCCGGCCCCACAGCCTCCACATCGCCGAGAGGGTCGTCATGTTCCTGATCTCGTGCACGCCCAAGTCACCGGCAGACCCGGCGGCGATCATGGCGCCGCCCTCGATCGCCTGCTGGGGCAGTAGCCCGAGTCCTATGCGGCGCAGGATGCGGTCTGCGGTCTGCATCTCCCACTCCACCCGCTCCGCTGCCTCGGCCACCATGCGGCCGACCATCACGTCCTTGCTGGCCATCTCGGCCCTCCACCCCCCAGGCCCCGTTGGCCCGACGTCCCCCACACTCACCAGCCAGAGCAAAGGCGGACAACAGTCTGATATGGCACCAGACTTGGGAATTCAGGACTCCGGGCCTTCGACGAGCTCGGCCTCGACAACCTGCGCGTCCTCCTCCAGCTCCGTGGCGAACTCCTCGCGGATCTGCGCCAGCCGGGCCGCCAGCCGGTCGATGTCCTCACCCGCCCCGCTCGCCGCCGGCAGCTCACCCCCACCCGCCGGCGCCAGCTCGATACGGGCCTGCGCCGCGCGGCCGAACGTCTCCGGCGCCAGGCACGCCAGCAGGAACTGCGCGGCCCTCCAGTCCGGCTGCGCGAAGTCCCGCTCCGTCTGCACGACCTGCTGGCCGCTGTCGGGATCACGCACCACACGGGTCCGCTCCCGCAGCACGTGCCCGCCCTGCGCCGCCTTCCGCACCAGCAGCACCAGCTGCGCCTTGCCCTCGCTACGCGCGCGCATGAACCTGTCGCGAAACTCGCGAAACTGCCGCTCCCCCGACTTCGCCCGCTGCCCCGCCTCGATACGCTGCTGCTCCTGATCCCCGCGCTCCAGCCACCGGTACACCGTGCTGGCGTGCACGCCAGCCATCGGCGCCGCATCGCTCACCGGAACGCCGGCGCGCACCGCATCGAGCAGCCTCTTCTCCACCTCCGGTTCGAGGGCTGGGCGGCGGCCACGGCGGCCAGGACGAGGGGTATCCACAGTGGGGACGGTACGTCGGCAACCAGGTCAAGGGCGCTCTGAGGCACTCCAGGTCACGTGGAGCCGCCGCAGAGCCCGCTGCACAGGGGATGGCTCCTGCGGCCAGAAGGGCGCGCGCCGCCGAGCACACCAGACTCAACTGCGCCTCGATACCCCCCAGTTCACCCCTGACAGGCCCTATGAATTCAGCACACGGAAACGCAGGATTGACCACCTGCCTCCCACGGCATGCAGCCATATCCAACCGACCCGAGGTGCGCAATGAGCCAACGATCGACCCGAACCGCCTGGAATCTCATGCGCCGAGCTGGACTTGTTGCACTGGGTGCCCTTGCGCTGTTGGGTGGGCAAATTCAGCCCGCCGGAGCAACGGACTACACGCTCCAGCTCAACCCCGGAACCACGCTCTACCCCGGCGAGTCTGTCTGGTCCCCGAATCACCTCTACCGGATCACACAGCAGGCAGACGGGAACCTGGTCGAGTATGCCGCCCCCGGAAACAAGCCGTTCTGGGCGAGCGGAACCGGCGGACATTCAGGCTCCGTGACCCAAATGCAAAGCGACGGAAATCTCGTCGTCTATGCCCCGGGCCACGTTGCTATTTGGGCCACTGGCACGGGAGGCCACGCCGGCACCGTACTTCAGGTTCAGGACGACGCGAACGTCGTCCTCTACGCCCCAGGCCACGCTGCAGTTTGGGCAACGAATGCCCAGAACATCTCACCGTGCACGGACGGCAGCAGGGATCAGGCGGCCCAGTACGCGGCGAAAGGCGAGTTCTACACGCCCGTCCCGGCGGCGACGTGGTCCGACCCCGTTGTCAGCTACGCCGTGGAGCTCCGCTTTCACCCACAAACCCGCTGCGCATGGGCGCTCGCGACTGGAGGTAGCGGCGGAAGCGAGGTCTGGATTGAGCGGTCCAGGGACGGCGGCGCTCACGTAGCTGAGTCGGAGCTAGGCAAGCGGCCGGTGAACGGCAGTTCCTACACCGGTGTCTTCAACGACTCCTTCCCGTACGTCGTGAGGGCGTGCCGGTCCAACATCGTCGGCGGTGCTACGCATTGCACCTTGTGGTTCTGATGGGCCGTCTAGCACGGCGGGCTGCGCGCAGCACCGTCTGGTGCCGCGCGCAGCCCGCGACGCTGCTACTCCCAGCCGAGGTTGTAGACGAACTCGTCGTACGCGTAGCCCGTCGCGCCACTGACCATCGGGGGCAGAGTGACCACGGCTGCCGGGTTGCCGTTCTCGTCCATCGTCAGGTCCTCCACCGGCCCGCCGAGGGTGGTCTGCCGGGAGCCGTCCTCGGTCTCCCACACCGTGACCACCAGGGCGTCGTCCGGCAGTGCGACGAGCCGCCCCCACAGCATGGAAGCGCTCATGACGTCCTCGGCGGTGTTCACCTGCGGCAGGCCGACCACACAGACTCGGCGGCCGGTCTCGTCGCGGACGTGGGCCTGGACCGGCCAGCCGACGACGGCCCAGCCGGACCCGTCGTCGGTGGCACGCTCGGCGACGACCACGGCGTCAGCAGGCATCTGCAGGAGCCTGGCCCGGAGGGTCGAGACTCGCAGCACATCTGCAGGCACCTCAAGGGGGACAGTCAGCAACATCGTTGGTCTCCTTGACCGGTAGGCGGCCGGGATTCGCGGTCCCGACCTGGCTCTGCGATCCTCCACCGACACCGCGCACCTTGGGCACAAGTTCCCTGCTCTGTCAGGACGGTGTCGGCATCAGGGCGAGCACCTCAGCGCGGCGGGCAGGGTCGGTGTCCAGCAACCCGGTGAGGTGGGTGGTGACCATGGCCGCATCGTGTGCCCGAGCGCCGCGCAGGGTCATGCAGGCGTGCTGGGAGCGGATCAGGCACGCTGCGCCCTGGACGTCCAGGTGGGAGTCGAGGGCTTCCACCACCTGCCGGCCGAGGCGCTCCTGCACCTGCGGACGGGCGGCGTACTCCTGGGCGAGGCGGGCCAGCTTCGACAGGCCCACGATCCGGGCGCCGGGCCTGGGCAGGTAGGCGACCGTGGCCCGGCCGGGGAACGGCAGGACGTGGTGCTCGCACAGCGCCACGAACGGCACCTGGACGGCGGCGATGATGCCGGGCCGCTCATCCTCGGGCGAGAAGGTCACCTTCAGGTGCCGGGCCGGATCGAGGTGTACGCCGGCAGTCAGCTCGGCCAAGGCCTTCGCCATGCGGCGAGGCGTGTCGATGGTGGACTCGCTGTCGCACGGGATGCCGAGGGCAGAGAGCAGGCCGGCGGCGTGCGCCGCGGCGGCGGCCAGGTCCAGGCCTTCGGGAACGGGAGTTGTGGTTGTCATCGGTTGCGCTCTCCAGGCCACAGCAGCACGTGCTGCCGCATCGACAGGTTCCAGTTGTGGCCGATCACGTGCTCGGCCAGGGAGCGCGCCACGTCGATGGTGCGCTCGCCGGTCGTTCCTTCGGGCATCACCCACACGGCGTGCGGGGGGATGTGGAAGCGCTCGACCAAAGCGGCGATCTCCTCGAGGTCGTCCGGGCCGGTGGCCACGAACTTGAACCGGGCCCGGTCCCGGTGGCTGAGGTCCGCGAACGCCTCCAGAGCATCGGGGATAATCCGCCGGTCCTCCGCGACGCCGGAGTTCTCGAGCTTCGGGGAGACGTTGAAGCTCAGCCGCGGCACCCCGAGGCTTACCGGCTTCGGCGTGATGGTGCCGTTGGTCTCGATCTCGACGCGGCGGGTGGTGTGGCGCAGCACGGCCATCCAGGACCGCCAGGCGTCGGTGCCCTGGTGCAGCAGGGTCTCACCGCCGGTCAGCACGATGATGGCGTGCGGGTGCTCGGCGGCCCATTCGGCGAGGTCGACCACCGGCACGCGGGTGATCTCCTTGCGCAGGTCGAACCTTTTGCCGTCCCAGGAGTACGGGGTGTCGCACCAGCTGCAGGTGAGATTGCAGCCGCCCAGGCGCAGGAACAGGGCCAGGCGGCCTGCGGACGGCCCTTCGCCCTGCAGCGTGGGGCCGAACTTCTCCACCACGGGCAGGCTGGCCGGCAGGACGAGTGCGCTCACTGCTGCGCCGCCGTCCACGACGCGGCGTTGACCGCGGTCTCGGACACACGCACGTGAGAGACGACGGCGCCGGCGGCCCTGGGCAGGGTGTGCAGGGCGTCGGTGGCGACCCTGCTCAGGAGCTCCGCGACGGCTTCTACGCTCGGCCAGCCGAGGTCGGCGGCGTGCTGCTCCTGCTCGGTCGGGTCTTCCGCGCCGAACCGGAAGAGCTTGCTGCCGTGCCCGGCGAGGATGGGCGCGAGCGGGTCGGTGTGGCCGAGCATGGTGCCGTGGTCGAGGAAGGTGTCGATCCACTCGCGCAGGGCCCGCTTGAACCCTCCGAACTCCACGACGGTGCCAGCCGCGAGGTTGGGTGAGGTGACGGTGATGTCGGCCCACCAGCTGTGGCCGTGCAGGTTCTCGCACTTGCCGGCGAGATGGGGAAGCCTGTGGGCGGTCTCGAAGTTGTGCCGCACGGTGACGGCGTGCCGCACGGTGAGGGCGTTGCTGTCGCTCACTCCGTGTCTCCCTTCGGCAGGCGGACAACGGCGCCAGCCTCTCCGTCCTCGGAGACGGCCACCTCGTCCAGGCGCAGGCCCATCGCGGTCAGGTGCTCAGCGAGAGCGCGGGCCAGGGTCTCGCACGAGGCGGGTCCGCACTCGCGGTCGCCGGGGCCCCACCAGGCGCGGATGTGGTCGGCGAGGTCGTGGAACTCGGTGTCGCGGTCGTCGTGGACGACGTGGACGGCGGCGCGGATGTGGAACAGGTGGCGGTGCCGGGCGCGCAGGTAGGCGCGGTGCTCGGGAGCGGCCGGCCAGTGGTGGAAGCCGGGCAGCCGGACCTCCGCCCACACGGTCGCGCTCGGCGTACCGGGGCTCGTGATCATGGTGTCTCCTTGTCGGTGACGGACGGGTAGGACTGTTGGCCGAGCAGGTGCTCCCGGGTGGTCCGCGCGAGGCTCCACACGGTGGTGGTGGCTTCGACGGTCTGCGCGCACATGAGGCAGCAGGCCGTGCGGCCTCGTGTCGGGTGGGCCGGCTGGTCGAGGTCGTAGCTGAACCCGCGGTCGATGACGCCGACCTTGCGCAGCAGCGCGGAGTCGATCCGCACGTCCGGCCAGCGCAGCGGGCCAAGCCACGTAGAGGAGTCGCAGGAGTCCGGCGGCACGGCCAGGCACCATTCGTTGACCGTGAGGCCGAGGACGTGCACCCACAGATCGGGATACCGGCGGTGCCGCTCCCACAGGGTGTGCAGGAGCCTCAACCGCACCGGGGCGGGGGCCTGGACGACGTTCCCGAAGCAGATCCGGTCGTACTGCTGCGCCAGCTCGTCGAAGTACTCCCAGCCGTCCACCAGCGGGTGGTACACCGGGATCGGGGCGAGCCCTTCGCCCTCCAGCCGGGCACGGGTTCGGATCTTGTTGTCGCGGCCGCCCTGGTCGAGTTCGATGTAGCCCCACAGCCGGTCGCCGTGGCGTTGTACGAGCTCGATGTAGCGGGTGTACAGGTTGTCGAAGCCGTCGATCTGCTCGGGTGCCAGGCGCAGCGCCTCGTCCATGGAGACGCCCGGGTTCGCTCGCTTGTACTGGTTGGTCAGCCAGAAGATCCCCGAGTCGAGGAGCACCTTGTGGCCGGCATCCAGCAGCTCGACCAGTCGGCGTTCGTGGCCGGCGGTCAGGAGGTCGTTGGTGGCGAGCAGCACGTACGACGGGTAGTGCTCGGAGTCGCCCGCGGCGAAGTAGATGTGCCGGTTGGCCGGGTCGAAGGCGCCACCGCCGGTCTTCCTCACCGCAGTCTTCTTGGCGCGGGCGGTCATCGCAGCGCCCCTTCCTGGTCAGTGCGCGCGGGGGTCGGACCGGTCAGGTCCTCGATGCGGTGAGCGGCGTGGTGCCAGCTGCGCCCGAGGGCGGCGGCGGCATCCGCGCAGATACGGGCGGCGGCCTCGTAGGAGGTGGTGTCGCCGGGGGCGTAGCGGAAGCCGGCGGGCAGGTTGCCGACCCGGCGCAGCATGGCGGTCTCGATGCGCTGGTGGTTCCAGCGCAGCGGCGCCAGCCAGGACGAGGAGTCGCAGGAGTCCGGCGCGAGGGGTAGGCACCATTCGTTGGCGGTCAGGCCGAGCGCGTGCATCCACAGGTGTGGATAACTGCGGCGGCGCTCCCAGAGTGTGTGCAGGATCCGCAGTCTGACCGGCGCCGACGCCTGGACGATGTTTCCGACGCAGATCCGGTCGTACTGCGAGGCCAGCTCATCGAAGTAGTCCCAGCCGTCCACCAGCGGGTGGTAGACCGGGATCGGCGACAGGCCAAGCTCGTGGAGGCTGGCACGCTGCGCACGCTTGTGGACCAGGCCGCCCTGGTCCAGCTCGATGTACCCCCACAGCCGGTCCCCGCATGTCCGAGCAAGGTAGATGTACCGCTCTCGCAGCTCCTCGAAGCCGTCGATGTTCTCGGGCGGCAGCGCCAGGGCCTCGTCCATCGACACCCCGTGGGCGCGCCGGTGCCGGTTGGTCAGCCAGAAGATCCCCGAGTCCAGGAGCACTCGGTTCCCGGCATCCAGGAGGCCGCGCAACCGCCGCTCCTCTGCATCGCCCATCAGCTCGTTGACCGCGGTCAGCACGTACGGGCCGGCGTTGTACTCCCCTCCGCCGGCCGTGAAGTAGATCGGCCGCTCGGCCGGGTCGAAGGTGCCCCCTGCGGTCGGCAGGACCGCCGTCACGACTCGTCGTCCACGAGAACGGGCTCCTGCCCGCTGATCCGCGCCCACTTGTCGAGGAGGTGACTGGCCAGGTACCGCTCGGGCTGCACCATCACCAGCCGCCGCCCCGCCGCACGGTCGGCGAACGGCGCCAGCGGGGTCGGGTAGGGCAGGAAGAGGCTGTCCTCGATGAGCAGGGGCGACCAGGCCGGCCAACCGTCGAAGACCTCGGCGACCACGAGGCGGTGTTCGCCCAGCTCCCACACCTGGCCCTTCTCGACCTGGTGCTCGGGTTCGCCGACCGTCACGCCTGCCAGGGCGAGCAGGTCACCACGGGCGGGCTCTTCCGGCGCCTCTTCCGGCCCCTCCTGAACGCCGGTCTCGTCCTCCGCCCCATCGGTTTCCAGATCCGCGAGAAGAGCGTCGAGCTGCCCGCGGTCGAAGCCGGTGGCGGCGAACAGGTCAGCGTCGAGGTCCTCCAGGCCGCTCAGCATGTCCGCCAGGTCCGCGTCGTCCCAGCCGCCCTTGGTGGTCAGGTGGTTGGAGGCGATCAGGTACGCCTCGGCATGTGCGTCGTCCCGGGATGCCCAGCCGCGCACCACCGGGACGGTCCACGTCCCGTCACCACTGACCACGACGCCGTCCGGCGCGGGCTTGCCCGCGTTCCGGCGGCGGGCGAGCGCGTCGTACCGGCCATGGCCAGCAACGAGGCGGCCGGTGCGCTCGTCGAGAAGGCCCGGCTCGGTGAAGTCGAACTGATCTACGGACGCATCCAGCCCGCCGTTGTCGTGCCCCTTGGGGTTGCGTTCGGCGGGCCGGATATCGTCCAGCGGCATGTAGTCGATGTAGCGAGGGGCAGCCATGAGCGGGGAACCTAGGCGGCCTGCACCTGTTAGGTCGCGTCGAGCGAACTACCTGACTGCCTGTGAGGGTTCACCGCTCCGTGGTGCCCGCTGCGGGGCGGGCCAGGCGCGACCGGGTGGGCCCCAGGCGGCTGAACGGGTCTCCGAAAGCCGCCACGAGTCCGTCGTAGATCGGCGTGCCGGCGTCGCGCGCGCTGTTGGCCGTCGCGGTGGGCGCGCGCACGGGGACAACGACCGCAGCGCCGGGCGGTACGGGTGACAGGGCGGGCCGGGACGCGAACCATGGGGGGGACTGCGCGTCAGCCACAGGCTCGGGGCTGGTCATGAGGACAACGTTCCTTTCAACTCAACTGTTGGTTATGGACGTTAGGAATCGCGACGGGCTTGGTCGCGGCGGGCCGGGGCGGCAGGTGCCGGCGGGGGTGCGCGGGCCAGGCCACAGAGGCCCGACCGCGCGCGCCGCGTTTGGCGTTCTTACGTGCCCTTGCTGCCGCGCTTCGCCGCCCGGACACGCCGGACCTCATCGCGGCCGCCGGTCCGGCCCTGCTTCGTCGGGTAGTCCAGCTCTGCGAGGGACGGACGCTCACCGGGCGGGTTGTCCCAGAACGCCTCCAGCTGCCGCACGCGGGCCGTCAGGTCCGGCTCCGGGTCCTTGAGACGCCCGCCCGTCCGGACGTACTCGTACTCGCCGTAGGTGCCGTAGGGCACGCCCTCCAGCAGGGTCTTGGCGATGGACTGCTGCTTGTCAGCGTCGGACTTCGCGGCCCGATGCCGGTCGTAGTCCGCCAACGCCCACTCGATGTCGGCTTTGTCCGCGATGAGCGTGTAGGACTCCGGGGACCGGCCTGCCTTCTCCGCGCCGGCCATGTTCCAGCAGTGGATGCGGGCTGGGCAGTACCGCCGGCAGATCGGGTCGTTGCTCGGGCCGGATCGGTCGCGGGGCAGCTCGGTGCCGAGGTCGAGGGCCGTGGCGATGGCGATCAGCCTGGCCAGCGCGCGCCTGGCCGCGTTCTCGTCGTAGGGCCTCGCGAACTCCTCGTCCGCGCCGCTCTTGCGCTCGAAGTAGATGATCCGCACCTCCCGGACCAACTCGCCTGCCAAGACCAGGGCGAGGGCGTACAGCTGCGCCTGGTCCCAGACCTCCTCGGCCGGGCCCTTCTCACCGACCTGGGACCACTGCCAGTCCCCGGCGGTCTTGAAGTCGTACAGGACGCCAGTGATCGGGTCGTACTCGTCGTAACGGCTCGGCCGGTCGAGTCCCGGCAAGGTGACGCGCTGCTCGTACAGCCGCCACGGGTAGAGCGCGCGGCGCCGTACGGCAACCGAGTCGTGGATGAGGATCCCGGCGGTCGCCGCGCGCCGGTCGGTGGGCGCCGGGGTGTAGCCGGGGGGCGGGTTCTCCCGGTACCAGATAGCCTTGCGGCAGGACGTGGTGTCGGAGGCCCCGATCGACCAGTGCCCCTTCGGCCGGGGAGCACGGCGGCTACGCCGGCGTGTGCGGTCGTACTCGGCGAGATCCTGTCCAAGGCTGCGCCCGGTGCCGACCTGGGCGCGTTCCCGCAGGAGGTCCGCCGGATCGCGGCGGTACCGTCCGCATGCAGTTGGGGCGTGGCCGCCGGAGCGCTTCCTACCTCGGTGGACGTGGCGAGGAGCGCCGCAGCGGCAGGGCAGCATGCGGGGGCCGATGGTGGTGGCAGCGGCCGCGAGTTCGCGGGCACGCTGAATGAGCAAGGGGTCCAAGGTGATTCCCGAAGGTGGGCAGGCCGGCCAGCCGCGCGAGGGCGACTGGCCGGCCTGCGGGTAGGTGGTGGCGCTCAGGCCTGATCGGCGGCGCGGCGACCCCACGCGCGGTGGTCGGGGTTCTGGCGAACGAGCATGCCGCCGTCGGCGAGGTACTGCGCGGCGTCCTCGTTGTGTTCGCGAAGCGCGGCGACGGCGTGGTCTCGAAGCCCGTGGAGGAGCTGGCTCAGTTCTTCGGGTGTGGCTTCGGTGGTGTTCTTGCCGTTGGATTCGCGCCAGCGCCGGGTGATCTGGGTGACGTTCCTGCCGAGGGCAGCCGCGTAGGCGCGCACTTCCGCGCGGAGCTCTTCGAGTGTCGGCGGCCCGGCGGTGTCATCTTGTGCCGGACTCGGCTGCTGGTCCCCGCCCGGGTCGGCTCCTGGGGCGCTGTCCGCTGTTGTGCTCTCCACCACGGTGCCTCGGATGACCACCGGGCCGGGCTGGGACGCCTCCGAGCGGGCAGCGCGTCGGCGCGCTGCGCCTTCGTCACGGGCAAGCTCTCGCTGCGCGGCGTCCGCCCGGCCCATCTCGTCGTGTTCGTAGATACCGGTCAGCTCACGGGGGAACGCGACACGCCACGCCTGAGCTTCCGCGACCTTGCCGATCATGTGGGTGCCCATCACCGGCCAGAGTCCGGAGAGGATCTTGTTGCCGGTCTTCGCGCCATCGCCGGAGAACGGATCCCTGGTCCACTCGTCCTTCGTGACGGCGAACTCCTTGAACAGGGCGACAGCCTGAGAGACCGTCCGGTCGCCCGCGATGCTGTAGTGCTCAATGCGGCACATGGCGGCGGCCGGAGGCCCGTCGCCGAGCCAGACATCAACCCACCGACGGCGGTTGATACCGTCCTCGCCCTCGGTCCACCACTTCGGGTCGTCCTCGGGGCCGGTCCAGAACGGGCCCTGGCGCCGGATGAAGCGCTTGGTGCGCTGGCCGATGTGCCGGAACCCGTCGATGCCGGTCTGGGCGGTGTAGAACAGCTCGTCGGGCTTGTTGTACACCTTGCGCTTGCGCGCGATGTAGTAGATCTCGCGGCGGAACGGGTCCAGGCCCGTGCTCTTGCAGATGTGGAAGAACGCGACCTGCTCGTGGGTAGGCGCGTCCTTGAGTCCGATCGAGGCGAGGGCCGATCTCTGCGCCTTGGTCCAGAACCGCTGATCGGAGGTGATCTCCAGGACCTGGTCAGCGGTCTGGATCGCCATCTCGGCGCGGTTGTCGTTGAGCGGCGTGATCGGCTCGGGCGCGGCCGGCGCATCCTGCCGGGCGGCAGCAGGCTTGTCCTGCTGGGTAGTTGTCACCGTGAGGTGCCTTCCTTATCTCCGTGGCGGCACCGGGGTTCGCAGGCCCCGGTGAGGCTGCCTGCGTCCACCCTCCCGCTCCGGGGACGCCCGTGGGAACACCCACCACGTGGCCAAATCAGCTGCGGAGACTGGAGATTAGGAAGAGTGGCCGCCGAGCCCGCGGGGTGCGAATCCCGCCCGGTTCCTCGCGCTCCCCTGATAAGGAGACAGCCCCGAAGGGTTGGTTGCCAGAGCACGAGGTCGGTTGGCCCGGCGGCCACATCTTCACTCTAGGGTACGGTCGGCGCCAGCCGAAGGCCGATTACCAACCGGAACGGCGGTCCGGGGCGGTCGCACGCTCCAGTGCACCGGCCCCGGCGTGCTGCCACAGGCCGTCGTAGAACGTCTTGGACGCCACGACTGCCAGCGCCACGGTGGTCAGTGCGGTCTGGGCATGCGCGATGTCACCACGGGCCAGCACGGTGACGATGCCGACGATTGCGGAGGCCACGGCGCCGACCACGGCGCGTACCGGCTTGGTCCAGTGCGGCTGCTGGATGAAGGCGGTGGCCCAGGGGGTGATGGCGCCGAGCAGCAGGCCCCACGCCTCGGTGTCGTTGAGGAGGTCGTTCACGGTCATCTCTCCCGGGTGCTGGTGGTGTGCGGGTCGGATTTGGCGGTCATAGCGGCCAGGTGGCAATCAGGGCGATGGCGGCGCTGGCCAGGTAGCGGCTGGTGAACCGGTAGCGGGCCAGGAGGCTGGCCGGTTCGGTTACTCGCGGGGTGGCCGTTCGTCCCTTGACAGCGCGGCGGGCAGGCCGGCCAGGGTCAGGCCAGTGACGATCACGCTCGGGTCCGCCGGAGGGGTCCACACCTCCCGGACGATCACGGCCATGCCGAGCAGGAACAGGACCGCGTCCCGCAGTGTCGTCAGCCCGGTGATCTGGCGCCATCTGGTCCTCCGTCGGTGTCGTCGGCCAGCTGCGGGCTGCTGGCCGTCCGGGGGCTGTTCCACAGCCGGGGACGGTAGGACGGGGCGGTGCTTACGGTCGCGTCGAGGTGTTCTGCAGCTCGGCCAGAGCGGCCTCGAGATCCGTGATCCGCTGGTCCTTGGCGGCCTCGCGGGCGGCCCGGACGGCGTTCTCCTCGCGGGCGAGCGCGAGCTCGGCTTGGGCCTTGCCCCAGGCCTCGGTCAGCTGGGCGCCGAGGCGGGCGATGTAGGGCTCGGCGTCGACCGTGATCGGGTCGCTGGCGCGGTCCATCGGGGGCGTCTCCTTCATGAGGTGGGGCGTGGGGTGTTGGCTGGGCATTCCGGGTGGCAGGCGCAGGTCTCCTCCCAGCGGATGCGGACAGGCAGCGCCTGGGCGGTGGGGCAGGGTGTCGGCTCCTGGCAGTCGGCGCAGCGGCCGGTGGGGAGTCCGGCGAGGGCCTGCGGGCGGTGGAGTGCCCGAGCGCGGTCGGCTTCCGTGGTGCGGCTCGCGGCCTGGTGGAGCCAGTGCTGGGCCCATGCCTCGGCTCCGGCCGCTTGCTCGCGCAGCTGCCGGACGCCGGCGCGCAGCCTGGCTGCCTCCATGGGGCTCAGGCGGCGGCTCTCGGCGTGCCCGAGCAGGTGGTCCAGCTGGTCGGGGGTCGGCCTTTCGCTCATGCCGGGTTCTCTCCCCTGCTGTCTCGGTGGGCCTCGTTGCGCCGGGGCACGGCAGCGTCCCACATGGGGGTGCCGAAGGTCTCGGGGAAGCTCGCGGGCGTGCCGGGCGCGGGCGGGGTGTCGGCCAAGGGCGCCGCGAGTTGCTGGCGGGCCTGCTCGACCATGGCCCTTTTGGCGGCGACTCCTTCGGAGGTGATGCCGTGGTCGGCGCGGATCACGGCAAGCGGGTCGGGGGCCGACCGTGCTGCGGCTTGTCCTGTGTTGTGCTTGCCTCGGGGCGGGATGGGCGCGACGACGTGGACGCGGGTGCGTTTGGCGTGCTCGATCCGTTCCAGGTGCGCGGCGCGGGCTGCGGCCCGGTCGGGCGCATTGTGCAGAGTGATGGGGGCTTCGTCGCCGATTCTCAGGCCGTGGATCGCTTGGGTGGAGGGGGCGGTCAGGCCCTTGGCGGCGGCGGGGTCCTGGGCGCGGTGCTCGATCGGGTCCGGGAGGAAGGGTTCGTGCAGGACGATGTCGAGGATCTGGTTGAGGCCGGCCTCGGTGGTGTGGTCGAGGTCGTACTCGGCTGCTCGCCATTCCAGCGTGGCGGCCGGGAAGACGGTGACGTGGTGCTCGCCGTCCGTCCGTCGCTGCCGCACCTGCCAGCAATCGGTTGGCCCGATACGGGTCCGGGTCGCTTCGATGATCTCGTACTGCTCGGGCATGTCGTCTCCTTCGTCTGTCAGATGCGGTAGCACCAGAACCCGAGGCTCCCGTCTCCGCTGGTCGAGTTGAGGCCTACGGTGAAGCCAGTACGGGTGTTCGCGACGACTTGCCACTGGCGCAGTGCCTGCGAGTCGCGGAAGGTCGCGATCGGAACCATGTCCGAGCGCATCGTTGGGCCGTACGCGAGCGACATGGCCGCCCAGTTGTTCATCTGCACGGTGCCGGTGAACAGGCCGTAGTCGTCGCCGGCTGCCCAGTAGTTCGCCCAGGTACCGCGGTACTGCACGGCGGAGTTGTCGATCCAGAACTCGCTGTAGGAGTCGTCGTCGTTGCGCCGGCCGAGCCAGGCCCCGCGATCGGTGACGTAGACATAGCCGTGCCGGGTGTTCTCCGTCAGATAGACGAGGGCAGCACCGTCCCCTGACATACGCAGGGCTCCGCCCCAGGGTGTCTGGTTGTCGGTGCGGATGGTTTCCAGGGTGGATACGTAGTCGGTCAGGTAGAGACGGAACGCGGCGTCCTGGTCGCGGAGCCGGAAGCTGCCGCTGTTCAACCCGATGTAGGCGCTCCCGTTGTTGCCGCCGATGGCGTTGATGAAGGCGTAGTCGGCACCACTGGTCGGGAAGAAGCGGATCTCGGGCAGGCCGCCGCCGGGGTTGATCTCGATTCGCTGGCCGCTCACGCCGCTCGACAGACCACCGACGATCTTCACGGAGCCGTCGCCCGCCGCGATGGAGACGGTCTGCACGCCGGCCGCGTTCCACGCCCCGATGCCACCGGCGTTCAGTTCGACCCTCGCGCCGCTCTCGGCCGTCTTGATGCGGGCGGAGACCGTGACGTCGGCCTTGAGCTGGCCGACCGTCAGCTTGCTCGCGGAGACGGTGCCGATGTTCGCGTCCTGGATGGTCGCCAGCGCGATTTTCGCGCCAACGATCGTGGCGTCAGCGATCTGAACGGCTCCGATGATGTTCGGCGGGAACTCAAGCGCCTCGACGGTCAGCATGTCGACTTCGGTGATGGCTGCCGTACCGCCGTCGAGGTTCAGGAGCATGTGCGGCCGGACGTAGCGCACGTTCGGGTGCAATGTCGTGGGCTTCTGCGGGTCGGGCTGGGTGTTCCAGAACGGACCGGCCACCGGCCCGTAGCCCTTGAGGAACCCGGTGAGTGTCACCCAGCCACCGCCCGGCACAAGGACCGTGTTGTTCGCGGCGATGTAGAACGCGAGATCTGGGGTGTCCGCGCCAGCCGTGTTGATGCGGGTGGTGCCGTCGGCCGCGATTCCCGTCACCCCTGCGGAGACCTTGCTTGCGGTGCCGGCGGTCTGCCGCACGCGCACCGAGACGCGGTAGAGGATGTTCGGGTCGAGGAGTAGGTTCTCCGACCACTCCAGGCGGACCACCTTGCGGGCTTCCAATGCCCGGGCCCCGGTGGGCGCATCCGCCCGGGCGACGGTGCTCCATGTCGCGGTGGCGTCGCCGGCGGTCTTCACCCACCGGGGGTCATCGGAGGCGAACCCGGTGAAGAAGCTGGTCTGAAGACTGGCACGTTCGACGTCGGCCCACTTACCTGCTGTGAGGATCTTGTCGGCGAGGTCGGAGCCGATCACCGTGTCCGGGATCGCGGAGACCTCGGCGGATGGCGCGGAGGCGTTGCCCGCACGGTCGACGGCGCGGAACTTCAGGTAGTAGGTGGTGCCGTAGGCGAGGCCCGTGATTGGGGCCGCGGCCGCACCGGTCAGCCGGTCCATCACCGTGGCCGCCGTCGGCGTGAAGCCGGCGGCGGTGGAGGCGTGGACCTCGAGGGCGGCGAAGTCGGCGGGCATCGCCTCGCTCTGCGCGCCGAGGCCGTCCCAGGTGGCGCGGATGCCGCCGATCAGCCGGGCCAGGATGGGCTTGGACGGCACCGGCGGAGGCGTGGTGTCAGTGGCGAGGATGATCTCCTCGGACTCCTGCCAGCCGGAGGAGTTACCGGAGGCGTCCACGGTGCGCACCCGGGCCCGGACGCGCTGGTCTGCGGGCAGCTGGTCGTAGTGCGCGACGGTGCCGTTGACGGCCTGCTCCGGGGACCACTCAGGAACGCGGCCGCCGATCGGCAGGCCTGGCAGCAGGTAGGAGACGTAGTAGTTCCCGGCGTCGTCGTAGGCGGTGCCGTCGGCGTTCTCGGTGACCTTCGGCCAGGACACGGCCAGGGCGGCCTGCTGCTGGCCTTCCGCGTCCAGGTAGGCCCAGGAGCCGACCAGCACGGCGGCCGGCGGCTTAGGGGCAACGATGTCGTTGCGGTCGCCGAGTGGCGGCAGGGGCGTGCGGGAAGCGGACGCGGCACCGTTGGTGAGGGCGTCCAGGCGCCGCTGGATGCGGATGCGCTGCTCCACGAAGACGTCGTTCAGCTCCAGGGAGCTGGTCGGCAGGCCGCCCTCGTCGTAGGTGGTGGCGATGGTGCGCACCCGCAGGGGCTCCAGTGTGGCCGGGTCGGTGCGCCGCTGGTCGTACCGGATGTAGTCGCCGGGCTGGTAGTCGATGCCGGGGTCGTGCTGGGTGGCGGCCGGGTCGAGTTCGATGGTGAAGCCCTCGGCGGCCGTGGTGAGGCCGCCGAGGGTGACGCGGGCGAGTTCGGCGAGGGTGGCGGCGTCGGTGATGCCTCCGCGTCCGTCGAACGCCTCTCGGCGGCCGTAGCGGGCGGCAGCGGTCGCGTCGACCACCTCGGCGAGGGCGCCTCCGTCGCCGGCGGCCAGCAGGTGGGATCGGACGGCGCGTCGGGAGCGCTGGCGGGGGCCCTTGAGGACGTCACGGCCGAGGTAGAGCACGATGCCGGGGTGGTCGGTGGCGCAGACCGTGTCGGGCACATAGGCGCGCAGCTGGTAGCCCTCCATGCGCACGTCGGCCCAGCCGGCGCCGGTGATGGCCGAGAGTGTCTTGAGTAGGTCACCGCCGGCGTCGTACTGCGCGGTGTAGGTGGTGGGCCAGGGCCGCCCAGCGCTGTCGACCGCGGAGGTGAAGTCCCATGACACCTCGGGCAGCGTGCCGCGTGCCTGGGCGCGCTGCAGGAGCGTGGCGAGGATCGCGCCGGGGCTGGCGTTGACGAACGGGAAGTGCGGGTCGAGGCCGATGACGGACGCGCCCGGGGTGTGCCCGACCGGGTAGATCAGAGCGCGTTCCAGCAGCGCGAGGGCGCCGCGGCAGCCGATCTGGATGGGCCGGGCCTCGCCTCCGCCGTCTGCCGGGTCGTCGCCGTCGTCCTCCAGGAGGTAGCGCTCCGGCCGTTCGGTGCCGTTGATGACGAGCGCGATGCGCGGGTCGTCGCCTGCCAGCAGCGCGGCGCCGGGGGCGTTGCGGGCGTAGGAGAAGGCGAGGCTGCCGGGCCCGTTGTGCTCGGCCTGGACCTTGAGGGCACTCGGGTAGGGCAGCAGCCCGAGCAGGGGCCCGCTCGGGCTGTAGACACGCAGGTGGACGGCCACGATGTGCTCCGGTATCAGGTCAGGTAGGCGCGGCGGCCGGTGACGGTCAGTTGGGTGCCGGCTCCGGCGTTGGTTCCGGACAGGCGCACGCTCGGCGGGCTGCCGGGCCGGCCGGGGGCGAGGCGCAGGAACGCGGGCCCGGAGTTGGTAAGCCGGGCGGGGTCGGGAACGAGGCCGCCGGCGCCGGTCAGCTGCCACGTGGCAGAGTCCACAGTGAGGGACTGGCCGGCGGCGATCTGCCCGGTGTAGGTGAAGGAGTCGCCGTAGCGGCCGGGCCCGTCGGTGGTGTCGGTGACGGTGGGCGCGGTGATCGGCCCGGTGATGCGGTAGGCGAGCTGTTCCATGGGTGCGGTGGCGTCCGCGAACGGCGTGAGGGTGAGGTCCTGCGGCAGGGCCGCTCCGGGGACGGTGGCCTCGAACGCGATGTCGGCGGACTCCCAGTAGCCGGCGGGCACGTTCACCTCCACACCGACCCGCATGCCGCCTTGGCCGAGCGGGGTGGGTGCCAGCGAGGACAGCACCTCGCCCTGGCAGCGGCGGATCTGTCCGGCGGCGGTGTGCCGTTCGAAGGTGAGCAGCCGGTGCGGGCGCACCAGCGCGCGGAGCAGGTCCTCCCAGGCGCGCTCGACGTCGGCCCAGCCGCCGGAGGCTGGCGCGAGCCACAGGGCGAGGGTGAACTTGCCGGGGCCGTGGTGCTTGGGCCTCCACAGTTCCCCGATGCGGTTGGGCACGGCGGCGTTCGCGCCAACAACGGCGGGGGTCGTGGACAGGCCGGTGCGGTACTCCACGTCCCGCACCAGCCCGTCGGTGAGCTCGTAGCCGTCCACCAGCCAGCGTTCCCGGGCCATCAGGCGCTCTCCTTGTCGAACAGGCCGAACGAGGCGAGGGCCCGCAGCCGGTTGTTGATGGTCTCCCCGGGGCTCTCGGGCGCCGGGTTGGTGATGTACTGGACGATCGCTCCGGGCGAGATGACGGTGCCGATCCGGTCGCCTTGGCCGCCGTCGGCGAGCTGCCCGCGGGCGGCGTTGATCGCGCCGACGGCGGAGCTGCCGCCGAGGCCCCGTACGGCCTGCGGGGTGAGGACGCCTTCTCCAGGGGACAGGCGGGCCAGGGTGCTGTCCTGACCTGGGGCGTAGCCGGGTACGACGCCGCCGGTGGCGTAGCCGCGCACGAAGGACAGCACTCCGTCCACGGCCCGGTTGACCATGCCGCGCAGCATGTCGCCCCATGCGTTGTCGGGCATCCAGTTGAACCAGCTGCGGATCGGGTTGAGCGCCTTGGCCAGGGCGCCGGCGGCCCAGCCGCGCAGCCGGTCCGAGACGGAGTCGACGATGCCGCCCAGGCCGAATCCCTGCGTTGGGGCGCTGGCCTGCTGAAGGCGTCCGGCGCGCGCGGCATCGTTGAGCGCGGTGATGCCGCCTTCGCCGCCGAGCTGGCGCACGGCCTGCGGGATCAGGACGCCTTCGCCGGGCGAGAGCATGGCGGGCACGGTGTCGCGGCCTGGGGCGTAGCCGGGCACGACTCCGCCTCGGGCGAAGCCGACGGTGAAGCTGGGCAGCTTGCCCAGGCCGAAGCTGTCTGCGATCCAGTTCCACAGCTTGCGGATCCCGCCGTCGTAGACGGTGTTCACCCAGAAGCGGATCGGCGTGGCGAAGATCCCCGACAAGGTGGGCCAGATCCACTTCACGAAGCCGACCAGGCCGTCGATCGCGAAGCGGATACCGTCGACCAGGCCGCCGATGGCGCCGTTGACGACGTTCCTGAACCACTCGGACTTCTGGTAGGCCGTTACGAAGGCCAGCACCAGGGCAGCGACCGCCGCGACGATCAGCATCACGGGGTTCGCCG
Source organism: Kitasatospora sp. NBC_00374 (assembly GCF_041434935.1). NCBI lineage: Bacteria > Bacillati > Actinomycetota > Actinomycetes > Kitasatosporales > Streptomycetaceae > Kitasatospora > Kitasatospora sp. NBC_00374. The sequence goes on along the minus strand of NZ_CP107964.1, from coordinate 6,187,735 downwards.
AGAGGGCGAGCATCGCGATGCGGACGGCGCCGATGGCGTTCGAGACGGCCGTGATCCCGGCTGCGACGCCGGCCATCGTCAGGAGCGCGGACACGAACGCGCCCATGCCGGGGATCGACAGCAGTACCTCCACGGCGGACGCGACGGCCTGTATGACGAACAGGAATCCGGACAGGGTGTTGCCGAGGCCGCCGAGTTCAGCGGCGATGTTCGCCACTGACGTGATCAGGCTGAGCAGTTGGCCCCACAGCTGGCCGTTGCCGAGCGCCCCGGCGAGTTGCATGACTGCGGGCAGGAACTCGGTGCGCAGCCGGGCGATCAGCGGCGCGAGGCTGGGGTTGTTCGTGAAGTTGAACCAGGCGACGCCGACGGCCGCGACCAGGCGGCCGATCTCCTGGACGACGGGGACGGTGTTGGCGAAGTACCCGGCGAGCTTGGCCTGTGTCTCTCCCTCGCCGGTCAGTGTGCGGAAGCTGCTGGCAGCGCTGGCCAGGGAGGTGAGCAGGGCTTGGCCAGCGGGGGCGGCGGCCTGGCCGATGTGGAAGACACCGACCGCGATGTCCCGCAGGATGCCCCACAGCTGCGCGCCGGTGTCCCCGGCGCGCTGGAAGAACGTGCCGAGCTGGCCGCCGTCCCGGCCGGCCCGCACGAAGGCCGCGGCAGCGGCCATGCCGCGCTCGGCGGCGCCGGCCAGGCGCTCCACCAGCGGCCCGGCCGCGACCGTGATGTTGCGCAGCACATCGGCCGCACTCAGGCCGGCGGTGGCAAGCGAGCCGATGACCCGCGTGTTGGTCGCGGCGATCTGCGCCAGGTCCGCGCGCCAAGGCCCGGAGGTGACCATCTCCGCCCCCCGGATCGCGACCTGCCCGAGTACCTGCCCGGTCTGTGCGAGCGCGCTGTTGAAGATCGGCAGCAGCTGCAGGCCGCGGGTGATGGCCGTCTCCAGCGGCGGCAGGAGCGCTTCCTGCGCGGTGTCCCGCAGCCCCCGCAGGGCCGGTTGGACGGTGCCCTGGAGGAAGCGGGCGAAGCGCTGCCCGGCCGGGGACAGCTTGTCGAGCGCGGCGGCGGCCGCGTTGGCCGCCGTGCCGCCGGAGGCCAAGGCCTGGCTTTGGTCGCGTAGTGCCCGCGCTACGTCCCGCTGGGCGTCCGCTATCTGCTCGGCGGAACGTTTCTGCTGACGCTCCGCGTCGCGAACAATGCGGTCGAGCTCGGCGTGGGCGTCCTGGACTTCCCGGACGGCCTCGACGCGGGCGCGGGCCGCCTGCTGCTCCGCGTCCTGGACACCCCGGACGGCGTCCTGCTCCTCCTCCTGGACCCGGGTCAGCTCCTGCTTAGCAGCGGTGACCTGATCGCTGCCCTCGACGCCTTCCTGGTTCGCCTTCTTGACGTCCTCGGCGAGCCGCTGATTGCGGACCCGGACGTCCTCGAGCTGGTTGGTGGCCTCCTGGAAGGCGATCTGCGCCTCGCGCCGGTGGGTCTCGGACGCGAACGGCGAGGTGTTGACCTCGTTGAGCCGGGAGCGGGCCTGCTCCAGGCTGAGCAACGCCTTCTGCTCCTCCAGCGGCCCCCGGGCGGCGTCCCGGTTCAGGTCCTCCAGAGAACGCTGAGCATCCCGCCGGGCGTCGTTCAGCGCCTCCTGCGCGCGGGTCGCCGCCTGGTTGGCGCGGGTGACCGTCAGCTCGGCCGCCGCCAGCTGGCGGTCGGCGGCGGCCACGGCAGCAGCAGCCTGCTCCTGGACGTCCGCGAGGCGGCGGCGGGCCTGCGCAACGTGCTCGGCTCCGCTCAGGGCCTGTTCGTCGGCGTCACGCTGCGCCGCACCGAGGCGGCGCTGGGCGTCCGCGACGCGGTCAGCGGCGGCCTGCCGTGCCTGCGCGGCGGCGCTGGAGGCTCCGGCGGCCTGGGTGTCCGCCTGCCCGAGAGCCTTCACGGCGGCGCCGATGCCGCTGAACGCGGCCACGATGGTGCCAGCTCCCTGGGCCGCGGCGCTCATCGCTCCGGGGAGCGCACCAAGCAGTCCGACCGCAGGGGCGGCGGCCGCGCCCATGGCGAAGAGGCCACCGGCTGCCTGGGTGAGCGCCTGGCCGAGCGCGAGCGCGCCGGACGCCATCGCGGGCAGGCGCATCAGCCCGGCAATGGTGGACCCCAGCCCCCCGGCGGCCTCGGCGAGGCCTCCGCCCGCGCCGCCTCCGCCGGTGTTGATCGGGATGTCCAGCGGGCGGCCCGCCGTCGTGCGAAACGCGGCGACCCGCGCGGCAGCGGCAGTCGTGTCGACCTCGACCCGGACGTTGACGGACAAGCCGGCCAGCGCTGCCCGCACCCGGGAGCGCAGCCCAGCGGTGTCGACGTCGAGGCCGACCTTGACCGTGTTGGTGGCGGCTTCGACGGCCACCTCGACTCGGCGGCGCAGGTTGCCGGTGTCGAACGCGACGCCCACCCGCACGTGGGCGCCCCGGGCGGTCGCTGCCCGGATCTTCTCGGCCAGGCCCGAGGTGTCGGCATCGACCGCGACCTTGATCCGGGCACGGGCAGCCTGGGCGGCGGCCTGCATCCGCTGGCGCAGCCCGGCGGTGTCGGGCTCCAACCGCACCCGCGCGCGCAGGTTGCGGGTCGCCGCATCCACTCGGGCCCGCGCGTCCTGCGCGAACCCGGATGAATCAGCGGCGACCTGGACGACCAGGCGACCGGAGTCGATCTCATCCGTCACCGCGGGGCACCTTCCTGGTAGTGCCGCGCAGGACAGCGACCGCACGGGCAATCCCGTCCGCGTCGTGTCCCTGCGTGTGGCCGGCCCGCAGATGGGCCGGGCGGGGCAGCTCGACCGGCTGCCGCAGACGGCGCTCCGCCGCCATCACCGAAATCAGCTCGACGGCCTGCGCGAGGAGTTCCTGTGTCAGGCCCCAGCGATCGGAACCGACTTCGCCGGCGTCGCGGCGCAGCAGCGCCTCCGCCGGCAGTCCCCGCATCAGGGTCAGGAGGCGGCGGGTGCCGAGGAATCCAGGGTCACCGGGCCGTCGCCAGACGCCCCGGGCGTCGAGGTGGTAGAAGCGCTGGAGGTCGGCTTCGAGGTCGTCCCAGCGTTCGAAGGCGTCTCGGACGGCCCGATGAGTTCCCCCAGGCCCGCACCCCCGCCCATGTACTTCGTCCAGGCGAAGCGCACCAGCTCCAGCACATCGGAGTGGCTGGGCCGCTCGGCCATGAGCCGCGTGTAGCCGTCCTCACCGAGCAGTCGCCGGCCCATCTCCCCCGCAGCGGCGATCAGGTCGGACGGAAGGCCGGGCTCGGAGCCGAGGACATCCACGATCAGGCCGGCGGCCTCCGCCTGCTGCTCGCCCTTCGACTGGGCGGCCTCCACCAGCTTGCGCAGCAGCAGTGGCAGGTACGGGACCCCGATCAGCGGCTGCCACACCTCCAGGGGCAGTTCGGCGGGCAGGACGGCCACCTGGGCGCCGCCGAGGATGATCGGCTCCTCCCCGACGGTGTACTCGGCCTTCGCAGCGCGCGCCTTGTCGGCGGCGGCGGCCAGACGGCGCTTGCGCGCGGCGTCCAGATCGATCCCGGGCATTCAGGGCTCCTCGGTCTGTCGGGCGAGTGATCGCCGCAGACGCTAGGAGCGGCCCGGGGTTAGCGTCGCCCCGAGACGCTGGCCGGGCAGGGGACGAGGCGGCCCGTGAACGCGGCGAAGGGGGCCACGCCTGGGGTGACCCCCTCCCGGGTGCAGATCGACCGCTGACGGCGGCCTACGCGGGCTTCAGGGCCGCGTACTCGGTGCGCAGCCACTCCAGCGCGGCTCCCAGCGCTTCGGACTGCGTGGTGTAAAGCCGCTCCCGCCACTCGTCCTTCCCGGCCCACCCGTCGGTCTCCGAGTGCCACCGCCAGCCGGGGCCGCGCGGGCCCCACTCGCACATGCACGACTCGGTGTAGAAGACCCTCACCCGCCTGCGGGCCCACGGCCGGATCCGTGCGCTTCCGGACGCGATCGCCTCGACCCGGCCGCCCAGGCGCTGCTGGATGCCGTACCAGCCCGGCGCCAGGTGCACGAGCGTACCGAACCGGGTGTACCCGGCCTCCTCGTCCAGCCGGACGAACGTCCCTTCCGGGTAGGGCAGTTCCATGATTCCTCCCCATGCCTGTTGTGGTCCGGCCAGCCTCTGCGGCGGCGGCCGGTGCTGGGCACAGCGAAGCCCCGGCCGGGGGGGTGGGCCGGGGCTTCGCGGATTGCAGCCAGGCCCACCCTGGGGGGTAGGGGCGGTCGGGCTGACACACACCACAGTAGGCGCACGGGTGGCTTGTGGGCACAGCGACAAGAACGCCAACTTCGTTGACAGGAAGGCTGGTCAGGCTGCCGGGGCGAAGCCGGGATCGTCGGTAAGGTCGTACCAGGGGTCGCCGACGGCGCCGCCGATGACCTTGAGCTCCAGCGGCAGCGTGGACTCCGCGTCGTTGGGGAACTTCTGGTTGACCGAGGCCACCTGCTCGCACAGTGGCACGATCCGCCGGTAGTGCTTGGCCCCGTCGATCAGCTCGATCACCGCGGCGAACTGGTTACGGCCGCCCACGGCGGGCGGCGTGTACCGGTAGAACGTCTTCCCGCCCGCGGTGACGCTAGTGACCGCGCCGCCGCCGTACACCGCGACGATGTTGGTGGCGTTCCACTCCTGCAGCTCGACCTTGGCCGTCGCCGCGTCCTCAGTCTGGATGGTGCGGGCCGCGTACCGCAGCTGGTGAGACTTGATCTCCTCGAACTTCGGATCGGTGTTCCACTCCAGCGACCCGGGCTTGAACAAGCCCACGTCCTTCCAGGCAGCCGGCATGGCCACGATCGGATCGGCGGGCGCGACGGTACCCGGCACCGCCAGGTACAGCCGCGCCATCTGGGCGACGAACATGCTCTCCGTAGGCACGAACGATCTCTCCTCGGGGCGGACCGGTAGGTGTGCCGGACCGTAGGCGCCCGCCGGCCGTAGCGTCGCGCCGTCCCCGCCCCGACTGGGCGGCCCCTTGCCCGCGCGCGTAGGGCTGTCGCAGAACTCGCGAAATCCCGTGGTTCAGCCGGCGGCGGGATGGGCCGTCAGCGCCACCACCCCGAGGTACCGGCCCTGCCCGGTCGGCTCGGGCAACCACCCGCCGGTGGACAGGGCCTGTACGGCGGTCACCACAGGCTGGCCCGGCAGCGCGGGCCGCACGGTCAGCTCGTGCAGCGCCTTCACCGCCGTGGTGAACGCCAAGCGCAGCGCGGGCCGGGCCGTGGAGCGGTCGACATCGCCCAAGGCCTCCACCTGGATGTGGAACGTGCCGAGCCAGCGCCAGCCGGCGGCGGCTCCGCCGGGAATCTGTGTGATCCGGATACGCGGGTAGGGCGGTGCATTGCGCGCCCCGACCCGGCCCTTGCCGCCCAGCACGCCCGTCAGCTCCTCATGGTTGGACAGCCAGTCCACCACGAGGAGTTCGGCGTCGAGGGAGGCGAGATCACGCACTCGGCTTGGCCTCGGCCTTGTCCGCCGGGGGCTTGGCGGCGAGCTGCTTGCGGGACGGCTCGGGCGCCAGGGCCTTCGCTACGGCCTCCGGGTCGGACGGGTCGGCGCCGGCCACGTAACCCGAGGCGATGAGCTGCCTGGCCTCGTGGTGCGGCACCTCGATCTCGTCGCCGGGAGCCAGGTCCGCGCCGTCGCGGGTCAGGTGGTGGGCGAGAGTGATCCGGACGTTGCTGGCCATGGGGGGCTCCTTCAGGACGGAATGGGATGACCCGCCGAAGGAAAGCAAGCCGAGACGGCTACCGTCCCGCCGTGCCGGATGAGGCACGGCCGTCGGGCCTTGCGGGTGCTGTCAGCGGTGGCGGGTGGCGACCTGCGCGGCGGCCCTGCTCATGAAGTGCGTGCCCTCCCCCTGCGCGAACTCGGCATCGGCGGCGCCCGGGAAGTCGCAAACGACCTGGACCTCCGCACGCGAGCCGCGAATGGCGGCCTTGCCCGCAGTGATGGACGCAGCAACGGCCTCAGGGTCCTCGGTGACTGTGCACCGGCAGCCGGCAGTCTCCTCGATCGGCCCGCTCGGGTCGCGAGGGCCAGCAAGCAGAGCACCACCCACGTTGAACGGCACCGGAGCAGGCCGGGTCTGCCCGTCAGCGTCCCGGTGACTGGGGCGTGCCTGCCCGTCTTCACGTGTGTGCCAGGTCTTCGCGCCGGGCGCCAGCCGCCGGGCTTCGACGGCCACCTCTTCCGCCAGGCGCTCTGCGCGCCGGGCCAGCAGTGGGGCCAGCCGGTCCGCGATGTCGGGCGGCAGTTCGAGCTGTGCCATCAGGGGTGTCCTTCCGGTCGGGTGCCGCCTGCGGCCCGCGGCCGGGCCGTCACACGCATGTAGGTGAGGGCTGGGTCTACCGCGTTTCGCAGCTCGTCGGCTGTCAGCACGGTCCACTCGTCGCCGGTGGCCGGCTCCGCCACGATGTCTCCGACGAGCAGGCGTCCCGCCCGCGGGTCCACGGCAAGAAGCCAGGTGCCATCCGTGTGAGGTTGAGCGCGGCCGGGCCACGGGCCGCGCAGTTCACCGGGCGGCCCTGTCGTCTCGTCTCCGTAGGCGTCGAGTAGGGGCATGCCGCGGGTGCGCACGCCGAGCTGCCGGTCGGCGAGCAGGACGGCCATCACAGGCCGCCCGTGCCGGGGATGCCTCGGATCGTGAGCCCGGGCGGGGTGGGCCGTACTGGGGCCTGGTAGACCCGGCGGCCGCGCAGGCGCCATCGGTCCGTCGTGGCCAGGTCTGGGGGCGCGAGCAGCGCAGGCGGTTCGACGGCGGTGTCGTAGGTGACGGACTGACCCTCGACGGAGGCGGAGGAGACGCGGCGCTGTCGGGCGGGTGCGTCGGCCAGCAGCGGATGCTGGCAGGCGGTGGCACGCAGCCACAGGCGCAGCGGGGCGGTCTCCGGATTGGAGCGGGCATCGATGCCCGCTGTGTACCGCACGGTGTAGGTGGGCGCGCCGAAGCCGAAGGCGCCGGGCGGAGAGTTGGGCTCCGAGGTCGCTGATAGGACCGTGACCACGGGGGTGTGGCGCAGGACCAAGCCGTCCGGGCTGGCGTGAACGCCGTTCTCGGTGTACTCCGCCGGGAGCAGCGGCCTCCCGAGATGAGCCACGAGGGCGTCCTGAGCGTCCACGATCGCGGTCTCGATGCGCTGGCGTACCTCGTCGGCTACGGGCACCGGGTAGCCGAGACGCCGGGCGACGTCCTCCTCCGTGACGATCAGCTCCGTCATGGGGTGTCCTCCTTCAGGGCCCCTGACATAGGACCGACTAGAGGTGACGGTAGGAGGTGGGCGTGCTTGCGTCCCGCCGGGAGGGCAGCAGGTTCCCCCCGGGGAACCCAACGGGTTTCCCGAGGGGAACCCCTTCCTTCCTTATCCTTCCTTTGTTCTTCCTACCCCCTTACCCCCAAGGCTGGGCGGACAGCTGGAGCGCCCGGGTGATCACCTGGTGTCTGGTCTCGAAGGGCGGCCTCCAAGGTGGACACGCCGTCAGCACGCGTCCACTCTCGGGGAGCGATGGACGCTGGCTCCGGGTCGAATGCTGTGCCGGGCGCCAGCCAGCCCGGCAACCACGGTTCGGTGCCCCGCGGGCAGGGGCCGTGGCACTGCCCGTCCACGCTCCAAGGCTGCCTCCCAACTTCGGTGCCCGGGAGGGCGGCTAAGTGGTTGGCCACGTAGTCCGTGTCTCTGGCCAGCCACGCAACCTTCCACGGCAGCGACGTCGAGCGCGGCCTTCCTGTGGTGTGAGTGATCCACCCTGCTGGGCTCATTAGGGAACGCCCACAGATTCGGTGGCTGACGCGTGGCCTATCTGGCTTAGGCCAGATAGGCCAGGCCATATCCTTGGAGTCTCTGAAAACCCATCAGTTGGAGGATCTTGCACATGGGCGTGAAGCAGGGCGATTGGGTGGTCGCAGCGGCAGACCAGGTCATCGCCGAGGGCAAACGCCGTGGTGACGGGACTCCGCTGGTGTGCGCATCGGGTATCAGCCCGTCCGGGCCGATCCACCTGGGCAACCTCCGGGAGATCATGGTCCCGCACTTCGTCGCGGACGAGCTGCGCCGTCGCGGGCTGGAGTGCCGACACATCCTGTCGTGGGACGACTACGACCGGCTGCGAAAGGTACCGGCTGGCCTGCCCGCCTCGTTCGCCGAGCACATCGGCCGGCCGCTCACCTCGGTCCCGGACCCGTGCGGCGAGCACAAGAGCTGGGCGGAGCACTTCAAGATCCCGTTCCGCGCCGCCTTGGCGGAGCTGGGCGTCGAAGTGGAGGAGATCAGCCAGACCCAGATGTACACCTCCGGGGCGTACCGCGAGCAGATCCTGCACGCGATGCGGCACCGCGCACAGATCGACGCCGTCCTCGGGCGATACCGCACGAAGAAGGCAACGCAGACCGCCCCGGATGAGGCGGAGGAGGCCGACGAGGTTGCGGCTGCCGGCGGCGGCTACTACCCCTACCGGCCGTACTGCGCGGTTTGCGGCCGTGACACGACCACGGTCGAGTCCTTCGACGAGGCCAGCACGGCGATCCGCTACCGCTGCGAGTGCGGTCACCAGGACGGCTTCGCCCTCGCGGAGGCGGACGGCGGGAAGCTGGTGTGGAAGGTCGACTGGCCGATGCGCTGGGCGTTCGAGGGCGTGACCTTCGAGGCCGGCGGCGTTGACCACTCCTCCCCGGGTAGCTCGTTTACCGTCGGATCCCAGCTTGTGCGCGAGGTTTTCAGCGGCCACCCGCCGTCGTACCTCGGGTACTCGTTCGTCGGCATCAGCGGGATGTCGAAGATGTCCGGTTCGGCTGGCGGGGCACCCACGCCGACCGACGCCCTGGGAATCCTGGAAGCGCCGGTGATGCGGTGGCTGTACGGGCGGCGTCAGCCCCGGCAGTCGATCACGGTGGCGTTCGACCAGGAGATCCTGCGGCTCTACGACGAGTGGGACGCGCTGGCGCGGAAGGTGGAGTCCGGCACGGCCACGGAGCTCGATGTCGCCGTACGCGAGCGCTCCGTTGCTACAGCGGCCGGACAGCTGCCGTCCACACCGCGGGCGCTACCGTTCCGCACGCTCGCTTCGGTGGCTGACATCAGCGCCGGGAACCCAGAGCAAACCCTGCGGATTCTGCGCGACTTCGCCGGGGACGAGCCATTGGCCTCGCTGGACGATGCCCGGCCACGTCTAGACCGGGCGCAGGCCTGGGTGAACGGCTACGTCTCGGCCGAGGAGCGCACCCAGGTTCGTAACGAGGCAGACCACGAACGGCTGGAGCAGCTGTCGCCGTCACAGCGGGAGGCAATCAAGCTGCTGCTTGACGGCCTGGACGAGCACTGGTCGCTGCCAGGGCTGACGGGACTGGTGTACGGCGTCCCGAAGCTTCAGGCTGGCCTGCCGTTGGACGCTCCGGCATCGCCGGAGCTGAAGGCGTCGCAGCGGGAGCTGTTCGTGCTGCTGTACGAGCTCCTGGTCGACCGGGACACGGGTCCGCGGCTTCCCACGCTGCTGCTGGCGCTCGGGGCTGACCGGATCAGGTCGCTGCTGACCGTGGCGTAAGGGGTGTCGGCGGGGCGGAGCCGTGGTCGGCTCCGCCCCGCCACGTTGTTCAGTGTGCGGCCTGCGGTTGCAGGCCGGTGCGGTCGAGGATCTCGTCGGCGACCTGATCGGCCGGGCGGTGTTCGGTGTCGAGATGAGTGGCGAACAGTGGGCTGCGCAGGCTTTCGAGGCAGCGTTCGACCTGGTTTCCCTCCCAGCTGAGAGGCCCCCACTTGTCGGGGCCTTCGCCGCGCTCGCGCAGGCGGCCCCGGATGGTCGCAGGTACGGCGAGGAGCGTGAAGTGCCGCACCTCGTGGCCTTGGTCGCGTAGGGGCTGGACGATCTGGGCGAAGACAGTGGGCCGGGCGATGGTCATGGGCACGAGGATCGGCCGATCGTAGGAGCGAGCGGCTTGGTCGAGCAGGCAGTGGGTCAGCACCGGCCAGACGGGCTCCAGCTCGAACTCCTCGGTTCGCAGGTCCAGGGGGAGCTGGGCCCAGAGCATGTGTCCGACCTTCTCGGGGTCGAGGACCAGGGCGTGGGGCAGTCGGGCGGCGAGGGCTCCGACAGTTGTGGACTTGCCGACGCCGAAGGCCCCATTCACGAAGACGATCACGCGATGTCCCCTTTCTGTGGGCGGGCGGGGTCAGAACTGCTCGACATAGCGGGCGGGGTAGGTGCGGGAGTCGTAGCGCAGGACCAGGACCGTGTACCGCTGGTGGCGGCGCAATGTGTTGGTGGCCTGCTTCACCTGGCGCAGGCGGTCGGTCATGGCGTTGCGGACGGCGGGGTCGCGGATGCCGGCCTGGGCGCACGTGCGGTCGATGGTGGAAGCGCAGTAGTGCTCCATGGCGTCGTCGGGTTCGACGGTGAGCTGGTGGTCGGCCTGGTAGAGGACGTCGAGCCCGGCGAACAGGGCGAGGGCCTGCTCGCGCGTCTCCATGGGGCTGGTGATGCCGAAGACGTCGCGGCGAACGGCGGCGACGTGCTCGGGCAGGGGGTCGGGGGCCCAGAAGGGCGCGGCGAGGAGGTATCCGCCGTGGTCGAGGAAGCCGAGTAGGCGCTTCGCCATGGCTGGTGGGTCGGGGAAGAAGCCGAGGGCGGCGCCGACGGCGATGTGGGTGAAGGTGCGGTCGGGCTGGAAGGTGGTGCCGTCGGCCTGGCGGTAAGTGAGGCGCAGGGCGGGGTCGAGGGTGCGGTGGTTGTAGCGGGCGAGGGCGACGGAGTCCTGGTTGATGTCGAAGCCGGTGGCGGTGCAGCCGGTGAGGCGGGCCAGCTCCCGGGAGGTGAAGCCGGTGGTGCAGGCGACGTCCAGGATGTGGCTGTCTCGGTCGATGCGGGAGTGCAGGGCCCAGGTGTTGACGGTCGCGTGGGCGCCGGGCATGACGTTGGTCTGGTTGATCATGGCGACGAAGTCGGGGTAGCTGGCGGCCCACACGTCGGCGGCGGCGCGGGGCACGGTGCGTAGGGGCCAGTTGGTGGCCGTGGCGGTGGTCATGTCGTCCTCTCGGTGGTCTGGGGAATGCTGGTGGTCAGGCGGCTGACGCTCGGCGGGGGCCGGGGATGCTGGCGTGGGCGAGGGCGGCGAGGCGGGTGACGGACATGCCGAGCCCGACGCACGGCGGCAGGCCGCTGTCGAACACGTCCAGCACGCCCTGGTAGGTGCGGTGGGCGGCGTGGCGGTCGGTGGTGAATTGGGCGCGGAATGCGGCGGCGAGCCGGGCGGGGTCGCGTTCGTTGCGGGCGATCTCGGCGAGTTCGAGTCCGTCGACGTACAGCCACACGCGTTCGGCGGTGCGGCCGGTGCCGGCGATGAGCGGGGAGCCAGGTCCGGGGATGTGGGTGATAGCGGTGAGGCCGCGCAGGTTCTGCCGGACGCTGTGGCGCCACAGACGTCGGGCGAGGAGGTCGGGGTCGTCGGTGCGGGCGGCGGTGTACGGGATCTGCGGGTAGGCGAGTGCCCGGATGGCGGGGGCGTCGACGGGGTGGATGCCGGTGATGTCCTGGAAGGCGTCGTCGAAGGTGCGGTGCCGCAGGGGGCCGGGGAGGTGGAGAATGCCGGCGACGAGGCCAGCGAGGTAGCGGGTCGCGTGATCGAGGTCGAGGTCGGCGGCGTACGCCTCCAGCATCACGAACTCGCTGACCGGTTGGCCTCGGCGTCCTTCGTTGCGGAAGCTGGGGCCAATCTCGTAGCAGCGGCTGGTTCCGGCGGCGATGACGGCGAGCAGGTCGAGTTCCGCGGTGACGCGCAGGTACTGGCGGCGCCCGGTGGCGTGGGCCCAGGTGGTGAACGGCCGTGCGGCTCCGCCGAAATAGGCGTCGGTGAGGACGGGGCCGATCGCCTCGCGGAATCCGTCCGCGGCCAACCGGGCCCGCAGGGGGGCCAGCGCGGGCGAGAGGTCGGGGTGGGGTGACGGTGGTGGGGCGCCGGGCTCGTGGCGCTCCAGTTGCCGGACGAAAAGGGTGGGCTCGCCGGTCCGGCTGGCCGAGCAGGTTCCGCGCACCACGACGAGGTCGCCGGGCTGGAGCGTGCTGGCCTTGTCGGGGTCGAAGGCGAGCTGGGCGGTGCGGCCGTCCCATGCAAGGTCGGCGAAGGTGAGGTGGCGGTGTGCGCGGACGGTGGCCACCCGGCCGGACAGGCGCAGCACATGGTCCGGCGCCGGCCAGGCGGCCCAGTCCGCCGTGGGGAGTGCTTGGTTGCACCGCTCGGCGGCTCGTGTCCGGCTGACGGGTACGGGGGCGAGCGGGTCGTCCTCGCCGGTGAGGTGCAGCAGCAGCCGGGTGGGGTCCTCAGTGCGGGGGTCGAGGAGCCAGGCAGTTCTGCGCAGAAGGGTGCGGCGCAGGGGTTCGTCGGCGGTGGGCAGTTGCCGCAGGAGGTAGTGCACGGCAGCGGCGCGAAGTGCGTCGGTCCGGCAGGGGATCTGGCTGGTGAGTGCTCTGGTCGCGGCAGTGAGGAGGCCTGGGTCTGCGTGACTGTGGGGCCAGGGCAGGCTGCCGGGGGCTGCAGCGGCGATGAGGGCGTGGAGGAGGACGTCCTCCTCGCGGGGGCCTGTCGGCCCGGTCGGCCGGGCTTGCGGGGGGATGGCGGTGTCAGTGCGGGTGGCGTGGAGGGTAACGGCGGGGTGAGGTCCGTGGCCGAGGAGGCGGGCAATTCCGGCGAGCAGTTCGTCGGCTCCGTCGGCCGGAGGGTGGGTGAACAGGGCCTGTGCGGCGGACAGGAGTTCGGCGGGTGCGTTCCAGGCGGTAGGAACCGTGGTGGCGTGGGTGGCGGCTATGTCGGCGGCGAGCTGGTGGAGGCTGGGGTGCGTCTTCATGCAGTCTCCGGGCAGTGCAGGCCGGGCTGCCACCAGGTGACGGGCGGGTCGTCCTGGTGCAGGGGTGCGATGAACTTCAGTGCTTCGATGTCCTGTTGGGCGAGCGCCGGGTCGTAGGGGCATCCGGCGACGGTGTGGGCGTCGCGGATCCGCTGACGGACGACCGGGGCGATGACGCTGCCTTTAGGGCTGGCGTGGCGGTCGAAAGAATGGACGGGCTGCAAGAGGAGAAAGGTAGAGGTGAGGCCGTGGGTGGAGCGGGGTGAGGTGGAGGGGTAGCAGGGGGCGAAGACGACGACGAACCAGCGGGTGCCGGCGAGGGTGAGCCACCAGCCGGGGGTTCCGGCATCGCGCAGGGCCGTGCCGGGATCGGTGCCGATGGCGTCGAGGAGCCCGGAGATCACTTGGCGGACTGTGACAGCCAGCGTGTCGAGGTCCGCGCCGAGCGGGCGGTAGGTGAGTTCGAGGACCAGACCGTCGAGTTCTTCGGCTTGGGCGCGCCAGGCGAAGTCGACAAGGGCGGGTGCGGCGGCCCGACCGGCAGTGAAGGCGTCGGTGCCGTCGAAGACCGGTGCGGCTTCCAGGCGGGCGCGGGTCGCGAACAGGCAGGCCGAGTCCTGTTGAAGGGAGGTGAACGTTCCCACCGGGATGTCAGTCACGGGCTGCCGCCGCCCACGGGTCGAGGTGGCTGCGCGAGGGCAACGGGCCGTCCGCGCCCTGGTACTTGCCCGTGTAGAGCTCGATCTCTCCGTACGGCACCCAGAAGGTGGCCTGTGCGACGAGCATGCCCGGGAAGATCATGACAGGCAGCGTCGCGTACAGCTGGAGTGTGGAGCGGCCGTGGAACCCGAGGTCGATCAGGTCCGCGGTCACGTGGGCGAAGGCACCCAGGCGGGCGAACCCGGACTTGGCGTGGATCAGGGGGACGTAGTGGTCACTGCCGAGCCGCTCGGCGGTTTCGGCGAGCACGAAGTCACCGGCCTGGAGGACGTAGCCGGTGGCGGGGATCTCGCGGGTCTCGTGCGCGGACGGCAGGCGGGGGTCGAGGACATCGTCGAGGTAGACCAGCAGCCGGTGTCCGAGGGCGAGATCGTAGGAGTTGGTGGTGCAGCGGGCCGGGTCGAAGGGGTCCATGGTGATGCGTCCCTGCTCGACCTGGCGGGCGATCTCCGGTCCGGTGAGGATCACGCGGGGGCTCCGATCATCTGCGATTCACAGGGGTGGCTGAACCCCGCGTACAGCGCCGGAGTCGGTTGGACGGGGCCGGCGTTGTGCCAGAAGGACACCTGGCCGGCGACCATGCCGGGGAAGATCCACGTCGGCTTGGCCGCGACGATCTCCAGCGTCCAGCGGTGCTGCGAGGTGGTGTGCCCGAGGTCTGCGGACAGTTGTAGGAACAGCCCGCGGCGGCCGTTGGAGCTGCATCCGATCAGGCGCATCGCAAACTCGCGGCTGCCGATGACCTCGGCAGTGTGACCCAGGTACATCCGGCGTGGGCGCAGGAGATAGCCGTCCGAGGTCATCTCCACTGCGCTCCAGCGCTTGGTCCGCTCGTTGTAAACCCTGAGTTCGGTGCCCAGGTGATAGTTGCAGCTGTTCGGGTTCACGGCGTGGTCGGCGAGTGGGGCGAAGGTGATGCGGCCGGCCGCGACCTCCTGCCTGATCGCGGGACCGGTGAGGATCACCTCGTGCTCCCGGAGACCACGGCCGTAGGCAGGAGGGATGCCGAGCGGATTACCTGGGAGGGCTTCCACGCGACCTGGTCGGCCTGGATCCGCAGCTGGTCCGCCCGGCGGACGAAGGCCCGCAGCATCGCGGTGGCCTCCATCCGGGCCAATGCAGCGCCGAAGCAGGCGTGCGGTCCGTGCCCGAAGGCAACGTGCGGGTTAGGACTGCGGTCGGGCCGGAACTCCTCCGGCTCCTCGAAGATCTCGGGGTCACGGTTCGCCGAGGACTGCAACAGGACGAGCCGCCGCCCCGCGCTAATCGGGATGCCGAAGACATCGCAGTCCGCAGCGGCGGTCCTGGCCGTGATCATCGCCGGCCCATACAGGCGCAGTACCTCCTCGACGAACCCGGCCGCGAAGGCGTCGTCGGCAAGGACCCGGTCCCAGTGCTCGGGGTGTTCGGCGGCGGCGAGTAGCAGGGCCGAGATCAGCCCGCCGGTCGTTTCGTGACCGCCGACGAGCAGGGCGATGAGATTCGACACCGCCTCGATACGGGTAAGGCGGTCGCCCTGGGCCTCGACATCGACGAACGCCGAGACGATGTCGTCGCCAGCCTGGGCGCTCCGCTGCTCGATAAGGTCACCGAAGTAGGACGCCAGCTGGGTCCATGCACGGGCAAGCTGCTGCTCCTGGTCGCCGGTGAGCGCGGGCTCGGTCAGGAGGATAACGTCGTCCGACCATGCCTTGACCGTGGCGCGGTCCGCGATGGGGATGCCGAGCAGCGTGCTGATGGTGTCGACCGGCAGCGGCTCGGCCAGTCCACTGACTGCGTCACCGCCTCCGGACCCGATGAACCGCTTGACCAACTCGTCCGCCGCATCTGCAATGTGCCTCTCCAGGGCAGCTATCCGGCGCGGTGCGAAGGCCTTGGACAGCAACGTCCGGATACGCGGATGCTGCGGGGCGTCGGCGTACAGCACCCAGGAGGTGACCGGGCCGACGAGGGAGCGCAGTTCGGGCGGAAGCTCGTCGAGCATTCCCCTCGCCGTGGGCGCGCAGGTGAACCCCGGCGCCCGCAGCAGGTGGCGCACCTCCCGGTAGCGGGTGAAGACGAGGCGCCCGCTGCCGAGGTCGGGGCAGTCGATGGCCCTCGGTCCTCGGGCGAGCGCGGCCAGGGCGTCCTCTCTGTCCGCACCAGTATTCAGCGAGGCTAAGACGGTTTGCTGGTCCATACGTACCTTCCGGGTTCCAGGTGGCGTCTGGCAGTGAGCACCCCGCCGGCCTGCAAGTCACAGCAGCTGGACGGGGACGGGCCGACGAGCGCACAGCGTGGCCCGCGAGAGCATGCAGGCCAGCGATCCGAAGGAGGCGCCCAGCGCGATGGAGATGAGGACAAACTCCGGACTGCTCAACGATAATGACGCTACGTCAGCCCAAAGGGCAAGACCGTCGAAAGGGAAACAGTGTCCCTTTCGCGAGCCAGGCATATGCATCAACTGGCCCAAGCGCTAGCCTTTCCCCGACGAGGGAGGTGTCCAAGCATGGCCGTTGAACCCACACCGCGCCGCCGCCGCATTGGCAGCGAGGTCAGGCAGGCCCGCCTCCGCGTCGGTTGGTCGGTGGAACAGGCCGCCGAGGCCCTCGGGTACGGCTCCGCTTCGACCATCTCCAAGATCGAGAACGGCACGCAGGGCATCAAACTCCAGCAGCTCCCGCACTTCTTCCAGGTCCTGCAGATCGACGACCCAGAGGTTCAGGAAGCCTGGCGCGACATGGTCCGCAACGCACGAAAACGCGACTGGCACCAGCGGTACCCCGGAGTCGTCGACGATCCCCTCGGCGACTACCTCGCCAGCCTGGAGCTCGCCTGCGCCCTCTTCATCTGGTACCCCGTTGTCGTCCACGGCCTCTTGCAGTGCGACGACTACGAGCGCGCCGTCATCATCGCGAGCCGGGCCTGGAAGAGCGAGGAGGACATCGGACGCTTCATCACCACCCGCCGCAACATGCGTCTGGAGGCTCTCGACCGCCAGCCGGCCCTCCCGATCTGGGCTGTGCTCACCGAGGCACAACTGCGTCAGGAAGTCGGCGGCCGACAGACTGCCCGCGCCCAGGTCGAACACCTCATCAACCTGGCGCGCACGCACCGGAACATCGTCATCCAGGTCATCCCGCTCTCTCATGGCGCGCACGCGGGCATGGACGGCCCCTTCATGGCGATGTCCTTCCCGACCGGCCGCGACACCGTCACCATCGAAGGCATGCGCGCCGCGCTCCACCTCCACGACCCCGAAACCGTCACCGCCTACCGCACCACCAGCGACCACCTCAAGACAGACGCCCTGTCCCCGGCGGACTCGCTGGCACTGCTCTCCAGAATCGCCAAGGACCTCTCGTGACCCACGCCAACCTCAAGCAGGCCCCACCCGTCCAGCAGGCCAGCACCGCCTACTGGGGCCCGAAGGGCATCGTCACCGCCGACGAGAAGAACTCACTGGATCCGACGTGGGTCCAAGCGCAATACGACCAAGCGGAATGGCAAACGGCCAGCAGCGGCGGCACCAACTGCGTCGAGATCGCCTTCCTGGCCCGTGGACTGGTCGGGATGCGGGATTCCCTGAATCCCGACCAGCACCCGCTTCTCTTCACTGAGGGTGAATATGACGACTTTGTCGACGGCCTCACGGCGGGCAAGCTCCGCCGCCGCTGACCCACCCGCTTCGCGACACTGGCCGCATGACATTCTCGGAACACCGTGTCGCACTCGTCTCCGGCGGCAACCGCGGCCTCGGCCTCGCCATCGCCACCCGCCTCGCCGAACAGGGGATGCAGGTCGGCATGGGGGTACGCGACGCCCTGGCCGGCCGCGACACCCAGGCCGCCCTCAGCCGTAGGGGGCTGGTCGTCCACTCCCACGTCCTGGACGTCACCGACCCCGCGAGCGTAGCCCTCGCCGTCGCCGACGTGGCGGCACCGCTGGGCCGCCTTGACGTCCTCATCGACAACGCTGCCGTCGCCATCGACCGCCGACAGCCGGCCGCAGCACCGACTTCGAGAGGGTCCGCGCCACCCTCGACACCAACCTCCTCGGCGCCTCGCGGCTCAGCGCCGCCGCGATCCCCGAGATGCGCAAGAACGGCTACGGCCGGATCGCTTCCGCACGACCGTTCTCCTGTCGAACTCGACTCCCGATCCCTGCTCGACGCGGCTGAGCAGCCCCTCGACCGGGTCGACACGAAGGTCCACATCCCGTCCACTGGTTGCTGAGAGCGCCATGCTGGGGGCCGTAACAGCGTTGTTGTCGGGCCCGCCCGTGGTCAGCACGCGGGGCGAACGCCGGTGAGTCTGTATGCGGCGTCTGCGAGGAGTGGCGCCAGTTCCGGGTAGTATCCGCGGTCGACGGCTTGGAGCATCTCCGCGAGGGCGATCAGTCGGCCGACACGTCCGGCCGGGGTGTCGAGGACGGCGGAGAACTCCGCGCGGACGTGGTCTGCGACTGCGGGCACGAGAAGGCTGCTGACCCACAGGACCGCGGGGTCGTAGCCGACGGGGACGAGTCCCCAGCGCTCCCAGTCCAGAATCATGAGCGGTTTGGCGGTCAGGTTGGCCCACTGGAGATCGCCGTGGCCGGTGGTCCGCTCGACCGTAGCGGGGGCCGGGATGCCGAGGTACTTCGGGAAGACCTCCTCGACCCATTCGGGCCGCAAGAGGATCTTTGTCCCGGGGGCCATGGCGATGCCGGCCAGCGCGGTCTTCAGACCGCTCCACCAGCTGTCCTCCAGGCCCGGGTCCTGGCGGAGGTGCGGTGTCGAGGACACCGCGGAGCCGACCAGGTCGAAGACATCTGCCTGGTAGGCCCAGGCGGCCTCCGTCCAGTCCAGGGTGTCGTGCAGCCGCGGGCGCGGGACGGACTCCGGGATGAACTGCTCGGCTCCGAGAGGCCCTTGGCCGGTGGGCCGAGGGGCGAATCGGCGCCGGCCGCTGGAGACACGCAGCCAGAGGTCCCCTGCGCGGCGGCCGACCGTCGACCCGGAGGTGCCGAAGACAGACGGCCCAGTGCAGGCGAGGCCGAGAAAAGCTGCGGCCTTGGCGTGCGCGCCGTCCAGGCGGTGGCGGGCGGCGTCATCCGGCTGAAAGGACATCTAGCACCTTCCTGAGTCGGTCTTCCGGGATCGGGCGGGCGAGGGCCGTCGTGGCATCGTCCCAGTGCGCGCGGCTGCTGGTCGAGGTGAGGACGACGTCGAGAGCCGGGCAGGCCCCGACCAGGTGGAACGCGGCGGCGTACGGGTTCGATCCCGGCTGAATGAGATTCACCAGTTCGGGTGTCATCAGCGCGGGGAGTTCGCCACCGTGCAGGGGTGCGGAGGCGAAGGTGGTGATCCCGGCTTCGCGTGCGTGGACAAGTGGTCCGTCCCCGTCGAGAGCCTGGGTGAGGGACTCGGCCATTACCAGGCTCACCGGCATCTGCACCCCGGTGAGGCGGTGGCTCTGCGACCCGGCGGCGGCGCGGGCCAGGGCGACCAGCTCGGCGACGGTGAACGCCCGGGACGTGAAGCCGGACCAAGTGGCGACGCCGTAGCCGCCGATGCGCCCGGCGTGCGCGAACTCCTCGAGCACAGCGAACGCGCCGAGTACGTTCCGGTGCAGCTGCCCGCGGTCGTAGCTGGACCGCTCGGGGTTGTGGACGAACACCAAGTCCGCCTGGCCGAGGTCGGCGAGGGTCTGCTCGGTCTGGGAGCGGACGAACTCCGGGGCGATGCTGTGGCGTCCCTGCGGATCAAAGCCGGTCTTCGTCGCCACCCGAACACCCGGGTACTCCGGAAGAACGGCAGCGAGCTCGCGGTGGGCGCGGCCGTGCGCGTAGTTGGGAGCCGTGTCGATCCAGGGCGTTCCGGCCAAAAGGGCGGTGCGCGCCGCCTCGCTGACAGCGCGCACCCGGTAGGTCCCCAGGCCGAGAGCGGCGTTCACAGTGCTGCCTTGACGACGCAGGCAACCTGGCCCTTGATGAGGACCGCCAGGACGCCTGCCACGTCCTTGACTTCCAGGTCGGCGGCATCGGCGAGGTCCCCGATAGTCACGGGCTCGCCCGCGACCAAGGCGCGGAGCGCGGGGGCCGCCTGCTGCGCGAACTCCCACTCGGTGCCGGCCGCCGCCAAGGTGACGGTTCCCGCGGTGATGTTGGTCGTGAGCTTGGCTCGGGCCGCCGTGAGCCGTACGGCGATCTTCCGACGAGGCGGGAGCTCCGCCACGTACGGCAGGGACGGGGCCGGGCGGCCGAAGTGGGTGGTGTCGACAGAGTCCGCCCACCGGTCGATCAACTCGGGGTCGGACAGGGCGGCGATCATCGCAGTTCGCAAGGCTTCCAGGTACGTGGATTTCGCCGGAGATTCCGCGTGGCGGGGGATGTCCAGCCGCATGACGGCGTCCGTATGCATCTGGTCGGCCAGCCAGTTGATGAGGCTGGCTCCGGTGTGGGTGACGAGGCCGAATGTGAGGTGCAAGGATTCGGTGCCCTGGTCGGCGGTGACGGCGTGCCACCATCCGCGCGGCAGGTAGAGGACGTCACCCGGGGTAAGGACGATGTCAGCGACCGGTTCGCCGTCGGGTTCCTCCGGAGACTCCACGTCGCGGAAGGTGGGCGCAGTCCGGGTCGGCTCCCATAGCCGCCAGCGCTTCGCGCCGTGCTGCTGGACAACGACAACGTCATGGTCGTCCCAGTGCCGACCGAAGCCTTCCCGCTCGGTCCACGAGGCGTAGGCGTTCGTCTGCACGGGCGTGCCGAAGAAGCGTTCCAAGGCCTCGGCGGCGGCACGGATCGGCGGGTGGATCTCGTCGATCGCGTCCACGACTAAGGACGCGCCTTCGGCGAGCCTGGCATGGAGTTCGGCAGGGTGAACCCGGTTCCAGGTCACTCCGCGCCGGTTGGTGATCGGGGCCGAGTACCGGCCGAGGGGGGTGGTCTCCCCGTCCTGCGACAGCCGCAGCCTCGGCGGCTCCATGCGGTGCGTCGCGACGATGGAGTTCAGATCGTCCCAGGGGAGGAGGGAGCCTGTGTCGGTCCCGTCTGCCGGGAAGATGGCGTAGGAGCGGTGGAACACCCGGGTGAGGAACTGGTCCCCACCCAGGCGCACCGCCCACGAAGCGGCATCGTGCATCGTGGGCATCTGGATCAGGTGTCGTTCTGGTCGGACTTACCGCCCGTGTTGTCGGACGGCAGGTCCGCGCGGGACCGTGCGGCCCGGATGTTGCGGACGGCGACCAGGAGGCCGCCCCCCTCGTTGTCCTGAACAGCGGGCGTCATGCTTTCCATCAGGTACTCCTCTTGGATTCTCCCGCTGGCTTGTTCGGCGGGAATCGTGGTGAGTCCCGCGGGTGGCCGAGACAGACGCTCGTGCCGACGGGAATTCCCGGCAGCCACCGGTTGATCGATCCGGATCAGCGGTGCGGCCGAGCAACCCAGTCTGTCCGGGAGGCATTGACAGGGCCATGCCTTCGACCTGTCACTTCGGCGGCCTCTCTTCGCCGACGTG
Organism: Kitasatospora sp. NBC_00374; assembly: GCF_041434935.1. Taxonomy (NCBI): domain Bacteria; kingdom Bacillati; phylum Actinomycetota; class Actinomycetes; order Kitasatosporales; family Streptomycetaceae; genus Kitasatospora; species Kitasatospora sp. NBC_00374. Next base: position 6,166,685 of record NZ_CP107964.1, on the reverse strand, counting down.
TCATCGAGGTGTCATCTTTGTCGCGGTCACGGCTGCGGCCTGGGGGTTCGGGTTTGACCGTGCGCTACGGGGTGGCGAGCGGGTGCCAACTCTGGGCAGGATGCCTGGCATGAGAGTCTTGGTGATCGGCGGCGGTTGGTTTCTGGGTAAGGCCGTCGTTGAGGAAGCGCTGGCCCGGGGTTGGGCCGTCACGACGTTCAATCGGGGCAGGTCCGGGGCGTTCTTTCCGGGCGTCCAGCGGGTGATCGGTGACCGTACATCGGCGGACGACCTGTCCCGGCTGGCAGAAGCGGGCCCGTGGGACGCCGTGATCGACACTTCGGCCGCCGAACAGCCGCCGAAGGTTGTGCTGGCCGGTGCGAGGGCCTTGGAAGGCGCAACGGACCGCTACGTCTACGTCTCGACCGTGTCGGTGTACGCCGGGTGGCCGGATCACCCCCTCAAGGTGGGCGACCCGCTGCTGGACGGACCTGCCGATGCCGGGAGCGACTACGGGATGAATCCTCCGGGCTGGTTGGGGCCGAATCTGCACTACGGTCGGCAGAAGGCTGGCGGTGAGCGGGCGGTGGTCGAGACGTTCGGAGCAGATCGGTGCTGGCTACTCCGCCCCGGCGTGATCTTGGGCCCACACGAGTACGTCGGCAGGCTTCCGTGGTGGCTTCGGCGAGCGGCCCGCGGCGGCGAGATCCTGGCTCCCGGAAGTCCCGGCAAGGGGATCCAGCCGGTGGACGTGAGAGACGTCGCTCGCTTCGCCGTCGATGTCGCCGACCATCCTGGCGGAGGCGTCCACAACGTGGCGGCGCCGATCGGCCGGGACACGATGGGGAGCTTCCTGGAGGCGTGCCTGGCCGTGACGGGCGGACCGGGTGAGCTTTGCTGGGTGACTGACGGAGTGCTGCTGGACCACGGGGTCCGCCAGTGGACGGAGTTGCCGCTCTGGCGGACGGACGAGGGGGTCTGGCTGGTGGACTCCTCCTCGGCCTACGCCGCTGGCTTCACCTGCCGCCCCTTGGAGGACACGGTCCGGGACACCTGGGACTGGCTGCAAGCAGGCAACTCACCTGTCCCCCACCCGAGGGCGTCTGCCCACGGCATCAACGCGGCCCGGGAGCAGGAGATCCTCGCGGCGGCCCGCTCGCTCGGCTGAGACGGCTGGGGCGGCGTGACCGGCATCCGCCTGGACCACCCCGCCCCACCGGTCAGGGACTGCTACTCGCCGATGCCGAGCCGTGCTACACCGGAACCGAGTTGCCTGGGAGCCGAGACCCTCGTGTACTCCTCCAGAGAGTCGCTCAGCGCGACGGCGGCGGGTGACGTCCGGACGGACTCCGTGGTGAGCAGTCTGCGGACGTTTATCACGCGCTCGACCAGGCCGGCCGGTCGCCTGTCGGGGGCGAGCGCGGCGATCGGCGTCAGGACCTCGACGGCCTCGTCCAGTTCACCGCCGAGGATCAGCGCTGACGCGAGGTCCGCTCGCGCTTCTGCTTCGATTCGGGGCAGCCTCTGATCTGTGGGAAGGCTGTTCTGCAGCTCCAGTACGCGCCTCGCGTGCTCCTGCGCCCCGGCACTGTCGTGCAGGAGCAGGAAGGTGGTGCCGTGAGAGCGGGCGATGCGCTCGGGCCCGTGCAGGAATTCCCCGGCAACCCCGTCATGGAGATCGTCGTGCTCGACTGCGGCATCACCTGCGATGCGGTTGACCGCCGCTGCCGCTCGCTGCCGGTCCCCTAGATGCCCGTAGGCCCTGGCCTCGATGGCGGCGATGCGCGTCCTGCCGGCCGTTCCGACACCGGCGAACGACTGCGCCTGCCGCACGAGGCGGATCGCCTCGGCTGGTCGGCCCTCCCAGTAGGCGAGAATCCCGAGCGTGCCGACCGCGAAGGCGGAGAGCGGCGTGAAACGGGTAGCTTCACCGTACATCGCGGCGGTGCGGGCGAGCCGTGTGGCGTCCCCGAGGGAGCCGAGGTCGAAGGCGGTCATGCTCAGCAGTGCCGTCGCTTGGCCGATTGCGATCAGCAGCTGCTGCTTCTGGCTGGGTATGTGGGTCCGGTCCGAGAGAGCTTCGGCGTCGGCCCGAAGCTGGCGGGCCTCGCGGAAGACGTCGAACGGAGGGCGGTTGTTGTAGGTCCGGGCCAGTCGAAGGAGGTCCTCTCCCACCTGGTCGATGGACAGGTCGGAGACGAAGGCGGACGCCACGGAGGCAGCGTGGTCGGATGCGTCGCGTGCGGTCATCGCGAGCTCTCTTTCAAGTTCTTGCCGGGATAGTGCTTCGGGGTCTCCCTCGCTTGCCGGTCCCAAGAGTTCGTCGGCGGACCGGCCGAACATGTGCTGGAGCACTTGTACGGACTTGCCGGTCGGGCGGGACACCGTCCCTGCGACCCAACGCCGATACGTGGCCTCCGACATGGTCAGGCCGCTAAACCGCGAGTCCTTGTGCTTCTTCGCCAGCTCGTTGCCGGCGTCCTTGAACTCCCTGTCGAAGTCGGGGAATTCCCATCCCCTTTTATCGATCAGGACCCGCAGCAGCGTCTTCTTCGACATGTCGCACGCCTCCGCCCCTTGGTGTCGACCAGAGCCTCAGCCGCCGCGCGTGCGGGGAGAGCCCGCATCTAGGAATACCCCGTATATGGCTTTCACGCTGCAGAAACTGACGAGATGACACCTCGATGATCGGCAGCCGTCAGCCCCAGCCACAAGATGACATGTGGCGGTTGTAGCGGTGTTCCGCGTGAGCCAGGACAGTAGGTGGCCGATCGCTGGATCACATGGCGCAACGTGATCCGGCCACTTCTCTTCTGCCTTCCTCGACCTGGCCGGGTGAACCCGGCTGTCCGCCGGCTGCCTGCCCGGCGTCCTCGGCCCTTCACCTAGCTGGGGAGAGCGGCACAGACGGATCACGAGGGGGAAATGGGTCATGCCATCAGCGTCTACCGTTGACACGGCTCAGCTGGTGCAACACCCTGCCGGCCACGACGGTGAGCTCCGGGCTGCACTGGAGGATCTACAGCACGGCCGCTGGTGGTCGACCCGTGCGCTCCTCGCACGGACGTGGGGCGACCCGGGCTTGTGGGCCTCCCGTACCCAAGCGCTCGGCGCGGTCTCGGCCCGGACGGATGTCCTTCAGCATTGGGGCGCCGAGGAGCCGAACGGCTTCGGCCTGGTCACGTTGCAGACCAGGGCCGCCGTCGAGCTGGCTCTCATGGCCGGGCAGCAGAAGACCGACCCGCAGGAAGCGGCCTCCCGCGAAGGCGCGGCCCGGGGGTGGTGCTGGCAGGCGGCCTCCACGCTCGCCGGCGACCCCGTTCCGTGGATCGGGCTGCTCGCGCTCGCCCAACTGGATTCCGCTCAGGCACGTCCAGAGCATCGGGTCGGGGCACCCGATCGGATGCTCCCTGCCGGGCCATGGGGTCTTCTCGGCCAGGCCCGCCGGGCGGACCCGTGGAGCAGGGAGGCGTTCCACCGCATGCTCCGGGTGTGGCTGGCCTGGGGCGGGAGCGGCACCGCGGCCGAGTTCCTGGCGACCTATCTGCCCGCCGCCCCGGAAGGCTCGCCGCTCCACGCCCTCCCTCTGTACCTGCACGTCGAGCGCTACCGCCGCGCTGAGCGCAAGGAGGAGGCCGCGCTTCAGTGGACGCACAACGACGGCATCCGGTCGACGGTGCGGCGGGCCTACGAGCACTGGCGGGCGGGGCACAGCGGTGTCGGCCGGTGGCCGGTGGTGGACGAGAGCCACCTCGCCCATGCGCTCTGGGCGACTCGGCAGCCGCGGCAGGCCGCCGAGGTGTTCGCGGCGCTGAACCCGTTCGTCTCCTCGCAGCCGTGGGCGAGCCTGTCGGGCCGGCCGGACGAGCTGATCCGCCAGGCCGTGGCCCAGTCGTTCGCCGCTGCTCGCTGACCGCCTCCCGCCCGGCCATCGGCTCGGGTTCTCCAACGCCGTCTCCCCCTACGGAGGTCTCTGCATGTCTCGGTATCACCGTTCCGCCCCCGCCCGCGGGGACGACGAGCATCTGCGGTCACTGGGCTACGAACCCGAACTGACCCGCAGGATGGGCTCGTTCGGGAACTTCGCCGTCTCCTTCTCGGTCATCTCGGTGCTCAGCGGGTGCATGACGCTGTTCGGGTTCGGGCTGGTGACCGGCGGCCCGGCCGTGATGATGTGGGGCTGGCTCGGCGTCGGCCTGGCCGTGCTGCTCGTCGGCCTCTCCCTGGCCGAGGTCACCAGCGCCTACCCCACCTCCGGCGGCCTCTACTTCATGTCCCAGCGCCTCGGCGGACCGCGCTGGGGATGGGTGACCGGCTGGCTCAACCTCTTGGGGCTGTTGGGCGGGATCGCTGGCATCGACTACGGCGCCGCCAGCTTCATCACAGCCTTCGCCGGGCTCCAGTGGGGCGTCATGCCGACACCGGGCGTGATCCTGACCGTCTTTGCCGCGGTCCTGCTGCTCCACGCCCTGCTCAACGTCGTCGGTGTCCGGGTGGTGAGCCTGCTCAACAGCATCTCGGTGTGGTGGCACCTGACAGGCGTCGCGGTGATCGTCGGCGTGCTCGCGGTCGTCCCCTCCCACCATCAGGACGCGAGCTTCGTGTTCGGGCACTTCGTGAACGAGACCGGCTGGTCGAACCCGGTCTATGTCTCGGCGGTCGGGCTGCTGCTGGCCGGCTACACCTTCTGCGGCTACGACGCGAGCGCCCACCTGTCGGAGGAGACGACGGACGCGCGGATGGCGGCGCCGCGCGGCATCGTCCGGTCGATCTGGGTCTCCTTGCTGGCCGGGTTCGTGCTGCTGGCGGGCCTGCTGTTCGCGGTGCAGGACTATGCCGGGACCGCCGTGGCGGCGGTGCCCCCGGCGCAGATCTTCCTCGACACGCTCGGGACAACCGGCGCGAAGGCACTGTTGCTGATCGTTATCGGCGCCCAGCTGTTCTGTGGCTCGGCCGAGACGACAGCCGCGAGCCGGATGATCTACGCCTTCTCCCGGGACGGCGCGCTGCCCGGGTCTGCGACGTGGCGCCGGGTGTCCCCCAACGGTGTTCCGGTGCCGGCGGTCTGGCTGGCCGTGTCGGTCGCATTCCTCCTTGCGGTGCCCTCGCTCTGGTCGCCGGTCGCGTATGGGGCGGTGACCGCCGTGAACGTGATCGGCATGACCCCGTCGTACATCATCCCGGTGTTCCTGCGGCTCCGTCAGGGCGACCGCTTCGTCCCCGGCCCGTGGACCCTGGGCCGATGGAGCCGTCCGGTCGGGATCGCCGCCGTGGTGTGGGTCGTCGTGGTGACGGTGCTGGTGTGCCTGCCGCAGCGATACCCCCTGACCGTCCAGACGTTCAACTACGCCCCCATCACCCTGATTGTCGTCCTGGCCCTGTCGGCCGCCTGGTACCGCTTGACCGGGTCGAAGTTCTCCGTGCCGGTCGTACAGGACGCGCACCTGGCCCGGGTCGAGGCGCAGATCGTATGAGGGCCACCTTGCGCGCCGCCCGCCTCCGCGCGGACCGGACTGCGGCCGGGGCCGCAGCGCCCGTCGGCCCGCTGCACCAGCTGGTGGACGCCCACGGCATCGATACCGTGCTGCTCGCGGCCCTCGACGTGCAGGGACGACTCAAGGGCAAGGCGTTCGACGCGCGGGTCCTGCTGGAGCGACTTCGGTCGGACCGGATCAGCCCGGAGATGTGCGGGTACGTTCTCGGCACCGACCTGGGCATGACCGCCCCACGGACCGGGGCCTTCTCGTGGGAGAGCGGCTTCGGTGACATCGCGCTGCTGCCCGACACCCAACAGGCCCGGGTACTGCCGTGGCTGCCCTCCACAGCGATCGTCCTCGCCGATCCGATCAGCGGGGGATTCCCACACCCACTCGCTCCGACAACCGTGCTGAACGAGCAGTGGCACCGCCTCGCCAGCCTCGGCCTGGTCGCCGCCGTCGGAATCGAGACGGAGTTCGTCCTCTACGAAGGCATCGCCCGGGACGCGGCGGCGGCTGGCTGGCAGGGGCTTCGCCCTGCAGTCCGGGACAACCGGGACTACTCGCTCGACCTTCCGCTTCCGGTCCGGGAGTTCAGCAGGAGGCTACGGCAGGTCCTCGCCGGGTCTGGCCTCCCGGTCGAGGCAGTCAAGGGTGAGGGCGCGCCGGGCCAGATCGAGGTCACCTTCCCCTACGGGGAGGTGACGGCCATGTGCGAGCAACACCTGCTGTTCAAGCACGCCGCGAAGACGGTCGCGGACGAGCAGGACCTGACCGCCTCGTTCATGGCGGCCCTGCCGGGCGGGGTCGGCAACGGCATGCACCTACACGTCTCGCTGCACGACTTCGACGATCGGCCGGTGCTGGCCGCCGACGCCAATGACGGGACGGCCCTGTCAGGGCTGGGCGAGCAGGCGGTGGCCGGCCTGCTGACCGTACTGCCGGAGACCGCCCCGCTGTGGGCACCGTACGTGAACTCCTACCGGCGCTACGGCGACCACTCGTTCGCTCCCGCCCGCTTCACCTGGGGGCGGGACAACCGCTCCTGCGCGGTGCGGGTGGTCGGCCACGGCCGCAGCCTGCGGCTGGAGGTGCGCCTGCCCGGCGCCGACGCCAACCCGGTGCTGGCGCTGACCGCAGTCCTCGCCGGAGTCCGGCACGGCATCGAGGCTGGCCTCAAGCCTCGTGACGCGAGCGTCGGCGACGCCTACCAGGACGTCGCCGCCGAGGCCGTGCCCCGTTCCCTGGCCGAGGCCCTCGCCGGGTTCGAGGCCAGCACGCTCGCTGCCGAGCTGCTGGGCGAGCGAGTCGTCGCGCACCTGGCCTCTGTCGCCCGCCTGGACCTGGACCACCACGCCGCCCGCGTCAGCGACGCCGAGTTGGAGCGCGGTTTCACCCAGGCATAAGCCCCGGGCCGGCGGTGGGTGATCCCCCTCCCCGCCGCCGGTCCGGACCAACCCCCACCTTCCGCTTCCCCGATGGAGACCCGCATGGACACCCCCACCCGCCCCACGACCAAGGTGGCCTCGGCCGTGCCCGAGCTGCTGTCCGCCCCACACCTGGTCGACGTCGCCGTACCCGGCATGGAGGGCCTGGCCCGATGGCTTGCCGGACGCGGCGCCGACGTCACCGGCAGCGTGCCACCCACCTCACAGGACAGCCCAGTGGTGGCAGGACTGAGAGCCGCCGGGGTGAAGGTCGAAGTCGGCTTCGAGGCCGGGCACGTGCGCACCGACCGTACGGCGGTGGTGTGGTCGGGTGTTCTCGTCGGCCGACATCCCGAGCTGGACCGCGCGCAGGTGCTGCGACTGCCGGTGCTCGGGCGGGCGCTCGCACTCGCAGCCGTGGCCGCGCACCCCGGACACCAGGTGGTGGCGGTCGGCGGCAGTCACAGCACCGCGACCGCGGCAGCCGCCCTGGCCGCGGCGCTCGACGACGGCACGACCGGCTGGATCCTCAACGCCGCGTCCCGGACGGGCTCCGTCGGGCACGCCGGCGAAGGCCGGCTCATCGTGGACTTCTGCCCCGACACCGCCACCCACGAGGCCGCGCCTCCCGGAGCCTGGCAGCACCGGCCCGCCCCGAACTACCTGGACAAGCACCCGCAGCCCGCCATCGCGCTGATCACCACCACCAGCGCCAACGCCCCGCATCACCCGGACAACATCGAGGGCCTGAACGCCGCCGAGCGCCTCGCCCGCACCGCCGCGACCGTCATCCTGCCGACCTGGGACCGCGGCTCGAAGATCCTCCGCGAACGACTGGGCGACCGCCCCGGCCCGCGCATGGTCAGCGTCGGCCTCGACCAAAACGACGACGTTCGGATCCTGGTACCCCGCTGGACCGGAGATCGCTACCACGCCACCCTGCAGCACCAGGGCGAGCAGCACCCGTTCGTCGTGCCGATCGCCGGCCGCCACCACGCCCTGGCCGCCTGCGCCGCGATCGCCACCGCTCTCGTCCTTGGCGAGGACCCGCAGGCGGTCGCCGACCTCGCCCGGTTCGACGGCGTCGAGCGCTCGCTCGCCACTGTCGGCACACACCGCCAGATCACCGTGGTCGACTCCCGCGCTCGTCACCCCCATGAGATCTCCGAGGACCTCACGGCCGCCCGGATGCTCGCCGAGGACTCGGTGATCGCGGTCCTGGAGCCCGACGGTGTCGCCCGCACCGCCGCGCACGCCGCCGAGCTGGGTGCCGCGATCGGCCACGCGGACCACGTGGTTCTGCTCCCGGTCAGCACCCCGTTGACCACCCTCTACGCCGACGACCCGCTCGACGCCGTCGAACAGGTCGCCCGCCAGGCCCTCGGAACGGACGCGGTCCACCGGATCCGCTCCAGCCCAGGCGAGCCCTGCGCCGAACAGCAGATCGCCGCTCTCACCACCCCCGGCGATCTCGTCCTCGTCATCGGCACAGACCAGGCAAGGCGCATCGGCCCGCGTCTGCTGTTCCACCTCGCCGCCCCCAACGCGCCGATCCCCCACCAGCTGTGACCCCGCCCGAAGCTGCGAAAGAACGAGCCATGACCGCCACTGGGCCCCTGCCCGACCTCAGCGACCAGGAACGCCGCCTAATCGTCCTCGTCGCCGCCGGCGCCAGCCACGACCAGATCTCCGCCGACCACGAGGCCGCTGTGGATCCGGGCAGTGTGCGTAGCGCCATCGAGCTGCTTCTCGCCAAGACCCGCACACGCACGGTGCTGCAGCTCGCCGCCTGGGCCTCCGCTCACCGGATCGTCACCAGCCCGGTCCACCCCAGCGCGGCCCTCACCATCAAGCCCCAACTCCCGCCTCGCCTGCTGCAGATCCTGCAAGGCTGGGCCGCCGGCCGGAGCACACCCGAGCTGACCGCCGACTGGGGCATCGCCCCGAGCACAATGCGCACCTACACCAAAACGCTGCTCACCCAGCTGGGTGTCGACAGCCAGCTTCAGGCCAGCGTCGTCGGTGTCCTCGCCGGTCTCACCAGGCTGAACGACATCGAGCCGGCCTGGCCCGCCGACCCGCGCGGTCACGACGTCGAGCAGCATCGGCGGGCGCCGTGAGCATCCGCCGAACAGCCAGCCGCGCTGTGCTGGGAGCGGTGTGCTTCCTGCTCGGCTTCTCGGTCGGCGGCGCCGTCCTCTATCTCCTCCAGCACCGCGCCGAGATCGGCCAACCCCTGGACCTGGGGATCCTCGCCATCGTCTCGCTCGCCGCCCTCGCCACCGCTGACCGTCTGATCAACCACCGAACCACCCCGCCAAAGCGCACATCCACCACCAGCGGCCAGCGGCCGCCGGCCAGCTGAGGACCCCCACCACCCCGCTCCACACCCATGGCGGCCGTTCGGGCCAGGGCCGCACCCCTTCGACCACAGAGAAGAGATGTGAATGCGCCACCCGGCAAGCACCCAGTCGATCGGGCCGCCCTGTGCCGGCTACGGCCGACCGGCGGGGCGAGCAGTCGCGAGCTGGACCTGTGGCATCGCGACCGAAACGCTGTCCTGGTCGACTTCGTCGCCCTGGCCGATATGCCGCGCACCGTGCTGTCCGGAGCCGCCGCTCCCGCGCTGCTGCCGACCGGCCTCAGCGCAGCGCCCAACTCCCCCACACAGGTGAGAATCCGCCGCTCCGCGCACGCGATCGCCATCGGCACCGTTCTCGGGCTACTCGCTATCCCCGGCTCCCCCAGGATCCGCGGGTGCGTCCATCAGGGTGAGGTCGAGGCTGACCCGTCGAGCAACACGCCAATATCGAACTGATGTTGGCACCATCGGGTGACCGTGCTGAGAGTTCAGCATCGTCGCCGAGCAGGCCTGTCAGGATCGTCGCCCGGGCGCTTCCCATCCGGTCTCCCGCCCACAGCACCTTCATGGAGGTCCCGTGTCGCCGTAGCGCGCCGTCCCAGCCGGACGGCATCTGTCCGTACGCGGGTTCCCCGTGTGAGCACCGCGCGTACAGGCCGCACGGCCGTACTCCCCTGCCCTTCTCACCCTTTTGGAGCAGCACTGTGCAGAGCCTGCGCCAGGCCGTGTCCGTGATCGTCCACGACGAGAAGATCGGCGGGATCGCCACCATCCACTACGCAGCGGCCAGTTGGAGCGAGGGCCCGGCATGGACGATCCCGGGCGGGAAGGTTGAGGAGGGCGAGCGGCTCGATGAGGCCGCCGCGCGGGAGCTGTTCGAGGAAACGGGGCTGGTCGTCGTGGCCGAGGACCTGCGGCTGGTCCACACGATCCAGGTCCGGGAGGGCTGGGATGGCCTGGGCCCTTTCCTGCTCTCGGTCTTCGCCACGACTAGTTGGACGGGCACGTTGACCAATACCGAGCCGGACAAGCACCTCGCGGTGGTGTGGTCGGACGCCGCCGCGCTGCCCCGTCCGATGTTCCCCACCTCCCATCAGGCCCTCGCCTCGTACCTGAACGGCGGTCGAGGCTTCTCCACCCACGGCTGGGACGCCGACGTCGATCCCCGCGCTCTGGTCGGAGCCTGACCGTGGGCCAGCCGCCGGCGACCGCCCGACCAGGCATTCCCCGCGCCATCGGCCTGGGCGCCGCCGACGCGGCCCTGCTGCGGGGCTCCTTCGACTCGGCCGGTGTCGCCGAGTAGCCGCTCGATGATCTGCTCTGCCTGCTCCTGACCACCTGACGGAGGCATCTGCGATGACACCCACACCCCCGAGCCCTGGCCGTCCCAAAGGGTCCGACAGCGAGCAGCTGCTGTTCGGCGGGCCAATGCGCTACGACTACGGCTGGGCCCGCCACGAGATGGCTGGCGCGGACGTTACTTTCCTGGCCGTGGCCCGGCAGCTGCCTTCCCTGATGCGGCTGGCTGGGCGGATGGCCTGGCAGGCCGATCGCACCTCGATGACCATGCTGGTCGGCGCCGAGGTGCTGCGAGGCCTCGCCGCCGCCGTCGCCCTGCTGGCCACCAGCCGGGCCCTCGCCCAACTCCTCACCCCCGGCCCAGTGGAGGACGTGCTGCGCGCGGCGCTGCCTGCGATCATGGTCGTGGGCGCCGTCGCGGGCCTTTCAGCGGTGCTGTCCGCCGCATCCGGCCGCGCGGCGGGCAAACTCGAGCCGGCCGTGTTCCGGGTCGCCACCGGCGACTTCCTGCGGATCGTTAGCCGCACGGAACTGGAGGCGATCGAGGACCCGGAGTTCCTGTCCTTCGTGGACAGCGCCCGCTGGGGCGCGGTGTCCATCCAGCACCTGGTCGGCCAGGCCACCTCCGTGCTCACCGCGTCGCTCGGTCTGGTGTCTGCTGGCGGCGTGCTGTCCGTACTGCACCCCGCACTCTTGCCGATGCTCCTGTTGATCTCCGCTCCGCGCGGCTGGGGCGCCGTGCGCACCGCGCGGCGCCGCTACGCCTCCACGAAGTCGTGGTTGCAGCACTCGCGGGCCAGCACCGCCCTGGCGGACATGCTGGTGCGGCCGTGGTCGGCGGCCGAGCTGCGTGTGCACGCCTCCGGGCCGTTCATCCTGGGCCACTACGAGCAGATGGCCCGGGCGGCCGAGAAGGAGCAGGCACGCCTGGCCGACGCGAAGGCCCGCACCGACCTGGTCAGCGCTGCTCTGGCCGGCCTGGCGACCGTCGGCGCGTTCGCCCTGCTCGGCTGGCTCGTGGTGGACGGCTCCATGGCCCTGGCCGTGGCCGGCACCGCCGTGGTCGCGATCCGCACCGGCTCGGCCAGCATCGGCGGCCTCGTCTCACAGATCAACGGGCTCTACGAAGAGGCCCTTTTCGTGCGGGACCTCGACGACCTCCACCGCGAGGGCGCGCGCCGGGCCATCCCCATCGGGGGCCTCCCGCTGCCCGAACGCCCGGAGACCATCCGCGTAGAGGACGTCACCTTCACCTATGACGGCCGCGACACCCCCGCACTGGACAAGATCAGCTTGACCATCGGCCGGGGCGAGGTGATCGCCCTGGTCGGCGAGAACGGCTCGGGCAAGTCCACGCTCGCCCACCTCCTGTCAGGGGTGTACCAGCCTCATCAGGGACGCATTGTGTGGGGGGACGTGGACGTCGCCGAAGCCGATCGCGACCAGCTGTTCTCGTCCGTTGCCCTGCTCGCTCAGAACTTCCAGCGCTGGGCCTTCACCCTCCGGGCGAATCTCCTGTTGGGCCGGCCCGAAGTCCCGTGCAGCCAGGAGCAGCTCGACGCCGCCGCAGATTACGCGGACCTGCAGCCCGTGGTCGAAGAGCTGCCGCGCGGCTGGGACACCCTGGTCGCGAAGGGCTACGAGGGCGGAGTCGGGCTGTCCGGGGGGCAGTGGCAGCGCGTCGCTCTGGCCCGCACCCACCTGCGGCTCACCACCCCGGCGCCGGACGGGCGGCTCCCGCACCTCGTGATCGTCGACGAGCCGACCTCCGCGATGGACGCAAAGGCCGAGGTCGCCGCTTTCGAGCAGATCCGCGACCTCACCAAACTCGGCGTCACCGTCGTCCTGATCACCCACCGGCTGGCGGCCACTGCCAAGGCAGACCGCATCTACGTCCTCCACCACGGCCGCCTGGTCGAGCAGGGCACCCACGACGAGCTGATGGCCCAGGAACCCATCACCCAGTACCGCGAGGCATACCTCCTCCAGGCGCGCCAGTACGCCATCTCGCATGTGCCTCAGCAGGCTGCGTCGGAGACCGATCCAGTGGTCAGGTTCTGAACCGGGTACTCGTCAAGCGCCGGGTCACGCTTTCCGGCGCCCGGTGCGAAGCCGTACCCCTCCCCGGGCACACCCACCTGTATGCCGGATGCTGTTCGCCTGAGCATGACTCGCTCGCGGGCGCTCGATTGCCTCTCGGAGCGCTGTCGAAGTGCTGCGCGCTCTCGCGAACACAGCCAGTACGTCACAGGTTTGCGGGATCGCGCCCATGCCCTCCCCCACTGGGTGGGGCGTTCACGGACGAGGCCCGTTCCGGGGTTCAGGGACGGGCTCGTGACCGTAGGGGTGGTGATCAGTCCCAGCCGAGGGCCTGCCGGAGCTGGTCGAACTCGCTGCGGGGGATCGACTGGGCTGGGGTGTACAGCAGGTGGGTCACGGTACGCCGGCTGCCGGTGTAGGTGCGGCGCTGGTAGATCCGTATCCGCGGATAGACGACGGTCCACTCTGGGTGGGTCAGGTCGAACAGCTCGGCCAGGTCCTGCGGCAGCTCGTCGCCGTCCTCATCCACCAGTTCGACGTCATCGCTGGCGAGTGGCTGGTGCGTCGTGATCCCGGGGGTGGGGGGCAGTTCGGGGCTGGGCGCTGGTGGCTGGGCGCTGACGGCCGCTGGCGGCTCGAGCGGGGCTGCGGCCGACAGCTCGATGCCGGGCGGGCTGACTGGCGGCGGGTTGCTGACAGCCCCAGCGGTCGGCCCGGTCTGCGGTTCGGGCGTGCTGGCCGGGCCCGTCGACGGCTTGCGGGCGGCCATCAGGGGGTCGCCTTAAAGGTGCCGTAGACGAAGGACTCCGGGCGGGGGACCTCCAGCCCGACGCGCTCGGAGCCGCGCATGGTCACCACACCCCGCTCGAAGTTGTCCCGGTTCTCGGTGGAGACCTGGACGGAGACCTGCTCGCGGTCGTACAGGCGGGCGCCAAGACCGAAGGAGCCGAGGAGGAACTTGCCCTCGTTGATCGCCATGGAGTCCACGACGGCGAGCCGCCAGACGACCTTCTGCGCGCCGATCGCGACGTTGACCGCCACGCGGTAGGCCCCGTTGTTGTCGACCTCCAGCTCCAGGTCCTCGAAGTCGAACGGGTGCAGGACGATCCCGGTAGGCGGGAAGTAGGCGAGGAACGCGCGGGTGGCGGCGCGGCGGATCGCGGCAGACTGCTTGTCCGGGTCCACCTGGGCGTAGGTCTGGACGCCCTGGGTGTTGACGATGCCGAGGATCTTCTCGTCTCCGCCGACGCCGTACAGGATCTCGTTGTCCTCGGTCATCTTCACGCCGTCGACCATCTCGGTGTCGATCAGGTCGCGCAGCCGCGGTTCGTCGGCGAGCGTGTTCTTGTGGACCGGCATCGTGTGCGCGATCTCGGCGACCGGGTAGGTGACGGTCTTGAAGGTGAGGTTCGACTGCCCGGCCCGAGCGTAGACCTCGACCGCTGCTCCGCCGCCGGGCGGCACCTCCATGGCCCGCTCAGGCACGATCCCGGCCGCGTTGGTGAAGCCGGTGACCCGGACGCCGTACAGCAGGTTCGCGGTGGTGGTCTGGGAGGGGAAGAGGTCGCGGATGCGGCCCGGTCGCAGGGCGCGCGGGACGATGTCCAGCCGCTCGGCGGCACCCAGGCCGAGGACAGCGGCAGTGCCGGCGGACCGGCTGAAGATGTCCTTGCTGGCGAGCTGGTCGAGGGCGTGGCCGTCCACGGTCACCATCTCGTCGAAGCTTCCCCGGAAGCCGCCGGCGCTCAGGGCCTTGAACTCGTCCGAGTCGACGAACCGCTGACCGAGGGTCTTGGCCTGGCCGGTGCCGAGGCGCGCAGCGAGCGCGGCGTCCTGCGGGGCGTAGGGCTGGGTGGTGGGCTCGTTGAGGAAGGTCTGAATGCCGGCGGCGCCCTCGAGGTCGGTGATCAGCTGCTTGATCTCCTGAGCCTCGCTGAGCGTCTTGCGGAAGGCAGCGGCCTTGTCGGGGGAGACGGTGACGCCGCCGTCCTCGATCGTGAAGGCGTTGCTAATGGTGTCCAGCTCCGCCGCCTTGGCGCGCAGCGCGGTGTTGAGCTCCTTGAGCCGGGTCTTGTCGGCGGTCACGAGGTGACGCTCCTTGGTGTTGAGCCGGGCCGCCCCGCCAGCGCGGGACGAAGGGGTGTCACGTCGTGCGCCCGGTCAGCACCGGAGCGCCACGGCGATCGGCACACCGTAGGAGCGGTCAGCCCTTAGTGTCGCGCCGAGGCTTGGGCAGGTTGCCAGCGTGAGCTGACGCCTCGCGCTCGCGCTTCAACTTCTGCTTCTTGCAAGACCATTGGGTGTTCCCAGGGCGGTCATGGGCTGGTGATGGTGGAGCGGTCGGGCAGAGCGCCGGACCTGCCGGGCGTGGCTCGGCCGCTATCGATCGGAGTGCCGCCGTGTACCCCTTTCCCCGCCCGGACTTGCCGCAGGTGTCCGACGACCTCGACCCGCCAGCAGCAGCGCCGGCCGATCGGCCGGGCAGCAGTCTGTCCGTCGCGGGGGCCCAGTTCCAGATCCTTTCCTCGGACGAGGGTTGGATGCTGCGCGCAAGCATGCCCGGGAAAGGAACGACGCTGTACGGGCCGTGCGCCGGGGAAGCGCGAGCCGACGCGTGGCTGCACCAGCTCGCGGCCTGGTGGCTGTGGCCGCGGGCGCAGGTGCGCGGTGTCTGGGGATGCCTCGCCCGGACGGAGGAGGGCTGGGTCACTGCTCTGGCTCACACCACCCTCTCACCGCAGGTGCAGGGTCACCCGGATGTGCAGGCCGCCGAGGAGTACGCCGCCCGTCACCTGATCACACCCGCTCTTTGGTCGGACGTGTCGGACTCGGGTCTGCCGGAGGCTGTCCGCAGGATCGAGACGCAGTTCTGGGTGCGTGAGGGCTTCCGGGTGCTGGCCACGTGGGCGAGCAGCACGCTGGGGCGCCTGACCCGGGAGGCCTACCGGTCGCGGGAACTGGCGCGGGGCAACTTCCCGAGCGTTGACCTCGCGGAACGTCTTGGGGTCTCCCACGCAACGGTCTCCAGCGCGACGACAGGACGGAGTTGGGACCCGCCGATCAACAGGGCACGAGGGGTTCTCGCAAGCCGAGCGCATAGTGCCCGGTAGTACCGGGCAGCCCGCTGAACGCCGCAGTGCCCCACCCTGTCTCTGGGTGGGGCACTGCGGCGTTCAGCGGGTGACGGGCCGGTCCCACAAGGCCGCCCAGGTGAGCGGTCCGACCTCACCGTCGTCGGCGAGCAGCCAGCCGTTGTCCGTGGAGTCTCGCTGGAACGCGGTGACCGTCGTTCGGGTGTGCTCCCCGTACCAGCCGTCCGCGCCGTCGGGGCCGACGTTCCACGTGCGTTCGATCAGCCGGGCCTGCACGGTTCCCACGTCGGAGCCGTGCATCATCGGTTCGGCGAGCCGCAGGATGCGGCCGGGGAAGGGCGGAGCGGCCGACGGGCCGGACGGCGGCACCGGTGCCGGCGCCGCTCCCGAGCCGCTGGGCCTGGGTGCGCCCTGCTGGATCCAGCCGTACAGGTCGTCGCCGGGGCAGTCGGTGGCGTAGCCGTCCCGGTGGCCCCGGACTTCGCTGCCGGCGCCGCCCTCGCTGCGGCAGTACTCGATGGCGTCGACCAGGCCGCCCAGCATGTCGTCGGTCGGCGAGGTGATGCCGGAGGTGCCGACCATGGCGCACACCGCGTAGTGGCCGGCGTTCAGGGGCCCGTTGCCGTTCGCGCCGTTCTTCCGGTGGAGGCCGCGTCCCTCGTGCACGTAGCCGTGCGGGCACACGACGAAGCTGTAGGCGATGTCGATCCAGCCCTCGCCCCGGTTCGCCATGTGCGAGGCCTGGATGTCCCGAACGTGGCCGGCGCACCGGCCGTGGTCGCTGGCGAGAGCGCCCGGGACGGCGGACCCCTCGTAGTGGATCTTGACGCCCTTGGTGGAGCTGACAGGAACGTAGGAGCCGGTGGGCCGCGCCGCGCCCCATTCAGAGCGGGAGACGAGCTTCATCGGCTCGCCTCCGGCTCGCTCCAATGCCTCATTCGCACGGTGTCCTCCCGGTCTGAGTACTTGGTGCCGGGAAACTAGGCCGGGGCTGTGGCTAAGGTCGCCTCGTCACTTGGCCGCGTCGGCGCCCTCGTGGGCATCGGCGAACAGGGCCAGGGCCGCGCTGATCTCGCCCAGGTGCAGGATCGTGGCGGTCTGCTTGCTCTGCGGCGGCGGGTCGTCCGACTGCTGCCAGGAGATGCCGGCGGAGTCGAGGACGGCGACCAGTTGCTGAACCGCGGTGGCCAGGCGGCCGGCGTTCTCGCCGGACAGGGCCCGGCCTTCCTTGCTCTCCACCGCGGTGAGGGTCTTGAGCTGGGATGTGACCCGGTCCAGCTCGGGCACCAGCGGGGCGAGGGCGGTGTCCGCTCCGTCCCCCTCGACGTCCAGGACCAGGCGCACCGGGCGGGGCGGGCCGGCGGTCGGCTGTCCTTCACCATCCAGGGTGTACGGCACCTCCCAGGTGGTGGCGCCGTAGCCGTCCTCGGTGTACTTCCACAGGGAGGCGATCACCCGGTCCGGGTAGGTGCCGATGATCTGAAGAGTGCCGCCGCCGAACTCGTCGGGGGCAGCCAGGAGGAGGCGCTGCTGCACGACGGCGGTGATCGCATCGATGCGCTCTTCCAGTGTCCCGGCGAGCGGGGCGAGTTCGACCTCGGCTTCGCGCAGCAGTCCGCGGGCCTTGGCGTCCGGGTGGCGCTTGAGGTCGAGGGTCGAGGTGTACGGGTTCGCGCCGAACAGGACCGGGCTGTACTCGTACAGGTCGAGGTCGGTGATGTGCCGGGCGCCCTTGCTGCGCTTGGCGGTGCGGACCTTGTAGCCGATCGACCACTGAACTTGGTCGCCGAAGAACTGCAGGTTGGCGTACATGTCCTGGCCGGCCTGCGTGGCAAGGTTGCAGCGGCCCTTGACAAGCAGCGCGCCCGCCCCGGGGGGCCACGGCTGCCCGTCCGGGAGGGTGGCGGGCAGACGCGCGTCGCCGGGCAGCAGTTCCTCGATGTGCTCGGTGCGTGCGGTCCACACGTTCCAGTCGTGCGACCACACCCCCTTGGGGGTGAGCTCGGCCAGGGTGCGGGTGTAGGCGCCTGGCTCGATGACGTCGCCGTCGTGGTCCAGGAGACCGGTGACGGACACGAGCGTGGTGAACGCGCCATGCTCGTCGTTGGTCTCCAGGACGCCGAGGGTCGCCTGCTTGTGGTCCAGCGTGCCGCTGGCTGTGCGTGCTCCCACCGTGTCGCTCCTCCGAGGTTGGTGCCGGCCACCGTAGGCGCCGGTGGGGTGTTGGGTCGCGCCTGGCCTCAGTCGAAGTAGTCGTCCGTCTCGTCGGGGTACACCTCGTAGACGTGCCACTCTCCGGGGCCGGCCAGGACGACGATCTCGTTCTCTTCCAGGCAGCCGATCCCGGTCCCTGGGACGGCCAGGATGCGGGTGACCGGCACGTCGCCGCTCATGACGTAGCCGGACACGTCGCCGCCTTGCGTGGCGAACTCCTCGGCCATGTGGTTCTCGGTGGAGAACGAGGAGAGCGGCCGGAGTGGGAGGTCGGTGACGGTACCGGTCCCGTCGATCTCGCTGGTGCGGGAGTCGTCGTAGTCGCCGGTGAAGCCGCGGTGCACGGTGACGTGGTCGACTCCCAGGGTGGCGAAGTGCTCCTGGGTGGTCTCCCACATGGCAGTGAGGAAGGCGTCCAGGATTGGGCCGTCCTCGGCGAGAACCTGTTGTGTCTCGGCTTCCAGTTCCTCGTGGCCGTGGTCCCAGGGCATCGTGTCCGCGAGGTTGAAGCGGCGGCGGGCTGTCTCCTGTAGTGCGAGGGCGTTGGGGTCGTGATCGTTGGCGGTGGAGGCCCAGCCGGCCACCAGGTGGGAGACGGCCTCGGCGCGGGCGAAGTCGCGGTACTCATCGCCGGTCATCCGTACGTAGCCCCACGGCTCTCGGCGGGTCCCGCTGTCCAGGTCGGCCTGATCCACATAGTCCGCGTACCCGTTGGCGCCGCTCTCCGGCCGGTAGGCCGCGAGTTGCCCGGCCCGTACTCGGGTGAGGCGGTCGCGTTGCCGGTCGGAGAGCAGCTGCTCGTCCGTGACGGCGCCCATGCGCTGGGCAAGCGAGCCGCACATGGCGGCCTTGACCTTCCCCGCAGAGCGATGACGGCTGCCGAGCAGCTCCGCGTCGGGGACGTGCTGGCTGTCGGATCGGGTGCCGGGGAGGACTGCTGGCGCGGTGCCGGCATGCTCGGCAAAGCGCCCGCGGTTGTCTCGGCGGTGGCGGTGTTCGTCCCACGGGCCAGTCTTGGCCCGCAGGTGCAGAGTGACGGTGGTGGGCTCGGCGTACACCGTGCTGCTTTCTGCCGGGTGGTGTGGGTCGCGGCAGGCTGGCAGCGGAAGGGGCGCAGCGTCGCGCCGAGCGCATGACTGAGCAGGCGTCAGTCGGCGCGCTGCCAGTGCCGGGTGCCCGGGCCGGCCAGAACGACGACCTCGGATTCGTCCAGGCAGCCGATCCCGGTGGCCGGGGTCGCGATGATGCGTCCGGCGGGCACGATGGCGCTCATGACGATGCCGGGGCCCTCGTCGGTGGCGAACTGGTGGGCCACGTCGGGGTCGAGGGAGAACGCCGAGAGGGGGCGCAGGGCTGGGTTGTTGAGGGTATTGCTGTCGGCTGCCCACCCGGCGGGCGGTTTGCCGTCGGGGGTGCTCATGCCACGGAACACCGTGAGGGAGCCGAGGTTGGCTTCGGCGAGGTGGGTCTGGGTGCGGTCCCACATGGCGGTGAGGAACGCTTCGAGAGCGAACCGGTGGGCGGCCTGGTGGTCGGCGGTGGCCTGCGTGAGGTGGTCGACGCTCGGCCAGTCGGCGGCCGGCTGCAGGCCGAAGTGGTCGCGGGCGGTTGCTTGAAGCGCGAGGGCGGCTGGGTCCTCGTCGTTGGAGGTCATCGCCCAGGTCGCGACCATGCGGTTCGCGGCTTCCGATCGCAGGAGGTCGCGGGCCTTTTCCGGGCTGACCTGCGTCCACGAGGGGTGTGGGGGCGGGCTGCCGGGGCCGGTGGTGCGCAGCTGCCCGGTCTCCGGGTCCTGGTGTGCGGTGGCGTAGCCGTTCTGGACGTTGGCCAGGCGGGTGCGGTCGTTCTCTGCGAGGAGCGCATCGTCTGGTACGTCCTTTAGGTCCTGGGTCAGGCCGGCGACGACGTTGGCCTTGTATGCCTGCGCTACGCGCTCGCTGTCGCCGTCCCGGAACACCAGGCCGTGTTCCTCCTCGTCGAACCGCGGCTGCGAGCGTGGACCGCGGGCGGGCCGAGCTGCGGCGGCCCGGATGCGCTCGAGTAGCGGGTCGGTGCTGGCGCCTGGCGTGTGCGCGAAGCGCCCCTGGCCATCCCGAGGGTGCAGACTTTCGCGGAAGGGCTGCTGCTTCACGCGGAGGCGCAGGTGGATGGCAGGAACGACAGGGTCCGGCACGGCACTCCCTCGGCAGCGCTGGGGCAGAGGGGGCACAGTGCCAAGAAGTCACCGATAGCGCCGCTGCGTCGCAGGACCGCCGATCCGTGTTCTGGCCTACGCAGTTCGGCGAGGGCGCGGGATCAGGAGGACGGGTCGGCTGCGGGCTCCTGATGGGCCTCGTCCAGCAGCTCCTGGGGGGCGGCCTTCCCGAAGGGCTGGGTCAGGACGCGCCGGGCCGCCTCGCGCCGATCGATGCCGAGCACTTCAGCGAGGCCGTCGAGCGTGGCCACGGGGTTGCCGTTGGCGTAGCGGATGTCCCAGCGTCGGCTGCGGATCCAGTCCTCGTTGAGCTGCTGCCGATCGCTGGGTGGGGTTCCGGTGCTCATGCTCCATCCTCACACGTGCCCGCCACGGGCCCTGGGCGGGTGCGTGGCAGGCTTGACGGGGGGTCAGTACTGGATCCGCCATGCCAGGCGGCATCGGCAGTTCAGGGCCTGTCCCGGGGGTGCCTGGGGGTCGCCGGGGTGGCGCAGCAGGTCCTGTCCGACGGCGAAGGGCTGTCCGAGCGGTTGGGTCTGGCCATCGGCGGCTTCGTGCTCGGGTCGGGTCCGGCCGTCGTCGTGGGCGACCCAGCGGCGAACGAGGCCGGCGCGGGCAGTCGCGGCGGCGGCCTGGTCTCGGGCGATCTCGATGGTGGCGGTGGCCAGGCGGTTGGCCGTGCTGGTGGCCCAGGCCGCGAGTGAGCGCCCCCAGTCTCGGGTGGTGTCGGTGATGCCGGTGAGGTTCTTCCCTGCGCGGTCGGCTTGTCGTACTTCCTCGGCGAGGACGCTGGCCTGTTTGGCCAGCCAGTCGGTGAGCAGCGGGGCGAGTGCGGGCCAGACGGTGACCGTACTGGTGCCGGTTGAGCCGAGAGCGGCGTTCAGTTCGTTCGCTGCGGCGTCGGAGGCGTGCTCGATGAGGGGCTGGAGGGCCTGGGTCGCTTCCTGCTGCCACGTCGCTACGTCGATGACCTGCTCGACGGGTAGGTCCTTGCTGCCGGCCCGGGTGTCCTCGGTACCGCGGTCGTCCCAGTGCCGGGTGCCCTTGCGGTGCCGTGGGGCGCTGAGCCGGGCGACGGTACGTTCGGTCCAGCGGACAGTGAGGGTCTGGAGCGCGTCGTCCAGGCGGGTGTGAAGGGTCTCGGCGGCGGTCTGGTCGAGCGACAGGTCGGTGGTGGTGTCGAGGGCCTTGGCCGTACGTGGTGGCTGGCTGGTGGGCGGCGTGGCGGCCGGGGTGAAGGCCTGGGCGTCGGCGGCGCGGGCGGGGACCGGGGTACGGCCGGAGGTGAGCCACAGGGCGCGGGTCGCCGGGGTGTCGTCGACCTCATCGGAGTAGCCGGCGAGTTCGGCGTAGGAGCGGACGGACCGGACGCCGGCGGCGACCTCCTCGCGGGCCTCGGTCAGGCGCTTGGAGCGGGCGTTGCGCAGCACGTCGATGTCGGAGGTGTCGGAGTAGACCTCGTTGCCGTCGCCGGCGTCCTCCTGGAAGCCGGCGGCGAGCAGCGACAGGTGTGGCGGCATGGTGACTTCCCAGAACTGCAGCTTCTCGGCCTGGGCGTTGTCGTAGGTGCGGCCGCTGGCGTTGCCGAGCTGGGATTCGGGGACGCCGAACGCGGCGAGGAGCTCGACCTTGGAGTTGAGGGACACGGTCTCGTAGGCCATGTCCCGTGGGGTGGTGGAGGTGTCGGTGACGGTGATGTTGCCGCCGGTCAGCACGGTCCAGGCACCGGCAGCTGACGGCCCGCCGCCGAACTTGGCGCGCAGCAGGCGCAGTTCGCTGTCGTCCATGTCGCCGTCGATGCCGATGACACCGCCGGGCCGGGCGTCGTTATGGACGAAGCTGAGGTTGTAGTGGCGGGTGAAGAAGTCGAGGTCGGCGGACAGGCCGGCGGCCTCCAGCGGGGTGATGCCGGAGTAGGGGTCGAGGGGGTGGGGGTTGCGGATCCATCGCACCCGGTCCACGTCAAGCGTGCGCAGTTCGCCGGTCGGCGTGACGGTTTCGAAGTGGGAGACGAGGTCCGCACCCTTGCCGGGGACTGGCCTGGTGCGCCCAGGGGGCAGGAGGTCGATACGCAGGAGGTCGCCGCCCCGGCTGAACGTCGGCTCGAGGAAGACGCCGCGTTTGCTGAGCAGGAGCTGCATGCTCGCCCGCTTCTTGAGGATCCAGGCGACCTCGAGGGGGTTGGCCTTGACGTTCATCGCCTGGTAGAGCGGGTGGTCGGCGAGCGGCGGCAGGGGCTCATCGGAGCTGTCGCTGCGTGGGCGCACACGCAGGAGTCGGTCGGCGGCGTGGTTGGCGATGGTGTCCACGGCCTTGTAGATCCACACGGCGCGTTCCATGCCGTCCTGGACGGCTCGTTCAACGGACCACGGCCTGGCCCGGTCGATGCCGGCTGGCGCCCAGTTGAGGGTGTAGTTCGGCTCGCTCTTGGCGTCCGGCGGAGTGCTGCGCAGGGTGGGGAACCATCGGCGGGACATGGGCGGGGCTCCTCCTACTGCTGCTCGTCGTCGCGCCCGAGGATGGTGGCGACGGTGAGCGCGCACAGGCTGGTGCATGCCGTGCCGAGCCGCGGGTCCGTGGTGTAGGCGGCGGTGTTGAGTCCCGCCGCGCCGAGGGCGAACAGGACTACGGCGGCGATGTCGCGCACCCGGCGTGATGCCGGGTGCGCGACATCGTTCTTGGTGCGCGGGTTGGGCCTGCTGGGTGTCGTCACGGCACGCAGGCTAGGCAGCCCCGCTGCTTAGCGTCCTGGTGTGGCTGGCGGCGGGAATGCGCCGCGCACCCGAGGTGCTGGCGAGGCGGACGGCGGGCGCGGCGGCGGTGCCGGCGGGGTGCGCTGCGGGGGTGCGTCGCTTCCGGGTTCCGACGGGGCCGCCGTGGAGGGTGGGGTCGGAGCCGGGGCACTCGGTGTGCAGGGCCTCGTCGTAGGGCTTGCGGCAGTGAATGCACATCACCTCGGCGGAGGAGACCTTGGTGGTGGCCGGAACGCGGTAGACGCCGCGTCGGCGTGCATATGCAGCGCCCTGTGCGTCCACGGGGACGTAGGCGGCGATAACCCATTCATGCGAGAGCTTCTCAGCAGCCGTGGTCATTTGGAAGCTCCTTTCCGGACGGCCTGACGGGGGTAGGCCGCGTAGCGCATGAACTGATTTGTGAGCACTGATTCATCCTTTTCTCGCCAGGGGTGGTAGCACCTCCAACGTGGGGTTGGAGGCACCTCCGTCTCGACCTAGGTATCCGAGTAAGGAGAAATGGAGGAGCACGTGGAGCGTGGTCCAGATATGTGACACACCCCCGCCAAATCCCCCGAATCCCCCGACGCCGTCTGGCATATGCAGTACGGCTCGCTAACGATTCAATATCCGCCAATGCCGCCCTCGCCACTTCTTTTGATGTGACTTCCATCACATGCCTTGATCTGCCGCCTTCGGATTCGTCCCCCGTCTAACAGGTGGGATCTTCATGCGCACATTAGATGCATCGTCTGACAACTGTCGGCATGCATTCGACTGGTGCCCTATGCGACAAGTCGGACCTTCCGGCGACGCGCCTGCGGCTCGTACAGAGCCAGCAGCAGGGCCTCCGCCCGGTCCGGAGAACTCACTCCCCTCGCCTTCATCGACCGCTTGGACTCGATCACCGTCCGCCCGGTCGCGCTTGTGCCGAGCTTGGGCGCGGACAGCTGGGCCTGAGTCCGCCGATCCACGCGCAGGCGTAGCGCCGATGCGGCGGGCGAGACCAGCGCCCGGGTCGCCAGCCACATCTCGTCGCGCTGGGTCGCAGGGCGCAGCGTGGCCGCCTCGTCGTCCCGGCCTGGTGCCTCGCTGACGACGACCGACACGATCTCCGCCTCGTGCAGCCCTTCCCGTCGCCACGACTCCAGGAGGCCGGCCACACCCCAGCCGACCCCGACACCGTCGACCTTGACCCGGACCGGGAGCCGGGTGCCGATCGCTCGCGCGAGGACCTGAGCCGCCAGGATCTCGCGCAGCACGACGCCGGCGACCGCGACGGGGTCGGCGTTGTCCTGGCCTGCCGTGGCGTGGCGCAGCTCCACGAGGTCGCCGACCGCGCGGGCGATCACCATCTCGTCGCCGCCGCCGGCAGCGACATCGACGCCCAGGCGCACCCACGCGCCGGCCTTCACCCGGTACGGGGAGGTCTCGCCGTCCAGGCCGAGGCCCTTGAGCACGTGGAAGTCCTCACCGTCCGGCTCGGCGGCGTCGGCTGCGGCCTCGATCCAGGACGCCGGGATCGCTCGGGCCTGGCCGCCGCGCGGGAACTGGGCGTGCACCTTGGCCTGGACGAACGGGGCGTCCTCCCCGTGGTCCCGGATCGTGTCCCGTACCCACTCGGGGTCCACGAGGTGGGAGGCGAGCAGGTGCGCTGGCGCCTGCGGAGGGCAGGATCGGCAGCGCCGCGTTCGTTCGCCCGACATCAGCGGGGTGTCGTAGACGCTGATCGGCAGCACGTGTACGGCCGGGTCGGCGCAGGTCTGCTCGAACCAGCTGCCCTCGTCGTCGGTCGGTGGGTTGCCGATCAGCAGGGCCCGGGTGTGCTCGCCGGTGAGCACACCGCGCATGGCCGCACCGATGATCCGACCGATGCCGCCGGCCTCGTCCACAATGAACATCAGCCGCGGTGCGTGGATGCCCTGAACGGCGGACTCGTCGTGGTCGGGGGCCGAGAAGCCGTATGCCACCACGACGTCCGAGCCGTGGGAGTCCGGCATCTTCCACTGGGTGACGCCCACCTCTCCGGGCAGGCCTGCCCGGGCGACGATCTGCCGGATGTGGGGCCACATCTGACGCTGCACCTGCCGGGCACGGGTGGCGGTGGTGACCGTCAGGGCGGTGCCGGGCGGGTGGACGACCGAGAACCAGACGGCCGCTCTCGCCGCGATGTGGGTCTTGCCGGAGCCAAAGCACGAGGGGACTGCGACGCGGCGGTGGCCCACCAGCGCTTCCAGGATCTCGCGCTGGCGGCTCCACTGGGATTCGCCGAGGACGTCTTCGACGAAGCCGACGGGGTCGTCGGCCCACAGGGCGTACGGGGTGCCAGCCTCGGCCTTGGCAGCGGCGAGGACCTGGGCCCAGTCCCTGACCGCCAAGCCGTCGTAGAAGCGGCGGCGGAGGGCTGGGGGCGAGGCCGCGAGGTCGGCGTACAGGCGGCGGCCGACCTTGCCGGGGCGAGGCGCGGGCAGGGCTGGCAGGGGCTGCTTCACGGGCTCCCCTACGGGTCGGGATCGATCGGCAGGCCACAGTGCATGGCTGTCTGCGGTGTGTCGCGCCGAGACCCGAGAGAGAAAGCTTACGCAAGTCTTCTTTATAGACTTAGGTCTACTTCTTTGCGAGGCTGGTCCTGCCAGCCGGGGACCGCGAACCCCCGGCCCACACACAGGGAGACCAACCATGGCACTGACCAGCCGGATCACCGCCCGCCACGCGGCCATCGCCTTCGCCGTGGCCGCCGCCTTCACCGCCGGAACCACCCTCGCGTCCCACCCGGCCTCCGCCCCGGCCGCTCCCCTCACCCCGGCTGCCCCAGCGTCCGCGTTCCTGAGCCCCACCCCGGCGCAGCCTGTGATCGCCCCCTCCGCTCCAACCGCCCCGGCCCTGCCGACCTGCCCCGCCCCGGCCGCCGACGACCCCGGCCTCGCCATCGCCACCCTGACCACTCCCGTTCTCACCATCACCACCCCGGCCACCGTCACTGAGCCCGCCCCGACCGTCACCGTGACGGTCAGCGCCACCGCCACCCAGGTGGTCACCGCCCCGACCCCGGCCGCACCCGGCACCAACAGCCCCGCAACGATCCTTCCGGCCGCCCCGCAGCCCCCGAGCCCGACCGTCACCCGTAGCCCGCTGCAGCCCACCAACAGCCCGCAGCCGACGCGCTGACCGCCGAGCCGGGCCCTTTCTGGACGGGAAGGGCACGGCTCGTTCACCGGCCTACGTGCTGCGGAGGAAGAGACAGCACCCACCCCTGGGCCGTCTTCGTCGCCACGACACCGAGCTGCGTACGCGCCCGCTGAACAGTGCGCGGCGCCAAGCCCACGTCCGCGGCGGCCGCCGTCACGTCCCGGGCCGGTACGGGCCCCTCGGCCAGCAGCTCCTCCAGGAACCTGTAGGCCCCGGTGCTCGCCGGGCGCCGACGGCACAGGTCCGCGCTCTCGATTGCCCGATCCGTACCGCGCGAGAAGCGGGAGTTCCACACCACCGGCCGATCACGGCCGGCCTGACGGAACTTCAAGCCGCCCATCACCCTCCACGACTCGCAAGCAACCGGTACCAGCGCCATCGAACTCTCGGGCCCGTTCACAGCCATGTGCACCGCCGCCGCACTCCCCAGCTCCGCAGCCTCCTGCGCACGGCGCGAAGCCAGCCAGCCCGCCCGCTTGGACGCTTCCCTCACCGCCAGCACAGCCATCCCGAGACGCTCCGACACCTCGCCCAGAGCCCGCAGCGCCCTCTCCGCAGGCACCCGGTAGGGGCACACCAGCATCACGTCCACCACCAGCAGCTCCACGCCCCGTCCGCGCAGCAGTCCCTCCACCTGCGCCACATCCGCCGGCAGCCGCAGCCCCCGCTGACCACCGCGCCCGCCCAGGACCTCAATCACTTCGGTCCGCCCGGCATCTGCACCCGAGGCCGACAGCAGCCGCCGTACGTCCGCCGTGGTGTGCGGCGCCGTCAGCACCACCACACCCCGGCCGGTGGGCGGATGTTGGCCGTCCGGCAGGACAGACCCGGCAGAAGCCCGAGCAGCCACATCCAGCGCCACCGTCAGGGTGTTGACGCCGTCCTCCCCGTCGATCAGCGTCAGGCCAACCGACGGAAGGTAGCCCGGCCAGATCCAGCCCGGACCGTCCTCGAACGCCGGCGGCGGTACCACCACGTACTGCGCGCCGATCCTCAGAGCCGCCGCCACGTCCTGCGGGTCGCAACCGGCGCCCAGGCAGTCCAACTCGACTCGGCCATCGCCAGCAGCAAGCACGAGTAGCGAGCCCTGCCGGTCATCGTGGGCTGGGCACCTCGCCAGCCATCCCCCCTCGGTCAGCCTCACGTTCCCCCAGCGGCGCAGCGCTTCCCGCACCACCTCGTAAGAGCTATCCGACAACACGATCATTCTCCCTTCGTTCAATCGACGGGCATCGCGTCGCTTCGCAGCGATGCGACCCCTCGCCCCCTGTCGACACGCCCACCAGGCAACCAAGCTGACGCCACGACAGCTCGGGACCACAGGACGTCCCAGCTCGCACGCGCTTACGCCAAACCGAGCAGCCTATCCCCGCCCCAGGCCCGGGCCACAGGACCCAAAGTCCCTGTTCGCTGGGCCAGGCGGGCACGTCGCCACGTGCGGCACAAAGAGCCGCTCGTACGGCAGCAGTGGCAGCTCCCGGGTGGGCCAGCGTGAGCGAATCGTCCCGGCGCCATCCCGGTAGACCGCGGTGTTCCCCCGGCAGGAAGGCTGAGGGTCGATGGCCAGGCGCGCCCCCGAGTCGGTCACCGTCCAGTGCACCGGGCGCCGGCACCTCCGGCACCTCGACAGCCCTCGACGCGGCAGCACGGCTCACACCCCGCCGGTCGCCGGTTCCGGAACGGCAAGGAGCGCAGCCACCTGCCGCCAGCCGTACATCGCCACCGCGTTCGCCTGACCGTGCTCGGCGATCGCCTCCAGAACAGCCACCGGATCCACCGCGCCCCGGCCGCCTCCGGGCAGCGCCGCCATCAGTGGACGCTGCCCTGGCATGACCGTCGACGCCGGGCGCTTCCCGCCGGCAGGCGGCGCGTCTACAAGCGACAGCGTCCTCGACCCGGCTGCTGGCGAGCTGTCTTCCAGCGCGATCCGCCGCTCGATGCCCGCGAACCGCTCGGCCACCGACACCTGCGCCGCATCCGCCACCTTCCGGTGCTGGGCCGGACGGGACCGGCGATCCGGGGCCTGCAGCGCAGGCGCCCCCGGCTGAACCCGCTGCTCCCGCACCCACTTGCGCCACATCGCCTGCCAATCGGCCCCCTGCGTGCCACGACCGCGGTGCCAATCCACGAACGCCTCCGTCGTCGCCGCCAGACCCTCCCGGCCGCCGAGCCGGCCAAGGTGCCCCTCGGCAGACGCCCACAGCAGGGCCGCCTCATCGGGTTCGAAGCCGTCCGGAAGTGGATGCCGGCGTGGGTGCCGGCGTGCCGGCCCCAACGGACGTACAGGCTCCCCACACACATCAACCCCCTCCCTTCGGGAGGGGAGGGCAGGGGCTGGGCGCGCGCGAGGATCATTCCGGTCCCCGAGGGACTCAGGTTCCTGAGCTGCGCCGTTACCACCATCGGGCTCGCGATTGGGTTCGCGGTTGTCCGGCGAAGCGTCATCATCGGCGGGCGGATGACCGCCGCCGCGCTGCTGGCGCTTCTTCTCCGCCGCGCGGCGGCGGCGCTCGTGAACCTGCTGGCGGCTGGGGTTGGCGTCCAGGTAGTCGTGCATCACGAAGTCGCCCTCCCGGACCTGCGGGCACTTCGGGCATGTGTGCCGTGCCGCGTGCCACAGCCCGGCCGCCACGAGCTTCCGGGTCTGCGAGGCGGTGCCGTTCTTGGCGGCGACCGCTCCGGGGATCACGCCGTCGGTCAGGTGGGCGGCGGCGTAGGCGCCGCAGCGCAGCCAGAGCCCCATGGCGGCGTTGCCCGCCGCAAGGGTCTTGAAGTGGTCGTCGGTGCTGTCTCCAACAGCAAACCAGGACATGCCAGCGTCTCCTACCAGGGGTCGTGTGCCGGGGCCGCAGTCCGGCAGGTGAGTGATCGGGCGCTGGACCGTTCAGGCCGCCGCGTCCGTGGTGGCCGCCGCGTCGATGCCGAGCAGGGCGCGCAGCTTGGCGGTGGGAACGAGGAGCCGCCGGCCGACCGAGATCGTCGGGATGTCGCCGCGCCGGGCCGCGTTGTAGCTCGCGGCCTTCTGAAGGCCGAGGAGTCGGCCGGCCTCCGGCACCGTCATGGTCGGCTGAACCCGCGGGTCGGGCAGGACGGGAGTGTCGTCTGTCGTCGTCATGACCGCACCCTGTCCCGGCCCGGGCCTTTTCGTCCCGCCGTCCACCTCCGGCACCATCTGTCTCGGCACGTATCACCAGGCACGCGCGCGGTACAGGCGAGACCACATTCGTGCAGGTCAAAGTGCATGCGCACCGCAGATGGCGTTCTTGGCGCGAGTGAGCTGACACAGGGTCACCTAAGTAGAGGGTGGCTTTCGACCTGCCGAAACGCCCTGTTTCACCGGCTAGTTGTTCGCCTGTTGTCCACGCTCGTCCACGCCCGTATCTGCGAACCGCAGCCAGGGCCACCGCCGTCCAAGCTCGACGCGACCCAAGAGCGCCGGCGCGCATACGGTCACGCCAACTCCTCCACCGTCCCTCGGGTCTGTGCCCCAAGAAGCGCAGGTCCGTGACTGTTGGGCACGCCCTGCACGCCAGCCCAGGTGCGACCCACCAAGCAAGAGCGCCATCGGCGACCTGCGCCGTCGTGGCGACCACGACTACCCCGGAGAAGGCGAGTCCTTCCCCCCGGCGACCTGCACAGACGCTGGCAGGCTATGCGGCTTCGGCCGACATTCGCAGACCCGAGGTGGCATTGCGCGCGCGGCGTGCGCCCAGGATCTCGACGTGCCTGATGACCACGGCGTGCGTACGGTCTGCCCCATTCAGCACGCCAAACCCTGTTCCGCCCACCCAGGTGGCCAGGTGACTGTAGACGTGTCCGGCCGAGCCCAAGCGGCTCCCACGCCCCAACAGAGGGAGACCATGCCTGCCCCGCTCCACATCCCCGCCAGCACTCGGCCCTCTGGGCCGCTCCCGGACTCCGCAGGCAACACCACACACGGGGCAGATCCTGCAACGGAGTTCGACCTCCTACACAGCGGCTGGTACTCGACCGAGGAACTGGCGACCCTGCTGACCGTCGATCCCTCGACCCTGCGGCGCTGGCGCTCCGCCACTCCCCCGCAGGGGCCGCCATTCGTGCAGATCGCACCCCGGCTGTACCTCTACAGCATCCCCGACACCCAGGTGTGGCTCGCCCAGAGGCGCACCGTCCCACCCAAGGCAGCCTGAATTGTCCGACCGCACCCAGCTCATCCCCATGGGTGTCCACCTCTCCACCGACATCGAGCACCGCCCCGACAGGCAGCCATCCCGCCGGTACCGCGCCCGCGTGCGCTGGACTGATCCAAACGGTGATGGCCGCAAGTCGCTCTCCTCCTCCGTTGCCACGGAGGAGGAGGCCAAAGCCTGGATCGCCCGTATGGAGCGAGCTGCAGGACGCGGCATCACACCTCACACGCTCACCATGACTCTCGCCGAATACGGCGATGAGAACTGGGACTTGGCCATGCGCGGCCTCGAAACCACCACCCTCGACCCCTACACCGCAGGCTGGAAACTCCGAGTCGTCCCAACCCTCGGCCACATACCTGTCACCAACATCACCAACGGCATTACCGACCGGGCACTCCACTCCTGGATCGCCGACGAGCTCAGCATCTCCTCCGTCAAGAACAGCCTCGCCCCACTCGTCCGCATCATGGAGCAAGCCGTCCGCGACGGCCTCATCGACTTCAACCCCTCACGCATGACCGGCTGGCAACGCCTCTACAAGAAAGCCGAAGACGAACTCGACGACCCCCGCTCCCTCGCCCTCAAGGACTGGGACGCCCTCGAAGAACTCGCCAACGCCATCGTCGAACGCTCACACAACCACTACCGCGGCTGGGGCGACATCGTCCGCTTCGCCGCCTGCACAGCCGCCCGCATCGGCGAAGTCTCCGGCGTCCGCGTCAAAGACATCAACCGCTTCGACTGGACCTGGGACCTCTGCCGACAAACCACCACCGCACCCGGCGGCCTCATCGACAAAGGCACCAAAGGCAAACGCCGCCGCACCGTACCCATCATCGAAGAGATCCGCGACCTCGTGAACTGGCGCATGAACGTGGTCGGCAACGACCCCATGGCCCGCCTCTTTACCGGCCCACGAGGAGGACGCATCACCACAGCCATCCTCCGCGACGCCACCCACTGGGACGAAGTCGTCGTCAGTCTCGGCTACGAATACCTACGCCGCCACGACCTCCGGCACACCGGCCTCACCTGGCTGGCCGACGCCGGCGTTCCAATCCACGTCCTTCAGAAGATCGCAGGACACGGCCACATCACCACCACCCAGCGGTACCTCCACCCAGACAGGAGCGCCATCAAGCAGGCCAGCCAAACCCTCAGTGCTCATCTGGCATTGGACCGCGTCGCAACCACTGACCGTGCATCTGCCGACACCAGCACGGGGCCGGAGCGAACCGCTCAAGCCTCGGTCCGTCACCTGCGGCTGGTCCAGTAACTACCGTGCTCTGTCGACCACGTCGAACCATCACCCGAGAGGACGACCAAGACGTCTCCGCCGACCAGGGCAGCTCCGTGTATGAGTACGTCATAGAGGAGAAACAGCCCGAGGATACTTGGATACGCATCGTGCGCGCGAGCGCGTCGCCCTCGACATTCAGGGGAACTGAGGTGACCCCCGCGATGACTCTGCTGGCCAATTCACACGGCGAGGGTGAGTGACTGCCGGAGCGTGGTGAGGCGGGAGGTCCAGCTGCCGCCCAGCGGGGCTCCGGTGAGCCAGGCATCGACGCGGACGAGGTTGAGAGATATCGCCGTGAGTACATGCTGCAGATGGACCTTGGCCTGGCCTCGGTAGCGGGCCCGGTGGACACCGCAGCGGCGTGAGGCCTGTGCCATGGTCCCCTCGACTCCGGAGCGGGTGGCGTACTGTGCGCGCCAGCCATCGGTGGCCTGTTCTGCGCGGATGTGACGCTGGGCCTCCAGTTGGGGGCGGGCGCGGAAGGTCAGACCCCGGGCGCCGGTGGCCGAGCGGGTGCAGCGCGGGCGGTCGGGGCACGGCCCGCAGTCGGGCATCTTGAAGGTCACCTGGACGATCGGCAGACCGTCCGCGTTGCTGGTGCTCTTCCAGTTGCGACTGGTGGCTCCGTTGGGGCAAGTGACGTTCTGTGTCTCCCAGTTGATGGTGAACCGGGTGAGGTCGAATGCCTCGGGGTCGCGGGCCTGCCAGGCCGAGTCCGGCGGCA
Source organism: Kitasatospora sp. NBC_00374 (assembly GCF_041434935.1). Taxonomy (NCBI): domain Bacteria; kingdom Bacillati; phylum Actinomycetota; class Actinomycetes; order Kitasatosporales; family Streptomycetaceae; genus Kitasatospora; species Kitasatospora sp. NBC_00374. Next base: position 6,134,484 of record NZ_CP107964.1, on the reverse strand, counting down.
GCGGACCGATCAGTTCGATTCCGTACTGGGTGCGGGCGTCGAGAATGTGGTCCACGCTCACGTAGCCGGCGTCGACATATTCCTGTTCGGGCAGCAGGTCGGCTTCGGCGAGGTCGGCATGCCGGGTGGCGACTGTCTCCACGTCGGAGGTCGTCGCCGGCGTGGTGGCGACGTGGACGATGACATGCGGGCGGCTCGCTTCGCAGGTCTCGGTGAAGTGGCCCTTGTATCCGCTCCAGCCCATGCCGCGCTTGACCCCGTAGCGGGCATCGGTGTCGTACGGGCTCGTGATCGCCACCGCCCCGGGCGGCCGCTCCCCCTTCCCGCGCAGGCGCGGCCCGTCGTGGTCACGGTGGTACTGCTGGACCCAGATCATCCGCAGGACCTGAAGCGCGGGGATCTCCCGCAGCCACGCGGGCGCGCCCTCGGCGTGGACCGCCTCCAGCAACTGGTACCCGTCCGTGCCCACCGTGACGGCCAGCGCCGCACGAGGGCCCTCTCCCTGCGGCAGGCGGTAGTCACTCGCCCGCTGGGCATAGCGCTCCCACCAGGCATCGGGCGCGTGGCCGACCAGCCATACCGGGGCCGCCACGGACAAGGCCTCCAGAGCGGCGCGCATCGACTCCATGGCGAGCTCCAGACGATTGAGCAGCCGCACGCACGCCAGGACGTGCGTGGCATCAGTGCGTTGACGGCCGCCCTTCGCCAGCAGGTCGTGCTCCCGCAGGACATCGAGCAGCCGTGCGAGCAGAAGCTCGGCCCGGTCGCCCTGCGCCAGCCTGGTGCGGAACTCGCTGAGCACGGAGGCGTCGAAACCCGGATCGGTCAACTCCAGGGAGAGACAGTACTTCCAGTCCACTCTCGCCCGTACCGCGTCGGCCGCCTGGCGGTCCGTCATCCCCTCCGCGAACTGCAGCACCAGCACCATGACCAACCGCGCCGGCGAGATCGAAGGGTGTCCGCGCCCCGCGAAGTACTCGGCGAACTGCCCGTCGGCGAACACCTCCCCGAGCGCCTCCCGCACCCGGATCGCCAAGCTCCCCTTGGGGAACGCGGCGTGCGCCACCCGAGCTGTCAGCGGCGGCACCTCACAGCCCGACCTCGGCCACATCGACACAACGGACCACCCCACCCGAACTCAGGACGTGCACGCATCAACACAGTCCCACAGGCCGAAGGATCACCGCAGCAGTCCTTGTGAATTGGCCAGCAGAGTCATTCCGGGGGTCACCTCAAACCTCCGCGCCGCAGGCGTCGAGCTAACTCTTGACCAAGTCCTTGAATTGACTGTGCGCGCGACGCGCCGAGCCGCCTGAGGCTCACCTCACACCTTGGAACGATCACCTAGCCGCCCACCCGATACCGTACTGGCTTGGCTCAGGAAGGAGCGCGTATGTGACAAACCCGCGTTCCGCGCAATTCGGGGCCACTGGAGCAACGACACGCCTCATGGCCTGCGACTTCACCGCTTCGGGCGCCGCAGGCCGTTTCTCTAGGACTCAGCGTTTCCGCAGGTGGCGGGACTTCCGGTTGTCACTTCTGGAGCACCCGAACGACAGCCTGTTGCGAGCCGAGTCGAGTGTCACGATAGAGCCCGGGCACCACGTGCCGCTTCTGGTCCGTCAACTTGCCCCATATTGTGGTGATTAAGCCGGACGGAAACGGTGCCATTGTTGGCTTGAGAGTGCGCCCGGCCACCTCGCTGACCTGCGCGTTTCTCTAGGCCTAGAGAAACGCCCCGGCGGCACGTCCATGAGCGTTATCGCAGGTCATGGCCCAGATGCGCACTCTAGCGGCTCCGAATTGCGCGGAACGCAGGACAAACCTGCCCACAGAAGGGCCGCCAACAGTGCTCCTGGCAGGCCCGGTGCGTCCAATGCACAGGGTGTCGAGCTCTCTCAGTCGCTGTCCATCGGCCGCTCTGTAATCATGGGGATCCGCGGGGACTGCTCAAAGTTCGGAAGCGCGAACCCAGGGCGGATTTGCATCAGCTCCCGACGGATCGTCAAAGCCTCATTAGATACGGCCAGGGCCTCCTCCGCGCGGCCGAGTTCACGCAGCACCACGGAGTAGTGGCTCAGTGTCACAGTAAAGTCGACAAGGAAGACAAAGGAGACGTCGCGGTTGGCACGCACTACCTCCCTGCAGACCGCCACCGCCTCCTCCGCCACAGACAATGCCTCCTCCATGCGCCCAGCAGCATGCAGGAGGCTGGAGTAGTGACTCAGCGGCCTAGCGAGCTCGGGCACCATGGAGCCAGACCGGACACGCGCCACCTCCCTGCAGACCGCCACCGCCTCCTCCGCCACAGACAATGCCTCCTCCATGCGCCCAGCAGCATGCAGGAGGTCTGAATGGCTCTCGAGCCAGCGTGCGAGGTTGCTGCGGGTCGCGAGGGTATCGGGGTGGTCCGGCCCCAAGATCCGCAGCCTGTCGGCAAGCAACTCCTCCAAAGCTGCCACCGCACCGACAACATCCCCAGCCTCACCACGCCAGATGGCAACGTTGTTGCGCGTGGCGAGCGTCGCTGGATGGTCCGGCCCCAAGATCCGCACGCTATCGGCAAGCAACTCCTCCAAAGCTGCCACCGCACCGACAACATCCCCAGCCTCACCACGCCAGCGTGCGAGGTTGCTGCGGGTCGCGAGGATGTCGGGGTGGTCCGGCCCCAAGATCCGCAGCCTGTCGGCAAGCAACTCCTCCAAAGCTGCCACCGCACCGACAACATCCCCAGCCTCACCACGCCAGATGGCAACGTTGTTGCGCGTGGCGAGCGTCGCTGGATGGTCCGGCCCCAAGATCCGCACGCTATCGGCAAGCAACTCCTCGAACTCGGACACCGCACCGACAGCATCTCCGGCATGGCCGCGCCAGCGTGCGAGGTCGTTGCGGGTCGTGAGGGTATCGGGGTGGTCCGGCCCCAAGATCCGCAGCCTGTCGGCAAGCAACTCCTCCAAAGCTGCCACCGCACCGACAACATCCCCAGCCTCACCACGCCAGATGGCAACGTTGTTGCGCGTGGCGAGCGTCGCTGGATGGTCCGGCCCCAAGATCCGCACGCTATCGGCAAGCAACTCCTCGAACTCGGACACCGCACCGACAGCATCTCCGGCATGGCCGCGCCAGCGTGCGAGGTTATTGCGGGTCGTGAGGGTATCGGGGTGGTCCGGCCCCAAGATCCGCAGCCTGTCGGCAAGCAACTCCTCCAAAGCTGCCACCGCACCGACAACATCCCCAGCCTCACCACGCCAGCGTGCGAGGTTATTGCGGGTCGTGAGGGTATCGGGGTGGTCCGGCCCCAAGATCCGCACGCTATCGGCAAGCAACTCCTCCAAAGCTGCCACCGCACCGACAACATCCCCAGCCTCACCACGCCAGATGGCAACGTTGTTGCGCGTGGACAGGGTATCGGGGTGCTCCGGGCCCAACACCTGGCTAGCAGTGGCGGTTAGGTGGGTGTAGTAGTCGACCGCCGCACTGACCGCGCCAGATTCTCCGAGACTGCGCCCAAGCCGAAAAAGCAGGCGGTGCCGACGGGGGATCCACAGTGCCCGGCTTGGGGCCCCATTTCCCTGGAGGGCGTAGGCGTTGGCTCGGAGGATTGCGGCGAGGCCCTGGTCGTGCTCAATCTCCGGCCAGATCGAGGTGAGAGCGTCGGCCGCCGCTCGCACACGACCAAATAGGCCGCCACGCTCGTGGATGGTTTCCTGTAGAGCACTCTGGATTAGTGGGTGGATGCGCACGACGTCGCCTGCTCGCGACTGGCTGAGCAGGCCAAGACGCTGGAGCACGCGCAACGCGTCTCTGACATCTCTCGCCCCAGCCTTGCGGCCGAGGGCCTCGGCAAGCCGGCGCTGTTGATTCAGGTGAGCCAGTACTGCGGACGATACGAGGACGTCCATAGGGATGCCATTGCCATCCAGAACCGAAATGAGCTGGAGCAGTGGTAGCGCGAGACCCTTCAGTTGGGTATCGGCCCAGTCGACGGACGCCTTACAGACCGCGGAGATCGAGTTGGTGCGAAGCTTATCGGCGGCAGGGGCACGGCTGTGGCCAGCCAGTCCAGCCCGATAGTCAGCCACGGGCAGGCCTGTGTCGATCAGATAGGCAGCGGCCAGGGCGAGCGCGAGGGGGAGGTGTCCCAGGTCTTGAGCGAGTGCGGCCAGCTCCTCGTACGTAACGCGCTGGGCAGCGCGGCCCATTGCCTCGAGCAGGTAGGCCGCGGATTCCCGCTCGGTGAACGTGCCGAGATCTAGCAATGTCCATCTGCTGCCGGCCCAGGCGGGGTCACGGTGCCGGGTCGTCACCACCACCTGGCCGCTCATAACTTCAGGAGGCCATAGCCCGGTCAGCTCGCCAGGGCTGCTGACATCATCCAGGACGATGAGCCACCGCCGATTCGTGGTTCCCAGCCAGGTCAGGAAGCGCTGCGCGATCCCTTCAGCGTCTTCTCCTTCCGTATCTGCGTCGAGGACGGCTCCGGCGGCCTGCGAATAGGCGGTGATGACGGCCTGCCGGTTGGCTGCTCCGACCCACAAGAGAAGGTCGAGATCCGAGCGTCGCTGGGTGTTCCAGACATGGTGGGCGGCGAGTGTGCTCTTGCCAACGCCTCCAAGCCCCATGATGGCAACGCTGTTTGCCGACCTGCTAAGCCGTTCCAGTTCCACCTCGATCGAGCGACGCTGGAAGTGCTCGGGCGTCTGAGGTACTGCACCGATCACCAGTGGCCATTGCGGCACCAGTGGGGCCCTAAGCGCGGGGCCGCGCGCGGAGCGCAGCTCATCGACAATCAAGCCTGAAGCCCCGGCCCGCTCTCCTGAGGTCACCGGTGGGGAAGTACTGCTTGGGCCCGCCGAGCCAGAGGTCGCGGGTTCCGCGGTGGCGTCAGGGCGTAGGCCAGCCGGCAACTGTGATCCTGGACCGGCCAAACGCTCCGGGGAACGGTCGACCAGGGCCTCAGCGTTGGTCGCGGGCGGCGCAACATTGAGAAGACGCCGGGTGGCCGAGACAGCTTCGGCGAAAGCACGCACTGACGCGGGTAGGAGATCAGGCGAATCGGAGCTGTGCAGAATGGCGGTAATGCCGTGGGGCGCGTGGGGGTGTGCGGCGAGATGCTGGCTGAGAGCTTGGAAGGTCTGCCAGACGTCGCGTGTGGTTAGTTGACTGCGCAGGCGGTCGCGAGCAGCATCATGGAAGGCTAGGGCTGGGTCTAGCCCGGATGAGCGAGTAACGGTCAGCAATCCGCTGGTAACAACCTCGGCAAGGTCGGAGAGGTCCGCTTCGGGGACCGCTCGGTCGCGCAGCGCGTGGACAACTGGCAGGGTGAAGCGGTCCAGGGATGAGCACAGGACTGCGAGTCGGGCTGCCGGGGCCGGGGCAGTGCGCAGGAATGAGTCGACGAGTAGTGCCGGATCCGTCCCAGGGGTGCTCTGCACTTTGGTGGGACGGGGCGGTCGTCCTGAGGCGGGGACCAGGACGGCGTCGCAGCCTCGGGGGTCCGCAAGCATGACAGTTCTTGCCCACGCCGCGAGCGCATGGGAGTTGAAGGACAGGACAGGCAAAGCCTGCCAGGGCCCTAGGTCGTCGGCACCGCCGGCCCCAGGGTGCAGTCGGATAGGGAGCCGGTGATGCAGGACATGTCCAGGCACACCAGCACGAGGAGCGGTCGCGCGTACGGCCGGAAGGTTAAGGGCGGACCGGCGCCACAGGCGGCGGGGCAGCGGATCGATGAGGGCCACCGGTACATGCCAGCCCCATGTATGCAGCATCTGCCATGGCTGCGGCTCGTGCCATCCGCGGGCTGCGCAGTCAGAGACGACGAGGATCAGCCGTCGCCCGTGGGGGCCGCCGCCATGGTGGGGCACACGGTCGGAGGGGACGACCCTGCCTAGGTGGTCGTGCAGCTGAGGCTGGGAGGCGTGAAGGTCCAGACGCCAGGTGTGCACGGACCGGAAGGCTCCCAGGGAGCGCAGGAGCTGGGTGAGGGCCCGCGTGGTCTCGTCCCACACGCTCATCGTCAACGAAGTGTCGACCACAAGGACGGCTTCGAACCAGGGCTCCGGCGCGGCGGTAAACAGGGGCACCAGCTCCCCGCTGCGGGTGTAGTGCTCTACTGTCGTGTCCAGGTTCAGCACAGCACGGGCGCCGCGCTGCCAGCGCCGCCGGAAAGGCCGCAGAGCTCGTCCAATGGCCAGGCCGTGGGGCAGCGGGGCAGCCCGGCCCAGAGACAGGGGGACCCCCCGGACGTGGGTGGTGCTGTCTGGGTCATAGAAGGACACTCCCGATTTGCCGAGGTCGCTGCGGGCAGCGTCCCTGGTGGCGGGCGGCACTGGGGGGACGATCGGGAGATCGTCGGGGCCAGCTGGCAGCTCGGGACGGGGGGAATATGCCGGATCGGCACCGCCGTGTGCGGTGCCAGCTGCGGCCAGCCACACAGCGTCAGCGAGATCCCGCCCGTCCGCGCTGGCAGGAGCGGCTGCGCCCAGGACCGCCAACAGGCGAGTGAGGGCATCAGTCACGAGCGAGCTCACGCAAGAGCAGGGCGCGCAGGTCATCGCGCTGTTCACCGTACGGTGCCTGATCGCCAGTCAGTAGAGATACTGCGTTGAGGAGCTGATCTACCGCCAAGTGGTCGCCGCGGCCTACGCGGTCGGCGAACTCCTCGATCAGCGCATGCGCCCCCTCATCCTCTGCCCTGCCCAAATGCGCACGGACGATATCCCCCAGCATGGCCGCGGTCAGCTGCGGCATGGTGTATCGAATACAGCGCCTCAGGAACGCAGGCGGGAAGTCTCGCTCACCATTGCTGGTCAGCACGATAAAGGGGAACTGCGTGCAGCGAACGAACCCGCGTTCGATTACATGCGTCTCGCGACTTTCCCATTGACGTACAGCAACTGCAGGGCGGCGATAGCGAACCAACTCAGGGATCTCGTATTCGCCGCGCTCCAGCACCTCCAGCAGGTCGCTGGGCAGGTCTAGATCGCTCTTGTCAATTTCGTCGATGAGCAGTGCTCGGGGTGGCTCGGTGGGCAGCAGGGCAGTGCCCAGCGGGCCGAGCTGCAAGAAAGGGGCGATGTCATCGCGGCCGCGGCGATCCCGGGCTCCGATGCGGTGGCGGGTGCTGGTCCCCAGGTTCTGCGCATGGATTCGACCCAGTGCGTCGTAGCGGTACAGCGCCTCAGCAAGGGTGCTCCGGGAGGTGATGTGCCACCGCAGCACCTGTCCCAGTCCCAATTCATGGGCGACCTGTTCGATGACGGTGGACTTCCCCGAACCGGCGGGTCCGGTGACCAGGAGCGGGCGGCGCAGGTGCAAGGCCGCGTTGACGGCGTCCACCAGGCCGGGCGGTGGTTGGTACTGCTCGTGCTGCGAGACGCGGGGGAAGGTCCGCCAGGGCGGCGGTGCCTCCAACGGGGTCTGCCGCTGTTCCCCGTCACCGCGGTAGTAGGGCTTCCAGGTCATTCGTCCTCCTCAAGGCCAGCCACGATGCGGTTCTCGAATGGGCGGCAGAACTCCAGCCACGGCTCGTCGTGCCACACGGCGCGGATATGGCCGAGCCCGACAGGGCAGTCCTCACCAGAAGCCGTGCGTTCGCGGTAGGCAGTGGCGAACCCGCCGGGCAGGTCGTGCCAGTGCTGTTGGACCACGGTCCGCAATTGGTCTTGGTCGAAGCGAACGCCCGCGCGCGGCCACAGAACGATCGGCGCGTAGGGCAGCAGCACCTCCAACACCTCGCGAAGGTCGTCGGGGTGGTGGTCGACACCAACCGCCGGGGCGAACTGGCCGGTCATGAGGCGAATGTGCATACCTGGCAGGTCGTTCAGGACGTCCGCGCCAACCCAGTCCACCGGCGCCACATCGGAGGCGGCCAGTTCTTGCAGGGCCTTGCGGGCCGCGTCGTTGATCTCTGAGTTGTCTTCTTGCGGGTCTAGGCTGCCGCTCCAACGTGAGACAACATGATGCTTGGCCCCCAGAACGAAGCGGCCAACCACAGCCTCCTCCGGGTGCCACTGCGCCAACAGGTGAGCAGGCGCGGCCACATCCACGTACTCCAGCAACTCCTCGGGAGCGAGCTGGTTGCGCGCCCACGTTAGCGCAGCATGGATCGCCTTTCCTGTGCCGGCGCGGTCGGAGGATCCGCAGGAGAACGTGCGTCGTGTCGGTGGGGCGGAGCCGCGAAGAAGCCACGCATCTAGCTCATCGGGCCAATCAGTCCAAGCGTTGGCCAGACTGATCACCAAGCGCAGCCCTCGCCGGTGCTGGTCCAAAGTGAACTCGGCCAGCGCGTCGTTGAACTCGGGGACCACCTGTAGCCTGCGTGCCCACGCCCTGAACGGTGTATCTGCGCCAGTCATGTCCTGTAGATGAGCGAGGGCGGCCATGAGTCGAGCCAGGCCTGCCCATCGTGAGGCGTGCAGAGGCTGGGCCCTCAACGTGGAGTACTCCAAATAGTCACGCAGCGTCGCCGTAGCACCCGTTTGAGGGGTGAAACCTGCCAGTCGTGCGGCCGCACGCAGCTTGTCACTCGTAAGAGCGCCGGCCAGTTCTTCGCTTAGGAACTTGGTGGTCTGCGCACACTCCAAGAGCGCTGTCACCACAGCTTCCACTCGTGGGCGCCAGGAAGTGCCGGTCTCGTCCTCGACGTGATCCGGGGCGCGCAGGAAGCCCTCGAGTTCGATGAGGGCGGAAAGGTTCCAACGTTCCGGCAAGCGTCGCTGAGGCCGCCACATCTCCACGACCTGACGCAGATCCTCACGCCCAATTGGGCCAACGGTGTCATCGGGGAAGTCGCTGGTATGGCGGAGGTTGCCAGCCAGCCACAGGCCATCCAATGCGAACGGGTCGTTGTCGTGCTCGACCCTGCCAATGTCCTGCCCGTGAACTCGGTCGCGAAGCGCGCAGGTGAGCAGCCGGTCCACATAGAGCCGTGGTCCGGAGCCGGCTAACCCTTCGCGCAATACCCCGGCCAATGCGAAAGTCAGACGCATGTCTCGGGCTGGCTGATCAGCGGCGGCCGCAGTAAGGATAGCCAGCCGAGTCTTGCCCGCGCGGATCCCACCGGCTAGCTGACCCGCGTCTGGGACCGCGCCAGCTGCATGGCACGTGTCTACGAAGGCAATCACGCCATCTACCCCAGGCTCGTCTGCTGCCTGAGCCAGCAGTTGCCCTACGTGCACTGCTGAGGTGACCCCCGCGATGTGGACACACCTGACAATGGATCTTGTAGATCCAGGAAGGTGAAGATCCGCGTGGCAAGGCCATCGAAGTACAGTCCGGAGTTCAGAGCCGACGCAGTCGCACTGTGGCAGGCGTCGGCGGGCAGGCGGACGTTCAAGTCCGTCGCCGACGACCTCAACATCAACCACGAGACCCTGCGCACCTGGGTCCGCGAGGCCGAGGGGACACCGCTCTCCGGCGGTGGGGCCGAGGACGAGCTGGCCCGGCTGCGGGCGGAGAACGCCCGGCTGGTGAAGGCGGAGAAGGAGTGGCAGCTGGAGCGGGAGATCCTGCGCCGGGCAGCCGCCTATTTTGCCAAGGAGATGAAGTGACGCCCCGCCGCTGGGACTTCATCTCTGCCAACGCCGGGGCCTTCGGCGTGCAGCGGCTGTGCCAGGTGCTCGGCGTCTCCCGCTCGGGCTACTACCGCTGGCAGGCCGGTGCCCAGACCCGTGCCGCGCGTCAGGAGGACGAGGACGCCCTGGTCGAGGAGATCCGGGAGATCCACGCCGAGCACAAGGAGACCTACGGCGCGCTGCGGGTCCACGCCGAACTGCGGGGCTTCGGCCACACCGTGAACCGCAAGCGCGTGGCGCGGTTGATGCGCAAGCACCGCATCGTCGGCCGCCACCTGCGCCGCAGGAAGCTCACCACGATTCCCGATCCGATCGCGCCGCCGGTCCCGGACCTGATCCAGCGCGACTTCACCGCCACAGGCCTCGACGAACGCTGGTGCGGCGACATCACATACATCCAGGTCGGCGCGACGTGGCTCTACCTGGCCTGCGTGATCGACATCCGCTCACGCCGGGTGCTCGGCTGGTCGATGGCTCCCCACATGCGGGCTGAACTCGTCATCGACGCGCTGCAGGCCGCGATCGCGGCTCGGGGCCGGAACGTGGCCGGAGTGATCTTTCATTCGGACCGCGGGTCGCAAGGTGAATTCAACTGGTCGTCGCAACACCCTGATCTCGGAGGTATGCGGCGTGGCTACAGCGGACTGGAGTTTGAACACCAGCGATGTTCCGGAGGGGCGGCGTCGGCAGTGGCGTGCTGACCGTGCGTTGCGGCCGGCGATGCGTTCGCCGGGGCGGCCTGATCCGTCTCGGGTCGTGCAGCGCCAGTTCTGGCGCCTGATCGCCACGGGGGTCACGACGGTGGAGGCGTCGCTGGCGGTCGGCGTGTCGTGGCCGGTGGGTGCGAGGTGGTTTCGTCACGCTGGCGGCATGCCTCCGATCTCGTTGGCCGAGCCCTCGGGCCGGCACCTCACGTTCGAGGAGCGCGAGGAGATCGCGATCCTCAGGGCGATGAGCAAGGGTGTGCGGGAGATCGCCCGCGCACTGGGGCGTGACCCCGGGACAATCTCTCGCGAACTGCGCCGCAACGCCGCCACGCGCGGCGGCAAGCAGGAGTACCGCGCGACGGTCGCCCAGTGGAAGGCTCAGCAGGCGGCCAAGCGTCCGAAGAGCGCGAAGCTCCTGGGTAACGACCGGTTGCGTGAGTACGTGCAGGAGAGGCTTTCGGGGAACGTTCACCGGCCTGACGGGACGGTCGTCGCGGGACCGCAGACGCCTCCGTGGAAGGGGCTGAACAAGCCGCACCGGCAGGACAGGCGGTGGGCGACAGCATGGAGCCCGGAGCAGATCTCGCACCGGCTGAAGGCCGACTTCCCCGAGGATGAGTCCATGCGCATCAGCCACGAGGCGATCTACCAGTCGCTGTTCATCGAGGGCCGTGGTGCGCTCAAGCGGGAGCTGGTCGCCTGCCTGCGCACCGGGCGGGCACTTCGAGAGCCTCGGTCGAGGTCACGGAACAAGCCGCAAGGGCATGTCACCGCGGATGTCGTCCTCAGTGAACGTCCTGCAGAGGCCGGGGACCGCGCGGTCCCGGGGCATTGGGAAGGCGATCTGATCATTGGGACAAGCCGGTCCGCGATTGGCACGCTCGTCGAACGCAGCAGCCGATCTACCCTCCTGGTGCATCTGCCGAGGATGGAGGGCTGGGGCGAGGTGCCACCTGTGAAGAACGGCCCGCCGTTGGGCGGTTACGGCGCCGTCGCGATGAACACTGCTCTGACCGAGTCGATGACGAAGCTACCCGAGCAGCTCCGCAAAACCCTGACCTGGGACCGCGGGAAGGAACTTTCCGGACATGCCCAGTTCGCGCTCGAGACCAGGACGAAGGTGTTCTTCGCCGATCCGCACTCGCCCTGGCAGCGACCCACGAACGAGAACACGAACGGGCTGCTGCGTCAGTACTTCCCGAAGGGCACCGACCTGTCCCGGTGGTCCGCCGAGGACCTCGAAGCCGTCGCCCTGGCGATCAATGACCGACCCCGCAAGATCCTTGGCTGGAAGACCCCGGCCGAGGTCTTCGAGGAGCAGCTACGCTCACTACAACAGCCCGGTGTTGCAACGACCGGTTGAACTCGCCCAATACACCTCGGCCGCGTTCGCACAGGTCTGCGACTCGCACGGCATCCGCAGGAGCATGGGCCGGGTCGGCTCGAGCTACGACAACGCCCTGGCCGAGAGCCTGTGGCAGGGGCTGAAGCGAGAGGTGATGCACAGGAAGCTGTTCCTGACCATGAGCCAGGCACGGCTGGAGATATTCCAGTGGCTCACCTACTACAACGCCCGCCGGCGCCACAGCGCCCTGGGCTACTTCTCCCCGATGGAGTTCGAACAACAGCACCACGCAGCAGCTAAACTCTCACTCGCAGCATGAACCCCTGTGTCCACATTCCGGGGGTCACCTCACTGCCGACATCGTGCTCTCGGTTGTCGAGTCCCCAACCATGAAGTAGAGGTCAGTCTGCTGCGGCGGAGTGAAGCCGTGACCAAGAAACGCCACTACCAGCACAGCTCCGTCTGCCTTGGCCTGCCGCACCGCCTCACGGACAGCCTCGTTGACGTCTTCCGGCTTTAGACTTGTTCCTGTGAGCAGCGAGGGATGCTCGCCTGCACGAGGCAGACACCCGCCAAGCCTGGGATCGGTTAGCACGGCGTGCAGCTCTCGTGCGGCAGTCTCCAGCCGCGACAACGTCGGCATTGCCCGACACTGCGCCGCGACCACCAGCAGGTGCCGCGCTGGCACCGGCCCGCCCATCACTTCTTCAGCGCCTCCACAATTGGGCCAGCCACGCCCGGCTGCCGCAGGTACTTCGTCGCGGTATGCACCCACACACCATCAGAGTCCACCCGCTTCGTATGTGGTGCAACGCCAGAGAAACTCTGTCGCATCCACGTTTCCACCCGCGGACGGGCAACAATGATGTCGTCGCGGTCCCAGAAGTTCAGCCACCTCTGCACCGACTCCGGAGTACGCGGAGGCTGAGGGCTCACCCGCTGCAGCACCGCCGCTCCGGTTGCGAGCGGCGAGCCCAACGTCACAAGCAGCCCCACCTGACCGGCATAGTGATGCAATGCTTCGAAGGCGACCACCGACCCCAGCGAATGCGCCACGACCACGAGTGGCCGCTCAGGATCAACTCCCTGCAGCACCCGATCGCGCGCCCGCACATCCAGGGTCCGGCCGGCTGCGTCCGCCTCGCCACGATCCAAATAGCGGCCAACCTGCGCCAGATGTCCAAGCAGTGACCGGCCATTCGCCCACTGAGCGGCGCGCTTCAGTCCCGGCACCTGCAGAATCGTGGTCAACGCCCTGCCCAGCATCCTCACCGGCGCTCCCAGACCCTGCTGCTCCCCTCCGTCAGGGCACAACTGGGCCCGGGCGCCCGCAATAACCAGCTGTGACTGCGAGTCCTCCTTCTCCTCTGCCTGCCGACCGAGTTCGTCGACCACATTCCGGACAAACGGGTCCAGAAAGGCAACCTCCTCGGCCCCTGGCTCCACGCCTCCGGACCCCTGGGTCTGCCAGGCCGCAAACAGGTCGCTGTAGTCCGCGAAGCGCGCCTCCGCAAGCCACCCCTGGGTCAGTCCAGACACATCATCGGCATGCCCAGCCTCCCGCGCGCCATGAGCCAGAGCCTCCACCCAGTCGCGGCACTCCTGCCCAGCGTCACGCACACCCCCGATGCCATGTACAAACACCAGCTGCGCCCTGCCGGAACCACCCACCCCGCCCACCTCCACATCAGGTCTAACCTCGGCACGCGTCGAAACATTAACAGCGGGCCCAGCAGCCCCTTGGCCGAATCGCGACGGAAAGACGTTCCGTGCATAGACGTTGACGGATAGCCAGTCCAGCGAAGCCACTCGAATGAGTCAGCTGCCTTCCTCTGCGGTGCGTGATGCCGGCGTCCGTCATCTCCGACCAAGTCGGGCCCGTAGGGGCCGACGGAGAAACCGCCCACCCCCGTGTTCGGGTCAGAGCGGTCACGCCTGTCCGGGACTGTAGCTCTGCACGGACAGGTTCCCTCAGCAGAAGCTCATCGAGTGGCCGCAGACCGAACTGGTCCCCCGCTGGTCCCCCGCAAGATGACTAGAAGCATCACAGACAGCCCATCCCACTGACGGGGTATCAACAAAAAAAGCCCTCTGACCTGGACTTTCGTCCAAATCAGAGGGCTTCCGACATATGTCGGGACGACAGGATTTGAACCTGCGACCCCTTGACCCCCAGTCAAGTGCGCTACCAAGCTGCGCCACGTCCCGTGGTCTGATTGCCTCCGATCATCTCGTGATGATCTTCGACTCTTCGACCTTGCCCCCGGTCTCCCGGCGACGTGGAAAACAATACAGCACGTGGAGGGGTGCTCGCTGCCAGGTTTCCGGTGGCGGCGGGGCGGCGTGGTGTCGGGTGGAAGGTGCAGGTCAGGGTGTGGGGTGGCGGGCGTCGTAGCGGAGGAAGGCGGGGCGTCGGGCGGCGAGCAGGAGGACGGCGGCGACGCAGGCGAGGCCGCCGGTGATCACGGAGACGGCGGGGGTGGTGAGGGCGGCGACGGTACCGGATTCGAAGTCGCCGAGGCGGGGGCCTCCGGCGACGACGACGATGAAGATGCCCTGGAGGCGGCCGCGCATCTCGTCGGGGGCGGCGACCTGCATCATCGTGTTGCGGAAGATCATGCTGACGGTGTCCGCGCACCCCGCAGCCGCGAGCAGCGCCAGCCCCAGCCACAGCTCCCGCACCAGCCCGAACGCCGCGATGGACAGCCCCCACGCGCACACCGCGGCCAGCACCGCCGCCCCGTGCCGGTGCACCCTCCCGATCCATCCGGAGAACAGTGCCCCCGCCAGCGCCCCCACCGCCGGCGCGGCGACCAGCAGCCCGACGGTCCCGGGTCCGCCGCCGTAGAAGCCGACCGCGATGGCGGGGAAGAGTGCCCTCGGCAGGCCGAAGATCATGGCGGCGAGGTCGGCGAGGAAGCTGGTCCGCAGGTTGGGCTGCTCCCGCAGGAACCGCAGGCCGTCGAGCACGGAAGCCCGCCGGCCCGCCTCGCCGAGCGGCCGCATGGCCGGCAGCCGCCACATCGCGTAGAGGGTGGCGCTGAACGCCACGGTGTCCACCAGGTACGCGGACCGGACGCCGTACGCGCCGATCAGGATGCCGCCGAGCATCGGGCCTACCGTCATGCCCAGGTTCATGCTGATGGTGTTGAGCGCGTTGGCGGCGGGCAGCTGCTGACGGGGCACCAGGCGCGGGATCATCGACGACCGGGCCGGGGAACTGAGCGCGAAGAAGCCCGACTGCACGGCGACCGCGGCGTACAGCAGCGCGACCGCGCCGAGGCCGAGCAGGGCCTGGACGGCCAGGACGGCGGAGACCGCGGCGAGGCCGGCCGAGCCGATCAGGCCGAGCTTGCGCCGGTCGACGCGGTCGGCGACGGCGCCGCCGTACAGGCCGAAGGCGATGAGCGGGCCGAGCGAGAACAGGCCGACCAGGCCGGTGGCGAAGCTCGACTTCGTCAGGTCGTACACCTGCACGGAGACGGCGACCGCCGTCATCTGCTGGCCGACGGCCGAGACGGACTGTCCGGCCCAGACCCGCCGGTAGTCGGGGTTGTCCCGGAGCGGGCCGATGTCGGCGAGGGTGTTCCGGGCGGCTTTCGCCAGCCGCCCGGAACGCCCGGCGAACCCAGACACGTGCCCGGACACGCGCACAGGCTTTCGCGCGGGCTCGGGCTCGGGCTCGGGCTCGGCGGCGGGCGGGTTCTCAGCGGCGGTGGCTGGTTGATCTGTCGACACAGAGACTCATGTTCGTCCACCGCCCAGCCCGTTCCCGCACCGGGGTCACCTCGACAGCACCTGCTTCTCCCCGGCCTCCACCGCCACCGTCAGCCGGTTGCCCGGCGGCGGGAAGGGGCAGACGAAGTGGTCGGCGAAGGCGCACGGCGGCAGGTGGGCGTGGTTGAGATCGAGCACCGTTCGGCCGTCCGCGTCCGGCGCGGGAAGGGTGATGAAGCGGAAGCGGTAGGTCTGGCGGCCGCTGGTGGCGTCGGCGATCACGCCGGTGAGGCGTTCGCCGGAGCGGCTGACGGTGAGGGTGTGGTCCTCCCCCGCGAGCCGGAAGGCGATCCGGCCGGTGACCTCCAGGGGGCGTTCCTTGCCGTCCGCGTTGGGGACGACGACCGCACGGTCGTCCTCGAAGGGGGTGAAGACCGCCGGGACGGCCCACTCGGGCGCGTAGGGGTAGACGGTGATCCCCGCGAAGGCCGCCCGGGCGGGCGAAGCCGGGTCGAAGACCCGCAGCGCCAGTTCGCCCTCCCGCTCGATCGGGACGAGCCGGACGTCGCCGAGGGTGGCCGGCTGGGGTGCCGGGTCGGTGTCGGGGCGCAGCGTGTTCTCGCCCTCCAGCAGGTCGTACCCCGGCGCCTCCAGCCGTACGCCGTCCGCCGCCGCGACGCTGACCCGGACCAGGCCGTCGGTGGCCGACCAGAGCCCGGGCAGGCCCGGGATCTCGGTCGGCTCGGGCCCCAGCCAGTGCGTGCCGGTGAGCGCGAGCGGTCCGTGCGGCGCGCTGACGGAGGCGGCCCGCGCCTCCGTCCAGTGCTTCCATTCCTCGGCGGCGGTCATCGGACCATCCCCTCCCTGGGTGAGTTGAGACCGAACTACGGGACGACGGATACGAGTAGGACAACGCGACAGTGCGTACGGGACGGACGGTCAGCGGCAGCCGGCGGTCAGCGGCCGGCTGTCAGCGACCGGCGAGGGGGCGGAACAGCCCCTCCTGCATGACGGAGACGACCAGCCGCCCGCTCCGGTCGTAGATCTCGCCGCGGGCCAGACCGCGCGCGCCGTGCGCGATCGGCGACTCCTGCTTGTAGAGCAGCCAGTCGTCGGCGCGGAACGGGCGGTGGAACCACATCGCGTGGTCGAGCGAGGCCATGTCGAAGTTCCGCTCGCCCCACAGCGGCTCGACGGGTGCGCGGACGGCGTCGAGCAGGGTCATGTCGCTGGCGTAGGTGAGGGCGCAGACATGGATCAGTGGGTCGTCGGGCAGGGCGCCGTTGGTCCGCAGCCACACACCGCTGCGCGGCTCGACACCGACCAGCTCCTCCTTCGACCACCGCAGCCGGTCGACGTAGCGGATGTCGAAGGGCTGGCGGCGGCTGATGAACGGCGGCAGCTCACCGAGCTTGGACCCGACCTCGTCCAGCGCGCTGGGCAGGTCCTCGGGCGCGGGGACGTCGGGCATCGCGTCCTGGTGCTCGATGCCGCCCTGCTCGGGCAGGTGGAAGTCGGCGGTGAGGGCGAAGATCGAGCGGCCCTGCTGGATGCCGAGCACCCGGCGGGTGGTGAAGGAACGGCCGTCGCGGATCCGGTCCACCTGGTAGACGATCGGAACGCCGGGAACGCCGGGCCGCAGGAAGTAGGCGTGCAGGGAGTGGACAGGGCGCCCGTCCTCGACCGTACGCCCTGCGGCCACCAGGGCCTGGCCGGCCACCTGACCACCGAACGTCCGCTGCAGGGCCTCCTCGGGGCTGCGGCCCCGGAAGATGTTGAGCTCGATCTGCTCCAGGTCGAGCAGGTCGACGAGTTGGTCGACGGGCGTTCCCATGGTCTGTTCCTCTCCGGCCGACGGCCGGTCCGGGAGGCACACTCCACCCGGTCCCGCCGCCTTCGTCTACCCAGAAGTCTGCTCGCCGCCCCGGAATTCCCGCCGCCCGGGACGGGCGATCGGACGTAGTCCGCGGAGCCGCGGGCGGCAGCGGACGGCAGCGGACGACCGGACACGGCGAAAGGTTGGGATCATTCCAGTCCGGACTGCCGCACCGTGATGTTCAACCGGCCGGTCATCCCCAGGGCGGGGTCGGCGGTGCCCGCGAGGGTACGGACCACCCCGTGGTAGGCGAAGCGTGACGGACCGCCGAAGACCAGCAGGTCACCGCTGTGCAGCTCCAGGTCGGTCCACGGGCGGGTCCTGGTCTCGGTGTTGCCGAGCCGGAACACACAGCTGTCGCCGAGCGAGAACGAGACCACCGGGGCGTCGACCCGCTCCTCCCGGTCCCGGTGCAGACCCATCCGCGCGCCCTCGGCGTAGTGGTTGACCAGGGCCACGTCGGGCTCGTACGCCTCGGCTCCGGCGATCCCGCCGAGGCCGCCCGGCCCGTAGGCGGCGGCGACGGCCCGTTCGGCGAGGCGGCCCAGCAACGGCGGGAACGGCTTCACCGGTGTGCCGTCGCCGTCCACCACCGTCCGGGCGTAGCCGTACGGGTACCAGTGCCAGCCCAGGCAGACCGTGCGCACCGACATCTGACCTCCGGTGGGGAGCCGGACGGTCCGCAGGCCGGCCGGCGGGCGGGCCCACTCGCGGCAGGCGGCGACGAGTTCGAGCTGCTCGGCGGGGGTGAGCCAGTCGGGCAGCAGGACGGCCCCGGGGGCCGGGTCGGAGCGTTCTCGGGGGAACAGTTCGCCGGGCACGCCCCCATCCTCGCACCGGGTTCGGGCCCGGGACGGCCCGGCCGACCGCGACCGCCGCGGCGACGGCGTACGGCCTGCGTACTGCGTACTGCGCACTGCGGTGGGACCGTCAGCGGCTCCGGGCCGAGGCGCGCAGCAGTCCGAGCGTCTCGGCGCAGCCGGACCAGGCTGCCCAGCCCTGCTGACTCAGGATCTCCTCGCCGACGGTGATCTGCTCGCGGCGGGTGGCCAGGTCGGGCCTGGCAGCGAAACGGAGCCCGTCCGCCTCCTCCCAGGTGGGGGGCCAGATCTGCAGGCCGCCGTAGAAGCCGTTCCCGGTGTCGGCGTGCCAGTCACCGCCGCTCTCGCAGCGGGCGATTCCGTCCCAGATCTGGTCCGGGGTCCGCCGGGCGGCCTGGGCTGCGGCAGCCTCGGGCACCAAGGGGAGGACGGACAGCAGCGGGGCGGCGGTGACCGCCAGCACCCGGTTCAGCAGACGTGTGCCCATCCACCGACGGTAGGCGCCGGGCGGGGACGTCGCCCTCGGCGCATGGGTCCGGCTCGACCGTCCGGGTCACCACCCGTACGGCATGGCGAAAGCCGCCGCCCGCACCCCGAGGGGATGCGGCCGACGGCCTTCAGGCAGATCCGGCGGGCACAGCAACGGGCCGACCTGACCGGACAGGTCCAACAGGTACCAACGACCCTGATCGAGCCCATGAACCAGCTGAAGCGCGTGAACCGGGTGAACCGGTCACACCATCCGTCAGACGGACAGGACCTGGCCCGGGAGGATCAGGTCGGCGTCGCCACCGATGACGCTGACGTTGTTCTTGTACAGGGTCTTCCAGTCGAGGCCCTTGGCGGCGGCGATGTCGCTCAGGGTGTCGCCGCTCTTGACGGTGTAGGTGCCACCGTTGGTCTTCTCGGCCGGGGCGGCGGGCGCGGCGGCCTTCGGGGCCTCGGCGGCCTTGGTGGGCGCCTGGGCGGCGAGCGGCTGGCGCTCGGTGCTGCGGTTGGCGCGCTCGGAGTCGGCCTTCGGCGCGGCGGCCTTGGGGGCCGGCTTCGGGGCGGTCTCCGCCTTCGGGGCGGGGGCGGTCTTGGTGGTGGCCGCAGCACCGGTGTCGACCTGCGGGGCCTCGCCGCCCTTGGTCAGGCCGGCCTTGACGGAGCACACGGGCCAGGCGCCCGGGCCCTGGGAGGCGAGCACCTTCTCCGCGACGGCGATCTGCTGCGCCTTGGTGGCCAGGTTGGCCTGCGGGGCGTAGGCGGTGCCACCGTAGGCGGCCCAGGTGCTGGAGGTGAACTGCAGGCCGCCGTAGAAGCCGTTGCCGCTGTTGATGCTCCAGTTACCCGTGGACTCGCACTGCGCGACCTTGTCCCAGGTGGCCACCGACGCGGCGGAGGCCGAGGTGGCCGTGACGAGGCCGGCCACCGGAAGGGCAACGACGACGCTGCCCAGAACGGCCATCCGCACGCGGTTGCGCTTGGTGGCAGTGGTGGTGGCAGCGGCAGTCTCGTTACGGAAGGTCATGAGGTTCCTCTCGACAGCCCCGGGCGGGCATGCGGAACCAAGCCCTCGAAGGGCGTGGTTCGCTTGCCGCGTCCGCAAGGCGGCCGTGCACGTGTCCGACGTGCCGCGCCGCCCCGGCCACCCTCCCGACCGGTGTGCGCGGCGCCCGCTTCGTGCGGGGCCTGCGCTGCGGTCGGTGCCCCGCGTCGCCGGGGGTCAGCCGGCCGCTCTGGCACCTGGGGGTGAACCCGGGTAGTGCTCGTTGCACTGGGATCGAAGCTACGAGGCGAATAAGTGAGGACCAAACGTTTTCGGGTCATCCCAGGTCAATCAGGTGTTACCGGCGGTATTGATCAAGCAGATCCATGCCGAATGACCGATTTATCCATATTTGATAAGGTCAAACATCGACCCAATGTGACCTGGGGCACGATTTCGCCCCTGTGAGCTCGGGCACAGCATCGACACGTAGTGACCAGTCGACCACCTGCAGCAGTCAAATCTGCGGCAAATCCCATCGGAGTCGAGCCCACCCGTGACCCCTGACACAGGGGCCCGTTGGTAATGGCGGCCGGGCGCGCGCCCGCGCCACGTCCCAGACCAACAGAGGAGCCTTCGTGCCGCGCATGCTCAATGTGAGCGACGACGTACGAGCCGAGATCGGCGACGACGAAGCCGACCGCCTGCTGGGCGGCGCCCACGCACCCGACGTCTACGACTGCACTTCCTGCCGACAGCCCGGTGACTCCCTCCAGGAGCCCACCAGCACAGTGCTCTTCGTCGGCGAGGAGACGGCGGTGCTCGCCTTCGCCCACTCCCGGTGCATTCCCTCCCAGGTCGTACCGGTCGCCGAGGAACAGTTGCTCGGGGCGGTCCGCAGCATCAGCCAGGCCCAGGGCAGCGCCCCCTCACCTGACGCCCCGACGGCCCCGACCATCCCGGCCCCGGCCTCTCCGGGCATCCCGGCGGCCCCCGCCCCCACCCCCGCCCAGCCGGCAGGCGCAGCCACCGCCGGGACCCAACCGGCCGTCCTCGGCGTCACCTGCGGGCTGGTGCTGTGCGGCGACACCGGGCACGCCGCCCTGGTGGTCGAGCCGACCGGCCCGGTCGGCCGGCCGGGCAGCGCCTCCACCGACGACGAGTTTCTGTCGCTGCTCACCGAGCACGGCTTCCAGCAGATCTCCAACGTCAACCAGGCCCCGGTCCGCCCGCTGGCGGGCTGGTCGGTGCTGATGGCGATCGGGCAGCTGCACGCGATCCTCCAGCCCTCCGCGGCCGGCGGCAGCGCCGCCTGGTGGCAGGCCCACCAGCCGCTCCAGGTCACCGACGCCTGGCGGGCCGCCGCGGCCAAGCAGTCCGAGGTGATCATGTACGCGGTGCCGGCCGACACCATCGGCCGCCAGCCCCGGGAGGACCTGCTGCGCCTCGCCCTCGACCGGGCGGCCGGCCAGGGCCGCCTGGTCGCCGGCATGCTGCCCCTGGCCGGCACCTGACCGGACCGCGCCCCGCCCCCGCCCCTCCCCCACACCGGCACCGACACCGGGCCGCCCACCGCCCCGACGGGCGGCGGGCGGCGGGCGGCGGGCGGCGCACCCCCGATCGGCGGCGCACGGGGGTGCGCGACCGCGCACGTCCGAGGGCGGGGGCGCGTACCAGGCGCCGCCCGCCCTCGGCGCCACCCAAGCGCCACCCGGAGGCGCGCGACAGCGCCCGTCACCCCCGCATCCCCCGCGCGGCTCACTCGTTGGCCCTACGTGTACAGCTACGACGTCGCCTCGCCCAGCCGCCCCTCCGCCAGCCGCTCCATCCCGAGCATGCGCCCGTCGTACGACGCGGAGCACCCGTCCTCGGCCACGCCGATCTACGACGCGCTGTACTCCGAATACCGCAGGCTGTTCCGGGCGCTTCCGGGAGACCGCTCGGACGAGGAGAACATGCGCTTCACCGGATTCGCCGTTCGGGAACCGGCCAGCACCCGGCACGAGTTGATGCCGTATCCGCAGCACCAGACGTTCCACACCTTCGCCGGACAGGCCGGGATCCCGCAGTTCATGCCGTCCCAGCAGTCCGGCGCGGGCCAATTCGGTCTCGGGCCCGGCCACGGCTCCGGCGGCGGCAGCACCGGCGCCAACAACGGCAGCGCCGCCCTCGGGCAGGGCCTCGCCGCCGGCGCGGGCCAGTACGCCACCACCGGCCCCGCCACCGGCCAGGGCTGGGTGGCCGCGGGCTACCTCGCCCCGCCGCAGCCCACCGACCCCCCCACCGTCGGTACGGCTGCCGCAGCAGGTGCGGCGGGCAGCCCGGGCACCGGCGGCCGACACCGCTCGATGCTCTCGCTGCCCCCCGGCCGCGGCCCGGCCCAGAGCTGAGCCCCGGCCGCACGGCAGGCGGCAGGCGGCGGGCGGCAGACGCCGGAAGGACCAGCAGCGGCTCCGAGCGTCGCCTCCGAGCTCCGGACACGGCGAAGGCCGGGCAGTCACTCGACTGCCCGGCCTTCGCCGATTCCTACGATCCACGCCCGCGCCCGCGGCCGACCCCGACCCCGGCCCCGACCCCGACCCCGGCCCGACCGGGGATCAGGTCACTTCTTGCGGCTGCGCTTCTCCCGCACCCGGACCGAGATCGAGATCGGCGTACCGACGAACCCGAACTCCTCCCGGAGCCGGCGCTCGACGAACCGGCGGTAGCCGGCCTCAAGGAAGCCGGAGGCGAAGAGCACGAACCGCGGCGGCCGGGTACCGGCCTGGGTGCCGAACAGGATGCGCGGCTGCTTGCCACCCCGGATGGGGTGCGGGTGCGAGGCCACCAGCTCGCCCAGGAAGGCGTTCAGCCGGGAGGTCGGGATCCGGGTCTCCCAGCCGGCCAGCGCGGTCTCGATCGCCGGGACGAGCTTCTCCATGTGCCGGCCGGTCAGCGCGGAGACGTTGACCCGGGGCGCCCACTGGACCTGGACGAGGTCGCGCTCGATCTCGCGCTCGAGGTAGTAGCGCCGCTCCTCGTCGAGCTGGTCCCACTTGTTGTACGCGACGACGACGGCGCGCCCGGCCTCGACGGCCATCGAGATGATCCGGGTGTCCTGCTCGGCCAGCGTCTCGCTCGCGTCGATCAGGACGACCGCGACCTCGGCCTTCTCCAGCGCCGAGGAGGTGCGCAGCGAGGCGTAGAAGTCGGCGCCTGCGGTGAGGTGGACCCGGCGACGGATGCCGGCGGTGTCGACGAACTTCCAGGTCTTGCCGCCCAGCTCGATGAGCTCGTCGACCGGGTCGCGGGTGGTGCCGGCCAGCGAGTTGACGACCACCCGCTCCTCGCCGGCGACCTTGTTGAGCAGGCTGGACTTGCCGACGTTCGGGCGGCCGATCAGCGCGACGCGGCGCGGGCCGCCGAGGGTGCCGGTCCCGAAGGTCTGCGGCGGCGCCTCCGGGAGGGCGGCCAGGACGGCGTCCAGCAGGTCGCCGGAGCCGCGGCCGTGCAGGGCCGAGACGGGGTACGGCTCGCCGAGGCCGAGCGACCACAGGTAGGCGGCCTCGGCCTCGGTGGACTGGCCGTCGACCTTGTTGGCGCAGAGCACGGTGGGCTTGCCGGCCTTGCGGATGATCTTGATCAGGGCTTCGTCGGTGTCGGTCGCGCCGACGGTGGCGTCCACCACGAAGAGCACGGCGTCGGCGGTCTCGATGCCGAGCTCGGCCTGGGCGGCGACCATGGCGTCGAGGCCGAGGACGTCGAGCTCCCAGCCACCCGTGTCGACCAGCTTGAAGCGGCGGCCGTTCCAGGTGGCCTCGTAGGTGACCCGGTCGCGGGTCACGCCCGGACGGTCCTCGACGACCGCCTCACGGCGGCCGATGATGCGGTTGACCAGAGTCGACTTGCCGACGTTCGGGCGGCCGACGACGGCCAGCACGGGCAGCGGACCGCCGGAGGACGCGTCCAGGTCGGCGTCGATCTCCTCCGAGTCGAAACCCTCCTCGGCGGCGAGTGCCATGAACTCGGCGTACTCGGCGGAGTCCAGCTCGCCGTGCGAGCCGGCGGAGGCGGCGGAGGCGGCGGAGGCGGAGGCGGCGGAGGCGGCCGGACCGGTCGAGCCGGTCGCGATGTCGTTGCTCATCTTCGTTTCCCATTTCCCGGCACGGCCCTTCCCAGGGGCGTGCCGTGCGTACCTGCCCTGGCGGGCAGCGCGAGTCCTGCATGATGCGGTCGGTTACCGCAGGTCTGTGGGCGCGGGCCGATGCCCGCGCGGGGTGGTGCGGATGGTGCGCGTGGTGCAGATGGTGCGGATGGTGAGGGCAGTACGTGCCGGTGCAGATGCTGGACGGCTGCGGATGACCCGCGCACCACAAGCGGCCCGCCCGCCCCGTCCCGCCCCGGCCCGGCCCGGCCGGAAGGCCGGCAGGTCAGACGGCGGACAGGCGGCCGGCCCGGTCCTCGACCAGCGCGGCGATCCGGTCGATCACCTGCTCCAGGGTGAGCTCGCTGGTGTCCACCAGGACCGCGTCGGCGGCCTGGGTCAGCGGAGCGGTCGCCCGGGAGGAGTCGGCTGCGTCGCGGCGGGCCAGGTCGGCGGCCATCGCGGTGATGGTGGCCTCGTCCACGCCCTTGGCGCGCAGTTCGGCGGCCCGGCGCTCGGCGCGGGCCGTCTCGGACGCGGTGAGGAAGATCTTCACGGTGGCGCTCGGGAACACCACGGTGCCCATGTCCCGGCCCTCGGCGACGATGCCGCGCTCGGCGACCTCGGCGCAGCCGCGCTGCAGCTCGACCAGGCGGGCCCGGACGGCGGGGACGGCGGAGACGGCGGAGACCTGGGCGGTCACCTCCGGTCCGCGGATCGGGCCGGAGACGTCCCGGCCGTCGACCGTTATGGTCGGGCCGGCCGCGTCCGTACCGGAGACGATCACCGGCTTGCCGCAGGCGATGGCGACCGCGTCCGGGTCGTCGACGTCCACGTCGTTGCTGAGCATCCACCAGGTCATCGCGCGGTACATCGCGCCGGTGTCCAGGAAGCTCAGCCCCAGCCGGGCGGCGACCGCCCGGGAGACGGTCGACTTGCCGGAGCCGGAGGGTCCGTCGATGGCGACGACGACCGGGGCGTGCGCTCGGTCGGCAGTGTCCACGGGGCGAACCTCTCTCCAAACAGACAACCGGGTGACTACCCCAAGGTTAGACGACCGCCGGGCTCTCCCCCGCCGCCCCGGCCGTCACCCGATCGGCCCAAGCCCCGCCGGGCGCTCTCGGCGCCCTTGGCAGGGGTCGGCCGGCCACCGACCCGGGAGGCCCGGCGCGCCCCGGCCCGGCTCAGTCCCGGACGCTCCAGCCGCGCTCGCGCAGGCCCGTGGTGAGCGGCTTCACAGCCGCCGCGGCGACCGCGAGGTGGACGTGGCCGACCTGCTGGCCGGTGGAGTGCTCGATGGTGACGTCCTCGATGTTGACCCCGAGCACCCCGACCTCGCCGAACAGGCGGCCGAGCTCGCCCGGCTGGTCGCCGAGCACGACGGTGACGCTCTCGTAGCGGGTGGGCGGGGCACCGTGCTTGCCGGGGATCCGGGCCTGGCCGGTGTTGCCCCGGCGCATCACGGCCTCGATCCCGGTGGCGCCCGCCCGGCGTTCGCCCTCGTCGGACGCCTGCAGGGCGCGCAGCGCGGTGACGGTCTCGCCGAGGTCCCCGGCGACCTCCTCCAGGATGTCGGCGACCATGCCGGCGTTGGCGGAGAGGATGTCCACCCACATCGAGGGGTTGGAGGCGGCGATCCGGGTGACGTCGCGCACGCCCTGGCCGGAGAGCCGGACGGCGGTCTCGTCGGCGTGCTCCAGCCGGGCCGCGACCAGCGAGGAGACCAGCTGCGGGGCGTGCGAGACCAGGGCGACGGCCCGGTCGTGGGCGGCGGCGTCCATCACGATCGGCATGGCGCCACAGAGCGTGACCAGTTCCAGCACCGCGTTGAGCGTCCCGGTGTCGGTGTCGTCGGTCGGGGTGAGCACCCAGGGACGGCCCTCGAACAGGTCGGCCCGGGCGGCCAGCGGGCCGGACGTCTCCCGGCCGGCCATCGGGTGGCTGCCGAGGTAGTGGGAGGTGTCGCAGCCCAGCGCGACGATCTCGGCCCGCGGCCCGGCCTTCACGCTGGCGACGTCGGTGTACCAGCGGGCGAGGCCGCGGCGCTGGCAGTCGGCGAGCACCTTGCCGACCAGGGCGGGCGGCACCGCGATGATCGCCAGGTCGACCGGCGCCTCGGGCGGCTCGGTGGTGCCGGCGCCGAGCGAGGCGGCCGTGCGGGCGGCGTCCGGGTCGGCGTCCTCCAGGTGGACGCTCACCCCGCGCCCGGTGAGGGCGAGGGCGGCGGAGGTACCGATCAGTCCGGTGCCGACAACGGCGGCGGTGCGCATCGGGGCGGGTCTCCTGTGTACCGGTGGCGTGGTGGGCCCCCATCCTCTCGTACCGCGCCGCCCGCCGCCGCACCCGCACCCCGCGCTCCCCACACCGCTGCACCCCGGCCAACCCCGCACGCCGGCCCCGGGCCGTCCCGCACCTCACACGCCGGCCCCCGGCCGTCCCGGCCACGCGGAACCATCCGTTCACCCCGTCCGTCCACTCACCCGACGCGCCACGGAAATCCACGGACAGCCGGGCAGGGTCGGGGCAGACTGGGCGCCCGGGCAGCCGGCACGAAGGGGGCAGCAGGGTGACAGGCCAGACAGCGGGTGGCTGGGAGTCGGAGCTCGACTCCGTCACGGTCTACGCCACGGGTGCGCTCTGCCGCAGACGGGCCCGGGGAGTCGTGCCGCCGGACGGCCGGGTCCGGCTGCCGGGCCTGCCGCGCTCGCTGGACGCCGGCTCGCTGCGGGCCAAGGTGCTCGGCGCCGGCGGCGCCCGGGTGACGGAGGCCCGGCTGGCGGTGGAGGCCGAGCTGCGCGACCCGTCCGAGCTCCCGGAGCTGCGTCGCCGGGTGGACCGGGCCCGGGACGAACGGGACGCCGCCCTCGAGCGGCACGCCCGCCGGCTCGACCGGGTCGCGGAGGTCTCCGCGCTGCGCGCCGTCCCGCCTCCGCGCCTGCCCGAGGAGCCGCACCGCCGGACGCCCTCCGACGCCTGGCTGGAGCTGGCGGACTTCGTCGACGAGCGGCTGGCCCGCCTGCACGAGCGGGCCGCCGAGCTGACCGAGGAGCTCCGGCTGGCCGAGCACGCGCTGGCCGTGGCCCAGGACGAGCTGGACCGGGCCTCGAACGCGGCGCCCGCCCGGCCGGTGGCCACCGGCGCGACCGCGCTGCTCACCCTCGTCGGCGCCGACGCCGGCGAGATCGAGCTGGAGCTGGAGTACGGCGTGCCGGGCGCGGTCTGGGTCCCGACGTACCGGCTGAGCCACCGCGACGGCGAGCGGACCGGGCAGCTGGTGCTGCGCGCCGCGGTCGCCCAGCGTTCGGGCGAGGACTGGACGGGTGTCCGGCTCTCGCTCTCCACCGCCGACCTGCGGCGCCGCACCGAGCTGCCGAAGCTGCGCTCGGTGCGGATCGGCCGCCGCCAGTCCGCCCCGCAGCCCTCCGGCTGGCGGGAGCCGCCCGCGGGGCTGGCCGATCTGTTCACGGGGTATGACGCCGTCGGCCCGGCCCCGGGCGCCGCACCGGAGCGCGGGTGGCCACTGCCGCCGCCCGCCGTCCCCGCGTTCGCGCCGCCGCCCGCCCCGGTCGCCCCGATGCCGCCGCAGGGCTACGGCGGCATGCTGGGCGCCCCCGCGCCGGGTGCGGCGCCGTCCCCCTCGATGGCCCCGGCCGCGGGCGGCGGCGGCTTCGGCGGTGCGCCCGCGGCCGACACCTACCGCAAGCGGTCGGCCGCCCCGGCCCCGTTCGCCCAGGCCCAGGCCCCGGCCCCGTTCGCCCAGGCCTCAGCCCCGGAGCCCGGGCCGCAGGGCCCGCCGCAGCCCCCCGCCGAGCTGCTCGACTACGCGGCGCTGACGCTGGCCGGCCCCGACGAGCCCGCCGCCCGGCGCGGCCGGCTGCTGCCCCGGCAGGGCGGCGACCCGCTGGCCGCCGAGCGGCGCCGGATCGCCGAGCAGGTGGCCGGTCTGCCGCTGCCGGGCCGCGCGGTGCGCCCGCGCGAGTCGGCCGGCTCCTTCGACCACCGCTTCGACGCCGCGGCCCCGGCCGACATCCCGTCCGACGGCACCTGGCACACCGTCGCCGTCACCGAGCTGCCGGTCGGGGTGACCACCGAGTACGTCTGTGTGCCCGCGGTCGAGGAGACCGTGTACACCACCCTGCTGCTCGCCAACGAGACCGACCAGGCGCTGCTGGCCGGTCCGGTCGACGTGTCGGTCGACGGCGAGCACCTGGTCACCGCCGCCCTGCCGACCCTGGCGCCCGGCGATCGCCGGCGGGTGGGCCTCGGGCCGGCGGAGGGGATCCGGGTGGCCCGCCGCGTCGAGATGCGCGAGTCCACCGCCGGCATGCTCAACAACACGACGGTCCTGGACCACCGCGTCCACATCGAGCTGGCCAGCCGGCTCACCCGGCCGGCCGTGGTGGTGACGTACGAGCGCATCCCGGTCACCTCGGACTCGGACATCCGGATCGAGGAGCATCCCGGATGGGTCTCCCCCGACCCCCTGTCGGGCTACCCGCCGGCGTCCACCCGGACCCGGCGGGCGGAGCTGCCCGCCGGCGGCACCGTCGAGTTCGACGGCGGCTTCGAGATCCGTATCCCGGCCGGCAAGGCCCTGGTCGACGGCAACCGCAGGAGCTGACCCCATGACCATCGAGCCCACCGAACCCACGGCGCCCGCCGAGCCCACGGCACCCACCGGGCCGATCCCGCTGCCCGTCACCGCCGTCACCTGCCTGGAGGACCGCGCCCAGGTCGAGCGCACCGCCGTACTCGACCTGGCTGCCGGGGTCCAGCGGCTGCGGCTCGGTCCGGTCACCGCGCTGGCCGTCGACCGCACCCTGCACGCCGAGCTGACCGCCGGGCAGCCCGCCAAGGTGCTCGACCTGCGGCTGGTCCGCGGTTGGACGCCGCGCAGCCCGCTGCCGCCCGGCGCCGACGACTCCCCGCTGCGCCACCGGATCCACGCGCTGACGGTGGAGCAGCTTGCCGAGGGCCGCCGGCGGGAGCGGCTGGAGGCCAGGATCGCGCTGCTCGGGCAGCTCGCCGCCGACCTGCTGCGGGAGATCGGCGAGGGCGCGGGCCGGGGCGAGGTCGAGCGGGCCCGCTGGACCCGGGAACTGGACCGGGTGGACGCCGAGCGGGAGGAGTACGGCGAGCGGCTGCGGGCCAACCGCGCGCGGCTGGCCGCGCTCTCGGACGAGCTCGCCGAGGCGCTGCGGGCGCTGGACGAGGCCGAGGAGGAGCCCGCCGAACTGACCGCCCACCTCGAGGTGACGGTGACGGCCGACGCCGCCGGCCCGGCCGAGCTGCGGGTCGGCCACCTGACCCCGTGCGCGCTGTGGCGGCCGGCCTACCGGGCCACCCTGTCCGGCGGTGAGCTGCACCTGGAGACCGAGGCGGTGGTGTGGCAGCGCACCGGCGAGGACTGGTCGGGTGCCCGGATGTCCTTCTCCACCGCCCGCTCGGCGCTGGCCACCGACCCGCCGCGGCTGGCCGAGGACCGGCTCTCGCTGCGGGAGCGCTCGGCCGAGGAACGCCGGACGGTCGAGGTGGAGCTGCGCGAGGAGGAGATCGGCAGCACCGGTCCGGCCGCGCCGGACGGCGGCCTGCCGGGGGTGGACGACGGCGGCGAGGTCCGGGTGCTGCGCGCACCGCACCCCGCCTCGGTGCCGGGCGACGGCCGGGCCCACCGGATCCCCCTGACCGCCTTCACGACGTCGGCGAGCAGCGAGTACGCCTGTGCGCCCGAGCTGTCCCCGCTGGTCACCCAGGTGGTCCGGTTCGGCAACGGCTCGGGGCACGCGCTGCTGGCCGGCCCGGTGGACCTGGTCCGGGGCAGCGGTTTCACCGGTCGCGGCGAGCTGTCCTTCACCGCGCCCGGCGCCGCCGCCGAGCTCGCCTTCGGCAGCTCGGACGGCTACCGGGTGGTGCGGGAGACAGAGGAGAGCCGGGGGTCGGTCGGGCTGACCCAGCGCACGGTGCTCACCCGGACGGTCCGGCTGCACCTGTCGCGGTTCTCCGGCCCGGAGGAGCACGACGAGCAGGTGGTCGCGGTCCGCGAGCGGATCCCGGTCTCCGAGGTGTCGGCGGTCGAGGTGCGGCTGCGCAAGGAGGCCTGTGTGCCGGCGCCGGACGAGCTGGACGCCGAGGGCGTCGTCCGCTGGCAGGTGCCCCTGCCGCCGGGCGGGCGGCGCACCGTCACGCTGGTCTACGAGGTGTCGGGAACGGCCAAGGTGGCGGGCCTGTGAGCGGGCCCGCCGGGGGCGGCCGGCAGGATCTGCTCCGTCAACTCCGGTGCCAATCCGGTACAAAAGAGGCATGATCTACCATCTCGCCCCCCTGGACGACTGGCTGCGCGACCCCGGCCGGCCGTACGCCGCCGCCTCGCTGCTGACCGACGGCTTCATCCACTGCTCGGCCGACGAGCCGACCCTGCTGGCCGTGGCCAACAGCTTCTTCCGGGACACGCCGGGGCCGCTGATGGCCCTGCTGATCGAGGAGACGCTGGTCGAGCCGATGGTCAAGTGGGAGGCCGCCACCGGCGGTCCGCCGCCCGGCGCCACGCCCGGGGTGCTGTTCCCGCACATCTACGGCCGACTGAACCGCACGGCGGTGGTCGGCCTGGAGAAGCTCGAACGCGGCCCGGACGGCCGGTGGGCCACCCTGCTGCCCTGGAGCTGACCGCTCCCGGGCCCGGCCCGACGGGCGCCCGCTACAGCCAGCCGCGCTCGCGGGCCGCCATGCCGGCCTGGAAGCGCGTGGTGGCGCCCAGCTCCCGCATCAGTCCCTGCAGCCTGCGCTGGGTGGTCCGGGCGCTCCAGCCGAGCGAGCGGGCGATCGACTCGTCGGTCAGGCCGGCGGCCAGCAGGCCGAGCAGCTTGAGGTGGTCGGCGTCCGGGCCGTCCGTGCCGTCGCCGCTCCCGATCGCGGTCTGCAGCGGCACCGCCCGCTCCCACTCCGCCTCGAACAGCGCGTCGAGCGCCTGGAGCAGCGCGGACGGGTGGATCACGTACGCGGCGTCCAGGACGGCGTCGCCGACGCTGATCGGGATGATCGCCATCCGGTCGTCCGACATCATCATCTTCATCGGCAGGGTGGGCCGGACCCGGGCCTCCTCGCCGTCCTCGACGCCGACCAGGATCTCCTTCTCCAACCGGCCGGGCCAGGCGATGGCCTCCTTGTCGAAGACCGTCCGGAAGCGGATCCCGGACCTCAGCTTGGCCCGCTGGCGCGGCAGGTTGGCCACCGGGTCCTGGATGTACGGCGGGCAGTCGAAGCCGCGGACCTGGTAGTGGCTGGTCTCGATCAGGTGCTCCAGCCGCTGGGCGATGGCCTCGCCGCCGGTCAGCACCTCCACCGAGTGCGCCGGGTCGGTGTACCGGGAGGCCTCGCGGAAGGCGTCCATCAGCCGGTGCATCTCGGCGCGGGCGCTGCGCAGCTGGGCCTCGCGGTGGCCGATCAGCGTGCCGATCGCGACGTCCGGGGCGACCGCCAGGTAGCGGTCGCGGTCCACCGGCGCGCGGGTGGCCATGCCCTGGTCCGCCAACCGGTCCAGGGCGTCCTGGCTCTGTTGGAGTGTCAGGCCGCACTGGTCGGCCAGCTCCACCGCGGTGGACTGCGGCGTCGTCACCAGCTCCGCGTAGACCTGCCCGTCCGGCCGTCCGAGGCCGAGCACTCCGAATGCGTCGAGCATGCGGCTCCTTCCCCCACCCGGCCACGGCCTCGGGCCGTGGCGCAGTTCCGCCATCCGAAGAGGCGAGTTTTCGTGGCCATCCTGTGCCACGGGTCCGCACGCTGACAAGGCCGTGCGGTGAGGCTCACACCAAGCCTCGGCAAAGACCGCGGGCCCCTCCACCAGCGGCGGAGGGGCCCGGACGGAGCTGCGGGACGGCTACAGGCCGACCTCGTTCAGCAGGCGGCCGACCTCGGGGTTGGTCAGGCGGCGCAGCCAGCCCGACTTCTGGTCGCCGAGGGCGATCGGGCCGAAGTGGGTCCGGACCAGCTTGTCGACCGGGTAGCCCACCTCGGCGAGCATCCGCCGGACGATGTGCTTGCGGCCCTCGTGGAGGGTCACCTCGACCAGGTAGTTCTTGCCGATGTTGGAGACCACCTTGAAGCTGTCGGCGCGGGCGAAGCCGTCCTCCAGCTCGACGCCCTCGGCGAGGCGCCGGCCCAGGTCGCGCGGGATCGGCCCCTGGATGGCGGCCAGGTAGGTCTTGGTCACGCCGTACTTGGGGTGGGTGAGGCGGTGGGCCAGCTCGCCGTGGTTGGTGAGCAGGATGATGCCCTCGGTCTCGGTGTCCAGGCGGCCGACGTGGAACAGCCGGGTCTCCCGGTTGGTCACGTAGTCGCCGAGGCACTGGCGGCCGTCCGGGTCCTCCATGGTGGAGACCACGCCGGCCGGCTTGTTGAGCGCGAAGAACAGGAACGACTGGGTGGCGACGGTCAGGCCGTCCACCTTGATCTCGTCGTTCTCGGCGTCGACCCGCTTGCCCTGCTCGGTGACCTGCTTGCCGTTGACCTGCACCCGGCCCTGCTCGATCAGCTCCTCGCAGGCGCGGCGGCTGCCGATGCCCGCGCGGGCCAGCACCTTCTGCAGGCGCTCGCCCTCGGGCTCGCCGAAGGTCTTGGGCAGCTTGACGGCCGGCTTGTCGTGCCGGGCCAGCACGGCGTCCTCGATCCGGGCCTGCAGCTCGCGCGAGCGCTGCGGCTGACGGCGCGGGTCGCCGGGCGCACCCTGGCCCTCGCGGCGCGGCTTGGGCGCGGGCGCCGGGCGGCGCGCGGTGTAGCCGCCGCGGCTGGGCGTCGCGTTCGGGCCGCCACCGAACTCGGGGCGGTCGTAGCGGCGCTCCTCGGGGCGCAGCGGGCGGTCGGGGTAGCGGTTGTCGTCGCGCCGGTCGTCCCTGCGGTCGTCCCGCCGATCGCGGGAGAAGCCGCCGCCCGAACCACCACGGCCACCGCCGGAGCCGCCGGGGCCGCCCGAACCGCCGCGGCCACCGCCGGAGCCGCCCGAACCACCGCGGCCGCCGCCGTACGACGAGCCGCC
The DNA here is from genome assembly GCF_041434935.1 of Kitasatospora sp. NBC_00374. Classification (NCBI taxonomy): domain Bacteria; kingdom Bacillati; phylum Actinomycetota; class Actinomycetes; order Kitasatosporales; family Streptomycetaceae; genus Kitasatospora; species Kitasatospora sp. NBC_00374. The sequence continues at coordinate 6,101,821 of NZ_CP107964.1, read as the reverse complement.
GCGGCCGCCACCGGAGGACGGGCCGCCGCCCGAGCCACCGCGGCCACCGCCGGAGCCGCCGCCGTACGACGAACCGCCGTACGAGCCGCCGCCCCGGCTCCCGCCCTGACCCTGGCCGCCCTGGCCCTGGCCGCCCCGCCCCTGGCCACCACTGCGGCCCTGGCCGCCGCCGCTGCTGTTCCTGCCGTTGCCACTGCTACGCATCAAATGTCCGTACGTCGTGTTCCGTCGTGGGATGTGCAAGTCGTGCCGGCCGACCTCACCGCACTTCCCGACCCGCCTCGTCGCGGTCGCCCGCCGCTTGCGCGGCCGCGACCGCCTCCGCGATCACCGTGCCTTCGAGGGACTCCGCTTCCACGTCGTCGACCTCGGGCAGAAAGGGCGCGAGCTCCGGCAGCTCGTGCAAGCCGCGCAGCCCCATCCGTTCCAGGAAGTAGTTCGTCGTCCGATACAGGATCGCACCTGTTTCGGGCTCGGATCCGGCTTCTTCCACCAGTCCTCGCTGTACCAGGGTACGCATCACGCCGTCACAGTTCACACCACGTACCGCGGAGACCCTGCCGCGCGACACCGGTTGCCGGTATGCGACGACCGCCAGCGTCTCCAGTGCGGCCTGGGTGAGGCGGGCCTGCTGGCCGTCCAGGACGAAGCGGTCGACGGCCTGCGCGCAGTCGGCCCGGCTGTAGAACCGCCAGCCGCCGGCGACCTGGCGCAGGTCGAAGCCGCGGCCCTGGTCGGTGTACTCGGCGGACAGCTCGCGCAGGGCGGCGGCCACCTCGGCCCGCGGGCGTTCCAGGACGGAGGCCAGGTGCCCGTCGGGCACCGGATCGTCGGCGATCATCAGGATGGCCTCCAGCGCCGCCCGGAGCGGCACCTGGGGGCCTTCCGCGGCCTCGGCGGGCTCCGGTGCCCCGGCCGGCCCCGCGGCCTGTGCGGGCACCTCCAGGGCCGTCTGCCGGGCAGGCCCGGGTGCGGGCGGCCCGGCAGGTGCGGGGACGGCCGGCGCGGAGGGCGCGCGGATAACGGGCTCCGCCGGTACGGGAACGGCCGGCGCCTGGGGCGGGTGGGCGGACTCCTGCCACTCCTCGGGCCGGCTCTGCCCGGGCAGGCCCAGGGCCCGCCGGGGCTGCCTCGACCGTTCGTCGCTCACCGCTGTCCACCGTCCTTCGCAGCGCCGTCCGGCTCGCCGGGCGGGCGGTCGAACTCGTCCGTCACCTCGACCTGGCGGTCGGTCTCCGCGATCCACCGGACCACGAGCTCGCCGAGCGCCTCGGGCTGGTCGAAGTCGAGCACCCGTTCCCGGTAGAGCTCCAGCAGGGCGAGGAACCGGGCGACCACGACGAGGGTGGTCCCGGCGTCCGCGACCAGCCGGCCGAAGCTGGCCGTACCGAGCGCGGTGAGCCGGTCCACCACGACGGCGGCCTGCTCGCGGACGCTGACCGGCGGGGTGTGGATGTGGTCGACGTAGACCGCGGGCCTCGGTCTGGGCGTCATCGCCCGGGCGGCGAGCTGCGCGAACCGCTCCGGCCCGATCGCCAGCACCACCTCGGGCAGCAGTGCGGCGTGCCGGGGCTCCAGGCCGACCGTGCGCGGCCGCAGCCGCAGCTCGGCGGCCCAGCGTTCGGCGAGGACCGCGGCGGCCTGCTTGTACGCGCGGTACTGCAGCAGCCGGGCGAAGAGCAGGTCCCTGGCCTCTAGCAGGGCCAGGTCCTCCTCGTCCTCGATCTCGGCGGCGGGCAGCAGCCGGGCGGCCTTGAGGTCGAGGAGGGTGGCCGCGACCACCAGGAACTCGGTGGCCGCGTCCAGGTCCCAGTCCGGGCCCATCGCCCTGATGTGGGCGACGAACTCGTCCGTGACGGTGGACAGCGAGACCTCGGTGACGTCCAGCTTGTGCTTGGCGATCAGGCCGAGCAGCAGGTCGAACGGGCCCTCGAAGTTGTCCAGCCGCACCCGGAAGCCACCGCGCCCGTCGGCCGCGGCGGGCTCGGGGGCGGTGGTGACCGGGGTTTCGGTGCTGCTGGACATGAGGGTCCATCTTCGCCCGGGTGCGGTCCACGCCGTGCGCCGGGGCCCGCGACACGCGGAGGGCGGGCGTCAGCGCCCGCGCAGCCGCCGGACCAGGATGCTGGCCTCGCCCCGCTGTTCCAGGTCGGCCAGGACCACCGAGATGGCCTCGCGGACCACCCTGCCGCGGTCGACCGCGAGGCCGTGCTCGCCGCGCAGCACCAGACGGGCGTGCTCCAGGTCCATCAGTTCCTCGGCGGAGACGTACACCGTGATCTTCTCGTCGTGCCGCTCCCGGCCGGTGGGCCTGCGGGCGCCCCGGCCGCGCTGGCGGGGCCGCCTGGTCGGGTCGGCGGCCTGCTCCTCGGCCCCGGCGTGCCGGGCGGCCCCCTGGGCGGCCTCGGCGGGGCCGCTGTGCGGCTCCGGGCGGGCGGCGGGCACCTCGGCCGTGCCGGAGGCCTGATCGGCCTTCCTGGCCACCTCGGCCGCTCGGGCGGTCTCCGCTCGGGCCGCCGATGCCTCGGCCGACCTGAGGGAGGGCGACAGGGCCATCCCCCCGGTGGCCCGGAACAGCTCGTCGGCCCCCGGGAGACTCACTCGACGGGGCGGCACCGGTCGAGCACCTCCCTGGCGAGCTGACGGTAGGCGGCGGCGCCGACCGAGTTGGTGGCGTACGTGGTGATCGGCTCGCCGGCCACGGTGGTCTCCGGGAACCGCACCGTGCGGCCGATGACGGTGTGGAAGACGTGCTCGCCGAAGGCCTCCACGACCCGGGCCAGCACCTCGCGGCTGTGCACCGTGCGGGAGTCGTACATGGTGGCCAGGATGCCGTCCAGGCGCAGGTCGGGGTTGAGCCGCTCGCAGACCTTCTCGATGGTCTCGGTGAGCAGCGCGACACCGCGCAGCGCGAAGAACTCGCACTCCAGCGGGACGATGACGCTGTGAGCCGCCGTCAGGGCATTGACCGTCAGCAGGCCCAGCGAGGGCTGGCAGTCGATGATGACGTAGTCGTAGTCGGGCAGCAGCGGCCTGAGCGCCCGCGCCAGCGCGGACTCCCGGGCCACCTCGCTGACCAGCTGCACCTCGGCGGCCGACAGGTCGATGTTGGAGGGCAGCAGGTCCATGCCGGGGACGGCGGTCTTCAGGAGCACCTCATCGGCCGTCAGACCCCGCTCCATGAGCAGGTTGTAGACCGTGACGTCCAGCTCCATCGGGTTGACGCCCAGTCCGACCGAGAGCGCGCCCTGCGGGTCGAAGTCGACCAGCAGGACCCGGCGGCCGTACTCGGCGAGCGCGGCGCCCAGGTTGATGGTCGAGGTGGTCTTGCCGACCCCGCCCTTCTGGTTGCACATCGCGATGATCTGCGCGGGCCCGTGCTCGGCGAGCGGCGCGGGGATCGGGAAGTACGGCAGCGGGCGGCCGGTCGGGCCGACCCGCTCGCGGCGCTGGCGGGCGGCGTCGGGGGCCAGGGTGGCGGCGTACTCGGGGTCCGGCTCGTACTCGGCGTCCGGGTCGTCGTACGGGCCGTAGCCGAGCTCGCTGTAGGCCAGACCGTAGGCCGCGAACTCCGCGTCGAGGTCGGCGGGGGCGGCGGCGGCGTGCTGACGCGCCTCGAAGGTGCGGACCGCTACCGAGCCGACCTCCACCGTGCCCACCGCGGCCTGCCGGGCGGTGAGCTCCTCGTTCGACTGTCCGGCAGCGTGCTCCGCCAGTCCTGGCTGACCACCCCCGGGAGCAAATGTCGACTCATTCACAAGTCGTCTTACCTCCTTGGGCGTCCAGGACTCTATGTCGATTCGTCAGCGTGGCAGCTAGCCGACGGTTTGCGACTCTAGGCCGTTTCGGGCGTTCGCAGCAACACAATCCACGGTAGTGGGCCGGATGTGTCGGCCCACCACCCGGTCCCTGTCAAGGGATGGCAGGGCTTGTGACCCTAACGTTTCTGCGGAGCTCCGCGCTCCTGGGAGGGTAAGTCAGAAGCCGTGGTCCACAGGGCGGGTGACATGTTGCACATAAATTGACATCCCGAGGTCACCGCACCGTCACCCGTCCGGCCGGACGCCCCGCCGCGCTCCGCGACGCCCGCCACCCGCAGGATGCCGCCCGTCGCCGCGCCCCGCCGGACGCCGCCCGGCCGCGGGCATGCCGAACGCCCCCGGCCCGAGGGGAGCGGGCCGGGGGCGTTCGTGCGGGCGTGAGGTCAGGCGAGCACGCTGTCCAGGGAGACCGACTCCAGGCCGAAGGCCTCGGCGACGGCGCCGTAGGTGATCTGGCCCTCGTGCACGTTGAGGCCCTTGGCCAGCGACGCGTCGCGGCGCAGCGCCTCCTTCCACCCGCGGTTGGCCAGCTCGACGATGTAGGGCAGCGTCGCGTTGGTCAGCGCGTAGGTGGAGGTGTTCGGGACGGCGCCCGGCATGTTCGCCACGCAGTAGAAGACCGAGTTGTGGACCTGGAAGGTCGGCTCGGCGTGCGTGGTGGCACGGGAGTCCTCGAAGCAGCCGCCCTGGTCGATCGCGATGTCGACGAGCACGGAGCCCGGCTTCATCCGGGAGACCAGCTCGTTGGTGACCAGCTTCGGGGCCTTGGCGCCCGGGATCAGCACGGCGCCGATCACCAGGTCGGCGTCCAGGACGGCCTTCTCCAGCTCGAAGGAGTTGGAGGCGATGGCCTTGATCTTCGTGCCGAAGATCTTGTCGGCCTCGCGCAGCTTGTTGATGTCACGGTCCAGCAGGGTCACGTCGTAGCCCATGCCGATGGCGATGGTGGCCGCGTGCCAGCCGGAGACGCCACCGCCGATGACGACGGCCTTCGCCGGGTGGGTGCCGGGCACGCCGCCGGGGAGGGTGCCGCGGCCGCCGGCCGGGCGCATCAGGTGGTACGAGCCGACCTGCGGGGCCAGCCGGCCCGCGACCTCGGACATCGGGGCGAGCAGCGGCAGGGCGCCGTTGGCGAGCTGCACGGTCTCGTACGCGATCGCGGTGGTGCCGGACGCGACGAGCGCGTCGGTGCCGGCACGGTCGGCCGCCAGGTGGAGGTAGGTGAAGAGGGTCTGACCCTTGCGCAGGCGGTGGTACTCCTGCGCGATGGGCTCCTTGACCTTCAGCAGCAGGTCGGCGGTGGCCCACACCTCGTCGGCGGTGGGGAGGATGGTGGCGCCGGCCGCCACGTACTCCTCGTTCGGGATCGAGGAGCCGACGCCGGCGTTGTCCTCGATGAAGACCTCGTGGCCGTTGCGGACCAGCTCAAGCACGCCGGCAGGCGTGATGGCCACGCGGTACTCGTGGTTCTTGACCTCGCGGGGGATGCCGACCTTCACGGCTAAACACGTCCCTCTTACCTGGGGGTCCCGGCCGGGGAAGACCGGCGGGTGACGCGCACGGGGAAGCCTCCGGGACAGGCCGGGGCACGGATCGCTGCGCGACTGCTGTCGAGTGTAATGAAGCCCAGCGGATCCGTCAGCCTTCCAAACTGAATAAATCTGCCGGACACATTGGCAGTTTCGTAGGCTTGCATCACGATCTAGGTATCAAAGAGGGGTCAAACCCTTACCTCAGACATTACTCCGAAACCGGGTGATTCCCCTCACCGTCGACCAGCCGCCGCAGGCGCTCCAGGGCCTGCGCGAGCGCCGCCGCACCCGCCTCGTCGCCGATCCGGCGCAGGGTCGCGACGGCCGCCCGGTACTCCCGGTCGGCCTCGTCGTAGCGGCGCTGCGCGGTGTGCGCCTCGGCGATCCGGGCCAGCAGCCGGGCCTCGGCCCGGTGGTCGCCCAGGCTCTGCCGCAGGGCGAGCGCCCGGCCGTACCAGTCACCGGCGCGGACCGGGTCCCCGAGCGCCCGGTGGCATCCCGCCGTGCCCTCCAACGCGCGGGCGCAGGCGGGTTCGTCGCCCGCCGTCCGGGCCCGGTCCAGAGCGGCCCGGTAGCGGTCCTCGGCCTGCTCCCAGTGGCCCGCGGCGGCCTGCAGGTCGCCCAGGTTCAGCAGGGCGGCGGCGGCCCGCCGCGGCGCCTCCTGCCGCTCGGCCACCCGCAGCACCAGCTCGTGCAGCTGGTGCAGATCGGCCGGTGCGGTGCCGCCGGTCAACGGCAGGGCCCGCAGCAGGGCCGTCACCAGCCGGCCCGCCGAACCGTCCAGATCGCCCTGCCCGATCGCGTCCCGGACGGCGACCAGCAGCTGGTCGCGCTCCCCGGTCAGCCAGCCGGCCGCCTGGGCCGCGCTTCGCAGGCGCAGCGGGCCGGGCAGCGGATCGGGGTTCTCCCCCGCCGAACGGTCCAGCAGCAGCCGGGCCGAGTCCACCAGCCGGACCAGCCGCTCCAGCAGCCGGGCCCGGGCCAGCTCGATCTCGGCCGGGCGGTCGCGCCCGGTGCGCAGTTCCACCAGCCGCGGGTACAGCCGCCCCGGCACCCGGTAGCGCGCCGTGCCGTCCGCGGCGGCCGGCTCCCGCTCCAGCAGCTCCTGCTCGGCGAGGCGCTCCAGGAGCGTCCCGGCCTCCGGCGCCGGGCAGCCCACCAGTGCGGACGCGGTCCGCAGGTCGGCGCTCTGGGCGGGTGCCAGGGTCAGCATCCGCAGCATCCGGGCGGACGGCGCGGGCAGCGCCCGGTAGAGCAGTTCGAAGGCGGCGACCAGCGGGTCGGTGTCGGGCACCGGCACCGGCTCGGCGGGCAGCAGTTCCCGTGCCTGCCGCCGGTTCGCGGCGCCGCCGCGGCCCTTGGGCTTGGTGGCCCCCCGCGACTTGGGGGCCTGCGGGGCCTCCTCGGGCGCCGTCGGCGCGAGTTCCGCCGCCACGTCGGTGACCGCGGCCCGGGCGTCGGCCCGCAGCCGCCCGGCGACCAGCCGCAGCGCGGCGGGCCGGGCGGTGCAGGCCTCGGCGAGGTCGGCCGCCCCGACCGGGTCGCAGCTGATCCGGGTGCCGCCGATCAGCGAGCCGAGCAGTTCGACGGCGGACGCCTGGTCGAGACCGCCGAGGATCACCGGGTCGATCGCCTCGATCCCGGTCAGCGGCCCGGAGGTGGTGGCCAGCACCAGGCAGCCGGGTTCGTCGACGAGCAGCGGGAGCAGCTGGCCGGCCTCCCGGACCTCGTCCAGCAGGACGAGCAGCTTGCGTCCGGACAGTGCCTCGCGCAGTGCCCCGCAGGCCGGGTCCTCGGCCGCGGGGTCGGCGGGCAGCAGCCCCTCGGGCACCTCCGCCAGCTGTTCCAGCAGCCGGCGGGCGGCCCGGCCGGGCCCGACGAGGCTGCCGTCCGGCGCGGACATCCGGGCGAACAGCAGCCCGTCGGGGTAGTCGCCGGCCACCGAGCGCGCGTAGCGCACCGCGAGCGAGGTCCGCCCCGACCCGGGCCGGCCGGCGAGCACCAGCAGCCGGCCCCGCCCGGGTACCGGCCGGGCTGCGGCGGCTGCCAGCGCGGCCAGCTCGGTACGGCGCCCGACGAACGGTTCCGCTCCCGCGGGCAGCCGGTCGGTCACCGCGGACCCGGGCAGCGGTGCGTCCATCGTCGCCGTCTTCCTCGCCACCTGCGCCACTCCCGACCAGTCGCCCAGCAGAGCCGGCCCGATCCTCGGGGCCCTGTCCGCGAAGCGTAGTTCGAGCGCACCCCCGTGCCGAGCTGACATCCGGTACTACCAACCGGCAGATCACCTGCCCGGATCAACAGCGACGGGCCCGGACGGGCTCAGGCGGCGTCGAAGGGCCGGGCCGGCCAGGGCGAGTCGGCGGGCCGCAGCGAGTCCAGGCCCGGGCCGGTCAGGGCGGCGTGCAGGGCGAGCGTGCCGGTGATCAGGGTCGGGTTGTGCAGCCCGCCCGCCAGGATCAGCCGGACCAGCTCCTCGACCGGCACCCGGGCGGTCTCGATCTCCAGCTCCTCGCCGTGCGCGGCGTAGCGCTCGCCCTCGGCCTCGGCCAGGTCGGTGGCGAGGAAGAGCCGCAGCGCCTCGTCGGTGCCGCCGGGCGAGGTGTAGAAGTCCACCAGCACCCGCCACTGCCCGGCGGTGCAGTGCGCCTCCTCGTACAGCTCGCGCTGCGCGGCGTGCAGCGGGTTCTCCCCGGGGACGTCCAGCAGCCCGGCCGGCAGCTCCCACAGCCGCTGGCGCACCGGGTGCCGGTACTGGCGCAGGATCAGCACCCGGCCCTGGTCGTCCAGCGCGAGCACGGAGACCGAGCCCGGGTGCGTCTGGTAGTCACGGCGGGCGTAGCTGCCGTCCGGCATGAGCACCTCGTCGGTCCGCACACCGGTGACCCGCCCCTGGAACGGCGTCTCGGTGGTCCGCACCGGCCACTGCTCCTCCAGGTCCCGGATCTGCTGGAGCACCTCGGCCTGCTGCACCTCGGCCTGCTGCACGTCGGTCATCGCGACTCCCCTTTTCGTCAGTACGACACAATCTAGGCCATCGAGCCGCCGTGGGGGTGGGCGACAGACGAGCGATGGGCCGAGGATCGGCTCTCCTCGCCCTCAGCCTCGCGCCTGCACGGTGCCCCCGCCCGGCAGGCAAGCCGAACGGCGGTCACCCGGGCCTTCCCGGGTGACCGCCGTCCGGACGGAGCGCGCGCCGTTACGGGGCGTCGGTCTTGATCTTGATGGCCGCCGCCACCAGACCCGCGAACAGCGGGTGCGGACGGGTCGGACGGGACTTCAGCTCCGGGTGCGCCTGGGTGGCGACCAGGTAGGGGTGCACCTCGCGCGGGTACTCGACGTACTCGACCAGGTCGCCCTTCGGGGACAGGCCGGAGAACTGCAGGCCGGTCTTCTCCAGGTCCGCCCGGTAGGCGTTGTTGACCTCGTAGCGGTGGCGGTGGCGCTCGTCCACGTACTGCTCGCCGCCGTAGACCTCGCGCACGATCGAACCCTCGGCGAGCTTGGCCGGGTAGAGGCCGAGGCGCATGGTGCCGCCCAGGTCGCCCTTGCCGTCCACGATCGCCAGCTGCTCGGCCATGGTGGAGATGACCGGGTACTTCGCGGCCGCGTCGAACTCGGTGGAGTTGGCCTCCGGCAGGCCGGCCAGGTTGCGGGCCGCCTCGATGACCACGCACTGCAGGCCCAGGCACAGGCCGAGCAGCGGGACCTTGTTCTCCCGGCCGAAGGTGATCGCGGCGACCTTGCCGTCGACACCGCGGTCGCCGAAGCCGCCGGGGATGCAGATCGCGTCCACGTCGCCGAGCTGCTCCTGGGCGCCCTCGGGCGTCAGGCAGTCGTCCGAGGCGACCCACTTGATCTCGACCCGCGCGTTGTTGGCGAAGCCGCCCGCGCGCAGCGCCTCGGTGACCGACAGGTAGGCGTCGGGCAGGTCGATGTACTTGCCGACCAGCGCGACCTTGACGATGTGCTGGGGCTCGTGGACCCGGCGCAGCAGGTCGTCCCAGACGGTCCAGTCGACGTCGCGGAAGGCCAGGTCCAGACGGCGCACCACGTACGCGTCCAGGCCCTCGCCGTGCAGCACCTTCGGGATGTCGTAGATCGACTTGGCGTCGATGGCCGCGACCACGGCCTCCTCGTCCACGTCGCACATCAGCGAGATCTTGCGCTTGATGGCCTGCGGGACCTCGCGGTCGGCGCGCAGCACGATGGCGTCGGGCTGGATGCCGATGTTGCGCAGCGCCGCGACCGAGTGCTGGGTCGGCTTGGTCTTGAGCTCGCCCGAGGGGCCGATGTACGGCAGCAGGGAGACGTGCACGAAGAAGACGTTGTCCCGGCCGACCTCGTGGCGGACCTGGCGCACGGCCTCCAGGAACGGCAGCGACTCGATGTCGCCGACGGTGCCGCCGACCTCGGTGATCACCACGTCGACGTCCTCGGTCGCCATCCGGCGGATCCGGGACTTGATCTCGTTGGTGATGTGCGGGATGACCTGGACGGTGTCGCCCAGGTACTCGCCGCGGCGCTCCTTGGCGATGACCGTCGAGTACACCTGGCCGGTGGTGACGTTGGCCGAGCCGTGCAGGTTGGTGTCCAGGAACCGCTCGTAGTGGCCGATGTCCAGGTCGGTCTCGGCGCCGTCGTCGGTGACGAAGACCTCACCGTGCTGGAACGGGTTCATAGTGCCCGGGTCTACGTTGAGGTACGGGTCGAGCTTCTGCATCGTCACGCGCAGGCCGCGGGCCTTGAGCAGCGCTCCGAGGCTGGAGGCGGTGAGGCCCTTGCCGAGCGATGAGGCGACACCCCCGGTGACGAAGAGGTGCTTGGTCGTCACGGCGCGGCTGCTGGACGCCTTGCCGGAATGGGGCTGTGCCAAGAGGGGGCTCCCGTGGGTCGCGTGTCGAAGGTGACTCGGTGGATGGGCTTGCCCCGGTCCAGTGACCGAATCGGCGAGGAGCGGGTCCCTTTTGCGGGGGAACTGTGCTCGGCCGGTGAGCCCGGCGGGGTCGTCGAGTCGGCGGATCCGGGGTGGTCTTTCCCACCAGTCCACGGGATACCAGGGTATCAGCGCGCCGGACGGGACGCGTTCGGCCGGGGTCCGGCGCGCCCCGGCGGCGCCGGGTCGGACGGCTCCGGCGGCCCCTGATCCGGGTCGTCGGGATGGCCCGGAAGGATCATCCCCGGATGGCCGGACCGGGTGGTTTTCCACTGCCCCGGGCCGCGCCACTGTTGATCTGTTGGTGTGAGCGCGGGAGGACCGGCGCCACTCCGCGTGCCCCGACAGGGCCGATCGACGTATTCTGCACGGACGCATCGCCGACAGCAGAGCACGCGGAGGGCGAGGGGGTCGGGACGACGCCTCTCGGTCCCCGATGCGCGACCGGAACCTCCCGTACCAGTTCACCCGCTCGCCCCAACGGGCCCCACCACAGGCCCACGCTGACACCACGAGCCCCACCACCCACAGGGGCCTCACGGTGCCCGCCAGAGCGCTCCGGCCCCGCAGACTCGTGCTCCGCCGTCGGACGTCGCCGAGCACATCTTGCGAACTGGAGACCCACGTGGCCGGCCGTATCGAGGACTACGCCCTCATCGGAGACATGCAGACCGCTGCCCTCGTCAGCAGGGACGGCGCGGTCGACTGGCTCTGTCTGCCCAGATTCGACTCGCCGGCCGTCTTCGCCGGCCTGCTGGGGACCGATGAACACGGGTTCTGGCGGATCGGCCCGGCCGAACCGGTCACCGACCCCGCGACCCCGCCCGCGCCGCGCACCGCCGTCAGCGACACCGACGAGATCCCCGTCCCGGTCACCGCCGGCGCCCCCGCCCTGCCCAGCGACCGGCGCCGCTACCGCGGCGACTCGCTGATCCTGGAGCACGAGTGGGACACCCAGGGCGGCAGCGTCCGGGTCATCGACTTCATGCCGCCCCGCCACCTGCTCGGCACCCCCGACGTGCCGCAGATGATCCGGATCGTCGAGGGCCTCAAGGGCCGGGTCCGGATGCGCTCGGCCGTCCGGATGCGGTTCAGCTACGGCCGGATCGTGCCCTGGGTGCACCGGGTCGAGCAGCCCGACGGCGGCCACCGCACCGTCGCCGTCGCCGGACCGGACTCGGTCTGGCTGGACGGCGTCGCCGAGACGTACGGCCGCGACCTCACCACCTACGCCGACTTCACCGTCGACGAGGGCGAGCGGATCGCCTTCGCCCTCACCTGGCAGGCCTCGCACCTGCCCGCCCCCGCCGCGCCCGACGCGGAGGAGGCGCTGGCCGCCACCGAGCGGTTCTGGCGGGACTGGGTCGGCCACTGCACCTACCAGGGCCCGTACCGCGAGGCCGTGGTCCGCTCGCTGATCACCCTCAAGGGGCTCACCTACGCCCCCACCGGCGGCATCGTCGCCGCGCCCACCACCTCGCTGCCCGAGGACCTCGGCGGAGAACGCAACTGGGACTACCGCTACACCTGGCTCCGCGACGCCGCCATCACCCTCTCCTCGCTGCTGCGCACCGGCTACCGCGAGGAGGCCCGGGCCTGGCGCGAGTGGCTGCTGCGCGCCGTGGCCGGCGACCCGGAGAACCTGCAGATCATGTACGGCATCGCCGGCGAACGCGAGCTCACCGAGTCCGAGCTGGACTGGCTGCCCGGATACGAGGACTCCACCCCCGTCCGGGTCGGCAACGGCGCCGCCGGCCAGCTCCAGCTGGACGTCTACGGCGAGGTCGTCGAAGCCCTGCACCTGGGCCACATGACCGGCCTGGTCCGCAACGACCACGCACACCAGCTCCAGCTGAAGCTGATCACCTACCTGGAGAAGCACTGGCGCGAGCCGGACGAGGGCATCTGGGAGGTGCGCGGCCCGCGCCGGCACTTCGTGCACTCCAAGGTGATGGCCTGGGTCGCCGTCGACCGGACCATCAAGCTGATCGAGCAGAGCCCCGCCGAAGGCCCGCTGGAGCGCTGGACGGCGCTGCGCGAGGAGATCCACCGCGAGGTCTGCGAGAAGGGCTACGACCCGGAGCGCAACACCTTCACCCAGTACTACGGCGGCAAGGAGCTGGACGCCTCCCTGCTGCTCATCCCCCAGGTCGGTTTCCTCCCGCCGGACGACAAGCGGGTGATCGGCACCATCGAGGCCATCCAGCACGAGCTGTCCACCGAGGACGGCTTCGTCCTGCGCTACCCGACCCACGACGACCAGGGCAACAACGTGGACGGCCTGTCCGGGCACGAAGGGGCCTTCCTGGCCTGCTCGTTCTGGCTCGCCGACGACCTGGCGATGATCGGCCGGGTCGGCGAGGCGCGGGAGCTGTTCGACAAGCTGCTGTCGCTGCGCAACGACGTCGGGCTGCTCGCCGAGGAGTGGGACCCGCGCGAGAAGCGGCAGGTCGGCAACTTCCCGCAGGCCTTCAGCCACGTGCCGCTGATCGACACCGCCCTGCGGCTGACGGCCGCCGCCGGGGCCTACATCTCCCCCCAGCCCGACGCCCGCACCACCGACCGGGCCGACCAGCCCGCCCACTGACCCGGGCGGGCCGGGCCCGGAGAACCCTCGGACGTGCCTAGCCGGCCCGCTGCACCAGTTCGTCGTAGGTGGAGAGCACCTGGGCGACGGTGGCCGCCTCGTCCGGCCAGGTGGCGGCCTGCTGGCGGCCGGCCTCGGCCAGCTCGGCCCGGCGCTTGGGCTCGGCGAGCAGCTCGCGCAGGGCACCGGCGAGGGCCTGCGGGTCGCCGTAGGGGACCAGCAGTGCGGCGTCGCCGACCAGTTCGGGGATGCCGCCGACCGCGGTGGAGACCACCGGTACGCCGGCCCGCATCGCCTCCTGGACGACCAGCGAGCGGGCTTCCCAGCGGCTGCTGACCGCCACCACGTCGGCGCCGGCGAGCAGGTCGGGCACGTCGGTGCGGTAGCCGAGCAGTTCGGCCGGCAGCCGTTCGGCGGCGATCCGGTCCCGCAGCGGCTGGGCCTCCGGGCCGTCGCCCGCGATCACGACCAGGGGTCGGGGGTCGGTGAGCCGGCGGGCCGCGTCCAGCAGCAGACCGAAGGACTTCTGCGGTACCAGGCGGCCGACCGCGAGCACCACCGGGCGGTCCGGGCGGTCGCCGAGCAGGGCGGCGCGGGCCTCGTCGCGGTCCAGGCTGCCGGGCGGGATCGGCGGCGCGGCGATCGGCCCGAGCCGGGCGTCGGTGGCGCCGAGTTCGCGGGCCCGGGCGACGAGGTCGGAGGAGGCACCCAGGACCAGGTCGGCGGCCCGCACCACCCGGCGTTCCATCAGCCGCTGGAGCCGGCGCTCCATGCCGGTGGCGAGCATCGCGTGGTGCGAGGTGACCACCAGCGGGGTCTGCGGGCGCAGCCCGGGGAACCGGCCGGCGGTGCGCAGCGCGAGGTCGGCGAGCAGTCCGGCCCGCATCCCGTGGGCGTGCACGACGTCGGCGCCGGTGAAGGCGCGGCGCAGTTCACCGATCGCGGCGGCGTCGCTGCGGGCGCCGGACGTCGGGGTGATCTCGACCTGGTGGTAGCGGGCGCCGGCCTGGGAGAAGCCGAAGAGGTCGTCGGTGCCGGCGGGTGCGCAGACCGTCACGCCGACGCCGTGCGCGACCAGGCCCTGGGCGAGGGAGCGGACGTGCGCTCCAATGCCGCCCGTGCTGGCTGACAGGACGAGCACCACATGCAGCTGCCCCGACTCGTGGGCGGCGGCGGTGCCCCGGGTGGCGGAATGGTCCACGTCGTTTCGCTCCGGCTCGATCTCTCGACTCGCGCTGCCGCAGGGGTTGCCTTCGGCTCGGCGCTCGGGACTGGAAAGCCAATGTCCAGCCGCCACCATGCCAGGTCGGGCGGGTTCTTGGACAGTCGGGCGGGCCTGCGGGCGCGTCGCGGATGTGCTGCGCCCGAGGTGTGGTGACGTCCCCGGCCCTGGTCGGGGGTGGTGACCGGGCCGGGGTTCGGTCGGCGGGTCAGCCGGTGCGGGGGGCGCGGGCGGCGGCGAGCAGTTCCTCGGCGTGGGCACGGCCGAGTTCGGAGTCCTCCAGGCCGGCCAGCATCCGGGACAGCTCGCGGACCCGTTCCTCGTCGGTGAGCAGCTTGACGCCGCTGCGGGTGACGGTGCCGTCGTTGGTCTTCTCGACCACCAGGTGGCGGTCGGCGAAGGCGGCGACCTGCGGGAGGTGGGTGACCACCACGACCTGGGCGCTGCGGGCGAGTTTGGCCAGGCGGCGGCCGATCTCGACCGCGGCCTTGCCGCCGACGCCGGCGTCGACCTCGTCGAAGAGGTAGGTGGGCACCGGGTCCGCGCCGGCGAAGACCACCTCGACGGCGAGCATCACCCGGGAGAGCTCGCCGCCGGAGGCGCCCTTGGCGATCGGCCGGGGCTGGGCCCCGGGGTGCGGGGCGAGCAGCACCTCGACCTCGTCCACGCCGTGCGAGCCGTAGGCGACGGTGCGCCCGCCGACCTCGATCCCGGACAGGTCGTCGACCTGGCTGATCGCGAAGGTCACCCGGGCGTGCGGCATGGCGAGTTCGGCGAGTTCGGCGGAGACCGCGGCGGCGAACTTGTCGGCGGCGGCGTACCGGGCGGCCGACACCTCGGCGGCGAGCTCGGCCAACTCGGCGCGCAGTGCGGTCTCCTGGGCTCCGAGCTCGTCGATCCGCTCGTCGTCGCCGTCGAGTTCCAGCAGCCGGACGGCGCCGGCCTCGGCCCACGCCAGGACCTCGGCGAGGCTGCCCTCGGGGCCGGCGTACTTGCGCAGCAGCTGGGCGAGGACCGCACGGCGGTCCTCGACGGCGGCCAGCCGGACCGGGTCGGCGTCCAGGTCGTCGGCGTAGCCGGCGAGGTCGCCGGCCACGTCGGAGAGCAGGTAGCCGACCTCGTTCAGGCGGTCGGCGAGGGCGGCCAGCCGCTCGTCGTGCTGGCGGACGGCCTCCACGGCGCGGCGGGCCTGGGCGACGAGGGTGCCGGCGTCGACGCCCTCCGGGTCGGAGGGGTCTCCGGCCAGGGCGGCGTGCGCGAGGGTCGCGGCCGAGGAGAGCGAGTCGGCGTGGCCGAGCCGTTCGGCCTCGGCGGACAGCTCGGCGTCCTCGCCGGCGACGGGTTCGGCGGCGGCGATCTCGTCCAGGCCGAAGCGGAGCAGGTCGGCTTCCTGGGCGCGCTCGCGGGCCCTGGTGGTCAGCTCCTCCAGAGTCGCGGAGACCTCGCGCAGCCGGCGGTAGGTCTCGCGGTAGCGGGCCAGCGGCTCGGCGACGTGCTCGCCCGCGTACCGGTCCAGGGCGCCGCGCTGCCGGGAGGGGCGCAGCAGCCGCTGCTGGTCGGTCTGCCCGTGGACGGCGACCAGGTCCTCGCCGAGCTCGGCGAGCAGGCCGACCGGGACGGACCGCCCGCCGACGTGCGCCCGGGAGCGTCCCTCCGCGGACACCGTACGGCTGAGCAGCAGCTCACCGTCGTCCAGCTCGGCGCCGGCCTCCAGGGCGCGGGCCAGTACCGAGGAGTCGGCGGGCAGGGTCATCCTGCCCTCGACCACGGCCCGCTCGGCGCCGCGCCGTACCAGCGCCGGGTCGGCCCGGCCGCCGAGCAGCAGGCCGAGGCTGGTGACCACCATGGTCTTGCCCGCTCCGGTCTCACCCGTCACCGCGGTGAAGCCCGGCGCCAGTTCGACCACGGCGTCATCGATGACACCAAGATCCCGTATCCGCATCTCGTCCAACACGGAGACGACCTTACGAGGTTCTGCCCACACCGCGCGACGAGCGGCGGCCCCGGATGCCCAAGTTCATCCCTTCCGGGCGGCTTCGCGCACTCCCGTCGCCCCGACGGTCGGCACCGTGCACCAGCGCAGGAAGAACTGCGCCAGTGGGCCTATGGCCAGCGCGTATGCCACCGTGCCGATGCCGAAGGTGCCGCCGAGCAGGATGCCGACCAACAGGACCACCAGTTCGATTCCGGTACGGATCAGTCGCAGCGAACGGCCGGTGCGGCGGTGCAGGCCGGTCATCAGGCCGTCGCGCGGGCCGGGGCCGAGCCGGGCACCGATGTAGAGACCGGTGGCCAGTCCGTTCAGCACGATGCCGCCGGCCAGCAGCAGGATCCGGGCCGGCCAGCCGGTCGGGGCCTCGACCACGCCAAGGGTGAGGTCCATCGCCGCCCCGAGCACCAGGACGTTGCCGATCGTGCCCACCCCCGGGCGCTGGCGCAGCGGGATCCAGAGCAGCAGGACGAAGGCGCCCATGATGGTCACCCAGGCGCCGACGCTCAGGCCGAGGTGGCGCGTCAGGCCCTGGTGCAGCACGTCCCACGGGTTGGCGCCGAGCGAGGCGCGCAGCATCAGGGCCATGCTCGACCCGTAGAGCACCAGGCCGGCCAGCAGCTGGCCGAGGCGCCGAGCGAGCGCGTCGGCGAACCGGGCTGGGGTGTAGGTGACGGCCATCGGGTCTCCCTTGCTGCGATACTCGGACTGGACTCATGATGGAAGTCCAATCGGGCCGGCAACAGGTCCAATTCGAAGCGAGTGGACTGGTGGCTCCCATGACTCAGTGGCACAGCACGGTCACTCCCCCCGCCCTGGCGCGGCTGCTGCGCACGGCCGAGCTGCCCGAGGTGCCCGGCCGCCGTCCCGCGTACCGGACCCTGGCCGGCCAGGTCCGCGCCCTCGTCGCCGAGGGACGGCTGCCGGTCGGCGCCCGGCTGCCCGCCGAGCGCGAGCTGGCCGCCGAACTCTCCCTCAGCCGCACCACCGTGGCCACCGCCTACGAGGCCCTGCGCACCGAGGGCTACCTGCGCAGCCGCCGCGGCGCGGGCAGCTGGACCGCGCTGCCCGAAGGCGCCCGGCCACCCGGCGACGCCCTGCACCCCGTCCAGCCGGACCAGCGCGGCGACGTGGTCGACCTGGGCGTCGCCGCCCTGCCCGCACCGCAGCCGTTCCTCGGCGAGGCCGCCGCCCGCGCCCTCGACCAGTTGCCCGCCTACGCCGCCGGCCACGGCCACTACCCCACCGGCGTACCCGTCCTGCGCGAGGCCGTCGCGCGCCGGTACACCGAGCGCGGCCTGCCGACCGTGCCGGACCAGATCCTGATCACCACCGGCGCGATGGGCGCCCTGCACCTGGCGCAGCGGGCGCTGCTCGGACGCGGCGACCGGGTCGCCGTCGAGGCGCCCAGCTACGCGCACAGCCTGCAGTCGCTGCGCCGCAACGGAGCCCGTCTGGTACCGGTCGCCCTCGCCCGCCCCGAGGGTCCGGAGGGCCCGGCCCGCTGGGACCTCACCGAGTGGCAGCGCGTCCTGCGCGGCGCCGCACCCCGGATCGCCTACGTCATCCCCGACTTCCACAACCCGACCGGCGCGCTGGTCGACGAGGAGCAGCGCCGCGCGCTGCTCGGCCACGCCCGGGCCGCCGGCACGGTCCTGCTGGTCGACGAGACCCCCGCCGAACTCGGCTGGGGCACACCGGAGTCCGCGCTCCCCCGGCCGCTCGCCGCGCTCGACCGCTCGGCCCAGGTGGTCACCGTCGGGTCGGCCGGCAAGGTGATCTGGGGCGGGCTGCGGATCGGCTGGCTGCGCGCCACCCCCACGCTGGTACGGCAGTTGGCCTCCGAGCGGGCGTTCAGCGACATCGGCACCCCGGTGCTGGACCAGCTGATCGCCGCCGAACTGCTCGGCGAACCCCTCGCCGAGGTCCGTGCGCACCAGCACGAGCGGCTGCGCGCCAGCGCCCACGCGCTCGCCGACGAGCTCCGACGGCGGCTGCCCACCTGGCGGTTCGCGATGCCCACGGGCGGCCTCGCGCTCTGGCTGGCCACCGACGGAGTCTCCGGCGGCGCCCTCGCCCGGGCCGGCGAACAGACCGGCGTACGGCTCGCCGCCGGGGCCCGGTTCGGCGTGGACGGCGCCTTCGAGAACTATCTGCGGATCCCGCTGACCGTCCCGCCCGCGGCCGCCCCCGAGGCCGTCGCCCGGCTCGCCGAGGCAGCGGTCAGGGCCGCCCGGGGCGGCTACGGCGGCACCGCCGAGAGCACCCCGTCGGCGGCCTGAAGCTCAGGCCCGTCGCGGCCGCCCCACCGTCAGGGCGTCTGCGCGCGCCCCCGCCAACCGGTCACCGGCAGCGCGAACTTGGCCACCAGCCGGTCCGTGAAAGGCGCCCGGTGCAGCCGCGCCAGCCGGACCGGGATCCGGCCCCGGCGGACCTCCACCCGCGCCCCGGCCGGCAGCTCCACCGAGCGGCGGCCGTCGCACCACAGCACCCCGTGCGGGGTCTTCGGCTGCACCTCCACGGCCAGCACCGAGGCCGGCGAGGTCACCAGCGGCCGCGCGAACAGCGCGTGGGCGCTGATCGGCACCATCAGCAGCGCCTCCACCTCCGGCCACACCACCGGGCCGCCACCGGAGAACGCGTACGCGGTCGAACCGGTCGGTGTCGCGCACACCACCCCGTCACAGCCGAAGTTGGACACCGGACGGCCGTCCACCTCGGTGACCACCTCCAGCATCCGCTCCCGGGCCGCCTTCTCGATCGAGGCCTCGTTCAGCGCCCAGTCCTCGTGCACCACATCGCCGTTGGTCCGCACCAGGACGTCGATGGTCATCCGCTCCTCGACCTCGTAGTCGGCGTCGACCACCCGCTCGACCACCACCGCCAGGTCGTCCCGCTCGGCCTCCGCGAGGAACCCCACCCGGCCGAGGTTGATGCCCAGCATCGGCAGCCCCGACTCGCGGGCCAGCTCGGCCCCGCGCAACAGCGTGCCGTCACCGCCGGCGACCAGGATCAGCTCGCAGCCGGCCGCCGCCTCCGGACCCGCGGTCACCCGCTCGACGCCCTCGGGCAGGTCGAGGTCGACCGCCTCCGAGGCGAGCAGCCGGATTCTGATCCCGGCCTTCAGCAGGCCGTGCACCAGGCCCTCGACGCTGCGCAGGGCAGCCTCCCGCCCGGTGTGCGCGATCAGAAAGACCGTACGTCCGCCACTCATGCCCGCTGCCCTCTCCCTCACGTCTGCCGGCTCGCCCTTGAGCCGGTCCCGGCCGCGGCCGTGCGCGCGGCGTTCGGACGTCTGCCAAGCACCCTATCGGGGCCCCTCCGCGACGGCCCGGTCCGCCTCGGCCGGATCCAGCGGCGGCGCGTCACGGCGCAGCCACAGGAAGTACTCCACGTTGCCGGACGGCCCGGGCAGCGGACTGGCCGTCACGGCCCGCACCCCGAGCCCGCACTCCCGCGCCTGCCCCGCGACCTGACGGATCGTCTCGGCCCGCAGCTCCGGGCTGCGCACCACGCCGCCGCTGCCGAGCCGGTCCTTGCCGATCTCGAACTGCGGCTTGACCATCAGCACCAGGTCGGCGTCCTCGGCGCAGCAGCCGGCCAGCGCCGGCAGCACCAGGCCCAGGGAGATGAACGACAGGTCGCCCACCACCAGGTCGACCGGCTCGCCGCCGATCTGCTCCAGGTTCAGCTCGCGGACGTTGGTGCGGTCCATCACGGTGACCCGCTCGTCGCTCTGCAGCGACCAGGCGAGCTGTCCGTAGCCGACGTCCACCGCCAGCACGTGCGCGGCGCCCGTGCGCAGCAGCACGTCGGTGAAACCGCCGGTGGAGGCACCCGCGTCCAGCGCCCGGCGTCCCTCGACGACCAGCCCCTGCGGGACGAAGGCGGCGAACGCGCCGGCCAGCTTGTGGCCGCCGCGCGAGACGTAGTCGGGGTCGCTGTCGTCCTTCGCCACCACGACCGCGGCCGCGGTCTCGACCTGGGTGGCCGGCTTGGTCGCGGTGGTGCCGCCGACCGTCACCCGGCCGGCCGCGATCAGCTCGCTCGCGTGCTCCCGCGAACGGGCCAGGTTGCGGCGGACCAGCTCCGCGTCGAGTCGGCGTCGTGCCACTGCCACTGGTAGTTCAGCTCCCACTGCTCGTCACTGCTGCCCGCCGCCGCTGCTCATCGCTGTTCGCGGTCGAGCGCTGTCAGGGTGTCCGACAGCCGCTGGTGAACATCTTCGTACACCGCGGCGTGTGCCTCGGTCTCCACCCCGTCCAGCGCCTCCAGCCGGCCGAGTGCCTCGTCCACGGCCGGGTGACCGGTCGGGTCGAGGGCCGGTACGAACGCGACGGGCTCAGCCATCGGTGCCCTGTTCCGGCTCCGGCTTGGCGGCCGAGGTCTTGCGCACCACGGTCTTGCGGGCGGCGGTCTTGCGGCCGGCCGGCTTCGTCGGCTCCGCCCCGCCTGCCACGGTCTTGCGGGCGACGGTCTTCTTGGCCACGGTCTTCTTCCCGGTGGCCTTCTTCGCCGCGGGCTTCTCCACCGGGTGGGCCGGCGCCTCCTTCGGCATGGCCTCCCTGGGCGTGGGAGCCTTCGCCGTACGCTTCGCCGCCGGGGCCTTCTTCGCCGGGGCCTTCTTCGCGGGGGCCTTTCCCGGTCCGGTGGAGCGGGCGGCGGGCCCGGTCACCGGCTCCGCCGGCTTCTCGTCCGGTTCCGGTTCCTCCTCCGGTACGGCCCAGGCGTCCGCCGGTACCGTCTCGGCGTCGGTCTCGGCCCGGCTGCCCCACTCCTCGTCGTCCCAGCCGGCCTCGAACAGCGCCTCGGCGCGCGCCGCGGGCCGGGCCGGCGGCTGGTCGGCCCCGGCGGCCGCGGCGGGCTCCTCCTCGGTGTTCCGCAGCTGGCTCTCCAGGAAGCTGAGCACCACGCCGATCTTGACGACCTGGTCGCCGACCCGCTCGAAGACCTTCTCGGCCTCGGCCCGGGCGACACCGACGGCCATGTCCACGCCTGCCCGGCCGACCGTCACGGCCTCCTCGGCGAGACTCTGCAGGGACCGCCCGGACGGCGGGAACTGCTCGGCGAACCGCCGCTCCACCGCCGCCACGTCGACCCCGCCGCGCTCCAGCAGACCGGTCGCCGTGGTCAGCACCCGCTTCCCGGTCTCCTCGGCGATCGTCGTGGCGACCGCCACCACGCCCCGCACCGCGTCCCGCAGCATCCGCCCGCCTCCTTCGGCGCCCACCGGCGCCCAGCTCCGCGGCGGCCCGGCCCAGTGCCCACCACCTGTCCCCCGACGCTACCTCCTGGCACCCCCGGCCCGCTGCACCTTCCGGAGCCCCTCTGCCGTCCGATCGGCCGACCGGCCGCTGCGATAGCGTGGAACGCCGACCACCATCCGACGGGAGCCGCCCAGACCATGGCCAGCATCGAGGAGTGCCGCGAGGCCCTGGAGCAGCTCAGCCGGAACATGTCCCGCTCCGAGGGCGGCGTCCGCAAGGCCGCCGCCCTGGACCGCTCGCTGAGCTGCTGGATCACCGACCTCGACCTGACCTTCTCGGGCCGGCTGCGGGACGGCCGGATCCACGACATCATCAGCGCCCCCGGCGCCCCGGCCGCCAGGGCCGAGATCCGGCTCGCGATGGCCGGCGACGACCTGGTCGCCATGGTCGGCGGCCGGCTCAACTTCGCGTCCGCCTGGGCCTCCGGCCGGGTCAAGCTCGAAGCCGGCTTCCGCGACCTGCTCCGGCTGCGCTCGCTGCTGTAGGCGGGCCGGCGCCGCGGCCCGCCGGTTCAGCGCAGGATGCCGCGGGCCCTGGCCTCCGCCGACCAGCGCGGGAACTCCGCCATCAGGGCGTCGTAGAGCGCCTCGTCGTGCCAGGCCCGGGGCTGCGGGCCGACCGCCACGAAGTCCGCGTTGTCGATCGCCCGGTCCTTCAGGTCGTCCAGGCCCGCCAGGAAGGTCAGGTCCTCGCGCTCGCCGAACCCGACGAACTGCCAGAACAGCGGCAGCGTGGAGGCCGACTTCAGCAGCTTCTGGGTGGGCCGGCGGTCGTACGGGTCGCCGTCCGTCTGGAAGATCACCAGGGCCGGCACCCCGCCCCCGCGGCGCTGGTGGAGGTCGATGACGGCCTGCATCGCGGGCGCGTAGCTGGTCCCGCCCATCCGCACCGAGCGGCGGGCCTCGTCGATCCGGCCGTGGTGACCGGCCAGGTCGATGTCGGTGACCAGCTCGACCTTGTTGGAGAACAGCACCAGCGGCACGCTGCCGTCGTCGTCCAGATGGGCCGCCAGGCTCAGCACCTGCTCGGCCAGGTGCTGCACGCTGCCGTCGTTGTAGTAGCCCTTCATGCTCATCGAGTAGTCGAGCACCAGGTACACCGCGACCCGCTGGCCGGTCAGGCCGCGCTTCGCCAGCGACACCCCGGCCGACTCGTACTTCTGCAGCAG
Source organism: Kitasatospora sp. NBC_00374 (assembly GCF_041434935.1). NCBI lineage: Bacteria > Bacillati > Actinomycetota > Actinomycetes > Kitasatosporales > Streptomycetaceae > Kitasatospora > Kitasatospora sp. NBC_00374. Next base: position 6,079,301 of record NZ_CP107964.1, on the reverse strand, counting down.
GGCGGGCGCGGTCGAGCGGACCTTCTCCAGGCTGATCGCCGGCGCGGGGCCGGCCGGCGGCGGGTAGCCCGGCGCCTGGCCGTACCCGGGTGCGGGCGGTGCGGCGTACCCGGGCTGCACCGGGTACCCGGGCTGGGGCACGGCCGGCGGAGGCGGGTACACCGGTGGCTGCTGCCCGTACGGCGCGGCGGGCGGCGGGTACCCGGGCTGATGCTGCCCGTACGCGGGTGGCGCCGCGAAACTCTGCCCGTACGCGGGCGGGGCGGGCTGGGCGGGCTGGGCGGGCGGCGCGGCCACGGGCGGCGCGACCGGTGCTGCGGGCTGCGGTGCGGGCGCGGGCTCCCCGACGTCCACCCCGAAGTCGGTGGCCAGCGCGGCCAGTCCGCCCGCGTAGCCCTGCCCGACCGCCCGGACCTTCCACTCGGCCCCACGTCGGTACAGCTCGACCAGCACCACGATGGTCTCGCCGCCGGTCAGCGCCGGCGGGGAGAACTCCAGCTCGGCGCCGCCGCACGTCACCACCGCGCGCGGCGTCCCGGCGGCGTCGAACACCACCCCGGGACGGTCCACGTCCACGCTCGCCACCACGACCACCGACTCGACGCCGGCCGGCACCGAGCCGGGCTCCACCGTGACCACCGGCCCGGCGACGCGGACACCGTCCCGGGCCGGGTTGTTGAAGAACACCAGGTCACGGTCGTCCCGGACCTTCCCGGTGCCGGTCACCAGCAGCGCCGAGACGTCCACCGGGACGCCGGTCGCACTGACGGTCACGGTGACCGTCGTTCCGGTCAGCGGGGCGTTCGAACCCTTGGTCAGTACGGTGCGCGACATGGCTCCCCCTCGTTGGTCCGACCCAACCTGGCAGAACGCGTGATCGGCCGTCAACGGCGGTGCGGAGGCGACCCCGGCTCAGAAGCCCAGCTCGGCGAGGGCCTTGCGGCCGTCCGCGGGCGCACCGTCGCGGTCCAGCGCCGTCCAGGCCGCACCGCACAGCGCGCGCAGACCGTCGTAGCGGTCCGCGCCCTCGCCGGAGAGTTCCAGCACGCCGTCCGCCGCCCGGGCCGTCCAGCCCCCGCAGGTGTGGGCACCGTCGTCCCCGGCCGACACCGCCGGGTGCTCGACGAGCAGGCCACGCAGGTCGGCGGCCAGGTAGGTGGGCCGGTACCTGGGCTCGGCGGCCAGCAGCTGCGCCGGGGTGGTGACCCCGGTGAAGACCAGCAGGCTGTCCACCTCGCCGTTGTAGGCGCCCTCGATGTCGGTGTCCAGGCGGTCGCCGACCACCAGCGGCCGCTTCGCGCCGGTCCGCAGTACGGTCTCCCGGTGCATCGGCGGCAGCGGCTTGCCCGCGACCTCCGGCTCCACCCCGGTCGCGGCGCGGACGGCCGCGACCAGCGTGCCGTTGCCGGGCGCGATGCCGCGCGCGGTCGGCACCGTCAGGTCGGTGTTGGAGGCCACCCAGGGCAGGCCCTGCGCCACCGCGTACGAGGCCTCGGCCAGCTGCTGCCACCCCACCGACGGGTCGTAGCCCTGGACGACCGCGAGCGGCTCGTCGTCCAGCGAACGGACCGCGACCAGCCCGTGCTCGGCCAGCGCCTCGACCAGCCCGGCACCGCCCACCACCAGCACCTTCGCGCCGGCCGGCACCTTTCCGGCGATCAGCCGGGCGGCGGCCTGCGCCGAGTTGATCACGTCGGAGGCCTCGGCCGGCGCACCCAGCTCGGTCAGGTGCTCCGCCACCACCCTCGGCGGCCGGGACGCGTTGTTGGTCACGTAGGCGAGCCGCATCCCGGCCTTCCGCGCGGCCGCCAGCGAGTCCACCGCGTGCTCGATGGCGTGCGGGCCCGCGTAGACCACACCGTCCAGATCGAGCAGCGCGACGTCGTACGCCCCGGTCAACGCGCGGTCACTGCCACCCGGTGCGGTCCGTGCGGGGCCGACTGCCGTGCTGGTCATGCGTGCTCTCCCTGTGTCCGTCCATGTCACCTGCCCGGTGCGGCCGGGCTCCCGGCCGCACCGTCCGCCGCCGCTAGCCCTCCGGCGGCGCCAGATACCCGGGTGCGCCCGGCTGCAGCGGCCCGTAGGCCCCCGCCCTGGCCGCCAGCGTCGCCCGGGACTGCCGGAGCGCCGAGCGGTAGTGCGCGTTCTCCGGCCGCATCGCGACGGCCAGTGCCAGGTGCTCGACCGAGCCCTCGAAGTCGCCCAGCCGGGCCGCGGCGACGCCCCAGCCGAACTGAGCGTAGTCGTCGGACGGATCGGCCAGCGCCACCGTCCGGAAGTTCTCCAGCGCCGCCCGGTAGGAGCCCGCGTCGAACTGCGCCCGGGCCAGCGCCTCGCGGATGCTCAGCGACTGCGGCTCGCTCTGCGCGGCCCGCGCCAGCAGCTGGACGGCCGCCGCCGGGTGCCGCTCCTCCAGCAGCCGCACGCCCCGCCGGAACCAGTCGTACACGTCGCCGCCGGGCTCACCGGGGGCCGGCACGTCCACCTGTCCGTCGGCGTCCCCGCCGGTCGGCCGCTCCTGCCCACCACTCATGCCGTACCTCGTTCCCGGAGCTCCGGCTCGATCCGGCAGAGCGGCACCGAGCACTTTTGATCACTCAACACCCATACCCCGACTAACATGCCCACAATGAGTGCACCCAGTGCCGAAAGCGGCGCCGACCCTGCGTCCGGCGGCCCCGGGGACCCCGGGCACGTCGCCACCGCAGGCCTCTCCCTGTCCCCCTTCCGCGGTCTGCGCTACGTCCCCGACCGGGTGGGCACGCTAGCCGCGGTCACCTCGCCGCCGTACGACGTCGTCGACCCCAACCGACGGCTCGACCTGGAGACCGGCGACCCCCACAACATCGTCCGGCTGATCCTCCCCAGGCCGGAACCCGAGGACAGCGGCGACCGGCCGGACCGCGACACCCGCTACCGGCACGCCGCCCGGCTGCTCGCCCAGTGGCAGCGCGAGGGCATCCTCGCCGCGGACCCGTTCCCCGCCCTGTACGTCTACGAGCAGCGCACCCACGAACCGGGAGCCCCCGGCGGCGGTGTCCTGCAGCGCGGGCTGATCGGCGCCCTCGCCGTGAGCGGCCGCGAGGCCGGCGTGGTCCTCCCCCACGAGGACGTGATGCCCCGGCCGGTCGCCGACCGGGTCGGCCTGATGCGCACCACCAAGGCCAACCTCGAACCGCTCCTGCTCACCTACCGCGGCAACGGCGGCGCCGCCGAGGTCGTCGAACGGGCCGTCCAGGGCGAGCCCCTGCTGTCCACCACCACCTCGGACGGCACCGACCACCGCCTGTGGGCCGTCACCTCCCCGACCGACCTGGCCGCCGTCACCCGCGACCTGAGCACCTGCCGGGCCCTGATCGCGGACGGCCACCACCGGTGGGAGATGTACCTGCGCCTCCAGCGCGAGCACCGCCACCTGCCCCGCAGCCCCTGGGACCGCGGCCTCGTCCTGCTGGTCGACACCGCCCGCTACCCCCTGCAGGTCCGGGCCATCCACCGGGTGCTGTACCGCCTGCCGGTGTCCGAGGCACTCGCCGCGCTCGCCAAGCACTGGCAGCTCAAGGAGGTGCCCGGCCCGCTGGACACCGCTCTGGAGGCCCTCTCCGAGGCCAAGCGGCACGGCGGCAACGCCTTCCTGCTGACCGGCGGCAACGGCACCTTCTGGCTGGCCGGTGACCCGGACGAGGCGCTGCTGGCCTCCACCGTCCGCACCGACCGCCCTGAGGAGTGGCGCCACCTGGACGCCACCGTGCTGCACGCCACCCTGCTGGACCACACCTGGCAGATCCCCGACGGCCCCGACGACATCGGCTACCTGCACTCCGCGGAGGGAGCCGAGCGCGAGGCCGCCCGCTCCGGCGGCACCGCCGTCCTGCTCCACCCGGTGGCCGAACGCGTGGTGCGCCGACTCGCCGAGCAGGGCGTCACCATGCCGCGGAAGTCGACCTCCTTCGGCCCCAAGCCGGCCACCGGCCTGGTGCTGCGGAGCCTGGAACTGGGCTGAGAAACGCCGAGGGCCCCACCGCGGTGTGCGGTGGGGCCCTCGGCTGCCGTGCTGCTGTTCCTAGCGGCGGTCGTCGTCCTCGGCGCGCGCGGGGCGGGCCCGGTCGTCGTCCTCGTCCTCGTCGATCTCGAGGTCGTCCTCGTCGTAGTACTCCTCGACGTCCTCGTCGCTCTCGTAGATCACGCGGTCGTCACCGACCTCGTCCGGAGCGATCGCCTTCGCCCGCGGCTGCTCCGCCGGCTCGCCGCCCTGCTCCTCGTCGGCCAGCTCCGGGTCGAGGGTGTCGACGAACTCCAGGCCGTCGATCTCCGCGAGCCGCTCGGACGCGTTGGTGACACCGTCGGTGTCCGCCTCGGCGGCCTTGGCGAACCAGTCACGGCCCTCGTCGGCACGGCCGGCCGCGATCAGCGCCTCGGCGTAGGCGTACCGCAGCCGGGCGGTCCACGGCTGCAGGGTGTTGGAGGCCAGCTCGGGGCTCTGCAGCGTCACGACGGCCGCGTCGAACTGCTCCAGGTCGCTGCGGGCACCCGCCGCCACCAGGCGCATCTCGACCTGACCGGCCTTGTCCAGCTGCTTCACCTCGGGCTCGCCCGCCATCGCCAGCGCCCGTTCCGGGCGGCCGAGACCACGCTCGCAGTCCGCCATCACCGGCCACAGGTCCGCCCGACCGGTCATCCGGCGCGCGGCACGGAACTCGGTCAGGGCCTCGGCGTACCGCTGCGTCATGTACGAGGCGAAACCGGCCGCCTCACGGACCGACGCGACCCGCGACGCCAGCCGCAGAGCGACCCGCGAGTAGTTGTAGGCCTCCTCCGGCTCGGTGTCGAGCAGGCGCGCGACCATCACCAGGTTGCGGGCGACATCGTCCGCGAGGGTCTTCGGCAGGCTCTTCAGGTCCTGGCGCACGTCGGCGTCGATCTCGAAGCCGGTGACGTCCTCCGGGATCGGCAGCCGCTTGACCGGCTCGTAGTTGCCCCGGCGCTCCTCGTAGCCGCCGCCGTCCCGACGGTCGTCCCGACGCCCCTCGAAGCGGCCGCCACGGTCGCCACCGCGGTCCCGGTCGCCGTACGACGGCCGGCCACCCCGGTCGTCACGGCGCGGGCGGTCCCCGTAGGACGGGCGGTCGCCGGCGCCACGGTAGCCACCGCCGCCACCGCCGGAGGACGGACGGTCGTCACGGCGCGGCCGGTCCCCGTACGACGGGCGGTCGCCGGCGCCACGGTAGCCACCGCCGCCACCACTGGAGGACGGACGGTCGTCACGACGCGGCCGGTCCCCGTAGGACGGACGGTCGCCGCCACCGCGGTAGCCACCGCCGGACGGACGGTCGCCGTAGGAGGGACGGCTGCCACGGTCACGGTCACCGTACGACGGCCGGTCATCCCGACGCGGACGGTCGTCGCGGTTGAAGCCACCACCCGACGGGCGGTCGTCACGACGGAACTCGCCACGCGGACGGTCGTCGCGGTTGAAACCGCCACCACCGGACGGGCGGTCGTCACGACGCGGCCGGTCCCCGTAGGACGGGCGGTCGCCGCCACCGCGGTAGCCACCGCCGGACGGACGGTCGCCACCGGACGGACGGTCGCCGTAGGAGGGACGGCTGCCACGGTCACGGTCACCGTAGGAGGGACGGTCGTCGCGGCGCGGACGGTCGTCGCGGTTGAAACCGCCACCACCGGACGGGCGGTCGTCACGACGCGGCCGGTCCCCGTAGGACGGGCGGTCGCCGCCACCGCGGTAGCCACCGCCGGACGGACGGTCGCCACCGGACGGACGGTCGCCGTAGGAGGGACGGCTGCCACCGGACGGACGGTCGCCGTAGGAGGGACGGCTGCCACGGTCACGGTCACCGTACGACGGCCGGTCATCCCGACGCGGACGGTCGTCACGGTTGAAACCGCCACCACCCGACGGGCGGTCGTCACGACGGAACTCGCCACGCGGACGGTCGTCGCGGTTGAAACCGCCACCACCGGACGGACGGTCGTCACGACGCGGCCGGTCCCCGTAGGACGGGCGGTCGCCGCCACCGCGGTAGCCACCGCCGGACGGACGGTCGCCGCCACCGCCGCGGTAGCCACCACCCGACGGCCGGTCACCGTACGACGGCCGGTCGTCGCGACGCGGACGGTCGTCACGGTTGTAGCCGCCACCGCCCGACGGACGGTCCCCGTAGGAGGGACGGCTGCCACGGTCACGGTCACCGTAGGACGGGCGTCCGCCACGGTCGCCACCACCCTGGTAGCCACCACCGGACGGACGGTCGCCACCACCGCGGTAGCCACCACCCGACGGCCGGTCACCGTACGACGGCCGGTCATCCCGACGCGGACGGTCGTCGCGACGGTTGCCGCCCGCGCCACGGTCATCCCTACGCGGGCCGCGGTCGTAGGACGATCCGCCGCCCGAACGGGGCTCGTAACCGCGGCCCTCGTCCGATCGGCGCTCGGGACGGTCCTGGGGCGGGTTCGACATCCTGGTGACTCCTGTCTGCTGCTTCGACCTCTGGCGCCGCTGCCGTTCCGGGCACCAGCGTCATCGCATCCTGGTGCCGGCCCCCTGGCCGCACACCACCTCTATTGTCCGGCATCCGGTCCGGGCCCGCGTGCGGGCCGACCCCGGTTCTGTCCGGCGTACTTCACAACCTGTCAAAGAAAAAAGGCCGTGGCCCCAGCGATTCGCTGGGGCCACGGCCTTTGAATAATTGTTCGGCGGCGTCCTACTCTCCCACAGGGTCCCCCCTGCAGTACCATCGGCGCTTTGAGGCTTAGCTTCCGGGTTCGGAATGTAACCGGGCGTTTCCCTCACGCTATGACCACCGAAACACTATGAAACTGTCAACCGCACCACACCCGTGACCAAACGGTGTGGGGTCGTTGTTTCAGAACAACACAGTGGACGCGAGCAACTGAGGACAAGCCCTCGGCCTATTAGTACCGGTCAACTCCACCCCTCACAGGGCTTCCATATCCGGCCTATCAACCCAGTCGTCTACTGGGAGCCTTACCCTCTCAAGGAGGTGGGAGTGCTCATCTCGAAGCAGGCTTCCCGCTTAGATGCTTTCAGCGGTTATCCCTCCCGAACGTAGCCAACCAGCCATGCCCTTGGCAGGACAACTGGCACACCAGAGGTTCGTCCGTCCCGGTCCTCTCGTACTAGGGACAGCCCTTCTCAACACTCCTACGCGCACAGCGGATAGGGACCGAACTGTCTCACGACGTTCTAAACCCAGCTCGCGTACCGCTTTAATGGGCGAACAGCCCAACCCTTGGGACCTACTCCAGCCCCAGGATGCGACGAGCCGACATCGAGGTGCCAAACCATCCCGTCGATATGGACTCTTGGGGAAGATCAGCCTGTTATCCCCGGGGTACCTTTTATCCGTTGAGCGACGGCGCTTCCACAAGCCACCGCCGGATCACTAGTCCCGACTTTCGTCCCTGCTCGACCCGTCAGTCTCACAGTCAAGCTCCCTTGTGCACTTACACTCAACACCTGATTGCCAACCAGGCTGAGGGAACCTTTGGGCGCCTCCGTTACTCTTTAGGAGGCAACCGCCCCAGTTAAACTACCCACCAGACACTGTCCCTGATCCGGATCACGGACCCAGGTTAGACATCCAGCACGACCAGAGTGGTATTTCAACGACGACTCCACCCAAACTGGCGTTTGGGTTTCAAAGTCTCCCACCTATCCTACACAAGCCGAACCGAACACCAATATCAAGCTATAGTAAAGGTCCCGGGGTCTTTCCGTCCTGCTGCGCGAAACGAGCATCTTTACTCGTAATGCAATTTCACCGGGCCTATGGTTGAGACAGTCGAGAAGTCGTTACGCCATTCGTGCAGGTCGGAACTTACCCGACAAGGAATTTCGCTACCTTAGGATGGTTATAGTTACCACCGCCGTTTACTGGCGCTTAAGTTCTCAGCTTCGCCACACCGAAATGTGACTAACCGGTCCCCTTAACGTTCCAGCACCGGGCAGGCGTCAGTCCGTATACATCGCCTTACGGCTTCGCACGGACCTGTGTTTTTAGTAAACAGTCGCTTCTCGCTGGTCTCTGCGGCCACCCCCAGCTCGGAGTGCAAGACTCGTCACCAGGAATGGCCCCCTTCTCCCGAAGTTACGGGGGCATTTTGCCGAGTTCCTTAACCATAGTTCACCCGAACGCCTCGGTATTCTCTACCTGACCACCTGAGTCGGTTTGGGGTACGGGCCGCCATGAAACTCGCTAGAGGCTTTTCTCGACAGCATAGGATCATCCACTTCACCACAATCGGCTCGGCATCAGGTCTCAGCCTCAATGAGTGACGGATTTGCCTATCACTCGGCCTACACCCTTACCCCGGGACAACCACCGCCCGGGCTGGACTACCTTCCTGCGTCACCCCATCGCTCACCTACTACCCTGTTGGGTCACCGGCTCCACCACGTCCCTTTGTCCGAAGACTCCGGGCCGGCTTCACGGGCTTAGCATCAAGAGGTTCGACGTTGGCGCTTCAAAGCGGGTACGGGAATATCAACCCGTTGTCCATCGACTACGCCTGTCGGCCTCGCCTTAGGTCCCGACTTACCCTGGGCAGATCAGCTTGACCCAGGAACCCTTGGTCAATCGGCGCAAGAGTTTCTCACTCTTGTATCGCTACTCATGCCTGCATTCTCACTCGTGTACCGTCCACAACTGGATTCCTCCGCTGCTTCACCCGGCACACGACGCTCCCCTACCCATCCACACAGCCGTTGGGCCTATATATGTGAATGACACGACTTCGGTGGTGTACTTGAGCCCCGCTACATTGTCGGCGCGGAATCACTTGACCAGTGAGCTATTACGCACTCTTTCAAGGGTGGCTGCTTCTAAGCCAACCTCCTGGTTGTCTCTGCGACTCCACATCCTTTCCCACTTAGCACACGCTTAGGGACCTTAGTCGGTGTTCTGGGCTGTTTCCCTCTCGACCATGGAGCTTATCCCCCACAGTCTCACTGCCGTGCTCTCACTTACCGGCATTCGGAGTTTGGCTAAGGTCAGTAACCCGGTGAGGCCCATCGCCTATCCAGTGCTCTACCTCCGGCAAGAAACACACGACGCTGCACCTAAATGCATTTCGGGGAGAACCAGCTATCACGGAGTTTGATTGGCCTTTCACCCCTAACCACAGGTCATCCCCCAGGTTTTCAACCCTGGTGGGTTCGGTCCTCCACACGGTCTTACCCGCGCTTCAACCTGCCCATGGCTAGATCACTCCGCTTCGGGTCTTGGGCATGCAACTCAACCGCCCTATTCGGACTCGCTTTCGCTACGGCTACCCCACACGGGTTAACCTCGCTACACACCGCAAACTCGCAGGCTCATTCTTCAAAAGGCACGCAGTCACGAGACACACAGCAAGCTGCACATCCGACGCTCCCACGGCTTGTAGGCACACGGTTTCAGGTACTATTTCACTCCGCTCCCGCGGTACTTTTCACCATTCCCTCACGGTACTATCCGCTATCGGTCACTAGGGAATATTTAGGCTTAGCGGGTGGTCCCGCCAGATTCACACGGAATTTCTCGGGCTCCGTGCTACTTGGGAGAAGCTCAAGTGAGCCGTACAAGTTTCGTCTACGGGGGTCTTACCCTCTACGCCGGACCTTTCGCATGTCCTTCGACTACCCATACGGTTTCTGACTCACCCAGCCGCCGGCAGACGACTGAAGAACTTTCCCACGACCCCGAAGTGGCAACCCCTGCCGGGTCTCACACCACTCCGGTTTAGCCTCATCCGGTTTCGCTCGCCACTACTCCCGGAATCACGGTTGTTTTCTCTTCCTGCGGGTACTGAGATGTTTCACTTCCCCGCGTTCCCTCCACATACCCTATGTGTTCAGGTATGGGTGACAGCCCATGACGACTGCCGGGTTTCCCCATTCGGAAACCCCCGGATCAAAGCCTGGTTGACGGCTCCCCGGGGACTATCGTGGCCTCCCACGTCCTTCATCGGTTCCTAGTGCCAAGGCATCCACCGTGCGCCCTTAAAAACTTGGCCACAGATGCTCGCGTCCACTGTGCAGTTCTCAAACAACGACCAGACACCCACCATCAACCCACCAACAGGCGGACATCAAGTAGGACCGGCTCACTGAAGCAACGACCAACCGGCCGTTCCCTCAGGACCCAACAACGTGCCCGACACACCAGACCCTCAGAAACACTTTCCACGCCGAAGCAGTACTCGTGAAGCCCTTGGACCCCGTGTGCCGAATAGTCAACGTTCCACCCATGAGCGAGCACTCCGGAACATTCGTCCGAAGCTGCTATGTGCTCCTTAGAAAGGAGGTGATCCAGCCGCACCTTCCGGTACGGCTACCTTGTTACGACTTCGTCCCAATCGCTGGTCCCACCTTCGACGGCTCCTCCCCTTACGGGTTAGGCCACCGGCTTCGGGTGTTACCGACTTTCGTGACGTGACGGGCGGTGTGTACAAGGCCCGGGAACGTATTCACCGCAGCATGCTGATCTGCGATTACTAGCAACTCCAACTTCATGGGGTCGAGTTGCAGACCCCAATCCGAACTGAGGCCGGCTTTTTGGGATTCGCTCCGCCTCGCGGCATCGCAGCCCTTTGTACCGACCATTGTAGCACGTGTGCAGCCCAAGACATAAGGGGCATGATGATTTGACGTCGTCCCCACCTTCCTCCGAGTTGACCCCGGCAGTCTCCTGTGAGTCCCCATCACCCCGAAAGGCATGCTGGCAACACAGAACAAGGGTTGCGCTCGTTGCGGGACTTAACCCAACATCTCACGACACGAGCTGACGACAACCATGCACCACCTGTATACCGACCACAAGGGGGGCTACATCTCTGCAGCTTTCCGGTATATGTCAAGCCTTGGTAAGGTTCTTCGCGTTGCGTCGAATTAAGCCACATGCTCCGCTGCTTGTGCGGGCCCCCGTCAATTCCTTTGAGTTTTAGCCTTGCGGCCGTACTCCCCAGGCGGGGAACTTAATGCGTTAGCTGCGGCACCGACGACGTGGAATGTCGCCAATACCTAGTTCCCAACGTTTACGGCGTGGACTACCAGGGTATCTAATCCTGTTCGCTCCCCACGCTTTCGCTCCTCAGCGTCAGTAATGGCCCAGAGATCCGCCTTCGCCACCGGTGTTCCTCCTGATATCTGCGCATTTCACCGCTACACCAGGAATTCCGATCTCCCCTACCACACTCTAGCCTGCCCGTATCGAATGCAGACCCGGGGTTAAGCCCCGGGCTTTCACATCCGACGCGACAGGCCGCCTACGAGCTCTTTACGCCCAATAATTCCGGACAACGCTCGCACCCTACGTATTACCGCGGCTGCTGGCACGTAGTTAGCCGGTGCTTCTTCTGCAGGTACCGTCACTTGCGCTTCTTCCCTGCTGAAAGAGGTTTACAACCCGAAGGCCGTCATCCCTCACGCGGCGTCGCTGCATCAGGCTTTCGCCCATTGTGCAATATTCCCCACTGCTGCCTCCCGTAGGAGTCTGGGCCGTGTCTCAGTCCCAGTGTGGCCGGTCGCCCTCTCAGGCCGGCTACCCGTCGTCGCCTTGGTAGGCCATTACCCCACCAACAAGCTGATAGGCCGCGGGATCATCCTGCACCGCCGGAGCTTTACACCCACCCCCATGCGAGGACAGGTCATATCCGGTATTAGACCTCGTTTCCAAGGCTTGTCCCAGAGTGCAGGGCAGATTTCCCACGTGTTACTCACCCGTTCGCCACTGATCCACCCCGAAGGGCTTCACCGTTCGACTTGCATGTGTTAAGCACGCCGCCAGCGTTCGTCCTGAGCCAGGATCAAACTCTCCGTGAATGTCTACCGGTCATCCGGTAACCACTCGCGTTGAGCGGCACGGCAACCACCGGAATAGGGCGGCCCCGCGCACTGCGTCCTCGCTAGTGTTTTGTTACTAAAGGAATCTCCAACCGATCCGAAAGGACCGGCCGGGGATGTCAACATATCTGGCGTTGACTTTTGGCACGCTGTTGAGTTCTCAAGGAACGGACACTTCCTTCGGACCGCCTTCCAGCGGGCCCTCCGGGCGCTTCGTTCGTGTTTCCCAGCTTACCAGATGTTTTCCGCTCCATTTTCCGGGGCTTCATTCATCCGATTAGCTTTTGCCTTTCGGCGCTCCGAACTCTAGCAGAGTAATTCGGTCCGCTTTTCCGTCTCGATCGGAATCGAAAAGGTGCGCGACGAGTCGCTCATCAGAGTTTGGGGGTTCTTCGCCTTCGGCCTCAGCCGTTCAGGCGACTCGGACTACGTTACGCCGAGGTGTCGACGGAGTCAAACATGAGGGGGCCGGATCTGGCTGGATCCGGCCCCTCTCCCCCGAGTACACAGGTCAACTCGGGTCTGTTCTCGGCCACCTGAAGCCGGTTCGCCGTCAGCCCGCCGTCAGCTCGACGGCCGCGAGGTTGCGCTTTCCGCGGCGCAGGACGAGCCAGCGACCGTGCAGCAGGTCGTCGGCGGCCGGCACGGCCTCCTCGTCGGTGACCTTGGCGTTGTTGAGGTACGCGCCGCCCTCCTTGATCGTGCGGCGCGCCGCGGAGCGGCTCGGGGCCAGGCCGACCTCGACCAGCAGGTCGACGATCTGGCCGAGCTCGGTGACCGACGCCTTCGGCACCTCGGCGAGGGCCGCGGCCAGGGTGGCCGGCTCCAGGTCGCCCAGCTCGCCCTGGCCGAAAAGCGCCTTGGACGCGGCGACCGCACGCTCGTACTGCTCGGCGCCGTGCACCAGCGAGGTGAGCTCCTCGGCGAGGGCCCGCTGCGCGAGGCGGGCGGCCGGGCGCTCGGTGGTCTCGCGCTCCAGCTCCTCGATCTCCTCCCGGGAACGGAAGGAGAAGATCCGCAGGAAGTTGGAGACGTCCCGGTCGTCCGCGTTCAGCCAGAACTGGTAGAAGGCGTAGGGGGTGGTCAGCTCCGGGTCGAGCCAGATGGTGCCCGACTCGGTCTTGCCGAACTTGGTGCCGTCGGCCTTGACGATCAGCGGCGTGGCCAGCAGGTGGACGGACTTGCCCTCCGCCTTGCGGATCAGGTCGCTGCCGGCGGTCAGGTTGCCCCACTGGTCGCTGCCACCGGTCTGCAGGGTGCAGTTGTAGCGGCGGTTCAGCTCCAGGTAGTCCATGCCCTGGAGGATCTGGTAGCTGAACTCGGTGTAGCTGATACCGGCGTCGGAGTTGAGCCGTCGGGCGACGGCCTCCTTCGCGATCATGTTGTTGACCCGGAAGTACTTGCCGACGTCCCGCAGCAGGCTGATGGCCGACATCCCGGACGTCCAGTCCAGGTTGTTGACCATGCGGGCCGCGTACTCGCCCTCGAAGTCGAGGAAGCGGGAGATCTGGCTGCGCAGGCGGTCGACCCAGGCGGCCACCGTCTCGGGGTCGTTGAGGACCCGCTCCGCGGTCGGCTTGGGGTCGCCGATCAGGCCGGTGGCACCGCCGACCAGGCCGAGCGGGAGGTTTCCGGCCTGCTGGAGGCGGCGCATGGTGAGGATCTGCACCAGGTTGCCGAGGTGCAGGCTCGGGGCCGTCGGGTCGAAGCCGCAATAGAAGGTGACCGGGCCGTCCGCGAACGCCTTGCGCAGTGCGTCCTCGTCGGTGGACAGGGCGATCAGCCCACGCCACCGCAGCTCGTCGACGATGTCCGTCACGGTCACGCTTCTCCTTCGATCGGGCGCCCGGCACGCCGGTCGGCCCGTTCCCTCGGGCCGTGTGCCTGGACGACTCCAGCGTTGTAGAGAGTACGCGGTCGTGGCCAGCGGGTTTCGGCCGGTCGGCGCGCAGGCGCGGAAATTCCGTTGTTACGCGGGGTCGCTCACGGTCACAGTGGTGCCACCGCCGGAGGGGTGGTGACAGGGCGGCCGTGCCGTCGGCACGGTCTGCAGGGAGGTGGCCGGAAGATGCGCAACACGCTGGTACTGAACGCGAGCTACGAGCCGCTGACCACGGTCTCGCTCAAGCGCGCCGTGGTGCTCGTACTGCAGGACAAGGCCGTCGTGGAGCAGGCCCATCCGCTGCGGGTCGTCCGCGGTACCGGCGTATCGATCCCGGTGCCCCGGGTGATCAGACTCCAACGCTACGTCAGGGTGCCGTTCCGACAACGGGCGCCGTGGTCGCGGCGCGGTGTGCTGGTCCGGGACCAGCACGTGTGCGCGTACTGCGGGCGCCGGGCGAGCACGGTGGACCACATCATGCCGAAGTCGCGCGGGGGCGCCGACAGCTGGCTGAACACGGTCGCGGCCTGCGCCGAGGACAACCAGCGCAAGGCCGACCGGACCCCGGAGCAGGCCGGGATGAAGCTGCTCCGGCGCCCGTTCGAGCCGACGCCCGAGGCCACCCTGATGCTGGCGCTCGGACTGCGCGAGAGCGACCTCGGTGACCTGGCGGCCTGGCTGCCGGCCACCGCATAGAGCCGGTGGGCCGACCCGGTCGGGGGACAGGTCGGCCCACCCATCACCTTCCCGTCAGCCCTTGCTGCGGAAGGCCGTCGCGACGCCGAAGTTGAAGGCGTGCTCGGGCACCGCCACCACCTTGTCGCCGCCGCTGAGCAGTCGGCCGGAGGTGAGCAGCGAGCCGGTGCCCTGCGGGAACGCGCCGCCCTGGGTCTCCTGGCCGCCGGTCAGTGCGAAGCGGCTGATGTGGGCCGGCTGGTCGAGGCGTTCGTCGACGGCCAGCAGCAGGCCCCCGGCGTCCAGACCGACCGCCCGGGACTTGCTCTTCTCGGCGACGGCGGTGCGCCAGACCGACTTGCCGGTGGTGAGGTCGTAGGCGACGACCGCGGGAGCGCCGCCGTCGGCCGGGCTCGCGGTGGCGATCATGGTGTGTTCGTGGAAGTACACGGCCGGCGCGGCGTCGAAGCCGCCCCGGGTGACGTCGAGTCGGCCGCCGTCGGCCACCACCGGGATCTCGGCCGCAGGGTCGCCGGTCGGGCCCCAGGCGAAGACCCGGTCGTCGGCGGGCTTCTCGCCGGTGGTGAGCACCGCCGCCGGTTCGGCGGACAGCACGGTGACGGTCTTCGGCTGGTTGTTCAGCCCGCGCCACCAGGTGACCTTGCCGTCGTTCGCGTTCAGGGCCACGGCTTGGTCCACCGGGGCCGAGTCGGCGCAGCTGCTGTGCAGGACGACGGTGGCACCGCTCGCGCCGCCGGACAGGGTGCAGAACTTCCCCTGGCCCGCGTACTGCCACAGGTCCTTGCCGTCCTCGGCCGCCCAGGCGGCCACCCGGTCCTCGCCGACCGCGATCACCTTGTCGTCGGTGACGGCGACGTGCGCGGTGTAGGGGTCCTTGGCCTCCGACAGGGTCTTGGTCCAGGTGCCCTTGCCGCTCTTGGTGTCGACCACGGTCAGTGTGGTGCACGGGGTCTTGGGGTCGGCCGCGGGGCGGAACAGCACCGCGCCGAGGCCCTTGGCGTTGACGCTCTGGCTGAGCCCGCACGGCACGGCGCCCTCGGCCGGCGCGGGGACGGACCAGGTCGGCTTGCCGTCGGCGAGGCCGTAGGCGTGCACGCCCGAGCCGTCGGCGCGGACCACCGCGTCGCCGAGCAGCCAGCCGCCGACCAGGGTGTCGTCGGTGCCGTCGGCCGGAGCGGCGGCGGCCTGGGCGGCCCAGGCCCGGTCGTGGGCGACCGAGATGTTCTGGCTGACGGGGGCGTCGGCTGCGGCCGGCTTGCCCTTGTCGTCCTCGCCGGTCACCAGCACGCCCGCCGTCACCAGCACGGCCAGCGCAGCGACACCGGCGCCGGCCCGCAGGGCCAGGGCGCGGCGGCTCGGGGCGTGCTCGCCGGAGACCACGTTGCCCGCGACGTTGCCCGCGGCGGCCTTGGCGCGGTCGATCAGCGAGCCCTTGCCCGAGCCTGCCGAGGGCTCGGTGGTCCCGGTGGTCCCGGCAGCGTCGGCGGGGGCCGGCACGGATGGCCGGCCGACGGGCGGCGGCGGCGCGGCGGGCTGCGCCGGCACCGCGGCCTCGGCGTACGGCTGGGCGGACTCGGCGTACGGCTGCGCGGGGGCGGCGTCCGGGTAGCCCGTCCCGAACTCGGCGGCCGGGGCCGGCTCGTACGGGAGGTATCCGCCGTAGCCGTCCCCGGTACCGGCCGGGGCGTAGAGCTGCTGGTCGTGCCCGGGCGCGCTCGGGTAGCCGGTGCCGGCCTGGTACCCGTAGGCGTCCGCGGGGTAGCCGGTGTAGTAGCCGGCCTGGTCGGGCTGCTGCTGCTGCTGCGGGGCCGCGGTCTCCCACTGGTCGCCCGGCTGCCAGGGTTGGGCCTCGGGGGATGCCGCGTACGGCTGCTGATAGCCGGCCTCGGGCGTCCACGGGGTGCCGGCGGCCTCGGCCTGCTGGGGGTACCAGACCTGCTGGTCGTAGCCGACGGGCTGCTGCCCGGTGGCGTCGTGCGGGTACCCCTGGCCGGAGGCTGGGGGATGGTCCTGAGCCATGCGTTCCGTCCGTCCCGACTGCTTGCTGCCGTGGTCAGCATCTCACGGCGAACGGGGCGGATCGGTCGGTAGCGGGCGGGGCGGGCGCTGACCGGGGGTCAGGCCGCCGCGTTCAGGGCCTCGTCGACGAGTGCGGCGAGGGTGAGGTCGAGGCCGGTGAGGCCGCCCGCGCTGTGGGTGGACAGGACGAAGCGCAGGGTGCGCCAGCGGATGTCGATGTCCGGGTGGTGGTCCAGGCGCTCGGCCTCCACCGCGACCGCGTCGACCACCCGGATCGCGGTGGGGAAGCTCGCGGTCTCCGCGGTGCGGACGATCGAGTCGTCCTCCCGCCGCCAGTCCGGCAGGCCGGCCAGGCCGGCGGTGATCTCGTCCTCGGTCAGCCTGGCCCTGCTGGTCATCGGATGCCTCTCGTCGTCTCAGGCGGTGACCCGGCGCGGGCGGACGAGCAGCTCACCACCGCAGTTGGGACAGGTGGCGGCCATCGCCGCGGTGCAGTCCGGGCAGAAGGTGCACTCGTAGGAGCATATGAAGGCGGGGTCGGCCGCCCGCAGCGACACCTCGCAGCGTTCGCAGATCTCGCGCATTTCCAGAGCCATCGGGGTCCTCCCGGATCGGTACGCATGACGGTGGATCGGATGATCCGACCCGCCCAGGGTGGCGCGCCCGGATCGAGTCCGCCTGGTGCGTCAGCTGAGCAGCATCCGGATGACCGCGACCAGGCCGACCACCACGATGACGCCCCGCAGCACCTGCGGCGGGAGGCGTCGGCCGACCTTGGCGCCGAGCTGGCCGCCGGCCGCCGAGCCGACCGCGATCAGCAGCACGGCGGTCCAGTCGATGGTGGAGGTGAAGAGGAAGAAGACCGCCGCCACACCGTTGACGATCATCGCGAGCACGTTCTTGGTGGCGTTGATCCGCTGCATCGTGTCCTGGAGCAGCATGCCCATCAGGGCGAGCAGCAGGACGCCCTGGGCCGCGCCGAAGTAGCCGCCGTAGACACCGGCCAGCAGCACGCCGGTGAACAGCAGCGGGCCGACCTCGGCGACCGGCGCGCCGGCCTCCTTGCGGCGGGCCGCCACCGCCCGGGCGACCCGGGGCTGCAGCACGACCAGGACCAGCGCCAGCAGGATCAGCACCGGGACGATCGCGTCGAAGGCCTCGGCGGGGAGCCGGATCAGCAGGAACGCGCCGATCAGACCGCCCACCAGGGAGGCCACCGAGAGCCGGGCCAGCCGGTGTCCCTGGCCGGTCAGTTCGCGGCGGTAGCCGATCGCGCCGCTGAGCGAGCCGGGGACCAGCCCGAGGGTGTTGGAGACGTTCGCGGTGACCGGCGGCAGGCCCACGGCCAGCAGGACGGGGAAGGTGATCAGGGTGCCCGAGCCCACGATGGTGTTGATGGCGCCGGCGCCGACACCGGCGATCAGCACGGCCACACCCTCCCAGAGTGTCATCGGTCATCCCCTCGCTCGGTCCTGTCGGCACCGATCATGCCGGAGGACGGCGGTGGGCGGCCAGGCGCCTCCAGGATGCGGACGCCCCCGGCACTCCCCCGGTGCGCCGCGCCGGTCCGGCCCCGGACAGCCCGAGGGCCCGCCCCGGCGGTGCGGGACGGGCCTCGGACGGTAGGACGACGGGACGACGAACGGACGCCGGACCGTCGGTGCGTCAGCTCACTCGGGGTCGAGCTTCGGGTACTCGCGGGTCGGCTCGACCCGGGGGCGGGCGGCCGACTTGGTGTCGGTGTCCACCGGACGCGGGCCGGCGGCCGGGTCCACCGGGACGCGGCCCGCGGCCGGGGCCGCGCCGTTGCCGCCGCCGGTCAGGCCGGAGAAGGCGCCGCCGAGGCCCTTGAGCGCGTCGCCGACCTCGCTCGGGATGATCCAGAGCTTGTTGGAGTCGCCCTTGGCCAGCTCGGGCAGGGTCTGCAGGTACTGGTAGGCGAGCAGCTTCTGGTCGGCGTCGCCCTCGTGGATGGCCTCGAAGACCGTCCGGATCGCGGCGGCCTCACCGTCGGCGCGCAGCACCGCGGCCTGCGCCTCGCCCTCGGCCTGCAGGACCGCGGCCTGCTTCTCACCCTCGGCGCGCAGGATGGCGGCCTGGCGGGAGCCCTCGGCGGTGAGGATCGCGGCCCGCTTGTCGCGGTCGGCGCGCATCTGCTTCTCCATCGAGTCCTGGATGGAGGTCGGCGGCTCGATCGCCTTCAGCTCGACCCGGTTGACCCGGATGCCCCAGCGGCCGGTGGCCTCGTCCAGCACGCCGCGCAGCCCCGCGTTGATGACCTCGCGGGAGGTCAGGGTGGACTCCAGGTCCATCGAGCCGATGATGTTGCGCAGGGTGGTGACGGTGAGCTGCTCGATCGCCTGGATGTAGCTGGCGACCTCGTAGGTCGCGGCCCTGGCGTCGGTCACCTGGTAGTAGATGACGGTGTCGATGTTGACGACCAGGTTGTCCGAGGTGATGACCGGCTGCGGCGGGAAGGGCACGACCTGCTCGCGCAGGTCGATCCGGTTCCGGATGGTGTCGATGAAGGGCACCACGATGTTCAGGCCCGCGCCGAGCGTGCGGGTGTAGCGGCCGAAGCGCTCCACGATCGCCGCGCTGGCCTGCGGGATGACCTGGATCGTCTTGATCAGTGCGATGAAGGCCACCACGACCAGGACGACCAGGACGATAAGGACGGGTTCCACGACTCTCCCCCTAGACGACCAGGGCGGTAGCGCCCTGGATTTCGACGACGTCGACCTGCTGCCCCGGCTCGTAGACGCTGCCGGGGTTGAGTGCGCGGGCCGACCAGATCTCGCCGTTGAGCTTGATCCGTCCGCCCTCCGCGTCGACCCTTTCCTGTACCACGGCCGAGGCACCCGGGAGGGCGTCGACGCCCGTGCGGATCTGCGGTCCCTTCTGCAGCAGGCGGTAGGCCACCGGCCTGACCACGACCAGGAGGGCGACGGAGATCCCCACGAACACCAGGAACTGGAGGACCACCCCCGCCCCGAGCGCGGCCGCCAGCGCCGCCGCGCCGGCGCCGAGCGCGAACATGGCGAACTCGGGCATGGCCGTGAGTACCAGAGGTATGCCCAGGCCGACGGCGGCGAGAAGCCACCAGATCCAGCTGTCCACAGGTCCATCCTAGGGAGGGAACGGTCTTGCGGCGGAAAGTTCCCGCAGGTGGACGGGCGGAAACCGGCCGCACGTACGACCGGTCCGCTTCAGCCGAAGTTCAGTTGTTCAGTAACGCGCTCCGGACGTCAGCCGAGCGGCAGGCCCTGGGCGGACCAGCGGTCGCCGTGGCGCTCCAGGGTGAGCGGCAGGCCGAAGCAGAGCGAGAGGTTGCGCGCCGTCAGCGTGGTGTCGAGGGGGCCCGCCACCAGCACCTTGCCCTGACGGATCATCAGGACGTGGGTGAAACCGGGGGCGATCTCCTCGACGTGGTGGGTGACCATCGCCATCGACGGCGCGTACTCGTCCTGGGCCAGCGCGCCGAGGCGGCGGACCAGGTCCTCGCGGCCGCCGAGGTCGAGGCCGGCGGCCGGCTCGTCGAGCAGCAGCAGCTCGGGGTCGGTCATCAGCGCGCGGGCGATCAGGGTCCGCTTGCGCTCGCCCTCGGAGAGGGTGCCGAACTTGCGGTCGGTGTAGCCGGCCATGCCGAGGCGGTCCAGCAGGGCGAGGGCGCGCTGCTCGTCGGTGGTCTCGTACTGCTCGCGCCAGCTGACGGTCATCCCGTACGCGGCGGTGAGTACGCACTGCAGCACGGTCTGCTCGGGCGGCAGCTTCTCGAACATCGCGGCGCTGGCCAGACCGATCCGCTGGCGCAGCTCGAAGACGTCGACCTCGCCGAGCTTCTCGCCCAGCACGGCGGCGGCGCCGGTGGTGGGGAAGAGATAGGTGGCGGCGATCTGGAGCAGGGTGGTCTTGCCGGCTCCGTTCGGGCCCAGGATCACCCAGCGCTCACCCTCGGCGACCGACCAGGACACCTGGTCGACGAGTGCGCGCCCCTCCCGGACCACGGATACGTCCACCAGCTCCAGCACGTCGCTCATGCCTACGCCTTCCCCAATGCAGTTTCGGCCGACCCTGTGACCTGCGCGAAGGTCCTCGGGGTGCGGTCCACTCGTGTCGACAGTCGGCGCGGGCGGGCAGCCCGCTCCACCAGTGGGACGGTCGGGGAGCGGGTGCGGCGCACGCAGCACAGGGCAAACCTACGCCACCCTGATGTCGGCGTTGTCCGTAGGCTGGCTGGATGCTCGCTACTCCTTCCGAGAATCCGTACGAAGAGCCGCGATCGGGCCGGCTGACCGCCTGGGGCAACGCCCTGTTGAACGGCAGCGCCTCCCCCGACGACGCGGCGGCGGCCGTCCTGGGCGCCGACGAGACCCACCGGGTGACCGGGCTGCCGGGCGACACCGAGGGCGAGCTGCACGGGCTCACCTGGGCGCTCGGACGGCTGCGGGTGCTCGGGGTGAAGGGCCTGCGGCTCGCCCTGCCGGCGGCCGGGCACCCGCTGGGGCTGACCGGACCGGCCGCGTTCAACGACCGGGCGCTCGGGGCCGGCGAGGCCGTCCTGGCCGTCGGGGTGCCGCTCGGGCTGGTGCCCGAGGTCGAGGTGTTCGGGCCCGCCGGGGACCGGTCGGCCACCGTTCTGTGGCGCTGCGCCGACGTCAACGACGCCCCGCCCGCCGACGTGCCGTCCCTGCACGAGGCCGAGCGGGAGCTGGCGGACGGGTTGCGCGAGGCGACCGCGCTGCTGGCCCGCCTCGACGTGGCCGGCGCCGGACCGGACACGCTGCGGGCGCTGGAGGCGTACCGGCGGCGCGGGCACGCCGAACTGCTGGCGCCGGGTTACCCGCCGCGGGCGGTGCGGATCCTGGAGTCCGCCCGGCAGGTCTCGGCGCTGCTGTCGATCGCGTCCGGCAGCCACGGCGCGGCCGTCAGTGCCTCGGAGATGGCCGCCCGCCGGGCCACCCTCGCCCCGCTGGAGCGCACGGCCCGTCGGGCCCAGGTCGCCGCGTACAACGCCGTGGTCGACGAGCGCTGACGCGGAAGGGCGGGGCGGTCCTCAGACCTCGCCCGCCGCGCCGTTGCGGACGGCCCAGAGGGCGGCCTGGGTGCGGTCGGCGACGTCGAGCTTCATGAGGATGTTCGAGACGTGGGTCTTGACCGTCTTCTCGGAGAGGTGGAGCGAGCGGGCGATCTCGCGGTTGGAGCGGCCGGCCGCGATGTGGCCGAGCACCTCGCGCTCACGGTCCGTCAGGGTGCCGCCCCGGCCCTGGGGGACGTGCGGGCCGCTGTCGGAGAGCAGGGCCGCGGCCAGCTCCGGTTGGAGCAGCACGTGCCCGGCGTGCACCGAGCGGATCGCACCGGCCAGCGCCTCGGGGTCGACGTCCTTGTACACGTAGCCGGCCGCGCCGGCCCGCAGCGCCGGGACCATGGTGCGGTGCTCGGTGAAGCTGGTGACGATCAGGATCCGGGCCGGGCTGCCCTCCTCCTTGAGCAGCCGCAGGGCCTCGATGCCGTCCACGCCGGGCATCTTGAGGTCCATCAGCACCACGTCGGGGCCGAGCTCCTGGGTCCTGGCGACGGCCTCGGCGCCGTCGGCGGCCTCGCCGACCACCTCGATGTCGTCCTGGACCTCCAGGAAGGTCCGCAGGCCGCGCCGGACCACCTGGTGGTCGTCGACCAGCAGCACGCGGATCCGTGCGTCGGTGTCAGGCACCGGGGACCTCCATCTCGACCACGGTCCCCCTGCCGGGGGCCGATTCCAGGGTGAGGCGGCCGCCGACGGAGGCCGCGCGGTCGCGCATCGAGACCAGGCCGAGGTGCCGGCCGCCGCGGCGGACCGACTCCGGGTCGAATCCGCGGCCGTCGTCGGTGACCCGCAGCACCGCGCCCCGGCTCGCGGTGCCGGTGAGGGAGACCGCGACGCTCTGCGCGCCGGAGTGCCGCAGCGCGTTGTGCAGGGCCTCCTGGGCGACTCGCAGCACCGCCGCCTCGCGGGCGGGCGGAAGCGCCCGGACATCGGCCTGCCGGAAGGTGACGTCGGCGCTGTGGGCCCGGTCGAGGACCTGGACCTGGGAGGCGAGGGTGGCGACCAGGCCGTCCTCATCCAGCGCGGCCGGGCGCAGCTCGACCACCACGGCGCGCAGTTCGTCGGCGGCCTCGGCGGCGAGTTTGGCGACCTCGGCGAGTTCGGCGCGGGCCCGGGCCGGGTCGCGGTCGACGAGGGTGGCGGCCGCCTTGGCGGTGAGGCGCAGCGAGAAGAGCTTCTGCGAGACGGCGTCGTGGAGGTCGTGGGCGATCCTGGCGCGCTCGCCGGCGAGGGTGAGTTCGCGGCTGCGCTCGTAGAGGCGGGCGTTGCCGAGGGCGAGGGCGGCGTGGGCGGTGAGGATCCGCAGCAGTTCCTCGTCGTGGGCGGTGAATCCGGCCCGCGGGCCGCCCGCCTCCGGGCTCTGCTTGTTGGCCAGGAAGAGCGCTCCGACGATCTCGGTGCCGTCGACGATGGGCATGCCCAGGAAGTCCTTGAGCTCCGGGTGGGCGGCGGGCCAGCCGCCGAAGTCGGGGGCCTGCCGGACGTCGGTGAGCCGGGTGGGGGTGACCTGGTGGAGCATGGCGGCGAGGACGCCGTGCTGGCGGGGCAGCGGGCCGATCGCCTTCCACTGTTCGTCGCTGACGCCGTCCACCACGAACTGGGCGAAGCCGCCGTGGTCGTCGGGGACGCCGAGGGCGGCGTACTCGGCGTTCAGCAGGCTGCGGGCGGAGGCGGTGATCCGGCGCAGGACCTCGCGGACCTCCAGGTGGCGGCTCATCGCCAGGACGGCCGTGCTGATGGCTTCGATGCCGCCGAGGCACGGGTCGCAGGCGGGGGCCTGCTCGGGTGGGACGGCCGGTTCCGAGGACATGCCACCACGCTACCGCCGGGTCGGCGGCCCCCGCGTCGGCCGCAGGCAGGGCCGGTCGTACGACCAGCGGCCCGGGACCTCGGGCGTAGGACCGGGTACGCCGACGGGCGGCGCCCGGTGCGGGGCGCCGCCCGTCGGCGGTGGTGGTGGTGGCGAGGGTCGGTGGTGGTGGGGGCGGTCAGCCCTTCTGCATGACCTCGGGCTCGTGCCGGCGCTGGAGGCGCTGGATCAGGAACGCGAGGCCGACCGAGATGACCACCATGGCGAGGCAGTTGAGCACCCAGATGCCGGCCGAGTGGTCCCACAGGGTGTCGATCGGCGCGGCCGCCGGGGGCTTGGCCTGGGCGACGGGGGCGATGTGGGCCAGGTCGAGGGTGGTGCCGGCGCCGGCCACGCCCCAGCGGGCGGGCATCAGCCAGGCGAGCTGCTCCAGGCCCGGCTTGTCGAAGAGCTGGAAGATCGCGCCGGTGAAGACCATCTGGACGATGGCGAACATCACCAGCAGCGGCATGGTCTTCTCGGCGGTCTTCACCAGGGCGGAGATGACCAGGCCGACCATCATCGAGGTGAAGCTGAGCAGGATGATGGCGATGGCCATCTCGACGGCCGGGGAGTGCTTGAACACCAGGCCCTCGGCGGGGAGTTTGCGGACCCCGAAGCCGATCGCCGAGATGATCCCGCCCTGCAGGAAGCTGATCACCCCGAGCACGATGATCTTCGACATCAGGTACGCGGACCGGGAGAGCCCGGTGGCTCGTTCCCGTTCGTAGATCGCCCGTTCCTTGATCAGCTCGCGGACCGAGTTGGCCGATCCGGACAGACAGGCGCCGAAGGCCAGCACCAGCAGGATCATGCTGGCGATCTGGTTGCGCCCGGCGGGCCCGTCGCCCGCGGCGAGGCCGAATTTGGACGGGATCACCGCCGAGACCCCGCCGAGCACCAGCGGCAGGATCACCGACAGGGCGAGGAAGCCGCGGTCGGAGGCGATGACGGCCAGGTAGCGGCGGATCAGCGTCCACAGCTGGGAGCCCCAGCTCTGCGGCTTCGGCGGCCGGACCTGGTTGTGCACGTTGGGAGCCGCCTGGGTGGCGACCGCGTCGACCGCCGCCGAGTACTCCTGGTAGTGCACCGAGCCGCGGTAGCGGCCGGCCCAGTCGTGGTCGGGGTAGTTCTCGAAGGCCTGGAAGACATCGGCCCAGGTCTCGTAGCCGAAGAAGTGCAGGGCCTGCCCGGGCGGGCCGAAGTACGCCACCGAGCCGCCCGGCGCCATCACCAGCAGGCGGTCGCAGAGCGCCAGTTCGGCCACGGAGTGGGTGACCACCAGGACGGTGCGGCCGTCGTCGGCCAGGCCGCGCAGGGTCTGCATGACCTCGCGGTCCATGCCCGGGTCGAGGCCGGAGGTGGGCTCGTCCAGGAAGATCAGGGACGGCTTGGTGAGCAGCTCCAGGGCCACCGAGACGCGCTTCTGCTGGCCGCCGGAGAGCGCGGTGATCCGGTTGTCGGCCCGCTTGTCGAGGCGCAGCTCGTACAGCACCTCGTCGATCCGGCGCTCGCGCTCGGCCGGCTCGGTGTCGCCGGGGAAGCGCAGCCGGGCGGCGTACTTGAGGCCGCTGCGGACGGTGAGCTCCTTGTGCAGGATCTCGGACTGCGGGACCAGGCCGATCCGGGAGCGCAGTTCGGCGAACTGCTTGTAGAGGTTGCGGCCGTCGTAGCGGACCTCGCCGCGGTCGGCGGGGCGGTAACCGGTGAGGGCGCGCAGCAGGGTGGACTTGCCGGAGCCGGACGGGCCGATCACCGCGACCAGGGACTTCTCCGGGACGGAGAAGCTGACGTCGTTGAGCAGGACCTTCTTGCCGCCCTTGAAGTCGACCTCGACGGTCAGGTGGTGGGCGGAGAAGGTGACGGCGCCGGTGTCGACGAACTCCTGCAGCTGGTCGCCGACCAGGGTGAAGCTGGAGTGGCCGACGGTGAGGCGGTCCTGCGGGCCCATCAGCTGGCGCTGGACCGGCTGGCCGTTGAGGAAGATGCCGTTGTGGCTGCCGAGGTCGACGATCTCCCAGCGGCCGTCCGGCAGCTGGCGCAGCTCGGCGTGGTGGCGGGAGACCTGGAGGTCGGAGACCACGATGTCGTTGTCGAGCGCGCGGCCGATCCGGATGGTGCGGCTGCCCGCGGTGAGGTTGCGGACCATGGTCGGGTGGCCGAGGCCGCCGACCGGTTCCGGGTGACCCTGCTGGGCCGGCACCGGGACGTGCTGCGGCCCGGTGCGGAACTCGCCCGGCTCGGCAGGGAAGGACTGCTGCTGCGGGAAGCCCGGCTGCGGGGTGGGTGTGTCCCACTGCTGCTGGACCGGCGGGGCCTGGACCGGCGGCTGCTGCACGGGCGGCGGCTGCGGGGTGTTCCACGGCTGCGGGGCGCCCGGTGCGGTGCGCCGGGTGGTCGCCTCGTGGATGTTGCCCATCGCCTCGGCGGGGGCGGCGACGGCCGGGGCGGAGAAGCTCAGCCGCGGGCCGTTCTCCGGGTTGCCCAGGTTGACCACCGCGCCCGGGTGGAGCTGGGCGTGCAGCGTACGGGCTCCACCGGCGAAGGTGCCGTTGGTGGATCCGTGGTCGTCCAGCTGCCAGTTCGCCCCGGTGAAGCTGATGGTGGCGTGCCGCCAGGAGACCCTGGCGTCGTCGAACGGGAAGTCCGAGTTCGGGTCCCGTCCGATGGTGTAGCTGCGGCCGGGTTCCAGGACCCGCCGCTGCCCGTTGAGCTCTAGTACGAGTTGCGGCACTGTCGGCCTGCCCCGCTCTCTCGGTCCCCCGGTCCGCCCCCGGTGCGGGGGCCACGTCTTCTGACGGGGGGAATCATTCCAGCCGCGGGGCCGTACCTGAAAGTCACCTCCGGGACTGTGACCTGGTGGCAACAGACCACGTGGCGCGCGGTGACACGGCGCAGCCGCCCGCCGTCCCAGTGTGCGGACCGGTGCGGTGGGCCGTGGCCCCCGCCCGGTAGCGTGGGAGACACCATGAACGCAACTGATCCGGCCGCTGAGCCTCTCCCCGCCTCACAGCCCCGGACCGCCGACGAGCGCACGCTGCTGGTCAAGGTGTTCGGCAAGGACCGCCCCGGAATCACGGCGGGCCTGTTCAGCACGCTCGGCGACTTCGGCGTCGACGTGATCGACTTCGAGCAGATGGTCACCCGTGGCCGGATAACGCTGTGCGCGCTGGTCACGCCGCCGGCCGCGGCCGACGCCGAGGGCGCGCTGCGGGTCACCGTGCACCGCTGGGCCGAGGAGATGAAACTCCAGGCCGAGGTCATCTCGGGCATCGGCGACAACCGGCCGCGCCGCGAGGGCCGCTCGCACGTCACCGTGCTCGGCCACCCGCTGACCGCCACCGCGGTGGCCGCCCTGAGCCGCCGGATCTCCGACGCCGGCGGCAACATCGACCGGGTGTTCCGGCTCGCCAAGTACCCGGTGACCGCCGTCGAGCTGACCGTCTCCGGGGTCGGCACCGGGCTGCTGAGGACCGAGCTGGCCCAGGAGGCGGCCGCCCAGCGGATCGACGTCGCGGTGGCCGAGGCCGGTCTGCACCGGCGGGCCAAGCGCCTGGTGGTGATGGACGTCGACTCGACGCTGATCCAGGACGAGGTGATCGAGCTGTTCGCCGCGCACGCCGGGTGCGAGCGGAAGGTCGCCGAGGTGACCGCCGCGGCGATGCGCGGCGAGCTGGACTTCGCGGAGTCGCTGCGGGCCCGGGTCGCCCTGCTGGCCGGCCTGGACGCCGCCGTGGTGGAGAAGGTGCGCACCGAGGTACGGCTGACGCCGGGCGCCCGCACCCTGATCCGCACCCTGCAGCGGCTCGGCTACCAGGTGGGCATCGTCTCCGGCGGGTTCACCCAGGTCACCGACCATCTGGTGGAGCTGCTCGGGCTGGACTTCGCGGCGGCCAACACCCTGGAGGTCGAGAACGGGAAGTTCACCGGCCGGGTCACCGGGGAGATCGTGGACCGCGCGGGCAAGGCCCGCTGGCTGGCCCGGTTCGCCGAGCAGGCCCGGGTGCCGCTGGCCCAGACGGTGGCGATCGGCGACGGCGCCAACGACCTGGACATGCTGAACGCGGCCGGGCTCGGGGTGGCGTTCAACGCCAAGCCGGTGGTCCAGGAGGCCGCCGAGGTGGCCGTGAACGTCCCGTTCCTGGACACCGTGCTGTACCTGCTCGGGATCAGTCGCGAAGAGGTCGAGGCGGCCGACGAGCTGGACGGCACCCCCACCGACTGACCGCACACGGTCGGGGCCGGCATCCGTCCGCGGACCCGGCCCCGCCCGTGTCCGCGGCTACTCGGGCAGCGTGTGGTACGAGTCGAGCTTGGCCACCCCGGGCTCCACGCCCTTCCAGGAGCCGGCGAAGCTCAGCACCGCGATCGCGCCGGTCGGGAAGCCGTTCAGCCGCAGCCGGTTGAGCGCGTCGGTGTCCCCGTGGTCCCCCGCGAGCACCTGGGTCAGCCCGAGCACGCCGGGGTTGTGGCCCA
Source organism: Kitasatospora sp. NBC_00374 (assembly GCF_041434935.1). Classification (NCBI taxonomy): domain Bacteria; kingdom Bacillati; phylum Actinomycetota; class Actinomycetes; order Kitasatosporales; family Streptomycetaceae; genus Kitasatospora; species Kitasatospora sp. NBC_00374. The sequence continues at coordinate 6,051,427 of NZ_CP107964.1, read as the reverse complement.
CCAGCAGCAGGTCGGCGGTGTCGTCCGGGGTCTCCTGCAGAACCTCGATGATCTGGCCGGGACTGGCCTCGTACACCCGTTCCTCGAACACGGCGCGGCGGTGCCGCTTGGGCAGCTCGTGCGCGACCAGCTTCCAGGTCTCCCGGGTGCGCAGGGCGCTGGAGCAGAGCACGTGGTCGGGGTTGATACCGGAGTCGACCAGCCACTGGCCCGCCTCGGCGGCCTGCAGCCGGCCCCGGTCGGCCAGTGGCCGTTCGTGGTCGGCGACCTGGTTCGGCCAGTCGGCCCGGGCGTGGCGGAGAACGATGATCCTTCGGGGTGTATCGGCGCTCATACCCCCAGAGCTTCGCAGAAAATCAGCCGCCGGGCGCGTGCTCCACAACTCCGCCACCCGCAGGAGTGGAGCGGCTGCGCCGCGCCACCGTCAGCCCAGGTTGGCGGCGACGGTGGCGACCACGCCGACGAGCACCACGACCGCGGCGATGAGGCCGAGCAGCTGGAGCAGCTTCTTCTGGCCGTTCTGGGGATTGGGTTCGAGGACCGGCATGCCGCCAGTCTCCCATCCCCGATGGCCGGCCCTGGCCACCGGGTGCCGTCAGGCCGCGGCCGGCCGCGCCTCGTCCTCGATGTGCCGGGCCATCGCCGCCCGCAGGCCCACCGCCATCTGCGGGACCAGCAGCAGGGCCAGGAAGCCCAGCGGCAGGTACCAGCCACCGGTGGACTGGTAGAGGCTGCCGACCAGGAACGGGCCGGGGAACGAGATCAGGTAGCCGACACTCTGGGCGAAGGCCGACAGCTGGGTGACCCCGCCCGGCGTGCGGGCCCGCAGACCGATCATGGTCAGGGCGAGCGGAAAGGCGCACATGGACAGGCCCACCAGGCAGGCCCACAGCCAGGAGGCGGTACCGGCGGCCAGGGCCAGGCCGGTGTAGCCGGCGATCCCGCACAGGCCCAGCACCACCACGAAGATCCGCTGGTCGCCGCGTCGCACCGCGAGGTTCGGCAGCACGAACGAGGCCGGCACGCTGATCACCATCACCAGCGCCAGCAGCACCCCGGACGCGCCCTCGGAGACCCCGGCGTCCTGGTAGATCTTGGGCAGCCAGCCCATCGCCGCGTACGCGCTGGTGGACTGCAGGCCGAAGAAGGCGGCCAGCGCCCAGGCGGTACGGCTGCGCAGGATCGGCAGCCGGGTGGCCTGCCCGGCCGGGCCGCCGGCGGTGCGCTCGCGCCGCAGCAGGGCGGTGACCAGCCAGAGCACCAGCGCGGCGGCGCCGAGCAGGCCCCAGATGCCGAGGCCCAGGCGCCAGCTGCCGCCGAGCGCGGCGGTCAGCGGAACGGCGGCGGCGGCCGCGGCCGAGGTGCCGACCGACAGGGCCATCGAGTAGAGGCCGATCATCGGTCCGACCCGGTCCGGGAAGTAGCGCTTGATGACCACCGGCAGCAGCACGTTGGAGACCGCGACGCCGGCCAGCGCGACCGCGGTGAGCAGCAGGAAGAACGCGGTACTGCCGGTGAAGGCGCGGGCCAGCAGGCCGACGGAGATGGCGCCCATCCCGGCGGCGACCACCGAGATCGGCCCGATCCGGCGGGCCAGCGCGGGCGCGGCGATGCCGAAGACGGCGAAGCAGAGCGAGGGGAGGGCGGTGAGCAGGCCGGCCGCGGCGGCACTCATTCCCAGGCCCGAGCGGACCTGGTCGAGCAGCGGGCCGAGGCTGGTGACCACCGGGCGCAGGTTGAGCGCGGCGGCCACGATGGCGGCGGCCAGCAGCCAGGAGAGGTACCGGGAGCGGGTGGGGGCGGGCGGGGACGAGGGCTCGGTGGAGCGCTCGGCGGGCCGGTCGAGTGGTGCTCGGAGGGCGGCGCCGTCGGTCGTGGTGGTGTCTGCTGCGGTAGACATAGCGACCATCATAGAATCATGGGATGAATTAGTGCACACCGCTATCCTGGAGACCCTCAACCCATCCGCAAGGAGTCCCGATCCCATGGCCCTGTCGACCACGCGTCGCGCGCCGCTGTCCGATCAGGTGATCGCGCAACTGCGCGGACAGATCACCTCGGGTGAGTGGCCGGTCGGCTCGCGCATCCCCACCGAGTCGGAGCTGGTCGAGCAGCTCGGGGTGGCCCGCAACACCGTCCGCGAGGCGGTACGGGCGCTCGCGCACAACGGGCTGCTGGACATCCGCCAGGGCTCCGGCACCTACGTGCTGGCCACCAGCGAGCTGGCCGGGGTGATGCACCGGCGGTTCGCCGACGCCGACGGGGCCCAGGTCGCCGAGCTGCGGGCCACCCTGGAGACGGCCGCGGCCGGGCTGGCCGCCCTGCGCCGCAACGACCGGGACCTGGAGCTGCTGGAGTCCACCCTGGCCCGCCGGGACGCCGCCTGGGAGGCCGGCGACCCGGAGGACTTCGTCCAGGCCGACGCCGCCTTCCACCAGGCCGTGGTCGCCGCCGCGCACAACGACGTGCTCGCCGCCGTCTACGCCGACCTCGGCGAGGTCACCCGGGCCCACCTGCGCCGGGACGTCGGCCCCGAACTCGTCCCGGACCGCTTCCTCAGCCACCGGGGGATCATCGACGGCATCCGGGCCCGGGACACCCAGGCCGCCTCCACCGAGGCCGGCCGCGCGATCGGCGCCTGCGGCCCGGACAGCTGACGCCCCCCTCACAGCACGCTGCCCGGCGCCGCTCCGAGGAGCGGGCCGGGCAGTCGGGCGTACCGGGGGTGTCAGGCGCCGATGGCGTGCAGACCGCCGTCGACGTGGATGATCTCGCCGGTGGTCTTCGGGAACCAGTCCGAGAGCAGGGCCACGACACCGCGGCCGGCCGGCTCCGGGTCGTTGAGGTCCCACTTCAGCGGGGAACGGTGGTTCCAGGTGTCGGCCAGCTCGCCGAAGCCCGGGATGGACTTGGCGGCCATCGAACCGATCGGACCGGCCGAGACCAGGTTGCAGCGGATGTTGCGCTCGCCGAGGTCACGCGCCATGTAGCGGCTGGTGGCCTCCAGCGCGGCCTTGGCCGGGCCCATCCAGTCGTACTTCGGCCACGCGAACTGCGCGTCGAAGGTCAGGCCGACCACCGAGCCGCCGTCCTGCATCAGCGGGAGCAGCGCCATGGTCAGCGACTTCAGCGAGAACGCCGAGACGTGCATGGCGGTCGCCACGGACTCCCACGGGGTGTTCAGGAAGTTGCCGCCCAGGGCGTCCTGCGGGGCGAAGCCGATCGAGTGGACGATGCCGTCCAGGGTCGGCAGGTGCTCGCGCACCTTGTCGGCGATGCCCGCCAGCTGCTCCTCGCTGGAGACGTCCAGCTCCAGCACCTTCACCGGGGCGGGCAGCTTCTTGGCGATCCGCTCGGTCAGGCTGGGCCGGGGGAAGGCGGTCAGGATGATCTCGGCGCCCTGCTCCTGCGCCAGCTTGGCGGTGTGGAACGCGATGGAGGACTCCATCAGCACGCCTGTGATCAGGATCCGCTTGCCTGCAAGGATTCCGCTCATGTTGCTCAGTGACCCATGCCCAATCCGCCGTCGACGGGAATGACGGCTCCGGTGATGTATGCGGCCTCGTCCGAAGCGAGGAAGCGCACGGCCGAGGCGATCTCGGCGGGCGCGGCGTAACGGCCGAGCGGCACGCCGGCGACGATCTCCGCGCGGCGCTCGTCGGTGAGCACGGCGGTCATGTCGGTGTCCACGAAGCCCGGGGAGACCACGTTGACGGTGATGTTGCGCGAGCCCAGCTCACGGGCCAGCGAGCGGGCGAAGCCGACCAGGCCGGACTTGGACGCGGCGTAGTTCGCCTGGCCGGGCGAACCGGTCAGGCCGACCACCGAGGAGATCAGCACGACACGGCCCTTGCGGGCCCGCAGCATCTTCGCGGAGGCGCGCTTGACCACCCGGAAGGTGCCGGTGAGGTTGGTGTCCAGCACCGAGGTGAAGTCGTCCTCGGACATCCGCAGCAGCAGGGTGTCCTTGGTGATGCCGGCGTTGGCGACCAGCACCTCGACCGGGCCGTGCGCGGCCTCGATCTCGGTGAACGCCGCGTCGACCTGCGCGGCGTCGGTGATGTCGCAGCGGACTGCGAGCACGTCGAACTTGGCCAGCTGCTCCGGGACCTCGCCCGAACGGCTGGTGATCGCGACCTTGTCGCCGGCCTCGGCGAAGGCCTCGGCAATCGCGAGGCCGATGCCCCGGTTGCCTCCGGTGACGAGAACCGAGCGGCTCAACGGTCCACCTCTCTCCTAGTTGACCTGCATGCGTACGCACTGTGACGGTATCGGTCCCGCCGAGGGCACGGCCCCTACGGCTCCGACAGGTCCGCCACACGGTATCTGTCGCTTCCCGACAATACGTACGCCCCGGACCTGGCCCGACGCACCCCCGAGAGGGAACCATGGACCGGTCACACCCGTTGCTCACTGGGCCCCCGGACCACCCGGAGGCCCCGCGAGGGATCCGGCCCGGCGGCCGGGAACGAGACAAGGGAAGCGGAACGCGGATGAGCAAGCACCCCCGAAGCAGTGGTGGCGGCCGACGTGCCCGACTGCTGGCCCTGACCGCGCTGGCCACCGCGGCCGGCGCCGCCGCCTGGTCGCTGCGCGACCTGCCGGCCGCGTTCGGCCGCCGGCCGGACGGCACCCGGGACGCCCGGGTCCGCAACTCCCCGCAGTTCCGCGACGGCGTCTTCCACAACGCCCCGAGCACGCTGGCCCAGCAGGAGCCCGGCCGGCCGGACGGCGACACCTTCCGCCGGATGCTGCTCGACGACCGCGCCGCACGCCGCCCCAGCCTGCCGGTGCCGATGGAGCGCTCGTCCGACGGCTCCACCCGGCCGGCCGCCGAGGGCGTCGAGGTGGTCTGGTACGGCCACGCCTCGGCGCTGGTCGAGGTCCAGGGCACCCGGGTGCTGATCGACCCGATCTGGTCCGACCGCTGCTCCCCCGTCCACCAGCTCGGCCCCAAGCGGCTGCACCCGGTGCCGGTCGCCCTGGCCGAGCTGCCGCCCGTGGACGCCGTGCTGATCTCGCACGACCACTACGACCACCTCGACATGGCGACCGTCAAGCAGCTGGTGGAGCTGCAGTCGGCGCCGTTCGCGGTGCCGCTCGGCATCGGCGGCCACCTGCGCCGCTGGGGCGTGCCCGAGCACCGCATCATCGAGCTGGACTGGGACGAGACCTGCACCCTGGGCGAGCTGACCCTCACGCTGACCTCGGCGCACCACTTCTCCGGCCGCGGCACCACCCGCAACACCACGCTCTGGGGCTCCTGGGTGATCGCCGGCCCCTCCCGCAAGGTCTACTACACCGGTGACTCCGGCTACTTCGAGGGCTACGCCCGGATCGGCGAGCAGCACGGCCCGTTCGACGCGGCCCTGGTCCAGATCGGCGCGTACGACGTGGCCTGGCCGGACATCCACATGACGCCGGAGGACGCCGTCCGGGCCCACCTGGATCTGCGGGCCGAGCTGCTGATACCGGTGCACTGGTGCACCTTCAACCTGGGCCTGCACCCGTGGGCCGAGCCGGTGGAGCGGCTGCTCGCGGAGGCCAAGGCCCAGGCCGTCCCGCTGGTGGTGCCGCGCCCCGGCCAGCGGGTCGACGTCGACAACCCGCCGGAGCTCGACGGCTGGTGGGAGACGGTGGTCTGACACGTCGGCGGCCCGGCTCGGGGCGGCACCCGGTACGGCTCCGGGTGCCGCCCCGCCGTCCGCGCGGGCCCGCTGACACGCCGACGGGAAATCCGCTTGGCGCCCAATCCTCTGGACAGGAATGATGCGATGCGGGCGCCCCTGTCCCGGGGGCGGCCGCCGTTCACCCGACCCAGGGAGCCTGATGCCGCCCACCTCCAGCGCCGGCGCGCCGAACAGCCGTGCCGTCGATCCGCTGTTCCTCGCCTACCCGCTGCGCACCCTCGCCGACGCGGCCCTCACCCGGGCCCGCGAACTCGGCGCGGCCCACGCCGACTTCCGGCTGGAGCGAGTCCGCAGCGCGTCCTGGCGGCTGCGCGACGCCCGGCCGTCCGGCAGCTCGGACACGGTGCAACTCGGCTTCGCGGTAAGGGTGTTGCTGGACGGCGCCTGGGGCTTCGCGGCCGGCGTCGACCTGACCGCCGCCGCGGCGGCCCGGGTCGCCGAGCAGGCGGTGGCGGTGGCCCGGCTGTCGGGCGGGATCAGCCGGGCGGCCGGCTCCGAGGACCTGGTCGAGCTCGCGGACGAGCCGGTCTACACCGACGCCACCTGGGTCTCCTCGTACGAGCGCAACCCGTTCGAGGTACCGGACGCCGAGAAGACCGCGCTGCTCGCCGACTGGAGCGGACGGCTGCTGGCCGCCGACGGTGTCTCGCACGTCACGGCCTCACTGCTGACCGTGCAGGAGAACAAGTTCTACGCGGACACCGCGGGCACCGTCACCACCCAGCAGCGGATCCGGCTGTACCCGCAGCTGGAGGCCACCTCGGTCGACGAGCGCACCGGCGCCTTCGACTCGATGAGCACCATCGCACCGCCGGCCGGCCGCGGCTGGGAGTACCTGACCGGCACAGGCTGGGACTGGAACAGGGAGCTGGCCGAGCTGCCCGAGCTGCTGGCCGAGAAGATGAAGGCCCCCGGCGTCGAGCCCGGCAGCTACGACCTGGTGATCGACCCGTCCAACCTGTGGCTCACCATCCACGAGTCGATCGGCCACGCCACCGAGCTGGACCGCGCGCTCGGCTACGAGGCCGCGTACGCCGGCACCTCGTTCGCCACCTTCGACAAGCTGGGCTCGCTCAAGTACGGCTCCGAGCTGATGCACGTCACCGGCGACCGCACCGCCGAGCACGGCCTGTCCACCATCGGCTACGACGACGAGGGCGTCGCCACCCAGTCCTGGGACCTGGTCAAGGACGGCGTGCTGGTCGGGTACCAGCTGGACCGCCGGATGGCGAAGCTCAAGGGCCTCGGCCGCTCCAACGGCTGCGCCTTCGCCGACTCCCCCGGCCACGTGCCGGTGCAGCGGATGGCCAACGTCTCGCTCCAGCCGGTCGAGGGCGGCCCGGACACCGAGGGCCTGTTCGAGGGCGTGGAGAAGGGCCTGTACATCGTCGGCGACCGCTCCTGGTCGATCGACATGCAGCGCTACAACTTCCAGTTCACCGGCCAGCGCGCCTTCGCGATCAGGAACGGCCGGCTGGCCGGCCAGGTCAAGGACTTCGCGTACCAGGCCACCACCACCGACTTCTGGGGCTCGATGAGCGCCGTCGGCGGCCCGCAGACCTACGTCCTCGGCGGTGCCTTCAACTGCGGCAAGGCCCAGCCGGGCCAGGTCGCGGCGGTCAGCCACGGCTGCCCGTCCGCGCTGTTCCGCAACGTCAACGTGCTCAACACCCAGCAGGAGGCCGGTCACTGATGTCCGACACCACCCACCGGCCGCACGAGCTGGTCGAGCGCGCCCTGGAACTGTCCCGCACCGACGGCTGCGTGGTGATCGCCGACGAGGACTCCACCGCCAACCTGCGCTGGGCCGGCAACGGCCTCACCACCAACGGCGTGACCCGGGGCCGCCGGCTCACCGTGATCGCCACCGTGGACGGCGCCGAGGGCACCGCCTCCGGCGTGGTCTCCCGCGAGGCCGTCACCCGGGACGAGGTGGAGAGCCTGGTCCGGGCCGCCGAGGCCGCCGCCCGCGACGCCGGCCCGGCCGAGGACGCCCGGCCGCTGCTCGCCGGCCGCCCCGCCTCGCCCGACTTCGCCGACGCCCCGGCCGAGACCTCGGCCGAGGTCTTCGCCGCGTTCGCCCCGGCCCTGGGCGAGGCCTTCGCCCGGGCCCGCAAGAACGGCGAGCTGCTCTACGGCTTCGCCCGGCACGAGCTGACCACCAGCTACCTGGGCACCTCCACCGGCCTGCGGCTGCGCCACGAGCAGCCCACCGGCACCGTGGAGCTCAACGCCAAGACCGCCGACCTGACCGGCTCCGCCTGGGCCGGCGCCGCCACCCGCGACTTCACCGACGTGGACGTCGCCCAGCTGCACTCCCGGCTCAGCCGGCGCCTCGGCTGGGGCAGCAAGCGGATCGACCTGCCGGCCGGCCGCTACGAGACCCTGCTGCCGCCGTCCGCGCTGGCCGACCTGATGGTCTACCTGAGCTGGTCGGCCGGCGGGCGGGACGCCGCGGAGGGCCGCTCGGTCTTCAGCCGGCCCGGCGGCGGCACCCGGATCGGCGACCGGCTCAGCGAGCTGCCGCTGACCCTGCGCTCCGACCCGGCCGAGCCGGGGCTGGAGGCGGCGCCGTTCCTGCTCGCGCACTCCTCGGGCGACAGCGCCTCGGTCTTCGACAACGGGCAGCAGCTCGCCCCCACCGAGTGGATCCGCGGCGGCGAGCTGGCCAACCTGTCCACCACCCGGCACTCGGCCGGCCTGACCGGCCTGCCGATGCGGCCGCCGATCGACAACCTGGTGCTGGAGACGGCCGACCAGGCCGCCGCCCCCACCCTGGAGGAGATGGTCGCCCGCACCGAGCGCGGGCTGCTGCTCACCTGCCTCTGGTACATCCGCGAGGTCGACCCGGCCACCCTGCTGCTCACCGGTCTGACCCGGGACGGCGTCTACCTGGTCGAGAACGGCGAGGTGGTCGGTGCGGTGAACAACTTCCGGTTCAACGAGTCGCCCGTCGACCTGCTCGGCCGGATCACCGAGGTGGGCCGCACCGAGCGCTGCCTGCCCCGCGAGTGGAGCGACTGGTTCACCCGCGCCGCGATGCCGCCGGTCCGGGTGCCGGACTTCAACATGAGCTCGGTCAGCCAGGCCTCCTGACCGGGAGGCCAGCAACGCAGGAGGAGAAGGAGAAGGTGGACGAGAAGCAGACCGTCCGGGTGTCCAAGGCGCTGTCACGGGTGCTGCGGCACGACCCCGACTCGATCGGGATCAGGCTGGACGCGGCGGGCTGGGTGCCGGTCGACGACCTGCTGGCGGGCCTGGCCCGGCACGGCCGCGGGGTCAGCCGGGCCCAGCTGGACCACGTGGTGGCGACCAACAACAAGCGCCGCTTCGCCTTCTCCGAGGACGGCCGCTCGATCCGGGCCAGCCAGGGCCACACCGTCGAGGTCGACCTCGGCCTGCCCGCCGCCGTCCCGCCCCCGGTGCTGTACCACGGCACCGGGTCGCGGACGGTGGGGATCATCCTGCGGGAGGGCCTGCGCCCGATGGCCCGGCGGGACGTCCACCTCTCCGCGGACACCGAGACGGCCGTACGGGTGGGGTCCCGGCACGGCCGTCCGGTGGTGCTGGTCGTGGACGCGGCCGCGATGGCGGCGGCCGGCCACGAGTTCCGGGTCAGCGCCAACGGCGTCTGGCTGACCGACGCGGTGGCGCCGGAGTACCTGACCCAGGCCCCCTGACGCGGGCGCGGGGCGCGGCGGGGCGGGACTCGCCGCGCACCCGCGCTGCTCCCCCGCCCCCTGGCGGCGTACCGTGAGGATGCCGCAGCCCGGCCGTGGGTGCGGAGACGGACGAGGGCGGTAGACATGCGCAAGAGCGAGGACGACGGGCAGGTCTTCCGGATCACCGGGGCCCGGACCAGCCTCTCCGAGGACGTCCGGGGGCGCCAGCGGCGCTATGTGATCTCGATGCTGATCCGCACGGTCTGCGTGCTGCTGGCCGTGGTGATGTGGGACGTGCAGCGGTACGTGGCCTTCGTCGCGCTGGCCGGCGGGGTGCTGCTGCCGTACTTCGCCGTGCTGGTCGCCAACGCCGGGCGGGAGCGGGCACCCGGACTGCCGAGCACCTTCGCGGTACCGCCGGAGGTTCCGCTGATGCTCGGGCCGGGCGGCACCGGCGGAGGCGGTCGGTCCGCCGAGGGCCACACCCCCGAATGAGAATTGCCGACGGGGCTCATCCCGGTCTGTCCGTTTATCTGACCGATTGCCCGGCAGAAAGCTCAGAGCAACCTCAGATTAATCATGAAAGAGGGCCCCACGAGGGGTCCTGGCCGTGCCATACTGCGTAGGCGCTCCGCATCCCCCGTCGGAGCGACAGACCGACGCCGGGCAACTCCCCCCGTGGTTGCCCGGCGTCGTCATTCCCGGATCCGGGCGCACGGTCGGGTGCGGGCAGCCGACCGACGAGTGCGAGACTGGCGTGACTGACCACCGCCAGCGCTTCCCGGGACGGCACTCACCATGGACACCCCCTCGCTCGGACTCTTCGGCTCGGCGGACGGCCCCGAGGGCCCGCCGGTCTGCTCCGGCAAGGGCTGCCGCCGGCCTGCCGTCTGGGTCCTGGTGTGGAACAACCCGAAGCTGCACACCCCGGAGCGCCGCAAGACCTGGCTGGCCTGCGAGGACCACCGGGAGCACCTGTCGCAGTTCCTGAGCGTGCGGGGCTTCCTCAAGGAGGTCGTCGCCCTCGACGCGTTCGAGGGCTGACCGACGGGTCGCCGGGCCCGCGCGGACGCGCCGCTCAGCCGCCGATGGCGGACATCGGGCGGTCCGGCTGATGGAACTCCGGGGCGTCGATACCGGCGCCCGCCTTCTTGCCCCACATGGCGGTACGCCACAGCTCGCCGATCTCGGCGTCGCCGGCGCCGGAGCGCAGGGCGGTCCGCAGGTCGGTCTCGCCGGTGGCGAACAGGCAGTTGCGGATCTGTCCGTCGGCGGTGAGCCTGGTCCGGTCGCAGGCGCTGCAGAACGGCCTGGTCACCGAGGCGATCACGCCGACCCGGTCGGGCCCGCCGTCGACCAGCCAGCGCTCGGCCGGGGCGGCGCCGCGGGCGGCGGACGGTTCGGGGGCCAGGGTGAAACGCTCGCGCAGCCGGTCCAGGATCTCCCCGGCGGTGATCATCCGGGAGCGGTCCCAGCCGTGCTGGGCGTCCAGCGGCATCTGCTCGATGAAGCGCAGCTCGTACCCGCGCTCCAGGCACCAGCCGAGCAGGTCGGCCGCCTCGTGGTCGTTGACGCCGCGCATCAGCACGGCGTTGAGCTTGACCGGGGTGAGGCCGGCGGCCTCGGCGGCGGCCAGGCCGTCCAGGACGTCCTGGTGGCGGTGTCGACGGGTCAGGGTGTGGAAGGTGTCCGGGTCCAGGGTGTCCAGCGAGACGTTGACCCGGTCCAGGCCGGCCTGCCGCAGAGCCTCGGCGGTGCGGGCCAGGCCGACCCCGTTGGTGGTCAGCGAGAGCTCGGGGCGCGGGTCCAGCCCGGCGCAGGCGGCGACGATGCCGACCAGGCCGGGGCGCAGCATCGGCTCGCCGCCGGTGAAGCGGACCTCGCGTATGCCCAGGTCACGGACGGAGATCCCGACCAGCCGGACGATCTCCTCGTCGGTGAGCAGCTCGGGCTTGGCCAGCCACTGCAGGCCCTCCTCTGGCATGCAGTACGTGCAGCGCAGGTTGCACCGGTCGGTGAGGGAGACCCGCAGGTCGACGGCTTGACGGCCGAAGGTGTCCAGCAGCATGACGGCTCCCTTCCCGGAAGTGCGACCGGCCCGGCCGCCTGGTGGGGCGGGCCGGGCCAGCTTAGCCGTGGGCGGGCGGCGGCCTCGGCCGCCGTTCGCCTAGTGGGCGCCCAGTCCGGTCAGCGAGCGGACCTCCAGTTCAGCGTACTTCGCCGGGTCGGCGCTCTCCCTGGAGAGCAGGGTGCCGAGCCACCCGGCCAGGAAACCGACCGGGATGGAGACGAGTCCGGGGTTCTCCAGCGGGAACCAGTGGAAGTCGCTGTGCGGGAGCAGTGAGGTCGGCTTGCCGGAGACGACGGTGGAGAAGACCACCAGCAGCACCGAGCTGACCAGGCCGGCGTAGACCGAGCTGACCGCGCCGACGGTGTTGAAGCGCTTCCAGAACAGCGAGTAGAGCAGGGTCGGCAGGTTGGCGGAGGCCGCGACGGCGAAGGCGAGCGCGACCAGGGCGGCGGTGTTCAGCTTGTCGGCGAAGATCGACAGCACGATGGCGACCGCGCCGATCGCGACCGCGGCCAGCTTGGCCGAGCGGATCTCCTCCTTCTCGCCGGCCCGCCCCCGCCGGATCACGTTGGCCCACAGGTCGTGGGCGAAGGAGGCCGAGGAGGCGAGGGTGAGGCCGGCGACCACGGCCAGGATGGTGGCGAAGGCCACCGCGGAGATCACCGCGAGCAGGACCGCGCCACCGGTGCTGCCGGAACCGCCGCCGAGGTACTCGGCGAGCAGCGGGGCCGCGGTGTTGCCGGCCGGGTTCGACTTCTTGATCACACCCGGCCCGACCAGGGCGGCGGCGCCGAAGCCGAGGGCCAGCGTCATCAGGTAGAAGCCGCCGATGATGCCGATCGCCCAGAGCACCGACTTCCGCGCGGCCTTGGCGGTGGGCACGGTGTAGAAGCGGACCAGGATGTGCGGGAGTCCGGCGGTGCCGAGCACCAGGGCGAGGCCGAGGCTGAGGAAGTCGAGTTTGCTGGTGTCGCTGGCCCCGTACTTGAGGCCTGGTTCCAGGAAGCGCGAGCCGTTGCCGCCGGCGTCGGCGGCGGCGCCGAGCAGGCTGGAGAGGTTGAAGTGGTACTTGGCCAGCACCAGGACGGTCATCAGTCCGGCTCCGGCGATCAGCAGCACGGCCTTGACGATCTGCACCCAGGTGGTGCCCTTCATGCCGCCGATCACCACGTAGACGACCATCAGCGCGCCGACGGCGACCACCGTCCAGCGCTTGGCGGAGTCGCCGCTGACGCCGAGCAGCAGGGCCACCAGGGAGCCCGCGCCGACCATCTGGGCCAGCAGGTAGAAGATCGACACCACGATGGTGGAGATGCCGGCGGCGGTCCGGACGGGGCGCTGGCGCATCCGGAAGGCCAGCACGTCGGCCATGGTGTAGCGGCCGGAGTTGCGCAGCGGCTCGGCGACCAGGAGCAGCGCGACCAGCCAGGCGACCAGGAAGCCGATCGAGTAGAGGAAGCCGTCGTAGCCGTACAGGGCGATGGCGCCGGCGATGCCGAGGAAGGAGGCGGCCGACATGTAGTCGCCGGAGATCGCCAGGCCGTTCTGGAAGCCGGTGAAGCCGCGGCCGCCAGCGTAGAAGTCGGAGGCGTCCTTGGTCTGGCGGCCGGCCCAGACGGTGATGCCGAGGGTGGCGAGCACGAAGACGCCGAACAGCGTCATGGTCAGGCCGCGGTGCTCGGTCGCGGAGCCGGCGGCCAGCAGGGTGGTGGTCATTCGGCGGCCTCCCGGGTGTGCTGCTCGCGGATCGCGGTGGCCGCGGGGTCGAGCCGGCGGTCCGCGTAGGCGGCGTACCAGGCGGCGATGGCGAAGGTGCTGGCGAACTGGAGCAGGCCGAGGGCCAGGGCGATGTTGATGTGCCCGAACAGCTTGGTGGCCATGAAGCCGGGGGCGTAGCTGGAGAGCAGGACGTAGAGCAGGTACCAGAGGATGAAGCCGGCGGTGACGGGGAAGGCGAAGCCGCGGAAGGAGCCGCGCAGCTGGCGGAACTCCTCGCTCTGTTCGATGGACGGGAGCGTGTCGGGCGGTGCTGGACGGGCGGTCGGCGGGGTGTCCACGCGGTGTCTCCTGGGGTCAGCGGGTGCACTGGTGGAACGATCGGACGTGAGGGGCGTCACAGTCGCGGTGTGCCGCTGCATGCTAGATCCGCTCCGGGGCTTCGACCAGACTCCGCGCAGAGTCGGCCCACGTGTACACCTCAAATGGCCGAAAAGCATCGAAACGGCCGACGGGGCGCCACCGGCCTGCGGTGGCGCCCCGTCTGAGCGGTGGTCGGCTGGCTGCGGTCAGCGGACCGCGGTCACAGCGCGATCCGGACCTTCAGCGCCGAGCGGTCGTCCATCGCGCGGTAGCCGTCCGGCACGCCGTCCAGGCCGACGGTTCGGTCGAACACCAGGCCGGGCTCGATCGCGCCGGAGAGCACGTCGGCCAGCAGCTCGGGGATGTACGCGCGGGCGGGGGCCACGCCGCCGCACAGCCGGACGTTCCGGTCGAACATCTGGCCGACGTCCACGCCGGCGCTGCCGCCGTGCGGGACACCGACGTAGCCGACCGCGCCGCCGTCCCGCGTGATCGAGATCGCGGTGCGCATCGACTCCTCGGTGCCGACCGCCTCCAGGACGGCGTGCGCGCCCCGGCCGCCGGTCAGCTCCCGGACCACCTCGACGGCCGCCTCACCGCGCTCGGCGACCACGTCGGTGGCCCCGAACGCGCGGGCGATGTCCGTCCTCGCCCGGTGCCTGCCGAGCGCGATGATCCGCCCGGCGCCGAGCCGGTGCGCGGCCAGCACACCGCACAGCCCGACCGCGCCGTCGCCGACCACCGCGACCGTGGAGCCCGGCCTCACCCCGGCGCTGACCGCCGCGTGGTGCCCGGTGGCCATCACGTCCGAGAGCGCGAGCAGGCTCGGCAGCAGCTTCTCGTCACCCGCGGCGTCCTTGGGCAGCCGGACCAGCGTGCCGTCCGCGAACGGGACCCGGACCGCCTCGCCCTGGCCGCCGTCCGAGCCGACCGAGCCCCAGAAGCCGCCGTGCGGGCAGGAGGTCTGCAGGCCCTCGCGGCAGAACTCACAGGTGCCGTCCGACCAGACGAACGGCGCCACCACCAGGTCGCCGCGGCGCAGCCCCGGCACCTCGGGGCCGACCTCCTCGACCACACCGAGGAACTCGTGCCCGATCCGCTGGCCGGGCTGACGGGCGGCGACCCCCCGGTACGCCCAGAGGTCGCTGCCGCAGATACAGGCGTTCACCACCCGCACCACCGCGTCGGTGGGCTGCTGGATCCGGGGGTCGGGCACCTCCTCGATCCGGATGTCGTGGGGGCCGTGGATCACGGTGGCGCGCATGGGGGTGTCCTTTGCGAATGCCGCCGCCCCGGGGTGCGAGCGGCGTGGGAGAGCTTCGACCGGTAGTACGACCGCTCCGGCGCCCACTCTATTCCGGGGTGTGGTGCACACCACCGCTCGGCACGGATCGGCCACCGCGGTCGGTGACGGCCCTTAAGCTGGTTGACCATGCACGCGATCCAGTCACCGTGGGACGGCTCCGCCCTGCCTGTTCCGTTCCCGGCGCAGCGCACCGAGGAGCACGGCCGGGGCTTCGCCGTGGTCGACGTCGAGACCACCGGGCTCGGCCGCTCCGACCGCGTCATCTCGGCCGGTGTCTACCAGCTCGACCAGCACGGCGAGGTGACGGACCACTGGTACACCCTGGTCAACCCCGAGCGGGACCCCGGCCCGGTCTGGATCCACGGACTGACCAGCGCGGTGCTGGCCGGCGCGCCGACCTTCCCGGAGATCGCCGAGGAGCTGGCGGCCCGGCTGGACGGCCGGGTGATGGTGGCCCACAACGCGCTCTTCGACTGGAACATGATCTCCCGCGAGTACGCCCGGGCCGGACTGCGCGCCCCCGTCGAGCACCGGATCTGCACCATGGTGCTGGCCCGCGACCTCGCCCTGCCGCTGCCCAACGGCAAGCTCTCCTCACTGGCCGAGTACTTCGGCGTCCAGCAGCGCCAGGCGCACAACGCGCTGGACGACGCCCGGGTGCTGGCGGAGATCTTCCGCCCGAGCCTGCGGCTGGCCCGCCAGGCCGGCCTGCCGCTCCCGCTGACGACCTGTGTCGCCGTCACCGACCTCGGCGAGGAGACCCCGGCACCGCAGCGTGGCTCGTGGAGCTCCTCGTACCGGCCCGGCCGGAAGCGGCCGCCGTGCCCGTACCCGAACCCGGGGCGCTGGGTGGACGGACGGCCGCTGATGCAGGGCATGCGGGTGGCGATCACCGGCGACACCGCCACCGACCGGGAGCTGCTGGAGGACCGCGCGATCGAGGCCGGGCTGCACATCGCGAGCTCGGTGAGCCGGCTCACCAGCCTGCTGGTGACCAACGAGCCGGGCAGTTGGAGCGGCAAGGCGCGCAAGGCGCGGGAGCACGGCACGCCCGTGGTCGGCGAGGACGCCTTCCTGCAGCTGCTGCGCGAGGTCGTGCCGCACCCCGGTGTCTGACGTGCGTGTGAGGTGGGCGTAGCGTGCCGGGTGTGTACCGTTTTCTGCTCTCCCGGCGCTGGGCGATCATCACATTGATCGCGCTGCTGTTGATCCCCGCCATGATCCGGCTGGGCTTCTGGCAGCTGCACCGGCACGAGGCCCGGGTCGCCCGCAACGAGCTGATCGCGCGCAGCCTGACCTCGCCCGCGGTGGCCTTCGACACGCTCTCCGCCTCCCCCGGCTTCGCGGTGCCCACCGAGCTGACCTGGCGGGCGGTCACGGCGACCGGGCAGTACGACCCGGCGCACGAGTTCGTGGTGCGCGGCCGCACCGAGCCCGGCGGCAGCAGCATCGGCTACTTCGTGGTCACCCCGCTGAAGCTCGCGGACGGCCGGGGCGAGGTCCTGGTCAACCGCGGCTGGGTGGACTCGGGCACGGACGCCACCAGCTATCCGCAGGTCCCGGCCGCGCCGGGCGGCGAGGTCACGGTGACCGGCCGGATGCGGGCCGACGAGACCACCGCGAGCAGCGGCATCAAGGAGCGCGGCAGGCTGCCGGACCGGCAGTTCAAGCTGATCAACAGCGGTCAGCAGGCCGGGTCCGGCGGCGAACGCGTGCTCGGCGGCTACCTGGAGCTGGTCTCCACCTCCCCGCAGCCGGCCGACGGCCCGGTGCTGCTCGCCGAGCCCAACCACTCCGACATCGGGCCGCACATGGCCTATGCGGTGCAGTGGTGGCTGTTCTGCGGCCTGGTGCCGGTGGGCCTGGTGGTGATGGCCCGGCGCGAGGCTCGGGAACGCGCCGCCGAGGCCCGGTCCGCGGCCGAACCGGAACTCGTCGACGCATAGACCCGGTGGCTCGCGGACAGACTCGGGAGATGTCACAGAGCACTCCCGTCTCACCCGTCACCGCCGCCGACGTCGACCTGTCCGTCGCGCTGGCACTCGAAACCCTGCGCGAGGCCGACCCGACCGGCTGGGACGCCCCCGCCGGGCCACTGGAGTGGGACTGCTGGGAGACCGCCGAGCATCTCGCCGACGACCTGTTCTGCTACGCGGCGCAACTGACCACCGCTCAGCCGCAACTGCACGGGTACATCCCGTTCGAGATCTCCGCCCGCCGCGAGGGCGGCCCGCGCAACGCCGTCGCCGCCGACCGGAAGGCCGGGCCGGACGGGCTCCTCCAGGTGCTCGACACCAGCGGCGGCCTGCTGTCCGCCGTGGTCCGGGCCACCCCCGCCGGACGCCTGGGCTACCACCCGTTCGGCGTGTCGGACCCGGAGGGCTTCGCCGCGATGGGCGTGGTCGAGGTCCTGGTCCACCTGGACGACCTGGCCCGGGGCCTCGGCCTGCGCTGGCGCCCGCCGGCGGACCTCTGCGGCCGGGTGCTGACCAGGCTGTTCCCCGACGCCCCCACCGGCACCGAGCCCTGGCCGACCCTGCTCTGGGCCACCGGCCGCGGCGAGCTGCCCGGCCGGGCCCGCCTCACCTCCTGGCGCTGGGACAGCCGCCCCCGGCGGTAGCGCCGACCCGGCCGCGCGGCCCGCCCCGGCAACCGAACGGGCGTCCGGCGGCGTCGGGACCTGTGTGATCGAAGCCGTTCTGAGTGCCTCCCCGCTGTTCTGGCCCGGTGTGCTCTGCTCGCTGCTGCTGGCCGCCCTGCTGAGCCGCCCGGTGGGCCGCCTGCTGCGCGCCCACCGCGCCGCGGGCTTCCTCTCCGTGCTCGCCCTGGGCGGGATCATCACCCTCACCCTGCTGCCGGACACCCGGCTGCCGCTGTGGGAGAACGCCAGATACGCGGTGCAGCAGTGCAGCTTCGACCGGGTCGGCCCGCACCCCCTGGCCGAACTGTTCACCGCCACCCAGAGCAGCCTGAACGTGGCGCTGTTCGTGCCGCTCGGCCTGACCGCCGCGCTGGCCGGCACCTGGGGCCGCCGGATCGCGGCCGGCTCGGTCGCGGCCCTGATCCCGCCCGCGGTGGAGGCCACCCAGTACGCGATCCCGGCGCTCGGCCGCGCCTGCGACGGCCAGGACCTGCTGGACAACTACTTCGGCCTGGCACTGGGTCTGGTCCTGGGCGCTCTGGCCGGCCCGATCGCCCGGGCCCTGGTCCGCTCCCGCCGCCGTGCCGCCCACGGCCGGGCCTGACCGCCGTACCCCGCCGCCCGGTGGACCGGGCAGGATGGGGCCCATGGATCTCGGACTTCACCAGAAGGTGTACGTAGTCACCGGCGCCACCCGCGGCCTGGGCCTGGCCTCCGCGCGGGAACTGGTCGCCGAAGGCGCCCGGGTGGTGCTCAGCGGGCGGACCGAGCAGTCGGTGGCCACGGCCGTCGACGCGCTCGGCGGCCCCGAGCACGCCCACGGCGTGGTCGCCGACAACGGTGACCCCGCGACCGCCGACCGGCTGGTCGGCGCGGCCCGCGAGCGGTTCGGCCGGCTCGACGGCGTCCTGGTCAGCGTCGGCGGCCCGGGCGCGGGCCCGGTCTCGCAGATCGAGGACGACGCCTGGCGCGGCGCCTTCGAGTCGGTCTTCCTCGGTGCCCTGCGGATCGCCCGGGCCGCGGCCGCCGCGCTCGACGAGGGCGGCGTGATCGCCTTCGTGCTGTCCGGCTCGGTCCGCGAGCCCATTCCCGGCCTCGGCATCTCCAACGGCCTGCGCCCCGGCCTCGCGATGGCCGCCAAGTCGCTCGCCAACGAGCTCGGCCCGCGTGGCATCCGGGTGATCGGCCTGCTCCCGGGCCGGATCGACACCGACCGGCTGCGCGAACTGGACGCGCTCGGCGGGGACCCGCAGGCCGCCCGGGACCGGGCCGCCGCGACGATCCCGCTCGGGCGCTACGGCAGGCCGGAGGAGTTCGGCAGGGTCGCGGCCTTCCTGCTCTCCCCCGCCGCCTCCTACCTCACCGGCGTGATGGTCCCGGTGGACGGCGGCGCGCTGCACGGGCTCTGACCTTCCGTCAGGTCACCCGGGGGCTGCGACGGCCGCGGGTGCGGGCCGGACGCCGGCCCGCGACCCGCAGCCGCAGCTCGGAGCGCAGGTCCGCCAGCCCCAGACTGCTGCGCACCTGGGCCAGCGGGCCGGCCGAGTAGTCCGTCAGCAGGGCGCCCGGGGCCCCGCCCGCCTTCAGCCGGACCGCCGCCCGGACCACCACCGGCCGCCCGCGGCGGCGGCCCACCAGCCGGACGGTGACCCGCTCGACCCCGGGCAGCGCGACCGTACCGGTCTCCAGCGCGTCCTCGACCGCGCGACCGCGCACCCGTACCGTCGTCGCGGCGGCGGGCGGGGCCAGCTCCAGCGAGCCCGGCCCGGTCCGCCGCAGCTGCGTGAACAGCCACGCCAGGGCACCGGCGACGATCACCGCGGGAACGGCGATCGCGACCGGCCACCACCAGGCCCGGTGCACCCAGCGGGTCCGGGCGGCCTCGCCGAGCAGCGGGTGGTCCGGGGTGAGGTACGGCCACCGCCGCGGCATCGAGAGGTGGACCCGGGCGTACAGGTCCAGGCCCCCGGCCAGCACCAGCAGTCCACCGGCCAGCAACAGCACCCCGACCACGGCCAGCACGGTCCGGTTCACGGCGGTTCGGCTCACGGTCGGGCCTCCTGGTGCGACTGCTCCCCGGTCTGCGGCTGGTCCACGGTGTACGGCCGGTCCACGGCGTGCGGGTGGTACGGGCGGGGCCCCCGGGTACGGACGTCGAGCCGGTTGGGCTCCGCCAGCGGGATCCGGGCCAGTTCCGCCCGCAGCGCCTTCTGGACGCCCACCGGATCCGCCGCTCCGGTGATCCGCACGCGCGTGCGGCCGCGGCCGACCCGGACCTGGACGGCCTGCACCTGGGGCAGCTCGGCCGCCCGGTCCGAGATCAGCGCGGCCACCCCGGAACGGTCGATCAGCGCGCCCGGCACCCGCAGCGGCAGCCAGCGCCGTTCCCCGGCCGCGAAGGCCTGCCAGAGCAGCAGCAGCCCCAGCAGCACCGCGACCCCCGCGCCGACAAGCACCCAGGTGTCGTCCAGCTGCCGGTCGGCCAGCTCCCGGGCCACCCGGGCCCGCCAGGGCCTGGCCCGGTGACCGGTACGGACCGCGATCACGTCGTAGAGCAGTGCGCCGGCCAGCACCAGGACGGCCACCACCACGACGAAGGTGAGGGCAGTCCGCGGCGAGCGCGGAGCGGTGATCTTCGGCCGCCGCTCGTCCGGCAGCTCCTCGGCGGGCCGGGTCTCCGCGGGCGGCGTCTCGGCCGGTCGCTCCTCGGGGCTCACCGGCCGCCCCCCGCCGACAGCAGCCGCTCGACCAGCACGGTGACCTCGCCCACCGGCGTCCCGGTCAGCCCGGAGACCTGCGCGGCCGCCGCGTCCCGGGCGGCGCGGGCGAGGGCCGCCAGGTCGGCCGGAAAGGGCAGTTCCAGATGCAGGGTGAGCCGCGCCGTACCGTGCAGGATCTGGACCGAGACCCGGGGCGGGGCGCCGCGCTCGGGCCGGCCGGCCCAGTGCCCGGCCAGTTCCCGCTGCACCGCCTGCGTGGCGATCCGGACGAACACCCGGTCGGCGATCCGCAGTTCACCTCTCCGAGCGGGCACCGGCAGGGCGCCGGACGAGGTCGGCGTGGACATCAGCGCCGCCGGTCGCGGCTGCGCAGCAGGTCACCGAGATCACTCAGGTCCAGGTCGCCCTCCAGCACCCGGCCGACCACGAAGCCGACCACCCCCAGGGCCGCGACCAGCAGAAAGGCGGCGAAGCCGCCGAAGTATCCGGCGAAGCCCAGGGCCATCCCCGCCAGCATGCCCGCCAACGCCAGATTCATCCGGTTCTCCTCGTCTGACGGGTCCTACTGGACCCGGGGGCGACTGACGGAGGAGACGGTCTCCTCCTCCTCGGCCTCGTCCGGCTCGTCGGGCAGGTGGACGTCGTTGACGGCGATGTTGACCTCGACCACCTCCAGGCCGGTCATCCGCTCCACGGCCGCGATGATGTTCTCCCGCACCTCGGCCGCCAGTCGGGGGATGACCACCCCGTACTCGACCACCAGGGCGATGTCGATCGCCGTCTGCCGCTCGCCGACCTCCGCCTTGATCCCGCGGCCGATGCTCGACTTCCCGCCGGGGACGCGGTCCCGCATCGCGCTGAAGGTCCGCGAGAAGCCGGAGCCGAGCGCATGGATGCCGGCGACCTCCCGGGCGGCCATCCCGGCGATCTTCTCGACCACGCCGACGGCCAGTGCCGTACGGCCCCGCTCGGTCGTCACGGTGCGGCCGGTGCCGTGCTCGGGGGCGCTCTTCTGGAGGTCGGCGGGGGTCGGGGTCTGCGGCATGGCGGTCTCCTGGGGTCGCGATCCAGCTATATCGCACATCGGTCTCAACGATGACATTTCGCCCTCACCCCCGCGCGTCGCACGCAGCCCCGGACAGCCCTGGAACGGCTCGGGCCCCACCCCCCGGTCGAGCAGGGGGCAGGGCCCGGACGTCCGCGGGGTCGGCCTCAGTCGCCGAGGCCGGCCAGGTCGCGCAGCCGACGGGCCTGGGCCGCCCGCTCGGCGGCCCGCTGCTCCTCGTACGAGCGGCCGGCGGCGCCCTGGAGCAGCGCCTTGGTCTCGGTCACCGCGCTGCGCGGGGCGGCGAGCAGGGCCGCGGCCAGATCCCGGGCGGCCTCGTCCAGCTCGGCGGCCGGCACCGCGATGTTCGCCAGGCCGGTGGCCACGGCCTCCTCCGCACCCACCCAGCGGCCGGTCGCGCAGATCTCCAACGCCCGTGCGAAGCCGACGAGTTCGGTGAGCGGCTTGGTACCGGCCAGGTCGGGGACGAGGCCGAGCGAGGTCTCCTTCATGGCGAACTGGACGTCCTCGGCGACCACCCGGAGGTCGCAGCCGAGGGCGAGCTGGAAGCCGGCGCCGACGGCGTGGCCCTGGACGGCGGCGATGCTGACCAGGTCGGGGCGGCGCCACCAGGTGAAGGCCTCCTGGTAGCCGGCGATGGCCTCGTCCAGGTCCTTGTCCTCCGCGGCGGCCAGCTGGAGGAAGGTGCGCTCGCCGGGGATCCCCTCGGGGGTGAACATCGCCCGGTCGAGCCCGGCGGAGAAGGAGACCCCCTCGGCGCGCAGCAGCACCACCCGAACGGTGCCGGGCAGGCTCCGGCCGACCGCGGCGAGTGCCCGCCACATCGCGGGGCTCTGGGCGTTACGCCGTTTGGCGTGACAGAGCGTCACCAGAGCCAGCTCGCCGTCGAGCTCCAGGCGGACGCCGTCCTCTTCCCACTGCTGCGAGTCGGGGTGGGCTGCGGGCGCGGTCATAGGGGGTACCTCCAGCAAAGGGGCAATTAACCTACTGGAGAGTAACAAAGTGCCGGACGGGCCGACAGGGCCGACTTCGCGAGGGGTCCGGAAAACGACGATCGGCGGCCCGGGAAACCCGTCCGCCGATGCGTCTGGAACTGTCGACTGCGCGTTCTGCTGTGTGCCGCGCCCATACGCGCAGTGCCGGAGCGGCGACCCGGGCAAAAGCCGCCGGCTGATGTGATGGAGAGTCAGGAACCCGCAGCGGCAGTAGCCTTGCTCTTGCCACGCGTCGCACCGCCGCGGCCGCGGAGATTGACCCCGGACTCACTCAGCATGCGGTGCACGAAGCCGTAGGAGCGGCCCGTCTCCTCCGCCAGCGCGCGAATGCTCGCCCCGGAGTCGTACTTCTTCTTCAGATCGGCCGCGAGCTTCTCACGCGCGGCACCTGTCACCCGGCTGCCCTTTTTCAGAGTCTCGGCCACCCGTGCCTCCTCGTAGCTGTGCTCGGTCAGATTCCCATGATCACCCATAGCCAGGCTCCTGGCCACCCATTCGACAAGGTCGATACCGGGAAAGCGCAGTCTGCCGGTGGTGCTCGCTCCGCACAAGGGCGCTCACACAGGGTGCACGCGCCCCCCGCATTCCGCGTCTCCGGCGATGAATCTGCTGATCAGAACGGGCAGCCCCGCCGCAAACCACGGCGGGGCTGGGTCAAACGGAATCCCCGGCTCTGGGATTCCCGGGGATCACCGAAGCTGAGTTTTTCTCAGCCGGACAGCGGATCCGGCGTCTACCCGGCCCCTGGTCCCCGCCCGAGCGGCGGAGCCTCACCGGACGGCACAGGACCGGGCACAGGCTCGGGCGCAGGCTCAGGCGAGCGAGACCAGGTCGTGGTACGCCGGGCTCCAGAGGTCCTCGACACCGTCGGGCAGCAGGATGATCCGCTCCGGCTGGAGCGCGTCCACCGCACCCTCGTCGTGGGTCACCAGCACCACCGCGCCGCTGAACGAGCGCAGCGCACCGAGGATCTCCTCGCGGCTGGCCGGGTCGAGGTTGTTGGTGGGCTCGTCGAGCAGCAGCACGTTGGCGCTGGAGACCACCAGCGAGGCGAGCGCCAGCCGGGTCTTCTCGCCACCGGAGAGCACACCGGCGGGCTTGTCGACGTCGTCGCCGGAGAACAGGAACGAGCCGAGGATCTTGCGGATCTGCACCAGGTCGGTGTCCGGGGCGGCCGAGCGCATGTTCTCCAGCACCGAGCGCTCGGGGTCGAGCGTCTCGTGCTCCTGAGCGTAGTAGCCGATCTTCAGACCGTGGCCGGCGATCACCTCACCGGTGTCCGGCTCCTCGACCCCCGCCAGCATCCGCAGCAGGGTGGTCTTGCCGGCGCCGTTGAGGCCGAGGATGACCACCCGGGAGCCGCGGTCGATCGCCAGGCCCACGTCGGTGAAGATCTCCAGCGAACCGTAGGACTTGGACAGCCCCTCGGCCGTCAGCGGGGTCTTGCCGCACGGGGCCGGGTCGGGGAAGCGCAGCTTGGCGACCTTGTCCGAGACCCGGACCTGCTCCAGGCCGGCCAGCAGCTTCTCGGCCCGGCGGGCCATGTTCTGCGCGGCGACGGTCTTGGTCGCCTTCGCCCGCATCTTGTCGGCCTGCGAGTTGAGGGTCGCGGCCTTCTTCTCGGCGTTGGCGCGCTCGCGCTTGCGGCGCTTCTCGTCGTCCTCGCGCTGCTGCTTGTACTGCTTCCAGCCCATGTTGTAGATGTCGATGGCCGCGCGGTTGGCGTCCAGGTAGAAGACCTTGTTGACGACGGTCTCGACCAGGTCGACGTCGTGCGAGATGACGATGAAGCCGCCCTTGTAGGTCTTCAGGAAGTCGCGCAGCCAGGCGATCGAGTCGGCGTCCAGGTGGTTGGTCGGCTCGTCCAGCAGCAGGATGTCGGCGTCCGAGAACAGGATCCGGGCCAGCTCGACCCGGCGGCGCTGGCCACCGGAGAGGGTGTGCAGCTCCTGGCCGAGGATGCGGTCCGGCAGACCGAGCGCGGCCGCGATGGTGGCGGCCTCGGCCTCGGCGGCGTAGCCGCCCTTGGTGAGGAACTCCGTCTCCAGCGCGGAGTACTTCTTCATCGCCTTATCGCGGGTGGCGCCCTTGCCGTTCGCCATCCGGTCCTCGTTCTCGCGCATCTTCTTCAGCACGGTGTCGAGGCCGCGGGCGGAGAGGATCCGGTCGCGGGCCAGCACGTCGAGGTCACCGGTGCGCGGGTCCTGCGGAAGGTAGCCGACCTGGCCGGAGTTGGTCACCGTGCCGCCGGCCGGCAGGCCCTCGCCGGCCAGCACCTTGGTCAGGGTGGTCTTGCCGGCGCCGTTGCGGCCGACCAGGCCGATCCGGTCGCCCGGGGCGATCCGGAAACTGGCGGACTCGATCAGGACGCGGGCGCCGGCGCGCAGCTCCAGGGCGGTGGCGGAAATCATGGCTGGGAATACTCCTGAGACGTGGGCATGGCTCGGCGGCCGGGCGGGAAGGGGGGGCGACACACGCGATCGGCGGCCCGGCCCGTCGAGGGCCCGGCCGGGTGGCGCTAATGCCCGAGGAGAACAGCCATGCCGACAGTCTACCGGGCCCCGCCGCGGGCCCCGGAGGAGAGCGTGAGCGGCCCCCGGCGGGCACCGGCCGGTGCCGGGGGCTCAGAGCCGGGGGTCAGGGCCGGGAGTTGAGGGCCGGACGTACGCCGGACGTGCAGGGCCGGGGTTCAGGGCCTGGGGCAGGCGTCCTTGGCCGGGACGGCGGCGAACGGCGCACCGGTGGCACCGCAGACCGTCTCGGGAGCCCCCTTGCGGGTGTCGAAGACGTGGCTGCCCACGATCGGGCCGTCGTCGATGGTCACCCGGTGGCCGTCGACGCGGCGCAGCGCGACGTCGGGGCCGGCGTTGAGCAGGGCGGTCTGGCCGCCGTCCAGCTCGAAGACGCTGATCCCGCCCGGGAGGGCCCGGCCGAGGCCGTCGGTGGTGCAGGTGCGCGGGGTCAGGACGGCGTCGTCGGTGTGCACCGCGCGCAGCGGGTCGAAGGTGCAGCCGGCCTGCGGGCGCGAGTTGAACCGCAGGTCGCCGTCGCGGTCGCGGAAGCCCATGGTCAGCGAGGGGGTGACGATCGCCACCCAGGCCTCGGCGACCGAGGCCGGCTGGAGTGCGGCGGCGGCCCGCTTGACGGCGGTCGCTCGGCGGTCGGTCTCGGTCCGGTCGGCGGCGCCGGGCTCGCCCTCGGCGCGCAGCCAGTCGGCCAGGCCCGGTACGGCCCGGTGCCAGCGGACCGAGTGGTCGCTCGGGCGGACCGAGGTGATCAGGCCGTCGTCCCAGACCACCACGGCGCTCTCGCCGGCCATCGCCAGGTGCAGCGCGGTCGCGCCCTCCCGGCGGTAGGACCACAGGTGCTCGCCGGTGGCCGGGTTGTAGGCCTCCAGGCCGGGCCCGACCTTGAGCTCCATCCCGCCGGTGTCCAGCGACTGCGCACCCACCGGGCTGGCGTCCGCACCACCGGGCTCGGCCACCCGGTCGCCGAACGGCACCGGCCGGTTGGCGTGCGCGGCCGCGCCCGCGCCGAGGACCAGCAGGACGGCGAGGGCGGGCAGAGCCGATCGGGGTGTGAGGCTGCGCAGCGGATTCCAGGACACGGGCGGAGCGTACCTCCCGCACGCATGTCCGTCAGCTCGACGCGGCCGCGCCCCCGGGCGGGCGGCCGGCCCCGCGGCACCACGGTACTCCGCCGCTCACCTGCGGTTGTCAACGGGCGGTGCGCAGGGCCCGAGGCCGATCTGCCCTTCGGCAGGCTGGACGGACTGTTACAGAGGTGATACAGGATGCCGTTCGACGACGATGCACCCCTGGGCACCTCGCAGGTTCAGGACCGCCCGGGGGATTTCCGGCGGGATGCCGACGGTCGGTGGCGGCGCGGCGGGACTGGACCTGCCGGCCGACCGCTACACCGGGGTGCCCCTCGCAGCTGACGGACGCGGACACCACCCGGGCGCTGGACGCCGCGTCGGCGGTCGGCGGTCGGCGGTCGGCGACGACCGGATCCGGCAGCGGGCCACCGGCCGGGTCAACCCCGGGGCCTGGACGCCCGGTTCCTCCGCGCAGCGCAGACCGTGGTCCACCACCGGGTACCGGACCCGAGACCCGACGCGGTGCACGCCGTGCCGCGGGCGGCCGACGGTGCTCGCCGCCGGTCGTCAGTGCGAACTGCCACTTTGGAGTGACATGGGGCTTTTCTGACGGCTTGTGGCCGTACTGTCGGGTGAGCCGTTCCCCGCCCTCTGGAGAGCCCCATGCGACTCGGCCGCCTCACGCTGGCCGCCTCCGCGCTGCTGCTGGTGACCACCGCGAGCGTCCCGTCCGGAACGCCGCTGAGTCAGACCGAGCGCCACACCGCACTCTCCTCGGACACCGTCCGGCCGGGCGGCGCGGCGCCCCGGCCGGTGGTGGAGCGGGCCCCGCACGAGGTGCCGTTCGGTGCCTTCGTCGGCTCCTGGGACACCTACATCCCGAACGTCGCCGAGATGGCCCGCTGGCTGAACGGCGCCAACATCCAGGTCGGCCACACCTACCTGGCCGGCAACGGGTGGAACGACATCGAGGGCGAGGCGGTGGTACTCGGCCTGTGGTCGCAGTGGCGGCAGGCGGACCCGGCCCGCAGGCTCGTGCTCGGCGTCCCCATGCTGGTGCCCAACGAGGCCGGCGTGCCGGACGCCGAGGTGGCCCAGCTGCTGGCCCGTGGCGACGAGGGCGAGTTCGACGCGCACTTCCTCAAGCTGGCCCGGAAGCTGGTCGCCCTCGGCGGCGGGGACACCGTGATCACCCTCGGCTGGGAGATGAACGGCGTCACCTACACCGGCCGCTGCAAGCCCGACCCGACCGCCTGGAAGGCCTACTGGCGGCGGATCGTCGGGGTCATGCGCTCGGTACCGGGCCAGCACTTCGCGTTCGACTTCACCCCCACCCGCGGCCTGGACGCGATCCCGTGGACCCACTGCTACCCCGGCGACGACGTGGTCGACATCATCGGGATGGACAGCTACGACCAGCCGGCCGGCGCCACCTTCGACGACTACGTCACCGAGCCGTACGGGCTGCAGGACCAGGTCGAGTTCGCCGCCAAACGCGGCAAGCCGGTCTCCTACCCCGAGTGGGGGCTGTTCCGCAACGGCGACAACCCGGTGTTCGTGGCGCGGATGGTGGAGTGGATCCGCACCCACGACACCGCCTACCAGACCGTCACCGACTACTGCCCGCACGGGTTCTGGCAGTGCGACCAGAACCCGAAATCGGCCGCGAGGTTCCGGCAGCTGATGTCCGGCTCGCAGGGCGCACCGGCGGGCGCACCGGCCGACCGGCCGACCGGTACGCCCAGTGCGCCCGGGCAGGCGGCATCAGCGCAGCCGACGGGCCACTAGCGCCGCCTTCAGCCGCGGCATCCGGCTGCGGAGCACGCCCACCGCCACCCCGCGCAGCCGGACCCGGCCCGCCCGGGCCGCGGCGAACGGCGCCAGCCGGCCCGGGCCGAGCACCAGGCGCTGGTTGTGCAGTCGGTCGGGGCGCCAGCGCTGCTTGTACGGCTCCTGGCCGCGCAGCAGGCTGAGCACCGGGATGCCCGCCGCCCTGACCTCGTCCAGCGCGACCCCGAAGAGCAGCCCGGCGATGTCCAGCCGCTCGCGCAGCGCCGGGTGCGCGCCGTACATGTAGAGGCCGCCGAAGGACGGGCAGAGCACCAGCAGGTTGACCGCGACCAGTTCGCCGTCCAGCCAGTAGCGGTGTATGGCGGCCCGGCCGCCGGCCACCAGGGCGGTGGTGGAGTCGGTCAGGTGGGCGGCGAAGCGCTCGGTGCGGTGCTCGGGGGTGACGCCGCGGTCCTGCCACTGCAGGACGTGCAGCCGCAGCAGTTCCCGGACGGCCTCCGGCACCTCCTCGGGCGCGGTCGACCTGACCACCACCCCGGCCTCGGCGATCTTGCGCTGCTTGACCCGGCTGCGCTGGGCGGTCTTGCCGGGCAGACGCTTCAGCAGCTCCTCCATCGGCACCGCGGGCAGGTACTGGCAGAGCGAGTCCTCGAACCGGTACCGGCGGCCGCGCCAGGCTCCGAACAGCTGCTGGACGGCGGCGTCCGGGCGGACCTCGCGCAGCTCCAGGCTGTGCCAGGGACGGCGCAGCGGCAGGGCGGCCGCCAGCTCGGCGGCGGCGCGGTCGGCGCAGGCGTCGTCGAGCAGCACGTCGGTGAAGTCCACCAGGCCGCCGCCGAGGTTGGTCAGCCCGCCGAACCGGCCGCGACGCTGCAGGGCCGCGGCGGCGACCAGCCGGCCGTCCCGGCGGACCAGCACCACCACCAGGCGGCCGGGCCGCCCGTACTGCCGCCACCAGGAGGCCAGCCAGCCGGCGGCCTGGAAGGACGTCGCCGTGCGGCAGCGCGCCGCCAGCGCGTCCCACTCCTCGGTGAGCCGGTCGAGGGTGTCGTCCGCCCGGCGGACCTCGGCCGTCCAGCGGGGGGCCGAGCCCTGGGCGGGCAGACCGGCAGTGGTCACCTCGGTGGTCATCGGGGGCTCCGGGCGGTGCCGGCCGGCCGGACGGGGGCGGTGTCGGCGTCGGTGTCCCCGGCCCCGGCTCCGGCTCCGGCTCCGGCTCCGGCTCCGGAGGTGGCGTCGCGCGGGCGGGGCGGGGCGGGGCGGTCGTCCGGGGCGGCCTCGGCGCGCTCCTCGGCGGGGGCGGCCCCGCCCCGGCGCCGGGTCATCATCACCAGCGCGCCGATCAGCACGCCGGCCGCCCCGCCGACGGCCGTGTCGAGCTGGGCGGAGGGCGTGGACGGCTTCTCCGGCTCGGCGGCGGGTGCCAGCGGCACCAGCCGGACGCCGGTCTCCCTGCTGCTGGTGTTGGCGAACGCGATCAGGGACCTGGCGACGGCGTCGGCCGCGCGGACGGCGTCCTGCGGCCTCGGCCCGGTGCCGGTGATGTCGATCACCGGGGCGTCCGGCGAGGTGGTGCCGCTGACCAGGCCGCCGAGCGCGGCCACCGTGTGCCCGGTCTCGGCGGCCGCTCCGGCCAGCACCTGCGGCTGGCCGGCCAGCCGGCCGTACGCCTGTGCGAAGTTGACCGCGGCGGCACCGTCCCCCGGGCTCTGCGGGACCACCACCACGTAGGAGTCGGCCGCGTAGGAGGGGTGCGACACCGCCGCGTAGCCGGCCCCGGCCAGGGCTCCCAGCGGGACGGCCACGGCCACCGGCCACCAGCGGCGGGCCAGCGCACGGGCGCTGAGGCGCAGATCGGACATCGGTAGCTCCTTGGATCGACGCAGCGGTGGTGCCACCGGGCCGCTGCGCACTGGCGGTTGGTTGGTTCAGACCCGGTCGGCGACGGCCCGGCGGGGGCGGGCGGCCAGGCCGTCGGCGGGCGGACCGTCGGCGGGCGGACCGAGGCGGTCGTAGAGTCGGCCCAGATCGGCGGCGATCCGGGCGATGTCGTAGTGCCGGACGGCGGGCGGCTGCGGCAGCGCGGCGCTGCGCCGGGCCCACAGCCCGCGCAGCGCGGCCGTGTAGGCGGCGGCCTCGGACGGCAGCCGGACGGCCTCGGGGGCGGCCTGCGGGTCGAGCTCGTCGAGGGCCGGGCAGGCGCTGTGCCGGACCGGTAGCCCGGCGGCGAGCGCCTCCAGCACCGTCAGGCCGAAGGTCTCCCCGGCCGAGGGTGCGGCCAGCACGTCGATCGCGGTGAGCAGCTCGGGCACGTCCTCGCGTTCCCCGGTGAACAGCACGGCGTCGCGCACGCCGAGCCGTTCGGCCCGCCGTTCCAGGGCGGTCTGCTCGGGGCCGGCGCCGACCAGCAGCAGCCGGGGCTCGCGCAGCGCGGGGTGGCGTTCGGCCTCGGCGCGCAGTTCGACCAGCGCGTCGACCAGCACCTCGAACCGTTTGCCCGGCACCAGCCGCCCCACCCCGCCGACCACCCAGGCCTGCTGGGGCAGGCCCAGGGCGGTGCGGAGGTTCTGCCGCAGGGCGGCCCGGGAGGCGGTCGGCAGCAGGTACGCGGCGGCGTCGATCCCGTTCGGCAGCAGGTGGACGCGGGCCGGCGGCACGCCCCAGTCGGCGAGCGTGCCGGCGACCTGGCCGGAGACGGCGACGGTGACGCTGCCGAGCCGCTCGGCGGCGAGGTAGAGCGCGCGCACACCCCGGGAGGTCGGACGGCCCTCGATCACCCCGGCGTGCAGTGAGTGCTCGGTGGCGACCACCGGACGGACCCCGGCCAGCCGGGCCGCCAGCCGGCCGTACAGGCCGGCCCGGTAGAGGTGGGTGTGCACCAGGTCGTAGCCGCCGGAGCGGATCAGCCGGGTCAGCCGGGGCAGCACGGCGAGGTCGCGGTTGCCGCGCATCGCGAGGTCGTGGACGGTGACCCCGTCGGCGCGCAGCGCGGTGGCGACCGTGCCGGGGTTGGTGAGGGTGGCCACCTCGCAGTGGTGCTCGCGGGGCAGGTGGC
The DNA here is from genome assembly GCF_041434935.1 of Kitasatospora sp. NBC_00374. Lineage (NCBI taxonomy): Bacteria > Bacillati > Actinomycetota > Actinomycetes > Kitasatosporales > Streptomycetaceae > Kitasatospora > Kitasatospora sp. NBC_00374. The sequence goes on along the minus strand of NZ_CP107964.1, from coordinate 6,020,753 downwards.
GCAGCATCAGCAGGAGCTGTCGCTCGGCGCCGCCGGAGGCGAGGCCGGTGATCACGTGCAGGACCTTCACCAGGACTCCCCGTGCTGGCGGACCAGGGTGGTGCGGCGCAGTCCGGTGACGGCGTCGCGCAGTCGGTGCCGGCCGACCTTGGCCAGCAGCCGCAGGGCGCCGTCGCGGTCGCCGACGTAGCAGCGCGGCAGCGCGAACCGGCCGGTCAGCAGGGAGTGCTCGATCGCGCAGGCGTAGTCGTAGCCGGCGTCCCGGACGGCCAGGGTGGCAGGCAGGTCGACCGCGCCGTACGGGTAGCAGAAGCCGGTGACCGGGCCGCCGACCAGCTCCTCCAGGGCCCGGCGGCTCTCCCGGCACTGGGTGGCGAGCAGGTCTGCGGGCAGCCCGGTCAGCGCCTGGTGGCCGAGGCCGTGCGAGCCGATCTCCCAGCCCGCGGAGGCGAGTTCGGCGACCTGCTCGACGGTGAGCAGTTTCTTGCGCGGGCCTTCCACGTCCCAGCCGTTCTCGGTACCGAGCAGGTCGGGCACCACGTACGCGGTGGCGGTGAAGCCGAACTCGCGGAGCACCGGGACGGCGTGCCGGGCGAAGTCCGCGTACCCGTCGTCGAAGGTCAGGCCGACCAGGCCGGCGGCGTCGCCGTGGGTCTGCGCGTGCAGCAGCTCGCGGACGCTGACGCCGCGCCGGCCGGTGCGGTGCAGCCAGTCCATCTGGGCGGCGAACCGCTGGGGGCTGACGGTGAGCAGGTACGGGTCCTCCTCCTCGTCGGCCACCGAGTGGTACATCAGGATCCAGGGCGCCGGCCCCGGGGCCGTCGACCGGGCCGGTGGGTGCGGATGCCGGGCGAGTTCAGCGTCCATGGGGCAGCTTCCCTTCAGCGGCCGTGGCAGGGGGGTACAGCGCTCTGCCGAGGGCGAGGACGGGGCCGCGCACCTCGGCCGCGCCGAGCGCGGCGCCGAGCGCGGCGAAGGCGAGGACCACGGCGGCGCCGCCGAGCAGCGTCGACACCAGCGGGTTGCCGGCCAGCCCGCCGGCCGGCACCCCGACCGCGGCCGCGGCCACGGCGGCGGCCAGCAGTCTGGCCTGCCCGGCGAGCACCCGGCGCAGGCGCAGCGCGATGCCGCGCAGCAGCAGGCCGCGCAGCAGCAGGGCGGCCGTGGTGGTGATGCCGGCCGCATTGCCCGCGGCCAGGCCCGGTGCGCCGTACCGGGGGGTCGCGGCGAGGCCGACACCGACCGTGACCAGCAGCCCGAGGGTCATCGCGGCGACCGGGTACCAGTCGAGCAGCCGCCGGCCGCCGTCGTCGCTCTGCGGGTCGTCGGCCCGGCGGACCACCGGCCGCAGCGAGAAGTACGGCCGGACCAGCACGCCGATCATCGCCTGGGCCGGCAGACCGAAGCTGTAGACCCGGATGACGGCGGCGGTGGCGCCGGTGTCGTGCGGGCCGAAGGCCCCGCGCTGGAAGAGCAGGGCGACCACCGAGGGGGCGCAGGCCATCAGGAAGGCCGTGCCCAGCAGGACCACGGCGGTGGCCTGCCCGAGGTCCTTCTCGACCCGGTCGCGGGCCGTCGCCAGGTCGCCGGCGGCGAGCGCCCTGGCGACCAGCGGGAAGGTCACCGTGACGATCAGGATGCCTGCCGTCATGGCGAGTTGGGAGACCTTCGTGGCGTAGTTGAGGTGCGAGATGGTGCCCGCCGGAAGCCCGGAGCCGAGATAGCGCTCGATGAAGACCTGTGCCTGGCGGGTGAGCGTGAAGGCGGCCACCGGCAGCATCGCCAGCGGGATCAGCACCAGGCCCTGGCCGGGCGTGCCGCGGGCGGCCGGGCCCCGGCGGCCGGAGCGCAGCCGGCCGAGGAACGGGCCGATCAGGACACCGGCCATCAGCAGACTGCCGAGGACGACCCCGAGGGCGGCCGAGCGCACGCCCCAGACCGCCTGGCAGGTCAACAGCACGGCGAGGATGCCGAGGTTGTAGGCGACGTAGATGGCGGCCGGGGCGGTGAACCGGTGGTGCGCGCGCAGGGCCGAGCCGAGGTAGCCGGCCACACCGAACGGCAGCACGGTGAAGGCCGTGATCCTGGTACAGGTGACGGCGAGCTGGGGGTCGGCCAGTCCGGGGGCGAGCAGGGCGACCAGCTGCGGGGCGCCGAGGGCCGCCGCGGCCGACAGGGCGCTTAGGGCGAGCAGCAGCCAGGGCAGCGTGGAGCGCACCAACTGCCGTACCGGGTCCGGTCCGTGGGGGCGTTCCTCGCGCAGCACCAGGGCCAGGCTGAAGGCCGGCACCATGAGGAACGCCATCGCGTCCTCGATCAGCAGCGGCGCGGCCGTCTCGGGGACCGTCCAGGCCACCAGGAAGGCGTCGGTGCCCTGGTCGGCGCCGAAGTAGCGGGCCAGCAGCAGGTCGCGCAGCAGCCCGCAGGCCGAACCGGCCGCGCTCAGCAGGGCGGTGACCCCGAAGGCCTTGGCCAGGAAGCCCCGGCGGGCCGGTGCCGCGTGGGCCGGACCGGGCGGGCCGGTCTCGGCCGAGCGGGCCGGCGGGATCCCCGCGACGACCGCTCGGGCGGGTTGGTCGGTGGTCATTCGGCGTACGCTCCGCGGGAGTCCGGTCCGGGCAGGGCGGACCGGGCGGCGAGGCCCAGCACCACCGAGGTGAGCACCGTGGTGGTGCCGCCGATGTCGGCGTACAGGAAGTCGACCGTCACCCAGGCGAGCAGGGCGAGGGCTGCGAGGGCGGGGCCGCCGGCCCGGCGCAGGCAGCCGGTCAGCAGCGTGAGGAAGAGCGCCAGGTAGGCGACGACGCCGACCAGGCCCTGCTCGCTGAGCACCAGGAAGTACATGTTGTGCGGGGAGAGCAGCGGTTCGCGCTGGAAGCCGATGGTGGCGTCGGCCGCGTCGCTGCCGGAGGACAGCCGCAACGGGGCGTGGCTGTCGCGCAGCCGCTGGAAGGCCTTGGGGCCGGCCCCGGTGACCGGGTGGTCCTGCCAGATCCGGCCGGCGGTGGTCCACAGGTCGTAGCGGTCGCTGACGGACTGGTCGGGGGCCGCGGAGACCGAGCCGATGCTGGTGAGCCGGTCGGTGACGCCGGAGGCGCCGAGCCCGAGGCCGCCGACCAGCACCACGGCGGCCGCCGCCGCGAGCACGGCGGCCCGGGCGGCGAGCCGGGCGTCGGCACGCAGCAGCAGGACGGTGGCGGCGACCGCGCAGGCGATCCAGCTGCCGCGGCTGAACGAGACCGCGAGCGGGAAGGCCAGGAAGGCCGCGGCGCCGGTCGTCGCCAGCCGCAGCCGGCGGCTGCCGCCCGGGCCGCGCTCCCCGAGGGCGAGCGCCAGCGCGGCGAGCAGGCCGAAGCTGACGACGGTGGACATCCCCATGATGTCCAGTGCGCCGAAGGTGCCGACCGCCCGGATCGGCTGCCCGGTGTAGGAGGCGCCGGTGCGGGTGAGGTACTGGTGGGCGCCGACCACGCCCTGGACCAGCGCGGCGGCGACGAAGGAGCCGAGCACGATCCGCTGGTCGCGGCGGTCCCGCAGCGAGCACACCACGGCGGCGGGGACGAGGACGAAGACCTGGAGAAGCCGGACGAAACCGGTGAGGCTGGTGCTCGGCTCGATCGAGGTGACGGTGGCGGCGGCGGCCGCCAGCACGATGCCGCCGAGGAGCAGCGCGGCCGTGCGGTCCAGGCGGCGGGTGCGGCCGCGCAGCAGGTCGAGCGCGGTGACCGCGACGAGGGCCAGCGAGGCCAGGTCCGCCGCGGTGACGTGGACGGCCGCGGTGACGTCCTTCTCGCCGGTCGGCAGGCAGACCAACAGGACGGTGGCGGCGGCCAGCAGGCTGGGCCGCGCGGTCACTATTCCGGCCGTCCGACGTACGGTCAGGCCTCCGGCCGGGGAGGGCCGCTGGAGGGTGAGCGCCATCTCAGCTCCCGTCCGGGTGCAGCATCAGGGCGGCGGTGCGGAGCAGGATCTTGGCGTCCTGCCACAGGCTCCAGCCCTCGATGTAGCGGTTGTCGAAGCGGGCCCGGTCCTCGATCGAGGTGTCGCCGCGCAGACCGTTCACCTGGGCCAGGCCGGTGAGTCCGACCGGCACCCGGTGGCGGTCGGCGTACTCGGGGTAGGCCTGGCCGAAGCGCATCACGAAGTACGGGCGCTCGGGCCGGGGGCCGACCAGGCTCATGTCGCCGCGCAGCACGTTCCACAGCTGCGGGAGCTCGTCCATCGAGCTGCGGCGCAGCAGGCGGCCGACGGCGCCCATCCGGTGGTCCTGGGAGATGTTCCAGCGGGTCGCGGACTCGTGCTCGTTGCTGGGGCGCAGGGTGCGGAACTTGAGGACGGTGAACACCTTGCCGTCCAGGCCGGTGCGCTGCTGGCGGAAGAGCACGCCGGGGCCGGTGTCGAAACGGACGGCCACCGCGCAGACGGCCAGCAGGGGGGAGAGCGCGAGCAGGCCGAGGCCGGCGGCGGCGATGTCCAGGGCGCGCTTGGCGGGCCAGCCGTGGCGGCGCATCGCCGCCCGGGCCAGTGGCAGGCAGGGGAAGCCGTACAGGTGGTCGGCGGGGAAACGGCCGAGTGGGCCGTACTCGCGCAGCGCGGGCACCAGCCAGACCTGGCAGCCGAGCCGGGCGGCGTCGCGCAGGGCCGCGGCGGTCTCGGCCTCGTCGGCGGCGCCCTCGGTGGCGACCACGTGGTGGATGCGGTGCCGGCGGATCTCCCGTTCCAGCACCTCGCGGCCGCCGAGCACCGGGAGTCGGGCGTCGTCGGCGAGCAGGACCGGGTCGGGGTCGACGTAGCCGATCGGGCGCAGCCCGTACTCCCGGCGTTCGGTGAGGGCGGCCGCGATCCGCTGGCCGAGGTGGCCCGCGCCCAGGACCAGGACCGGGCTGGGGCGGCGGCGGCGGGCCTTGCGCAGCAGGTGGTAGGCGAATGCCCGGCCGCAGGTGGCCAGCAGCAGGATGCCGGCCACCAGGGCGGCGAGCCGCAACGGGGTGGCGGGGCCGAAGTCGGGCCAGTGGCCGTTCAGGCAGCCGGCCAGGGTGACCGCGAAGGCGGTCGCCACGGCGGCCCGGGCGGTGAGGGCCGGCACCTCGTCCAGGGCGGAGAGGCTGAGCCGGTTGCGGTAGAGGCCGCCGGCGAGGTTGAGCGGCAGCAGCAGGGGGATCAGGGCGGCGGCGCCGGCCAGCGGGTGCAGGCCCGGGGCGGCGGCGGCGATGCCGGCCTGGGCACCGTAGACCGCGAGGCTGTCGACGGCGACCAGCGAGAGCGGCAGGGCGGCCCGGGAGCGGAACGGCCTGCGGTGCCGGCCGAGGCTCGGCGCGGAGCGGGCGCGGAGGCCCACCGGCCGGTCGAGCAGCCCGGTGGCGAGCCGCCGCGGCGCCGGCAGGGACCTGCCCGGCCGCGGCACACTCTCGTGGTCAATGGTCATCAGCGCACGAACTCCCCTGCTGTGTACCCGCCGTGGCGGGACAGCCGGAGCCGGGGTCGCGCCGACACGGCGATCCCGGCCCGGTGGACGCGGTCCGGGTAAGCACCTGCTGCCTCGGGCGGCTATCGGCCATTTCTCTGATCGACCTCGGATGGATTGACCGCGGGAAATTGGAACGAAACAGGCGAAATCAGACATTAGCGAACGCCGCCTGAAACAGCGGAAGTTGACTTGCCATGTCATTCCACCTGCCCATTAGTCAGACTGTCGGATATCAACCTCAGCTCTGCGGGTCAGGTGCGAATACGGCAGCACCTTCGCGGCAGGCATTCACGGTCTGAGAAACGATCAGGACCGCTCCGGGACACGGGGCCCACACCCCACGGGCACCACCGCCCCCGGCAGCAGCGAGCCGTACACGGCGGCCACCTGCCGGACCACCTCCCGGATGTCGTGCCGCTCGACCATGTGCGCCCGGGCCAGGGCCCCACGGCGTTCGCACCCGACCGGATCGGTCAGTGCCCGCACCAGCCGGGCCGCCAGCGCGGCCGGGTCCCCCGGCGCCACCAGGCCGGCCGCCGCCTCGCCCGGCGGCAGGCACTCGCGAGCCCCCGGCACGTCCGAGAGCAGCACCGGGCGGGCGGTCGCCATCGCCTCCAGCGGGGCCAGCGCCATCCCCTCCCAGCGCGACGGGAGGACCACCAGATCGGCCGCCGCCAGCCACGGCCGGGGATCGGGCACGTCGCCCGCCAGCCGGACCCCGGCCGGATCGGGCAACGCGCGCACCCGCTCCGCGAGCACGGCGGCGTCCGGCCCGCCGCCGACCAGGGCCAGCCGGGCCGCCGGAACCCCGGCCGCCACCTCGGGCCAGGCGTCCAGCAGGACGTCCTGACCCTTCTGCCGGCACAGCCGCCCCACGCAGACCGCGAGCGGGGCGACCGGGTCGAGGCCCAGCGCCGCCCGGGCGGCCCGCCGGGCGGCGGCGTCGGCCACGGCGAAGTGCCGCACGTCCACCCCGTTGGGCACCACCCGCCAGCCGCCGTCCAACCCGGCGGCCACCCCGTCCACCCGCTCCTGCTCGCTGACGCAGAGCAGCACCCGGGCCCATCGGGTGGCGAACCGCTCCCAGCGCACCGAGGCGGCGGCCAGCGGCCCCCCGACGGCGGCGAAGGACCAGGCGTGCGGCTGGAACACCGTGGGCACCGCGCCGCGGACGGCCAGCCGGCCGGCCAGGCCCGCCTTCGCGCTGTGCAGGTGCAGCACGTCGGGGGCGACCTCGCGGACGATCCGGCGCAGCCGCGCCGCCTCCCCCGGCGTGCCGGGGCCCGGCGAGCGCCCGGCCCGCCAGTCCAGCACCCGGGCCCCGGCGGCCGCGGCCTCGGCGGCCAGCCGGCCACCGGGCGGGCAGGCCACCAGGACCCGGCAGCCCGCCTCCCGCTGGCCCCGGACCAGGTCCACCACCACCCGGGCGACTCCGCCGTCCACGGGCTGCGAGATATGAAGGATCGTCATGCGCACGGCCGCGAGCCTAGGTCGGCGCGGGCTGCGGACCGGGGTCGCTTCACCCGTCCCGGGGAACCGGGCCACCCGTACGGCACGCCGGCCGCACGGGCGTTCCCCGCTGGCGTACGGACGTACGGGCCGCTGCCGGGCCGCTGCCCGCCCGTCGGCCGGTACGCCGCGGACGGGTCAGGCCAGCTCGTCCGCGAGCTTGGCGAGGACCGCGTCGTGGATCCGGTTGAGGCCCTTCGGGGCGAAGGTCCGCTCGAAGAAGCCACCGATGCCGGTGGCCCCCTGCCAGCTCGCCTCCACGCTCACCCGGGAGCCGCTCTCGCCGACCGCCGACACCGTCCAGGTGATCACCATGGTGGAGTTGGCGTCGGTCTCCACCAGCTTCTCGGGGCTCGGCTCGGTCACCGTGAACAGGCAGTCCCGGACTCGCTTCTCGGTCGCCTGCAGCCGCCAGTGCACCTGCGTACCGGCGCCGGTGCCGCCCGCCCGCACCTCGTACTCGCTGTACTGCGCCGGCAGCAGCCGGGGACGGACTGTGGTGTAGTCCGCCAGCGCCTCGTACACCTGCTTGGGGGTGGCCTGGTAGACGCGCTCCGTGCCGGCCTGCACCTTGCCCATGTGACTGCTCTCCTTCTGCTGTCCGGACGATCGCCGTCGCACGGTGATCCCGACAAGCCAACCACCGCGCCCGGCCGCCGCCCAAACCGGCCCGGCGCAATCCGTGCGGGCCCGTCGGCGGCACCGGGTCAAGACCCGGGGCCTCCGGCGGCGAAGCCCCGAAGGTGGGCAGCCGTCCGGTCGGACCCGTGGAGCCCGTCGGCCCCCGGATTCCGGGAAAGGACAGGCCGGAGACTCCCCCAGGAAGAGACGCACCCCATCCGTGCAACCCGTTCGGCGCAGCGGGAGTACTCACGGGTGGAGAGGCGCCGCTCCAGCCGTTCATCCCTCGCGATCCAGGAGAAACCATGACCCAGGCACGGACCAAGAAGCTCATCGCGGCCGCCGCGGCCGCCGCCGCGCTGGCCGGCCTCGCCCTGAGCACCTCCGCCAGCGCCGACTCCACCCCCGCGGCCACCGCCGATCCGCTCGCCTCGGGGCCGGTCGCGGGCCAGCTGTCGCAGACCGTGGGCAGCGGCGTCCTGGACGGCGCCGCCTGGTCGGTGACACTGACCTACTACCCCACCGTCCCCGCCGACTACGCACCCGGCGAGAAGACCGCCGGCAGCCTGGTCTGCCTGCGGACCACCTTCAACGACCGGGTCACCAACCCCTACGGCGACTGCGCCGGCGTCAAGAGCCCCACCGACACCAGCCCCCGCGGCATGTACGGCCAGCACAACCTCCCCAACGGCGCCAGCCTCTTCCTCGCCCAGCCCGCCGCCGACGTCGCCAGCGCCACCATGACCTTCAGCAACACCACACCCACCACCGCCACCACCGCCACCATCCCCGGCACCGCCTTCACCGCCTACGCCATCCCCGTCCCCGCCACCTCCCACCAGACCACCCTCGACGAGTACGACACCCAACACCACACCGTCGGCCACCAGAACTTCTGACAGCCCACCGACCCGAAGGACGCCCATTTCCGTGCGCAGCGGCACAGAGCGAGCAGGCAGGGACGCCGGCTTCAGCGAGTTCGTGGTGGCCCGGTGGGGGGCACTGGTGCAGACCGCCTATCTGCTGACCGGTGACTTCCACGAGGCCGAGGACCTGGTGCAGACCACCCTCGCGAAGGCGTATCCGCACTGGCGGCGGATCGACCCGGACACCGCCGCGAGCTATCTGCGACGCGCGCTGGTGAACAACAACCGCAGCCGGTACCGGCGGCGAAGGGTCAGCCACCTGCTGACGCCCTTCCTGCCGGACACCCCGGCGCCGGCGGTCACCCACGACGGCGAGGACCGCGACCTGCTGGTCGCGGCCCTCGCCGGGCTGCCCGAACGCCAGCGGGCCGTGGTGGTACTGCGCTACTGGGAGGACCTGAGCCTGGAGCAGGTCGCCGACGAACTCGGGTGCAGCATCGGCACGGTGAAGAGCCAGGCGTCCCGTGCGCTGGCCAGGCTGCGCTCCGACCCCGCCCTGCTCGACCACGCCGCCGACCTGTTGGGAGCGACCCCATGACCGATCGACTCCAGGACGCCCTCGCCCGTTCGGCCGGGCGAGTCACCCCGTCACCCGCGCCGGTCACCGAGATCCTGCGGTCGGGCCGGGCCCGGCGCACCCGCCGCCGCCGGGCGCTGACCGGCGTCGCGACCTGCGCCCTGGCCGGTGCCCTGACCGGCGCCCTCGCGCTCTCCTCGGAGCTGCGGGACCCGGCGGGACCACCACAGGTCCAGTTCGCCGCCGCACCACCGCCCCCGGTCGCGGGCCAGCTGTCGCAGACCGTGGGCAGCGGCGTCCTGGACGGCGCCGCCTGGTCGGTGACACTGACCTACTACCCCACCGTCCCCGCCGACTACGCACCCGGCGAGAAGACCGCCGGCAGCCTGGTCTGCCTGCGGACCACCTTCAACGACCGGGTCACCAACCCCTACGGCGACTGCGCCGGCGTCAAGAACCCCACCGACACCAGCCCCCGCGGCATGTACGGCCAGCACAACCTCCCCAACGGCGCCAGCCTCTTCCTCGCCCAGCCCGCCGCCGACGTCGCCAGCGCCACCATGACCTTCAGCAACACCACACCCACCACCGCCACCACCGCCACCATCCCCGGCACCGCCTTCACCGCCTACGCCATCCCCGTCCCCGCCACCTCCCACCAGACCACCCTCGACGAGTACGACACCCAACACCGCACCGTCGGCCACCAGAACTTCTGAGGGTGCAGATCGCCGGTCGGTCTAAGCTGGCCGGTGTGCTCGATCAGGTGACCGCAGTCCGCTATGTCGATCCGCTGCGCGCGGGTGGTTCGGTGCCGGGGGTCGTCGAGACCGACGACCTGGGTACCTACGTGGTGAAGTTCGCCGGTGCCGCGCAGGGCCGCAAGGCGCTGGTGGCCGAGGTGATCGTCGGCGAACTGGCCCGGCGGCTCGGGCTGCGGGTACCCCCGCTGGTGCTGGTCGACTTCGACCCGGTGGTCGCGGCCGACGAACCGGACCCGGAGATCCAGGACATCCTGCGGGCCAGCGCCGGCCTCAACCTGGGTATGGACCTCCTCCCCGGCGCCCGCGACTACCGCCCCGGCCTGCTGGACGTCGACCCCGTCGAGGCCGGCCGGGTGGTCTGGCTGGACGCGCTGACCGGCAACGTGGACCGCACCACCGCCAACCCCAACCTGATGGTCTGGCACGGCCGGCTGTGGCTGATCGACAACGGCGCCGGGCTGGTCTTCCACCACCGCTGGTCCGGTGCCGCCGCCTCGCTGCTGAAGGCCTACCCGATGGCCGCGCACGCGCTCGGCGGGCACCACCCGGACGTCCGGGCCGCCGACGCGGCGCTCGCGCCGCTGGTCACCGAGGCGCTGCTGCGGGAGGTGGTCGCGCTGGTGCCGTCCGAGTGGCTGGCCGACGAGCCCGGCTTCGCCACGGAGTCGGAGCTGCGGGCGGCGTACGTGGCGCAGCTGGCCGCGCGGGCGGCCGGGTCCGCCGCCTGGCTGCCGACCTGCTTCGCCACCCCGGAGGAGCAGCGGGCCGCCGAGGCCGAGCGGGCGGCGGCCACCCTGGCCGCGCGGCCGGACTGGCTCAAGCAGGTCCCGAACCGGCACGGTCTGGCCCCGGTCGAGGCCGACTGGAGCCGGCACGTCGGCTGACCGGCGCCGGCGGCCGGCCGCGGATCCGTCGAACCGCCGAAACGGCGAAACGGCGAGCCCCGCCCGGGCGGGAGGCCCGGACGGGGCGGGGTTCGGCGGGAGCTCGGGAGGTCAGCCCCGGCTCACCAGCGCCACCACTGCGCGGCCTTGGCCGCGTTGATGATGCCGGCGCCGTAGAAGCCGTTGTTCGAGGTACCGCCCTCGCAGACCGCCTTCCACGCGCCGTCGCCGGACGGGTCGTAGGTCGCCGGGCAGGCGTGCTCGTCGGCCTGGTGGGTCAGCATGGCGCGCAGCTCGTCCGGCCCGGCCCACGGGTGGGTGGAGGCGAGCAGCGCGACCACGCCGGTGGTGTGCGGGGAGGCCATCGAGGTGCCCTGCATGTAGGCGTAGCCGCCGCGGACGGTGGAGAGCACCCGGCCGTTCTTGTCGGGGGTGTCGGGCAGCTGGTAGCGGGAGTCGCCGCCGGGGGCGGCGACCGTCACCTTGCCCTTGCCGTAGGTCGAGTAGAAGGACTTGTCGCCCTTGACGCCCACCGAGGAGGTCACCACGACGCCGGGCACCTCGGTCGGCAGGACCAGGCAGTTGGCGTCGATCGGGCGCTCGGCCGGGGTGGTGTCGTCCGGGCTGGTCGGGTCGACGGTCTTGTGGGCCAGGTCGTAGTTCTCGTTGCCGGCGGCGGCCACGTTCAGCACGCCGTTGCGCTGCGAGAAGGCCACGGCCCGGCGGACGGCCGTCGAGACGGCGGCCTGGTCGGGGTCGCTCTTGCAGTTGAACAGCCACGGGTCGATGTAGTAGCTGTTGTTGGTCACCTTGAAGTGGTGCTCACCGGCCCAGACGAAGCCGCAGATGGCGTACTCCGGGTAGATGAACCCGCCGTCGTCGACCACCTTGACCGCCGCCAGCCGGACGCCCGGGGCGATGCCCTCGACGCCCTTGCCGTTCTTGGCGGCCGCGATGGTGCCGGCCACGTGCGTGCCGTGGTCGCTGGTGGTGGGCTGCCAGGCGTTGTAGTCGGTGTTCGGCTTGCCGCCCTCGATGCAGGAGGCCGAGAGCGAGGCGTCCACGTTGGCGGCCAGGTCCTCGTGCTTGGCGTCGATGCCGGAGTCCAGCACCCCGACCACGACGCGGCGGCTGCCGAGCGTGGTCTCGTGGGCCTTGTCCACGCCGATCTGCCGCATGTCCCACTGGTTCGCCCAGAGCGGCTCGGAGCCGTCGGTCGGGGTGGCGCCCGCGGAGACCCGTTCGACGGTGGACTCCACGTCGGCGGCGACGATGCCGGCCGTCCGGCTGGCGCCGACCGAGTCGATGCCGCGGACGTGCCGCAGCCTGGCCGCGAAGCCGGTGTCGGCGGACCGCGCGATCACCACGCCGATCTGCTCGTACGCGTAGACCACCGTGCCGCCGGCCTTGGTGATCTCCTTCTCGGCCTTCTTCACCTGGCCGTGGTCGGCCTGGGTGTTCACCACATAGCTGAGCAGGGGCCCGGCCGCCGGAGCGTCCGATCCGGCTGCCGCGGCGGTGCCGGCCGGCAGCGCGATCGAGCCGGCGGTGGCGAGCGCGAGACCTGCCGCCGCGAGCCGCGCCCGACGTATCCGAGGAACTCTCATAGGGGATGACCCTCCCGAGTCTCGTAGTGCCCCGCTGATGGCAGGAACACGTAAGTGGGTGGGACGCTAGTGACCATCGGATCGCTTCCGCAAGGGTGCCGACGGGAGTGATCCGCGGCGGCCCGGGGAAGGCGGGCCTGACCAGCTGATGTGACCTCAGGTAACCTGGCCGTCAGCTGGGGTGGCGAGATCCAGCCGGTAGAGGCGGCTCGCGTTGGCGCCGGACAGCCCCGCCCCGATCGCGGCCGCGTCCGCCGCGGTACAGGCGCCGTCCTGCCGCCAGCCGGCCAGCAGCCGGTCGAGCGCGTACCGGTACTGGGCGGCGCCGACCAGGTACAGCTCGGGCAGCCCGTAGGCGTCGGTGGAGAACATCACCTTGCCGAACGGGGCCAGTTCGAGCACCTCTCCGAGCACCTCGGCCGCCCGCGCGCCGGTGTACGAGAGGGTGAGGCCGACGTCCACGTAGACCTGGGGGAAGCAGTGCGCCAGCCAGGCGGCCTGCCGGTGGTACGGGTAGCAGTGCAGCAACACCAGCGGCACGCCCGAGGGTTCGACCGCGCGGACGAAGTCCACCAGCAGGGCCGGATCGGCGAGGTGGAGCCGCAGGTCCGGGTCGCCGAAGCCGGTGTGCAGCTGGATTGGCAGCCCCAACTCAACGGCCTGCCAGAGCAGATGGCGCAGCAGCACCGGATCGGCGAGCCGCTCGCGCGGCCCGCCCAGCCACTCGCCGGCCGCCCGCACCACCTCGGCGCGGGTCGGCCGGGCCGCCGGGATCGCCAGCCCGTAGCGGTACGCCAGTACCGACTTCACCGCCACGGCGTCCGCGCAGGCGTCCGCGAGCGCCTGCGCCAGGGCCTCCGGCCAGCGGGCCGGCTCGGCCACCACTTCGGCGGCGACCGTCTCCAGCCGGACCACCTCGTACACCCGGGCGCCCGAGGCCCGGGCGAGATCGGCGAGCGGGAGCAGCGGGCGGCCGGCCGCGGTGGTCAGGCCGGTGTCCACCAGGCAGGCCGTCAGGCCGGCGGCCGACAGCAGCCGCCGGGTGGCCTCGGCCGTCCCCAGCTCGCGCCGCCGGGCCAGGTACGCGGCCGGGTCGGCGTGGGCCGGCAGCCCCAGGGCGGGCGGGCACCAGCGGCGGACGGCGAGGCCGAGCGCGCCGCCGAACGGGTCGGTGCCCGCCGCGGGCGGCCGGTCGGACTCGGTGAGCAGCGTGCCGAGCGTCTCGTCGTCCGGCTCCTCGGCGCCGGGCGCGAGCACGCTGTGGCAGTGCTGGTCGATCAGCACGCCCTCACCAGCGCATCCGGGTCGCGGCGATCACGTCCTCGGCGGTCCACCCGGCGAACAGGCCGGTCTCGGCCTCCCGGACGGCCAGCACCGCCGAGTGCAGCTCCTCGCCGAGGGCCGTCCGCAGCACGTCGGACCCCTTGAAGGCGGCGGTGGCCTCCGCCAGGTCGGCGGGCAGCCGCTCGGCGTAGCCGGAGTCGGCCGGGTCCCCGGACACCTCCGGCGGCAGCCGCAGCCCGCGGTCGATCCCGTCGAAACCGGCCGCCAGCACGCCGCCGACCGCCAGGTACGGGTTGGCCGCGGCGTCGAAGCACTTCACCTCGGCGTTGGCCTGCTCCGGTACGGAGCCGGGGATCAGCCGCAGCGCCGCCTCCCGGTTCTCCCGCCCCCAGCACCGGTAGGGGCCCGCCCAGCGTCCGGGCACCAGGCGCAGGTAGCTGGCCACGCTCGGCGCGCCGAGCGCGAGCAGGGCCGGCAGTTCCGCCAGCACCCCTGCGAGGAAGGCTTCGCCCTCCGCGGTCAGCCCGTACCGGCCGGGGCCGCCGCTGCCCAGGTTGCGCCCGGCGCGCCGGAGACTGAGGTGCAGGTGTCCGCCGTTGCCCACACCGCCCGCGGTGACGGCGGGGGCGAAGGAGGCGTCCAGCCCGTGCCGTACCGAGACGGCCTGCACGGTGTGGCGCACCAGCAGGGCGGTGTCCGCGGCCTCGACCGGGCCGGCCGGGGCGGTCGAGACCTCGAACTGGCCGACGGCGTACTCCGGGTGGATCTGCAGCACCGTCAACCCCTGGTCCCGCAGGGCCCGGAGGACGTCCCGGAGGTAGTCGGACAGCCCGATCAGGCGGCGCATCCCGTACGCGGGCCCGGCGCCGGCGCCGTCGACCACCACCCACTCGGTCTCGATGCCCGCCCGGATCTCCAGACCGCGCCGTCCGGCCTCGGCCGCCATCCGGCCGGCGAAGAGCCGCTGGCAGCCGGGGTGCGGCTCGCCGTCCTGGGCGTACCGGTCGGCCGGGGCCCAGGCCCAACCCGGCTGCGCGGACAGCGCGGTGAGGGCGGCGATATCCGGGACCAGGCGCAGGTCGCCGACCGGGCTGCCGGTCGGGGCCATCGAGTCGTCGACCAGAAAGGCGTCGAAGCAGGGCGCGGCGCCGACTCCCCACTCGGCCGCGTGCGGCAACTGCCCGACCGGGACGGCCTTCACGCGGTGCAGACCGGCGTTGTCGACCCAGCCGAGCACCACACCGTCCACGCCGGCCGCGCTCAACCGGTCGGCGGCGGACAGGGCTTGGGCGGCTCGCTCGGCGCGGGTCTGCAGCGTGCTCATGCACCCATGCTGCCGCCCGGGTCGGCCGTGTACCGACCTCCGGCCGGTCCATTCACCCGACCGGGCGAGCGGGCGCGACCCCGGCGCGCTGATGGACATGCGATATGACACACACGTCCCCGGCAGTACGGCCGACTCCGGCCGGTCCGGCGGCCGTCCTCGGATTCCGGGGCCCGCTCGTGTTCCTGGCCGCACTGGCCGGGGCGCTGCCGGAGCCCGGCGGAGTGGAGATCACCGTCGCCGGCGTCGGGCTGGAGGGTTCCGGTTACGCGTACTTCCCCGACGGCGCGCCCGAGCGGACCTCGGCCGACGGCAGGAGCTACCGGTTCGACGAACCGCTGGGCGGCGCCCGGTACACCTGGTCGGGGAACAACGACATCTTCTGAGCCCGACCCGCCGGCGACCCGCAAAACCCGATGTGGCGCACGTCACATCGGGTTTCGAAATTTCCGGGGACTCTTTCCCCGCTTAGGCTAGTGTCGAAGCAAGCGGGGAGACATTCCCCGGAAGCATCCGCCACGGGGGTCGAGGGGAGCACCAGATGATCACCAACACCACTCCGACCCCGAAGCTCCGGGCGGACGCGAGTCGCAACCGGGCCCGGATCATCGACGCGGCCCGCGAGGCCTTCGTCGAGCACGGCGCGGACGTCCCGTTCGACGAGATCGCGCGCCGCGCCGGAGTCGGCAACGCGACGCTCTACCGCAACTTCGCCGACCGGCGCGAGCTGATCCACCACGTGACGCTCTCGGTCCTGGACCGCGTGGTGGAGCACGCCGAGCGCGCCATGGCCGAGGAGCCCGACGCCTTCGCGGCCCTCACCCGTTTCGCCCACGCCTCGGCCGACGAGCGGATGGGCGCCCTGTGCCCGCTGCTCTCCGACCACATCGACATGAACGACCCCGAGATGGCCGACGC
Source organism: Kitasatospora sp. NBC_00374 (assembly GCF_041434935.1). Lineage (NCBI taxonomy): Bacteria > Bacillati > Actinomycetota > Actinomycetes > Kitasatosporales > Streptomycetaceae > Kitasatospora > Kitasatospora sp. NBC_00374. Next base: position 6,004,932 of record NZ_CP107964.1, on the reverse strand, counting down.
CAAGGCCAGGCTCCAGGAGACCACCACCGAGGTGGTCGCCCGGGCCCACGAATCCGGACAGCTGCGCGAGGACGTGGGGGTCGGCGACTTCGTCATCGCCATCACCCAGCTCACCCGCCCGCTGCCCGGTACCAAGTGCCTGGACATCGACCAGTTCGTCCACCGCCACCTGCAGCTCTTCCTCGACGGCATGCAGGCCCCGACCCGATCCGCCCTGCCCGGCCGCGCCGTCACGCTGGAGGACCTGAAGCCGCGCGCCTGACACAGGTCCCGCCTCCCGCACCTCGGCTTGCACGTTCCGCACGACCGTTTCCGCACGACCGTTTTCCGCACGTCCCGCGTCACCTCCCTGACTTTTCCGCTCTCTCGCACACAAGTGGGTACCCCCATGTCTGAATCAGCCCTGCAGCCCGATCCGCGGCGGTGGAAGGCGCTCATCTTCATCGGCCTGGCCCAGCTGATGGTCGTCCTGGACGCCACGGTCGTGAACATCGCGCTCCCCTCGGCCCAGACCGACCTGCACATATCCGACGGCAACCGGCAGTGGGTGATCACCGCCTACGCGCTGGCCTTCGGCGGCCTGCTGCTCTTCGGCGGCCGGATCGCCGACCTGTGGGGCCGCAAGCGGACTTTCACCGTCGGCCTGATCGGCTTCGCGCTCGCCTCCGCGATCGGCGGCATGGCCGCCAACACCGGCATGCTGCTCGGCGCCCGCGCCCTGCAGGGTGTGTTCGGCGCACTGCTCGCCCCGGCCGCGCTCTCGCTGCTCGCGGTGATGTTCACCGACGCCAAGGAGCGGGCCAAGGCCTTCGGCATCTACGGCGCGATCGCGGGTGGTGGCGGTGCCATCGGCCTGATCCTGGGCGGCCTGCTCACCGAGTACCTGAACTGGCGCTGGACCTTCTACGTCAACATCCCGTTCGCCCTGGTCGCCGTCGCCGGCGCCGTGCTGGTGATCCGCGAGCCGGTCGGCAGCCAGAACCGCAACCGCCTGGACATCCCCGGCGTGCTGCTGGTCACCACCGGCCTCGTCTCCCTGGTCTACGGCTTCACCCGGGCCGAGTCCGCCGGCTGGACCTCCGGCAGCACCATCGCCCTGTTCGTCGCCGCCGCCGTCCTGCTGATCGCGTTCGTCCTGGTCGAGAGCAAGGTCAAGGCCCCGCTGCTGCCGCTGCGGGTCATCACCGAGCGCAACCGCGGCGGCGTCTACCTGTCGCTGGGCCTCGCCGTGATCGGCATGTTCGGCCTGTTCCTCTTCCTGACCTACTACCTGCAGGTCGTCCTCGGCTACAAGCCGGTCGTCACCGGCCTGGCCTTCCTGCCGATGGTGGCGGGCATGATCACCGGCTCGACCCAGATCGGCGCCCGCCTGATGACCCGGGTCGCCCCGCGCTACCTGATGGCGCCCGGCTTCCTGGTCGCCGCCCTGGGCATGCTGATCTTCACCCGGATCGGGGTCTCCACCTCGTACTGGGAGCTCCTGCCCGGCCTGATCCTGATGGGCCTCGGCATGGGCACCGCCTTCATGCCGGCCATGAGCATGGCCACCCACGGTGTGAAGCCGCAGGACGCCGGCGTCGCGTCCGCCATGGTGAACACCTCCCAGCAGGTCGGCGGCGCGATCGGCACCGCGCTGCTGAACACCATCGCGACCAGCGCCTTCACCGCGTACCTGACCTCCCACCACGAGGGGCCGGAGCAGCTGATCAAGCTCCAGGCCATGGTGCACAGCTACTCCACCGCCATCTGGTGGTCGGTCGGCATCCTGGTGCTGGCCGCCGGTATCGCCTTCACCCTCATCAACACCGGCCGCCCGGACGCCCACCAGGCCTCCGCCGCCGACTCGGACGAGCTCGCCGTGCCCGTCATGGCGCACTGACACCCCGTCCGACCCCACTGCGGCCCGCCCGGAACCCTCCGGGCGGGCCGCAGTGCGTCCGGGTCAGCGGACGTAGTCCTTGAGGGCCTCGGTGTCGAGAGTGATCGAGACGGGGCTCGGGATCACCACCTCGTGCCCGTACGAGAGGGTGACCACGCTCCGGTACCGGCCGGCCTCGGGCTCGCTGTGCACGGTGACCGTGTCGGCGTCGCGGTCGATCAGCAGGTAGACCGGGATCCTCGTCTGCGCGTAGGCGGCCGGCTTCTCGATCCGGTCGCGCCGGTCGGCGTCAGGGTCGCGGGAGGTGACCTCGACCACCATCAGAACCCCGTCGGGGTCGGCCCACTCGCCCTGCCCCGCGAAGGTGCCCTTGTGTGCGAGAGCACCGTCGGGCCGGGCGTGACCGGTGCGGTAGCTCTCCACCTTCAGCCCTTGCTCCGGATAGAGACGAAGTTCGCGGCGCTGCTGCATGCACCGTTCGAGCAGCCACATGATGATCTCGCCGTGGTCGCCGTCGGGCACCGGCTTGACTCCGATCCTGCCGTTGATGAACTCCAGCGTCACGTTCTCCCGCGCGGCGGTTATCGCGATGGCCTCGAAGGCCGCAAGGTCCATCTGAGTCCGGTCCAAGGTCATGACTGCCATGGTGTCCTCCTTCGGTCGGCGCGGCCACCAAACGACAACCCGCGTGTCCCGGTGGCGGATTGCCCTCTTCCTACCCCGGGGTAACTCCGCTACAGTGACCGCACGCACCACTGCCGGGCTTCGGGAGCCGCACCGGCAGGGCCGCGGCCGTGTGTGATCGACGGCCGCCTGGTGTTCTGCTTCCCGGGCCTTCAGGGCCTCCTCAGCGCAGTCCTTCAGAGTCGCTTCCTTCTTCTCTCAGAACGCCTGAGCACCTCGGCACACCCTCAGCACGGCCGGAGCGGACCGGCCCCTGTCGGCATGTCACGAAACGTCATCTCCCGCCCCCGCGCCGCCGAACCCTCCTCCCGCGCACCCTGAGCCGCCGCTCGACGACGAGCCGGCCGGCCGTGCGGGAGCGCGGCGCGGGCCCATGACAAGGAGTCCGGACAATGGAGCGTCCCTTCCCCACTGTCGCTGTGGTCGGCCTCGGCACCATGGGTGCCGGTGTCGCCGTCGCGGTGGCCCGCAGTGGCCGCCGGGTGATCGGCATCGAGGCCGACGCGGCCGCCGCCGCCCGGGCCCTGGCCCGGATCGAGGAGGCCACCGCGCACGCCGTCGAGCGTGAGCGGTTCACCCCCGAAGCTCGCAGCGCACTGCTCGCCCTGATCTCGGTCGGCCACGAGCTGGAGGCCGCCGCCGGCGCCGATCTGGTGATCGAGGAGGTGCCGGAGCAGCTGGAGCTGAAGCGGCAGATCTTCGCCGAGCTGGACCGGATCTGCCCGGCCGGGACCGTGCTCGCGACCGGTACCACCGCACTGTCGGTGACCCGGATCGCCGCCGCCACGGCCCGCCCGGAGCGGGTGCTCGGCGTGCACTTCTTCAACCCGGTGCACTCGATGCGGCTGGTCGAGGTGGTCCGCACGGTGCTGACCTCCCCGCAGGCCGCCGAGGATGTCGCCACCCTGGCCCGCGAGCTGGACAAGGAGCCGGTGGCCGCGGGCGACCGGGCCGGCTTCATCGTCAACGGCCTGCTGTTCGCGTACCTGAACCAGGCCGCCGCGATGTTCGAGTCGCGGTACGCCACCCGGGAGGACATCGACGCCGCGATGCGGCTGGGCTGCGGCCTGCCGATGGGCCCGCTGGCGCTGCTCGACCTGATCGGCATCGACACCGCGCGCACCGTGCTGGAGGCGATGTACGAGCAGTCCAGGGACCGGCTGCACGCCCCGGCCCCGATCCTCGGCCAGCTGGCCTCGGCCGGGCTGCTGGGCCGCAAGTCGGGCCGCGGCTTCTACACCTACGAGGCCCGCGGGTCGTCCAAGGTGGTCGCCGAGCCCGCCGGGGCGGGCCGGGCGGGCCGGGTCGCGGGCCGTGAGGTGCGCAGCATCGGCGTCTGCGGCTCGGGCACGATGGCGACCGGCATCGTCGAGGTGCTGGCCAAGGCCGGCTACCCGGTGCTGCTGGCCGCGCGCAGCCAGGAGAAGGCGGACCGCGCCAAGGCGCAGCTGGCGAAGTCGCTGGAGCGCTCGGTGGCCAAGGGCCGGCTGACGGCGGAGCAGCGCGACGCGGCGCTGGCGCTGACCACCCCGACCGGGCAGTACGCCGACCTGGCGGAGGTCGACCTGGTGGTCGAGGCGGTGGCGGAGGACCTGGAGATCAAGCGGGAGCTGTTCGCCACCCTCGACAAGATCTGCAAGCCGGGTGCGGTGCTCGCCACCACCACCTCCAGCCTGCCGGTGATCAGCTGTGCGACCGCGACCTCGCGGCCGCAGGACGTGATCGGCATGCACTTCTTCAACCCGGCGCCGGCCATGAAGCTGGTCGAGGTGGTCTCCACGGTGCTGACCGCCGAGGACGTCACCGCGACGGTGCTGGAGCTGTGCGGCAAGGCCCGCAAGCACGCGGTGGAGTGCGGTGACCGGGCCGGCTTCATCGTGAACGCGCTGCTCTTCCCGTACCTGAACGACGCGGTGCGGATGCTGCAGGAGCACTACGCGACGGTGGACGACATCGACACCGCGATGAAGCTGGGCTGCGGCTACCCGATGGGCCCGTTCGAGCTGCTGGACGTGGTCGGTCTGGACGTCTCGCTGACCATCGAGCAGGTGCTGCACCAGGAGTTCCGCGAGCCGGGGCTGGCGGCGGCGCCGCTGCTGGAGCACCTGGTGGCGGCCGGCTGCCTGGGCCGCAAGAGCGGTCGCGGCTTCCGCGACCACGCCCGCCGATGACCGGCCGGGCGACGGGCCGTCCGGGCGTGCCCGGCGGGGTTCCGTCCGGGGTGCCCGGGGTGCTGCCGGGCGGGCCCCGGCGGCAGGCCGGGCCGGCCTGGGGCACACTGCCCGCGGGCACGTCCGCGGGTACCCGGTGGCCGCGGCCCGCGGTGGGGACGGCGGCGGTTCCGGTGCGCCGGACGAAGCCGGGGGCAGCCGCTCCCGGTGCGTGTAGCGTTCCGGCCATGGATCGGGATCAGTCACCCTCGGAGCAGGACGTCGCACGGCCGGCGGTGGAAGCGGGCGCGGGCGGACGGCGGGCGGCGGCCCAGCGCCAGCAGATGCGCCAGGACCTGGCGACCGCCGCCATGGAGCTGTTCGCCACCCAGGGCTACGAGGAGACGACGGTCGATCAGATCGCCGCCGCCGCCGGGGTCGCCCGCCGGACGTTCTTCCGGTACTTCCGCTCCAAGGAGGAGGCGATCTTCCCGGACCACGACGACACCCTGGTCCGGGTGGCCGACCTGCTGGCGAGCGCGGACTCGGAGGAGCATCCGCTGGACGTGGTGTGCCGGGGCATCAAGGAGGTGCTCCGGATGTACGCCTCCACCCCGGCGGTGTCCGTCGCCCGGTACCAGTTGATCCGGCAGGTGCCGGCGCTGCGCGAGCGGGAGATCGCGGTGGTGGCCCGGTACGAGCGGCTGTTCACCCGGTACCTGCTCGGGCGCTTCGACGCGGCGGAGGAGACCCCGCCGAGCTGGCAGCGGGGCGGGGACGACGACTCGATGCTGGCCGAGGTGTCGGCCGCGGCGGTGGTCGCGGCCCACAACCACGTGCTGAGACGCTGGCTGCGGGCCGGTGGGCACGGGGACGTGGAGTCACAGCTGGACCACTCCTTCGACGTGATCCGCGGGACGTTCTGGCCGACCCCGCCGAGCGGTGCCCGGCGCCGTGGCACCGCTGTGGCACCCGGTGCCACAAGTGACTCGCTGTCACCGCTGGAGGCTGCGGCGGTGAGCGCACTCAGTGCCAGCCCGGGAGGTGAGGTGCTCATCACAGTGGCCCGCACCGACGCTCCGCTGGACCTGGTGGTCGATTCCATCAGGGCGGCCCTGGCCGGCTCCCAGGCTGGTTAACGCAGGCGATTCACGCAGGTCACAGCAGATTCGAAGGCCCGTCCGGGAGTTTTCCGGGCGGGCCTTCGATGTGTCGGCCCGCCGGTTATCGAACTGTCATCGGGTTCACTCGAACTGGTGACACCCGGTGTCTTTACGAGTGGCACAGGGTGCCACTACTTTGTTACCCACCAGTCGCGGCGCCGCGGCTCCCCACCTCGGCGCGCCGTGTCCGGGCGTCCCCGCACCGTTGGGGGCGGCAGTACCAGCACCACCTCGGCGACCCACCCATCAGTCGCACCGCAGACCCACCCAGACCCTCAGCGAAGCCGGTGTCCGCTCCCGGCTCCCCCAGACGCCCTGTGCGCCCTCAAACACAGGTACGCCTTCGGAGGCAGCCATGCAGGAAATCCTCGACGCGATCCTCAGCTCCGACAGCTCCGCGGCGGACTTCGCCGCGATCAAGCTCCCGGACTCCTACCGCGCCGTGACGCTCCACAAGGACGAGGAGCAGATGTTCGCCGGCCTCGACAGCCGGGACAAGGACCCTCGTAAGTCCCTGCACCTCGACGACGTCGCGCTGCCGGAGCTCGGCCCGGGCGAGGCCCTCGTCGCCGTGATGGCCAGCGCGGTGAACTACAACACCGTGTGGTCCTCGATCTACGAGCCGGTCTCCACCTTCGGCTTCCTGGAGCGCTACGGCCGGCTGTCCCCGCTCACCAAGCGGCACGACCTGCCGTACCACGTGCTCGGCTCCGACCTCGCGGGCGTGGTGCTGCGCACCGGCGCGGGCGTCAACGCCTGGAAGCCGGGCGACGAGGTCGTCGCGCACTGTCTGTCGGTCGAGCTGGAGAGCTCCGACGGCCACAACGACACGATGATGGACCCGGAGCAGCGCATCTGGGGCTTCGAGACGAACTTCGGCGGCCTGGCCCAGCTCGCGCTGGTGAAGACCAACCAGCTGATGCCCAAGCCCGCCCACCTCACCTGGGAGGAGGCCGCCTCCCCGGGCCTGGTCAACTCCACCGCGTACCGTCAGCTGGTCAGCCGCAACGGCGCCGGCATGAAGCAGGGCGACAACGTGCTGATCTGGGGCGCCAGCGGCGGCCTCGGCTCGTACGCCACCCAGTACGCGCTGGCCGGCGGCGCCACCCCGATCTGCGTGGTCTCCAACGACCAGAAGGCCGAGATCTGCCGGGCCATGGGCGCCGAGGCGATCATCGACCGCAGCGCCGAGGGCTACCGGTTCTGGAAGGACGAGAACACCCAGGACCCGCGGGAGTGGAAGCGCCTGGGCGGCCGGATCCGCGAGCTGACCGGCGGTGAGGACGTCGACATCGTCTTCGAGCACCCGGGCCGCGAGACCTTCGGCGCCTCGGTCTACGTCACCCGCAAGGGCGGCACCATCGTCACCTGCGCCTCCACCTCCGGCTACATGCACCAGTACGACAACCGCTACCTGTGGATGTCGCTGAAGAAGATCGTCGGCTCGCACTTCGCCAACTACCGCGAGGCCTGGGAGGCCAACCGGCTGGTCGCCAAGGGCAAGATCCACCCGACCCTGTCGAAGGTCTACTCGCTGGAGCAGACCGGCCAGGCCGCGCTGGACGTGCACCAGAACAAGCACCAGGGCAAGGTCGGCGTGCTCTGCCTGGCCCCGTCCGAGGGCCTGGGCGTGCGCGACGCGGAGCTGCGCGAGAAGCACCTGCCGGCCATCAACCGCTTCCGCGACATCTAGGACCTCCGATGAGCACTCAGAAGCGTGACCGGCCCTGGCTGATGCGCACCTACGCCGGTCACTCCACCGCGAGCGACTCCAACGCGCTCTACCGGCGGAACCTCGCCAAGGGCCAGACCGGCCTCTCGGTCGCCTTCGACCTGCCCACCCAGACCGGGTACGACTCTGACCACATCCTCGCCCGCGGCGAGGTCGGCCGGGTCGGCGTCCCGGTGGGCCACGTCGGGGACATGCGGACGCTGTTCGACGGCATCCCGCTGGAACAGACCAACACCTCGATGACGATCAACGCCACCGCGATGTGGATGCTGGCGCTCTACCAGGTGGTCGCCGAGGAGCAGGGCGCCGACATCGCCAAGCTCACCGGCACCACCCAGAACGACATCGTCAAGGAGTACCTGTCGCGCGGGACGCACGTCTTCCCGCCCGGCCCCTCGGTCCGGCTGATCACCGACATGATCGCCTACACGGTCGCCCACATCCCCAAGTGGAACCCGATCAACATCTGCAGCTACCACCTGCAGGAGGCCGGGGCCACCCCGGTCCAGGAGATCGCGTACTCGATGTGCACGGCGATCGCGGTGCTGGACGCCGTCCGGGACTCCGGGCAGGTGCCGCCGGAGCGGATGGGCGAGGTGGTCGCCCGGATCTCCTTCTTCGTGAACGCGGGCGTCCGCTTCATCGAGGAGATGTGCAAGATGCGGGCCTTCAACCAGCTCTGGGAGAAGGTCACCCGGGAGCGGTACGGCATCGAGGACGCCAAGCAGCGCCGCTTCCGCTACGGCGTCCAGGTCAACTCGCTCGGCCTGACCGAGGCCCAGCCGGAGAACAACGTCCAGCGGATCGTGCTGGAGATGCTCGCCGTCACCCTCTCCAAGGACGCCCGCGCCCGCGCCGTCCAGCTGCCGGCGTGGAACGAGGCGCTCGGCCTGCCCCGGCCGTGGGACCAGCAGTGGTCGCTGCGGATCCAGCAGGTGCTGGCGTACGAGTCCGACCTGCTGGAGTACGGCGACATCTTCAACGGCTCCGCGGTGATCGAGGCCAAGACCGCCGAGCTGCTGTCCGGCGCCGAGGCCGAGATCGCCAAGGTGCTGGAGATGGGCGGGGTGATCCCGGCCGTCGAGTCCGGCTACCTCAAGTCCAACCTGGTCGCCTCGCACGCCGAGCGGCGGGCCCGGATCGAGGCCGGCGAGGACAAGATCGTCGGGGTCAACTGCTTCGACACCACGGAGGAGAACCCGCTCACCGCCGACCTCGACGCGGCCATCATGGTCGTCGACCCGGCGTCCGAGCAGTCGGTGCTCACCGCCCTGCGGGACTGGCGCGAGGGCCGGGACGAGGCGGCCGCCCAGACGGCGCTGGCCGAGCTCAAGGCCACCGCCGTCACCGCCGACAACCTGATGCCCGCCACGCTGGCCTGCGCCCGTGCCGGGGTCACCACCGGCGAGTGGTCCTTCGCCCTGCGCGAGGTCTTCGGCGAGTACCGCGCCCCCACCGGGGTCGGCGGCGCGCCGGTGGCCGTGGCCGCCGAGCCCGGCGGCGAGCTCGCCGCCGTCCGCGAGGCGGTCGCCGCCACCGCGGCCGAGCTGGGCACCGGCAAGCTGCGTCTGCTGGTCGGCAAGCCCGGCCTGGACGGCCACTCCAACGGTGCCGAGCAGATCGCGGTCCGCGCCAGGGACGCCGGTTTCGAGGTGGTCTACCAGGGGATCCGGCTGACGCCCGAGCAGATCGTCTCCGCGGCCGTCGCCGAGGACGTCCACTGCGTGGGCCTGTCCATCCTCTCCGGCGCCCACCCCGAGCTGGTTCCGGACGTCCTGCACCGGTTGCGCCGGGCCGGGGTGGAGGATGTGCCAGTGATCGTGGGTGGCATCATCCCCGCTGCGGACGCCGAGACTCTCAAGGCCGCCGGTGTCGCCGCGGTCTTCACCCCCAAGGACTTCGGCATCACCACCATCATCGGCCGGATCGTGGACGAGATCCGGCTGGCCAACAGGCTTCAGCCCTGGGCCGCCGCCACCGCTGCGACCAGCTGACCGGGAAGGACCAACCCCCTCATGACCACTGTCAACCGCCTCCGGCCCCGCCGTTCCTGCCTGGCCGTACCCGGCAGCAACCCGCGCTTCCTGGAGAAGGCCCAGGGCCTGCCGGCCGACCAGGTCTTCCTCGACCTGGAGGACGCCTGCGCCCCACTGGTCAAGGAGAGCGCCCGGCACAACATCGTCGATGCCCTGAACAACGGTGACTGGGGCAAGAAGACCAAGGTCGTCCGCGTCAACGACTGGACCACCCACTGGACGTACCGCGACGTCATCACCGTCGTCGAGGGTGCCGGGCCGAACCTGGACTGCATCATGTTGCCCAAGGTCCAGGACGCCACCCAGGTCAAGGCGCTCGACCTGCTGCTCACCCAGATCGAGAAGACCATGGGCTTCGAGGTCGGCAAGATCGGCATCGAGGCGCAGATCGAGAACGCCAAGGGCCTGGTCAACGTCGACGAGATCGCCGCCGCCTCGCCGCGGCTGGAGACCATCATCTTCGGCCCGGCCGACTTCATGGCCTCGATCAACATGAAGACCCTGGTGGTCGGCCAGCAGCCCCCCGGCTACCCCGCCGACGCCTACCACTACATCCTGATGCGCATCCTGATGGCGGCCCGCACCCACGATCTGCAGGCGATCGACGGCCCCTACCTTCAGATCCGCAACGCAGAGGGCTACCGCGAGGTGGCCGGCCGCGCCGCCGCCCTCGGCTTCGACGGCAAGTGGGTGCTGCACCCCGACCAGGTCGCCGCCGCGAACGAGATCTTCTCGCCCTCGCAGGAGGACTACGACCACGCCGAGCTGATCCTGGACGCCTACGACTGGTGCACCTCGGAGGCCGGTGGCGCCAAGGGCTCCGCGATGCTCGGCGACGAGATGATCGACGAGGCCAGCCGCAAGATGGCCCTGGTCATCGCCGGCAAGGGCCGGGCCGCGGGCTTCGAGCGCACCAGCAAGTTCGAGCCCCCGCAGGCCTGACCCCCCCTCCCTCTCTTTAAAGGAATCTGAATCATGCAGTTCGGACGCACCTACGAGGAGTTCGAGGTCGGCGCGGTCTACAAGCACTGGCCCGGCAAGACGGTCACCGAGTACGACGACCACCTCTTCTGTCTGCTGACCATGAACCACCACCCCCTCCACATGGACACGAACTATGCGGAGAAGACGACGGACTTCGGCAAGAACGTCGTGGTGGGCAACTACATCTACTCCCTGCTGCTCGGTATGTCCGTCCCGGACGTCTCCGGCAAGGCGATCGCCAACCTGGAGATCGAGTCGCTGCGCCACATCGCGCCGACCTTCCACGGCGACACCCTCTACGGCGAGACCCTGGTGCTCGACAAGTGGCCGTCCAAGTCCAAGGACGACCGCGGCATCGTCTACGTCGAGACCAAGGGCTACAAGCAGGACGGCACGGTGGTCTGCATCTTCCGCCGCAAGGTGATGGTGCCGACGGAGACGTACATCAAGGCCCGCGGCGGCGAGCAGCCCGGCCGCCCGGAGCCGCTCTCCTAGGCCTCGGCCTCACCACCCCACGAACCCCGGCTGGGCAGGCCGCCGTCATCGGCCGATCCCACTCCGGTACGGGGGCCCGGCTGCCGCAGCCACGCCGGTCGGGCCCCCGGCAACACCCTTTCCCCCACCCTCAGCGCATTTCCCCAGAGACGGAGCCGCACGATGGGACGCCTCGCACAGACCGACGGCCTCACCGAGATCCAGCGGGACATCCTCGCCACCGTGCGGGACTTTGTCGACAAGGAGATCATCCCGGTCGCGACCGAGCTGGAGCACAAGGACGAGTACCCGGCCGCGATCGTCGAAGGGATGAAGCAGCTCGGCCTCTTCGGCCTGACCATCCCGGAGGAGTTCGGCGGCCTCGGCGAGTCCCTGCTGACCTACGCCCTGGTGGTCGAGGAGATCGCCCGCGGCTGGATGTCGGTCTCCGGCATCGTCAACACGCACTTCATCGTCGCCCACATGATCAACGCGCACGGCACCCAGGAGCAGAAGGAGTACTTCCTGCCCCGGATGGCGGCCGGCGAGATCCGCGGCGCCTTCTCGATGTCCGAGCCGGGTCTCGGCTCCGACGTCGCGGCGATCTCCACCAAGGGCGTCAAGGACGGCGAGTTCTACGTCCTCAACGGCCAGAAGATGTGGCTGACCAACGGCGGCACGTCCACCCTGGTCGCGGTCCTCTGCAAGACCGACGAGGGCGGCTCGACCCCGTACAAGAACATGACCACCTTCCTGATCGAGAAGACGCCCGGCTTCGGGCCGAACGAGACCGTCCCGGGCCTCACCGTGCCCGGCAAGATCGAGAAGATGGGCTACAAGGGCGTCGACACCACCGAGCTGGTGCTCCAGGACGTCCGGATCCCGGCCGACCGGATCCTGGGCGGCGTCCCCGGCAGGGGCTTCTACCAGATGATGGACGGCGTCGAGGTCGGCCGGGTCAACGTGGCCGCCCGCGGCTGTGGCGTCGCCCGGCGCGCCTTCGAGCTGGGCATCCAGTACGCCCAGCAGCGCTCCACCTTCGGCAAGAAGATCGCCGAGCACCAGGCGATCCAGTTCAAGCTGGCCGAGATGGCCACCAAGGTCGAGGCCGCGCACCAGATGATGGTGATGGCCGCCCGCAAGAAGGACAGCGGCGAGCGGAACGACCTGGAGGCCGGCATGGCCAAGTACCTCGCCTCCGAGTACTGCAAGGAGGTCGTCGAGGACTCCTTCCGGATCCACGGCGGCTACGGCTTCTCCAAGGAGTACGAGATCGAGCGGCTGTACCGCGAGGCGCCGATGCTGCTGATCGGTGAAGGTACGGCGGAGATCCAGAAGATGATCGTGGGCCGCCGCCTGCTGGAGGAGTACCGGCTCGCCGACTGAGCCGGCCGGTCTCCCCGACGAGACCATCCGCCCGGCCGGGCGCGGGCGTGCGGGCCCGCCCCGGCCCCGCCGCACCCGCCGAGGGCTTGGTCGGCCCTCGGCGGCCGTGTGGCGCCCTGAGGCGGCCGCAGGGCGCGTTCTTGCCGTACGCGCCCTGCGGCCGCCTCTTCCCGCCTTACGGCCCCGCTCCAGCGCCTCTCCAGCGCCCTCCGAGCGCCTCTCCGGCGCCCCTGCGACGCCATTCCGGCCCCCGACTCCGGCGCGGCCTCGCAGAACGCGCCGGTCACGATCCGGGCCCGCTCCGGTGGTGAGACATGGGTCACCCGATTCGTCCGGACCCTTGGGAACGGGACCGGGCCGAGCTACGGTCGTACACATAGCACGCACACCTGGGTACCGCACTGGAGAGTTCCACGAGCAGGCGGCTTGCCCACCTACCGTCTGGTCCCGATAGCATCCACCGGGACAGCAGCCGTCCACTTATCACCCGAACCCCGCGGTGGCCCCCGTCCAGCGGCCATGCTCTGTCCCTCGGGGCCCGCGACAAAGGTCTTCGATGCCCATCAGCCCGTCCCCTCACACCTCCGTCCAGGACCGCGATGCCCTCGTCGCCCCCGCGGCCGGCCCGCGACCCCGCGTGACCATCGCGCGCGGAGCCACACCCTGGTTCGTCCCCACTCTGGCCACCGCCGCCGTCACCAGCGCTCTCACCAAGCGCAACGGCAAGTGGGCCCTGGCGGCCGTCCCTGCCTGTGCGCTCAGCGCGGGCATGCTGTGGTTCTTCCGCGACCCCGAGCGTGAGATCGGCGTCGGCAGAGTGATCTCGCCGGCCGACGGTGTCGTGCAGTCCATCGACGCCTGGCCGGACGGCCGGACCCGAGTCGCGATCTTCATGAGCCCGCTCAACGTGCACGTCAACCGCGCGCCGCTGCCCGGCACCGTGACGTCCGTGGAGCACGTCGCCGGCGGCTTCGTCCCGGCGTTCAACAAGGACAGCGACCGCAACGAGCGCGTCGTGTGGCACTTCGACACCGAGCTCGGTGACATCGAGATGGTGCAGATCGCGGGCGCCGTCGCCCGTCGCATCGTGCCCTACATCGACGCCGGCACCAAGGTCGAGCAGGGCGAGCGGGTCGGTCTGATCCGCTTCGGCTCCCGCGTCGACACCTACCTGCCGGCCGGCATCGAGGCCGGTGTCGAGGTCGGCCAGAAGACCACCGCCGGGGTGACGCGCCTTGACCGTGACTGATCCTGAGACTCTCGTCGGACTCGACGACGACGCGGAGACCGACCTGCGCCGCCGCCGCTGGGCGCGCGACCGCGAGCTGCGGGCCCCGCGCTCGCCGCAGCACCTGTCCACCGCCGACTTCCTGACCCTGGGGAACGCCGTCTGCGGCTTCCTGGCGATCTACTCGATCACCACCGGGGTCCTGATGCCGCACCTCACCGGCGAGTCCAACACGCCGGACAAGCACAGCGCGGCGACGGCCGTGACGCTGCTGCTGATCGGTGCGATGTGCGACCTGTTCGACGGCCTGGTGGCCCGCAAGCTCCGCTCCTCGGCACTGGGCGCGGAGCTGGACAACCTCGCCGACCTGATCAGCTTCGGTATCGCGCCGGCGTACTTCGTCGCGGTCTGGGGCATCGTCTCGCCCGACAGCAACCAGCAGCTCTCGGCGTTCATCGCGCTGACCGTGCTGCTCTCGGTCGTGCTGCGACTGGCGAGGTTCTCGACCGTCAAGATGCGGCCGGGGATCTTCCAGGGCATGCCCTGCCCGATGGGCGCGATGACGGTGATCGCGATCGTCCTGCTGGACCCGCCGTTCGTGCCGGGCCTGCTGATGATCTTCGGTGTGGCCTACCTGATGGTGAGCCGGATCGAGTACCCGAAGCCGCAGGGCCTGCTGGCCACCGCCACGCTGGCCTGGATCGTCGTCAGCATCGGCTGCCTGGCCTCCTGGGCGGCCGGTCTGCCCGGCGGCGACACGCTGATGCACATCGGTGCGGTCGCCCAGATCGCGCTGGCCGCGATGGCGCCGCTGCTGGTCATCCGCCGCAAGGTGGGCCAGAAGGTCGGCGACGTGCGCGCCCGCCGCGCCGAGTCCCGGGGCTGCTGACCCCGGTCGTACCACGCGAAGGGCCCGGATCCACCAGGATCCGGGCCCTTCGTCGTGCGTGCCTGCCGCGGTGCGGCCGGCGGCTACGCGCCGCCGCGGTGGACGCTGAAGGCCGACCTGCGGGCCGCCCGGGCCACCGCCGGGTCCGGGTGCACCCCGGCCACCGCCGTGAGCACCGAGGCCGCCCTGGGGTGCCCCGACTGCCGGGCCCGGTTGAACAGCCGGACCGGCTCGCCGGCCGACGCCCCCTCGACATGCCCGACCAGCAACTCGGTCTCCCCGTGGTCGAGCACGGCGGCCGCCGTGTCCACCCAGAGCCAGGCGGCGTCCTCCGCGCCCAGCACGTCGGCCGGGGAGACTCCCCCCTCGTCCAGCTGCTCGGCCAGCCAGAGCAGCGCGTACGGGCGCAGCACGGCCTCCTCGACGGCCTCGCGGACGGCCGCCTCGGCCGTCCGGCCGGCCACCCGGAGCGCCTCGAAGGCCAGGCCGCGCACCAGCGCGTCCTCGCCGCGGGCGGCGTCCATCAGCTCGGCGACGGCGCGGTCGGCCGGGCGGGCGGCCACCCAGGCGCGGTACTCGGCGCGGGCGGGGCCCGGCGAGTAGTCGGCGCAGGCGCTGAGCAGCTCGGGGGCGCTCTGCTCGATGTGCCCGGCGGCGGTCTGCGCCACCGTGCAGATCTCCTCCAGCTTGGCGCGGACCGCCCAGTGCCCCAGCGGGGAGAGCTCGGCGGCCTCGTCACGGCGGGTCAGCGCCCCGACGGCGGCCAGGCCGTCCAGCATCCAGTCCAGGACGGCGGCGACGTCGCCGGAGGCCGGCAGGGTGTCGATCTGCGGCTCGCGGCAGGTGCCGCGGACGGCCGAGACGGCGGAGGCGGCGTGCGGGACGGGCGAGAGCGGCCCGGCACCGACGGCCACGCCGACCCGGCGCTCGTCGAGGCCGCGCCGCAGCAGCTCCAGCAGCTCGCTGTCGGGGACCGGCCCGTCCACCAGGTGCAGGAAGGAGAGCAGCTGGGGCGCCTGGTCGACGGCCTGCCCGGCGAGCACCGCGAAGACGCCGCGCATGGCGGCGGGCGGTACGGGTGCGAGCAGGGTCCAGGCGTCGAACAGCGCCGACCAGCCGCGGACCACGGCCTCGTCGTCGTGCTCCCAGGCGTGCAGCCGCCAGCCGGGGCCCGCACCGCCGTCCCGGAGCTCGACCAGACCGATCTGCAGCGCCTGGCCCCAGGCCTTGGCGGCGGCCGCGACGGTCATGGCGAGGGCGAGCCCGGCCGCCCGCGCGTCGTCGGGCAGCAGCTCCCCGCGCTTGTCGACCTCGCCCAGCTCGCCGGCCCAGCGGGCGACCCGGACCGCGTCGGCGAGCATGCGCCGGGCGAGCGGGGCCAGTTCGGCGGGGGCGGGGAAGCCGTCGGGTACGGGTACCCTGCCACGCCCGGGCTTGGGCTGGGGGGTACGGCGGCGGGCTGCGGCGGGGCTGCCCTGAGGTGCGCTGTCGGCTCGGCGGGCCGTGCCGGGCAGACGGGTCACCGTCGCACCGGTACGGATCGTCGGCGGGAGCGGGGCATCACGGTCGCGCGGGTTCCGAGACGTCACGCCGTGCAGTCTTCCCCTTGTACGGGCGTTCTGTCACATCGGGTGCGGCGCGTCTTTGCGGCCGGCGGGCCGGGGGTGGTCCCGGATTCGGGCAAGGGCCCGCAAACCGGGCCGGGCACCCGCGATTAACGCCAAGTACACGTCAACAATCCGTGGCCGTTCCGGCTCAAAGCAGCGGGGTCAGAAAGCGCCGCAGGCTCTCCAGGTAACCGTCCGGGTCCGCGTTCCACAGGGCCGCGTGCCCGGCCTCGGGCACGGCGTGCAGACTGACCAGGTTCTCGGCCTGCTCCGCCAGCCGCTCGGCGGCCTGCGGCGGCGCGACCCGGTCGTCCGGGCTGTACATCAGCAGCACGGGCACCTGGAGGTCCCCGCCGTCCGCGATACGGGCGGAATCGGCCAGGTCCGTGCCGGAACGGCCTCGGGCGGCCGACGCGCCCAGCGCGGCGAGCCGGGCCGGCACCCCGGACCGGCCCGCCGTGGCCGGCCGGTCCAGCACCGGGGAGTCCAGCACCAGCCCGCTGATCGACCCGCGCCAGTCCGAGCGGGCCGCCGTCCGCAGCGCGAGGGTGGCGCCGAGCGACCAGCCGTACAGCACCACCTTGCTCGCGCCGGAGGCCAGCGCGGTGCGGACCGCCGCCTCGACGTCTACCCACTCGGTCTCGCCGAACCGCCCGTGGCTCTCGGCCACGGCCGGGGCACCCCGGTCGCCGCGGTAGGTGACGGTGAGGCTGGGCAGCTGGAGCGACCCCAGCAGCGGCAGCACCGGCAGCACCTGCGACCGGTCGCCCCCCGGGCCGTGCACCAGGACCACCCAGGTCCCGCGGACCGCCGGGATGTACCAGGCCGGGAGCGGCCCGAGGTCGCCGGGCACCTCGGCGTCCTCGAACGCGATGCCCACCGCGCCGAGCGGGTCCCCCCGGTACACCCGGGGGGTCATCCGGACCTCGGTACCGGTCGCGAGCGTGCCGACGTCGGCGCGCTCCAGCCGGCGGGTGACGGTCTGCGCGTCGGTGGCGACCGGCTCGCCGACCACCGCGTGCCCGTTGTCCCCCCACTCCAGGGCGTACCGGCCGGGGCGGACCGAGTCGGGGGTGCGGGTCAGGGTGACCAGACCGGGGGCGAGCCGGTGCACCCGCAGGGAGGCGCCGGGGCCGAGTTCGGCGCCGGCCGGGTGGACCCGGGCGGCGACCCGGCGGCCGACCAGCAGGACCGCCGCTCCGGTCCCGACGGCGGCGGCGGCCACGATGGCGGCGGTTCCCCAACGCATAGCTGCTCCCCGGTGTGCTGGTCGCGGACCGAACTCGATGCGGTCCCAGTCCACCGTCCGGGCCGGGGCACAGCCACCGGACACGTCCGTTCGAGGGGCCGGGGGGCGGCCGACGCGTCAGACCGGGATCTCGGTGGGCCGGCGGGCGAGCAGCTCCCAGAACCGGCTCGCGAGCGGCTTGCGCGGCTGCTCCTCGGCGGCCGGGGTGGCGGCGCCCCAGTGCATCGGCACCTGGTACTCGCCCTGGAGCTCCGCCAGGACGTCCGCGAGCTGCTCGCGGTCGACCGGCACCAGCCGGGCGACCGCCTTCAGCTGGGCCTGCCAGCGGCCCTGGACCACCTGCCGCAGCCGCTGGTCCAGCTCGTCCCGCCGGTGGGTGACCAGCACCAGGCCGCGCAGGCCCAGACCCAGGACATGGGCCAGCGCGCGGGTCTGCTCCTCGTCGCCGGTCCACCTCCCGGTGGTCTCGGCCTTCTCGTACGTCTGCGGCGGGACGCCGATCCGGCGGGCGGCCTGCTCCTGGCTGAGCTCCCGGGCCAGGCGGAAGTCGCGCAGGCTGGCCGGGCGGGTGGCCATCAGCTGGGCCGGCGGGCACCACAGGGCCCGTGACAGCGCGATGAACTCCTCCTCCGACGGCCTGATCTCGCCGGTCTCCCAGCCGATCACATGACCGGGCAGCAGCCGGACGCCGTGTGCGGCCATGCCCTCGGCCACCTGTTCCGGCGTCAGACCGAGACCGGCTCGGTGAGCCCGGGCGGCCGCCGGGGAGAAGGGCACCGGGGCTGGGGTGGGCTGTCTTCGTCGCATGGGACCGAAGCTATGCGCGGGGCGGCGGTGCCTGTAGCCGCTGAACACACGAAGGCCGGTTGGACACTCAGACAGTGGACTGGGCGATCGTCCAGCGCGGGGCTCCGGAAAGCCCGGACTACTCGGAGGTAGTGACGGCGCCCCGTCACCTTCGCACGCTACGCGGGTAGTTCGCGGCCACCTGCCGGCGGCGGGACCGCCCGCCCCGGCCACCCGGTCGACACCGGCCCGGACGGCGCCCGGCGCGCCGGTGAGCTGGGCTGATGACGTGTGATCAAGCCCTCCGCCGGGCTGGTTGACTCCCGGACGAGCCCCGTGATGGGATCCTTGCGCCATACGGAGGCAAGGAGAGGAAGCCGGTGCGAGTCCGGCGCGGTCCCGCCACTGTCACCGGGGAGCACGCTCGGCCGGCCGCCTGACCGGCGGCCCGAGAGTGCGTCCGACCCGGAAGCCAGGAGACTCTCGCCGCCGTTCGTCGATCCAGGGCGCGGACCCTGAGTGAGGACACGCACGCCATGCCGGCTGCCCCCGACCGAGCCCCGCTCGCTGCGCCGTGCGCCGACTGAGCCCGGCCCTCCCCCCGCTGCTCGGCGCCGTCGCCGGCTATCTGGCCGACACCCGGTACGGCGACCCCCGCCGCGGCCACCCGGTCGCCCTGTTCGGCTCGGCCGCCGGCCGGCTGGAGCGCGCCGTCTGGCGCGACCACCGTGCCGTCGGGGCCGCCTACACCGCCACCTGCGTCGGCGGTGTCGCGGCCGCCGCCGTCCTGGCCGAACGGACCCTCGGCCGCTCCCCCGCGGGCCGGGCCGCGCTGGCCGCCGCCGCCACCTGGACCGTCCTCGGCGGCACCTCGCTCACCCGCGAGGCGCGGACCATCGGCGGCTCGCTCCGGGCCGGGGACCTGGCGGCCGCCCGGGACCGGCTGCCGCACCTGTGCGGACGCGACCCGAGTGCGCTGGACGGGCAGCAGCTGGCCCGCGCCGTGGTCGAGTCGGTCGCCGAGAACACCGCCGACGCCGTGGTGAACGCACTGACCTGGGGCGCCCTGGCCGGTACCCCCGGACTGCTGGCCTTCCGCGCCGTGAACACCCTGGACGCCATGGTCGGCCACCGCTCGGCCCGGCACACCCGCTTCGGCTGGGCCTCCGCCCGGCTCGACGACGTGGCCGGCTGGCCCGGCGCCCGGCTGACCGCCCTGCTGACGGTCGCCGCCTCCCCCGACCCCCGGCGGGCCTGGCGGATCTGGCGACGCGACGGCTCCGCACACCCCAGCCCCAACGCGGGCCAGGCCGAGTCCGCCTTCGCCGGCGCACTCGGCGTCCGGCTGGGCGGCACCCTGCACTACGGCGAGCGGGTCGAGCACCGGCCGGTGCTGGGCGCGGAGCTGCGGCCGGTCACGGTCGACGACGTCGAACGGGCCTGCGTGCTCTCGCGCCGCGTCGGCGCCCTCGCGCTGGCCACCACCGTGGCGGCCCGCGCGGCCTGGACCCTCACCCGGCGCCACCGGGCCCGTTCATGAAGCCGACAGCCCGCCGCTCAGAGGTCAACACCCGGGCGCGCAACGGCACACCGCCGGGCGGCCCCACGCACACGGCCGACCCCCGGGCACGCCGCAGTGCTCCCGGCTACGGCGGTGCGCCGCTGCGCGGCCGCGGGCGGAACAGGACAGGGAGGCAGACATGAGCAACGCGCTGTTGGTGGCCGGGACGACGTCCGACGCGGGCAAGAGTGTGGTCACGGCGGGTATCTGCCGCTGGTTGGCCCGGCAGGGTGTGCGGGTCGCGCCGTTCAAGGCGCAGAACATGTCGTTGAACTCCTTCGTCACCGCGGACGGCGCCGAGATCGGCCGGGCCCAGGCGATGCAGGCCGCCGCCGCCCGGGTCGAGCCCGAGGCCGCGATGAACCCGGTGCTGCTCAAGCCCGGTGCCAACGGCCGCAGTCAGGTGGTGCTGCTCGGCCGGGCGGTCGCCGAGGTCGGTGCGCTGGACTACCGGGAGCGCAAGCCCGTCCTGCTGGAGCGGGCGCTGGAGTGCCTGGCCGACCTGCGCGGCCGGTACGACGTGGTGGTCTGCGAGGGGGCCGGCTCCCCGGCGGAGATCAACCTGCGGGACCGGGACATCGCCAACATGGGCCTGGCGACGGCCGCCGCACTGCCGACCGTGGTGGTCGGCGACATCGACCGCGGCGGGGTGTTCGCGGCGATGTACGGGACGCTGGCGCTGCTCTCGGCCGAGGACCAGCGGCACGTGGCCGGCTGGTTCGTCAACAAGTTCCGCGGCGACGCGCGGCTGCTCGCGCCGGGGCTCGACATGCTGCACCGGCTGACGGGCCGTCCGGTGCTGGGCACGCTGCCCATGCTGGCCGGGCTGTGGCTGGACGCGGAGGACTCGCTCGACCTCACCACCGTGGTCGAGCGCGGCGCGGTGAGCGGCCCGGTCGGCGCGGACGTGCTGCGGGTCGCCGTGGTGCGCTTCCCCCGGCTGTCGAACTTCACCGACCTGGACGCGCTGGCCCAGGAGCCGGGTGTGCTGGTCCGCTGGGCCACCCGGCCCGAGGAACTGGCCGACGCGGACCTGGTGGTGCTGCCCGGCACCCGGGCCACCGTCGCCGACCTGGCCTGGCTGCGCGAACGCGGTCTGGAGGCCCCGCTGAAGGCCCGTGCGGCCGCCGGGCAGCCGGTGCTGGGGGTCTGCGGCGGCTACCAGATGCTGGGCCGGGAGATCGTCGACGAGGTGGAGTCGAAGGCCGGTACCGTCGACGCGCTCGGCCTGCTGCCGACCCGGGTGGTGTTCGGCGCCGAGAAGGTGCTGGCCCGGCCGGTCGGCGAGGCGTACGGGGAGCGGGTCGAGGGGTACGAGATCCACCACGGGGTGGTGGGCGTGGAGGGGGGAGAGCCGTTCGTCCGCGACGGCGACGGGCGCGGTCTGGACGGCTGCCGCCTCGGCGCGGTGTGGGGAACCACCTGGCACGGGGTACTGGAGAACGACGGCTTCCGCCGGGCGCTGCTGCGCGAGGTGGCGGCCCTGGCGGGACGGGCCTTCGTCCCCGCGCCCGACACCTCGTTCGCCGCCGCCCGCGAGGAGCGGTTGGACCGACTGGGAGACCTGATCGAGGAGCACGCCGACACCGACGCGCTGTGGAAGCTGATCGAGGGCGGGGTGCCCGTCGCGGGCTCGCTGCCGTTCGTCCCGCCGGGGGCACCGTGACAAGTCCCGCCGGAGGCACCGTGAGAAGTCTGGAGAGTGGCACGACTGATGAGTGACGTCCGATACCCGTTCACCGCGATCGTCGGCATGGCCGACCTGCGGCTCGGGCTGCTGCTCAACGCGGTCTCGCCGGCGGTCGGCGGAGTGCTGGTCCGCGGTGAGAAGGGCACCGCCAAGTCCACCATGGTGCGGGCCCTGGCGGGCCTGCTGCCGTCGATCGCGACGGTCGACGGCTGCCGGTTCGCCTGCGACCCGGCCGCGCCGGACCAGCAGTGCCCGGACGCACCGCACGCCGTACCCGGCACCGAGCTGCGCCCGGCGCACCTGGTCGAGCTGCCGGTCGGCGTCTCCGAGGACCGGATCGTCGGCTCGCTGGACCTGGAGCGGGCGCTGGCCGAGGGCGTGAAGGCCTACGAGCCCGGTCTGCTGGCCAAGGCGCACCGCGGTGTGCTCTACATCGACGAGGTCAACCTGCTCCAGGACCACCTGGTGGACCTGCTGCTGGACGCCGCCGCGATGGGCCGCTCGTACGTGGAGCGCGAGGGCGTGTCCGTGCGGCACGCGGCCCGCTTCCTGCTGGTCGGCACGATGAACCCGGAGGAGGGCGAGCTGCGCCCGCAGCTGCTCGACCGGTTCGGGCTCACCGTGGAGATCGCGGCCACCCGGGACGCCGCCGAGCGCGCCGAGGTGGTCCGGCGGCGGCTCGCGTACGACGCCGATCCGGCGGGCTTCGCCGCCCGGTTCGCCGAGGACGAGCGGGCGCTCGCCGAACGGATCACCACCGCGCGGGCGTTGCTGCCCGAGGTCGGGCTGAGCGATGTGGCGCTGCGTCAGATCACCGCCGTCTGCGCCGCCTTCGAGGTGGACGGCCTGCGGGCGGACATCGTGATGGCCCGCACCGCCGTCGCGCTGGCCGCCTGGGCGGGCCGCACGGAGGTCGAGGAGGAGGACGTCCGGCAGGCCGCCCGGCTGGCCCTGCCGCACCGGCGCCGCCGCAACCCCTTCGACGCGCCCGGGCTGGACGAGGAGCAGCTGGAGCGGACCCTGGAGGAGCACGCCGGTCAGCCGGACGGCCCCGAGGACCCCGACCAGGACCCCGACCGCGGCCCGGACGGGGACGGCGGCGGCCCGGACGGCGGCGGCGCCCCCGAGCCCGGCGGCCCGCCGCAGGACGGCAGCGCGGCCGGCGCACCCGAGGAGGCCGAGCAGCAGGGCGCCCCGGCGCCGCAGCCGGCACCCGGCGGCGGCCGTGAGTCCACCCCGGTGGCCTCCGGCGAGCCGTACCGGACCAGGCTGTTCAAGGTGCCCGGCACCGGGAAGGGCGCCCAGGGGCGCCGTTCCCCCGCCGAGACCGACAGCGGGCACACCATCCGGGCCCGCCGCCCGCAGGGCCGGCTGGCCCGCCTGCACCTGGCCGCCACCCTGCAGGCCGCCGCCCCGCACCAGGTGGCGCGCGGGCGGGACTCGCGGGCGCTGGTGCTGCACCGGGACGACTTCCGGGAGCAGGTGCGGCAGGGCCGGGAGTCGAACCTGGTGCTGTTCGTCGTGGACGCCTCCGGCTCGATGGCGGCCCGGCAGCGGATGACCGCCGTCAAGGGCGCCGTGCTGTCGCTGCTGATGGACGCCTACCAGCGGCGCGACAAGATCGGCATGATCACCTTCCGGGGTTCGGCCGCGGACCTGGTACTGCCGCCGACCTCCTCGGTGGAGGTCGGCGCGGCCCGGCTCGAACGGCTGCCGACCGGCGGCCGCACCCCGCTGGCCGCCGGCCTGCTGCGCGCCCACGAGGTGCTGCGGGTCGAGCGGATGCGCGACCCCGACCGCCGCCCGCTACTGGTGCTGGTCACCGACGGCCGGGCGACCGGCGGCCGGGACGCGCTCGCGCAGGCGAACCGGGCCGCCGAACTGCTGGCCGCGCAGGGCCTGGCCGCCGTGGTGCTGGACTGCGAGTCCGGCCCCGTCCGGCTCGGCCTGGCGCACACCCTGGCCGCCCGGCTGAACGCCCCCGCCGTCACCCTGGACGAGCTGCGCGCCGAGGGCGTGGCCGCCCTGGTGCACGCCCACCGCTCCGCCGACCACGACCGAAAGGCCGCGTGATCCCATGCCGCAGGGCAAGCCCGAGACCGTCCCCGACGACGGCCTGACCACCCGCCAGCGCCGGACGCTGCCGATCACCGCCGTGCACACCGGCCCCGGCAAGGGGAAGTCCACCGCCGCCTTCGGCATGGCCCTGCGGGCCTGGAACCAGGGCTGGCCGATCGGGGTGTTCCAGTTCGTCAAGTCCGCCAAGTGGAAGGTCGGCGAGGAGAACGCGCTGCGCGTGCTCGGCGCCTCCGGCCAGGGCGGCACGGTGGACTGGCACAAGATGGGCGAGGGCTGGTCCTGGGTCCAGCGCTCGGCCGAGATGGAGCAGTCCAGCGAGGAGGCGGCCAAGGAGGGCTGGGAGCAGGTCAAGCGCGACCTCGCCGCCGAGACCTACCGCTTCTACGTACTGGACGAGTTCACCTACCCGATGCACTGGGGCTGGGTCGACGTGGACGAGGTGGTGGCCGTGCTCAGGGACCGCCCGGGCAGCCAGCACGTGGTGATCACCGGCCGCTACGCCAAGGAGCCGCTCACCGAACTCGCCGACCTGGTCACCGAGATGACCAAGGTCAAGCACCCCATGGACGCCGGCCGCAAGGGCCAGCGCGGTATCGAGTGGTAATCCGTTGACCATCCCCCGTCTCGTCGTCGCCGCCCCCTCCTCCGGGGCGGGCAAGACCACCGTCGCCACCGGGCTGATCGCGGCGCTGGCCGCGCGCGGCCTCACCGTCTCGCCGCACAAGGTCGGCCCGGACTACATCGACCCCGGCTACCACGCGCTCGCGGCCGGCCGGCCGGGCCGCAACCTGGACGCCTACATGTGCGGGCCGCAGCGGGTCGCCCCGCTGTTCCTGCACGGCGCGGCCGGCGCCGACGTGGCGGTGGTCGAGGGCGTGATGGGGCTCTACGACGGCGCCGCCGGGCGGGGCGAGCTGGCGTCGACCGCGCAGGTCGCCAAGATCCTCAAGGCGCCGGTGGTGCTGGTGGTGGACGCCTCCTCGCAGTCCCGCTCGGTGGCCGCACTGGTGCACGGCTTCGCGTCCTGGGACCCGGAGGTCCGCCTGGCCGGGGTGATCCTCAACCGGGTCGCCTCCGACCGGCACGAGGAGCTGCTGCGCGAGGCCCTGGAGGAGGGCTCCGGCGTCCCGGTGCTCGGCTCGGTCCGGCGGACGGCCTCGGTCGCCACCCCCTCCCGCCACCTCGGGCTGATCCCCGCCGTGGAGCGCACCACGGAGGCCCTGCGGGCCGTCCACGACATGGGCGAGCTGATCGGCCGCTCGGTCGACCTGGACGCCCTGCTCGCCCTCGCCGCGACCGCGCCACCCCTGGCCGCCGACCCCTGGGACCCGGCCGCCGAGGTCGCGCCGGTGCCCGGCCGGCCCAGGATCGCGGTCGCGGGCGGGGCCGCGTTCTCCTTCTCGTACGCGGAGAACTCCGAACTGCTCACCGCCGCCGGCGCCGAGGTCGTCACCTTCGACCCGCTGCGCGACCCCGCGCTGCCCGAGGACACCGCCGCCCTGGTGATCGGCGGTGGCTTCCCCGAGCTGTACGTGACCGAGCTGAGCGAGAACGCCCCGCTGCGCGCGGCCGTCGCCCGGCTCGCCGCCGCGGGTGCGCCGATCGCCGCCGAGTGCGCCGGACTGCTCTACCTGGGGCAGGAGTTGGACGGCAGGCCGATGTGCGGGGTACTGGACACCACCGCCCGGATGACCGAACGCCTCACCCTCGGCTACCGGGAGGCCGTGGCACTCGGCGACAGCCCGCTCGCCCGGGCCGGCGCCCGGGTGCGCGGGCACGAGTTCCACCGCACGGTCTGCGAACCGGGCAGCGGCGAACAGCCGGCCTGGGCCTGGCGGGCGCCGACCGGCCCGCGTACCGAGGGCTTCGTCCGCGGCTCGGTGCACGCCTCGTACCTGCACCTGCACTGGGCGGGGGCACCCGAGGCGGCCGAGCGGCTGGTGCGCGCGGCCGCGCTCTTCCGCCCGGCCGCCGAGGGCCGGGGCCCGTCCGAGTCGCCCTAGACCGCGATCGGGGCCGAGCCGTCGCCGCCGTGCGAGCCGGAGGTCGCGAGGTCGAGCGCGGTGCGCACGGCCATGGCCTTGGCGGCCACCGCACCCCTGCGGGCCGCGGCGAGCTCGTGCTCGACCGTGGCCGGGTCGGCGGCCTGCGAGGCCGCGCGGAAGTGCGCGGCCTCCTGCCTGACGGCGGCGGCCAGGTCGGCCACCGGCTGCCGGGCGGCGGCGCTCCAGCCGCCGGACTCCAGGGCGCCCGCCTCCGCGTCGGCGCCGTCCGCCAGCTCCCTGGCCCAGGCGCGGAAGGCCTCCGGGTCCTCGGCCGGGTCCTCGGCGTCGGGGCTGTGCTCCAGCGCGGTGTTGAACGGCTTGACGGCCTTCAGGTAGGCCGTCTGCTCGGCCGTCAGGTTGCTCGCGTCGCGGCGCAGCGATCCGGTCCGGTCGCCGTGCCCGAACGAGTAGACGCAGATGACCCGCCGGTCGTCGGCCCACTCCCAGCCGGCCTTCTGCGGGTAGTAGTAGAAGAGCTCCGCCTGGTCCGGGACGGCCAGCTCGTCCATCGTGTACTTCTCCTGGCCTGCGTCGCAGAGCTTCTCGGCCGCCGCGGTGACCTTCTCCTCGCCCGGGTAGTCGCCCTTGGGGAGGTCGCCGTCGGCGTACACCTCGCCGTAGTGGGCGGCCGCGCAGGCCACCAGGGTCAGCCTGGTGGCGCGGTCGAGGTCCTTGGGCCGGGTGTAGCAGTCACCGACGCGCAGGTCGTCGACGCTCACCCGGCCGGTCCGCACGCCGCGGTCGTCGGTGTGGTCGTTGGCCCGGTCCAGCGCGCCGACGACGGCGCCGAGGACCAGCAGAACCCCCCAGACGGTGCCCAGCACGATGCCCGCGACCGCCATGCCCTTCCCGCGCTGGTTGCGCTGCGGGATGGTGCGCAGCGCCGCGACACCGAAGGCGATCGCGCCCACCCACAGGAAGCAGGCGATGCCGAGGATGCCGAGCACCAGCGCGGTGATGGCGAAGCCGCTCCAGCCGGTGGGCGGCGGCGGGGGCGCCCAGCCGGGGAAGCCCGGGTAGGGGTGGGGCCAGGGGCCCTGCGGGTGGGGCTGCTGGTGGGGCCCGGCCTGCTGGTGGGGCGGCGGGACCGGGGGTGCGCCGGGGGTCTCCGTCGGCGGGGCGAACGCCTGGAACATCGCGTCCCCGGGCGGCGGGGTGGGGTCGGAGGCGTCGGTCGGGGTCTGGTCGGACGGAATGGCGGGCTCTCCTCAGGCACAGGGCGGCCGTCGGGTGGACCTGTTCGACGGCTGCGCGAATATAGCCGACCGGATGATCACCGAACCACCGCATTCCCCGCGGTGTTTGAATGCCTCGTGCGCACCGGCACCGGCACCACCCACCCGTCCGCCCGTCCACCGGGGAGTCACCGCATGAACAGGCTGCACAGCTACACCGCGAGCATCACCTGGACCGGCAACCTCGGTACCGGCACCAGCGGTTACCGCGCCTACGGGCGCTCGCACGAGGTCGCCGCCGAGGGCCGGCCGACCATCCCCGGCAGCTCCGACCCGGCCTTCCGCGGCGATCCGGCGCGGTGGAACCCGGAGCAGTTGCTGCTCGCCTCGATCGCCCAGTGCCACCTGCTCTGGTACCTGCACCACTGCGCCGTCAACGGCGTGGTGGTGGTCTCCTACCGGGACGAGCCCGAGGGCACCATGGCCGAGACCGCGACGGGCGGGCACTTCACCGAGGCGGTACTGCGGCCGCGGGTCGAGGTGGCCGAGGCCGGGATGGTCGAGCGCGCCCTCGCCCTGCACCGGGACGCGCACGCCTCCTGCTTCATCGCGAACTCGGTCAACTTCCCGGTCCGGCACGATCCGACGGTGTCCGTCCGGGTCTGAGCCGACCCGAAAACGGTTGCCGCCCGATCGGCCTCTGCCCTAATCTGACGACCGCTCGGTGACGTGATCACCTCGGGCCGCCCTCGACGGCGGCCCGCAACCCGGTCGGGCCGCCGTCGTGCGCGGCCCCCGCACAGAAGGGAGTTCCGTGATGTTCACCCCGAACCCGGCGCTTCCGATCGCCCCCGCTGTCGCCTCCGCCCCGCGGACCCGGTAGCGAGCCACCGTCGATCAGTCGCGCCTCCCGCTCCACGCCCCGGAGGCACCGTGCTGTTCCGCTCCACCGTCGAGGCCGACCTCGACCGTTTTCTCCCCCTCGTCACCGTCGATCCCGCGAGCGGGATGACCCCCGAGAAGTACCGCGAGAACCTCGCGGACCGCCAGTACCGCCCCGAGCGGACCTGGATCGCCGAGGACGGGGCCGGCACCGTCCTGGCCCTGGCCGTCTGGTGGGGCGGCTCCGACGAGGAGCGCCCCGCCGCCCTGGACGGCCTGTTCGTCCACCCGTCGCTCGGTACCGGCGAGGAGCGCACCGACCTCGCCGCACGGCTGCTCGGCGCCGCGCACACGGCCTTCGCCGCCACCGGCCCGAACGCCCCGCCGGAGTACCACGTCTTCCTGCCGGGCGACTGGCACGAGCGGCCCGAGGCGGTGGCCGCCCTGACCTGGCGCCGGGAGGCGGCCCGGCGGGCCGGGCTCCCGGCGGAGCTGGAACGGCTGCGCTACGCCTGGACCCCGCAGGACGCCCGGCCGGAGCCGGCCCGGCTGCTGGCCTTCGAGCCGGAACCGGACGACGGGGTCTTCGTCGGCCTGTTCCACCGGACGCTGGCCGGCAGCCTGGACTCGCACTCGCTCAAGGAGGCGGCCGAGCTGGGCGCCGAGGCGCAGGCCCGCGCGGACGTGGAGTTCTACCGCACGTTCATGCGCGGCGAGCGGTCCTGGTGGCGCGTCGCCCGTGACGCCGACGGCGAGGTGGTCGGGTTCGGCCTCCCCTCCCGCAACCACGCCTTCCCGGTGATCGGCTACCTGGGTGTGCTGCCCGAGTACCGCGGGCGCGGCTACGTCGGCGAGATCCTGGGCGAGATCACCCGGATCCTGCTGGCGGAGGCCGCCCCGGAGGAGATCCGGGCCGACACCGACCTCGGCAACGTGCCGATGGCCGCCGCCTTCGAACGGGCGGGCTACCGCAACTTCGCCCGCCGGCTGGTGTTCTCGGCCACCTGAGCCCGGCTCCCGGCCCCGTCCGGCCCCGGTCCGCCCTCGCGGGCGGCCGGGCCCGGGCGGGGTGCCGGCCGGGGTCGCGACGGCCCAGGGGCTCGGGGCTCAGTGGCTCAGTGGCTCAGGAGCAGGAGGCCAGGATCTCGTCCTCCAACGCGCTCTGCTGGGCCTCGTCGAGTTCGAGCCGCTCCCTGAGCTCGCGCAGGCGGGTGCGCAGGGCCTCGATCTGGCTGGGCGGGGTGTCGGGGATGTGCTCCAGGGCGTCGACCTGGCTCTCCAGCAGGTCGATCCGCCGCTTCTCGTCCTCGATCTCCTTCCGCCCTTCCTTGGCCATCCGCTTCATCAGCTGGCAGCCGCTCAGCACGGTACCGGTGGACATGGCGTACTCCTTCGCACGTGCCGGGCCCTCGCCACCGGGTCTCCCGACGGCTGCCCCGCCGATCGACCCGCCGATCGGCCTGTCCGATCGACCTGCCGAGGGGCAGCCTCGCCCGGGGTCGTCCGGTGGCGGGCCCGTCCGGTCGGATGGTTCGGCGCGCGGCGCCGGGGCCGTCGGCACGGCTCCCCCGCAGGTGCGCAGTTCCAGCCTGGCATCGCCCGGGCGCCCCCGCAGCTCGGCCTCCCCGGCCCGGCCGACCGGGTGCGGCTAGCCCAGGTAGGCCGGGGCGACGGCGGAGGTCATCAACTGCCCGGCCGCACCGCCGCCGTCGGCGGGGACGGTCCACAGGTCGGAGCCGTAGTCGCCGGGGAGGGCGTAGACGAGGGTGGCGTCGTCGGCCCACAGCGCCTGGTCGTCGATGTTGCGCTGCTCGGCGGTGGCGGTCTCGGCCATCGTCCGCAGGTCCAGCACGTACAGCCGCCAGGGCGCGTCGGGCGAGGCCCCGGTGACCCGCTTCTTGTAGGCGACCCGGGTGCCGTCGGGGGACAGCGAGGGGCATTCGACGTTCTGGTGCAGGGTGGTGAGGGTGCGCGCGGCCACGTCTCCCCGGACCAGGTAGGTCTGCCCGCCGGTCGCCAGGGTGGCGTAGAAGCCGCCGTCGTCGGCGAAGGTGACGCCCCAGATGTTGATGTCGGACGCCCGGTACGGCTTGCCGTCCTTGGTGACGGCGAAGGTCTCCAGGTTGTCCTCGACCGCCCAGGTGCGGGTGTCCACGATCGCGGTGCGGGTGGAGAAGTCGGTGCCCGCGTACGAGTCGCCGCTGACGAAGACCGTCCAGGCCACCAGGTGGCCGGAGGGCGAGACCCGGGCCCGGGTCGGGATGCCGGCGGCCGGGAAGTGGCGCAGTTCGTGCAGCTGGGCGTCGAGCACCACCGCCCGGTAGGTGTCCTCCAGCGCGCCGCGCTCCGCCTGCAGGCAGATTCCGGTGCCGGCGGCGGCGTGGAAGCGCAGGCACTTGACGCCGGAGACGGTGCGCGGGCCGTCCGGCCGGTCGGCGGCCACGGTGGCCAGCTCGTCGCGGTGCGGGCCCCAGGCCAGGTTGCGGACCAGCAGCTGCCGGCCGTCCGGGCGCAGCGAGACCGGGCCGGTGCGCACCTGCGGGCCGCCCGCCTGTTCCTGGTCGCGCCGGCCGGAGCGGTCGGCGGCGTACCGCACCGCGCCGGTGCCGACCGCGCCGAGCAGCACGACGGCGACCAGCAGGATCAGCAGGCGGGTGCGGTTGCGGGTCATGCGGACACCTCATCGGTGGGACGGAGGACGAAGGCGGCCACCACGGTGCCGGCCGCCAGCGCGGCGGCGGCGACGGCGAGCGCGGTCCGCCCGCCCCACAGGCTCCAGGCCGCGCCGAAGGCGAGCGAGCAGGCGAACCGGGCCAGCGCCTGGCCGGTACCGACCAGTGCCTGCCCCGCGCCCTGCTGCGCGGCCGGTACGGCGCCGGCGGTCGCGGCGGCGAGCACGCCGTCGGTGGACGCGTAGAAGGCGCCGTGCAGCACCAGGACGACGGCCAGCACCGGCAGCCCGCGCAGCGGCGAGAGCACCAGGCCGTAGCCGAGCAGCAGGAGGCCGTGGCCGGCCAGGAAGAGCCGGCGCCGCCCGATCCGGTCGGCGAGCGCGCCGAGCGGGACGGCCAGCAGCAGGAACGTGGCGGCGGTGCCGAGCGGCAGCAGCGGGAACAGGTGGGCGGGAAGCCGCAGTTCGCGCTGGAGCAGCAGGTAGAGGAAGGAGTCGCTGATTGTGGTCAGGCCCAACAGGGCCGCACACACGGCCAGCCGGCGCAGCTCGGGGCGGTGCAGCAGGGCCAGCGAGTCGCGCAGGGTCGGGCGGGGGCCCGCCGGTTCGGCCTCGGCCGGGGTGATCCGCCGGGGGACGAAGAGCACCAGCACCAGGACGCCGAGCGCGGCGACACACCCGCTGACCGCGAACACCGCGTCGTACCCGCCCGCCCCGGCGCCTTCGCCGAGGAGGGGCCCACCCGCCACCCGCAGCACCGCGAAGGCCGCCAGCGGGCCGAGCAGCGCGCCGGTGGTGTCCATCGCCCGGTGCACGCCGAACGCCCGCCCGCGGTGCTCGGGCGGCGTGGCCAGCGAGATCATCGCGTCCCGGGGGGCGGTGCGCAGGCCCTTGCCGGTGCGGTCGACGGCGAGCACCGCGCTGATCAGCGGCAGGCCGTGGGCGAGCAGCAGCAGCGGTTTGCAGGCGGCGGAGAGCCCGTAGCCGAGGCCGGCCACCACCTTGTGGCGACGGCCGCCGCGGTCGGCCAGGTGGCCGCCGGTGAGCCGGACGAGCGCGCCGACGCCGTTGTTGATGCCGTCCAGCAGGCCGAAGCCGAGCGGGGACAGGCCGAGGGTGGCGACCACGTAGAGCGGGAGGACGGCGGTGACCATCTCCGAGGAGACGTCGGTGATCAGGCTGACCGCGCCGAGGGCCAGGACGGTGCCGGGCACGGCGGCCGGCCGCCGCCCCGGACGGGTGTCCGGGGCGGCGGCGGCCTTGGTGCTGCGGGAGTCCGCGAGGTACACGGGTGTCAGTTCCAGATGCCGGTGATGTCGGAGGCGGAGCCGGCGTTGCCCGCGTGGGCGGACAGGCCGGCCAGGTCCTCCAGGGTGCGCAGCACGTTGTAGTGGTTGTACGTGGTGCTGCTGGAGCTGCCCGGGGTGACGTGCTCGCCGTAGAGGACGGTGGGGATGCGGTTGCCGGAGAGGCGGTTGTCCTCGTCGAAGGTGACGACCAGGATGCTGTTGTGGGTCTTGGCCCAGGTCGCGTAGGCGCCCAGCTTGTTCTTGATCCAGGTGTCGCCGGTGGAGACCGAGCAGTCGTGCATGTCGTTGCACAGGTCCGGGACGACGAAGGAGACCTTCGGCAGGGTGGTGAAGTCGGTCGGGAACTGCGTCATGGTCTTGGCGGTGCTGGTCGGCACGTTGGAGAAGCCGAACCACGGGTTGTGCTTCTGGGCGTACTTGCCGCTGCTGCAGGTGGTCGAACCCTGGCTGGGCAGGCCCTCGTTGTAGCTGGCCCAGGTCTTGCCGGCCGCGATCAGCTCGGAGGCCAGGTTGGGCGCGGAGAGCGAGCCGACGCCGACACAGCTGTCGTCCGTGCGGCCCTGGTTGGAGCCGGAGAACAGCATGTAGTAGTTGGGTTCACTGGGGTGGGTGAGACCGAAGGACTGGGTGAGGTTCGCCCCACCGGCCTTGAGGGTGTTGTTCAGGTACGGCGCGCTGGAGCTGCCGATCACCTGGGTGTAGGCGTGGTTCTCCATCACCACGACGACCACGTGGTCGGGCGACGGCAGTGCGGCGGCCTGCGCGGTGGAGCCGGTGGCGGCCCAGAGGCCCGCCGAGGTGGCGGCGAGGGCGACGGCCCCGGCCAGGGCGGTGAGGGAGCGGCGGTTGCGCTTGGGGGCCTGAGCGGCGGTCATGACTGTCCTCCGGACAGAAGTGACGGGCGTGCGACGGGGTTGGAGCGCGGCAACCCTAGGAGCGCGGCGGTGGACTCGGCCGCGCTTCGCAGGTGAAGAACAGGCGAACGCTGTCCCCCCGATTCTCTCCGCAGGGAACAGAATCGGCCAGGTCCACGACAATGCCGGTCGGTACCGGAAGCGGGTACGGCCTCGGCGCGGGCGGGCCGGTGGGCCGGCGGCCAAGCTCACAACCCCGCCGATTGACCCGGTCATCGGCCCCGTGGTGGGATTTCGACGCCGATGACCAGGTCGTTTTCGAGAAGGGTGGGGACGGTGCACGGACCCTCGCTGAGCGTCGGGGTCGGCGCGAGCCGCGGTGTGGGCGCCGACGAGGTGCTCGCCCTGATCGACGCGGCACTGGCCGAGGCGGGCCGCACCCGGCCCGAGGTGGCCCGGCTGGCCACCCTGGACGCCCGGCTCGACGAGCCCGGGTTGCGCGCGGCCGCCGCCGAGCTCGGCGTGCCGCTGGCCGGCCACACCGCCCAGGCGCTGGCACGGGTCGCGGTCGAGCACCCGTCCCACCGGGCCCTGGCCGCGGTGGGCACCCCGAGCGTGGCCGAGGCGGCGGCACTGCTCAGCGCGGGCGGCGCCCTGCTGGTCCCCAAGCGCATCTCCGCCCGGGCCACCGTGGCCGTCGCCGTCGAACCCGACCTGCGCCACCACGGGGACGCCGAGGTCGGCGCGCCCGGCCTGGTCGACCTCGCCGTCAACGTCCGCACCGGCACGCCGCCGCGGTGGCTGCGCGACCACCTGGCCGACACCCTCGCCGGGCTCGCGGCCTACCCCGAGCAGTCCGCCGCGCGCGCCGCCGTCGCCGCCCGGCACGGCCGTCCAGCCGGGGAGGTGCTGCTGACGGCCGGCGCCGCCGAGGCCTTCGTGCTGCTGGCGCGCGTTCTGACGCCACGTCATGTCGTCGTGGTGCACCCGCAGTTCACCGAGCCGGAGGCAGCCCTGCGGGACGCCGGCCACGTCGTGCACCGGGTGCTGCTCACCGCCGCGGACGGTTTCCGGCTGCGGCCGGACGCGGTGCCCGAGGAGGCCGACCTGGTGGTGATCGGCAATCCGACCAACCCCACCTCCGTCCTGCACCCCGCCGCCGACCTGACCGCGCTCGCCCGCCCCGGGCGCACCCTGGTCGTCGACGAGGCGTTCATGGACACCGACCCCGGCGAGAGCGAGTCCCTGGCCGGTCTGCGGGAACTCCCGGGCCGGGTGGTGGTGTTGCGCAGTCTCACCAAGACCTGGGGGCTGGCCGGGCTGCGGATCGGCTACGTCCTCGGCCCCGAAGGGCTGATCGCCGAACTCTCCGCCGCCCAGCCGCTCTGGCCGGTCTCCACCCCGGCCCTGGCCGCCGCCGAGATCTGCAGCGCGCCCGCGGCCGTCGCGGAGGCGGACCGCGCCGCCGAGACCTGCGCCGAGCACCGCGCCCACCTGCTCAAGGGCCTGGCGGCGGTGCCCGGCGTCCGGGTGTACGGCGTGCCGGCCGCCTCCTTCGTCCTGATCGAACTGCCCGGCGCAGCCGAGGTCCGCGAGCGGCTGCGGACGGCCGGGTTCGCCGTACGCCGCGGCGACACCTTCCCGGGCCTCGGGCCGGACTGGCTGCGGATCGCGGTCCGCGACCCTCGGACCACCGACCGGTTCCTCGCCGCGCTCAGCCGAATCGCACCCGGTCCCCGGGGCTGATCACCCCGGGCCGCAGCACCGTCGCGTACACCCCGGCGCAGGGCTGCGGGCCCATCCCCGGCAGCGGCTCCACCCGGTTGTGCCGGGCCGGTACGCGCAGGGCGTCCCGGTCCCCCGGCAGGGCGCCGTGCGCGAGGGTGGGGACGGCGCAGCGCGGCGTCGCCACCAGGACCTTCAGCCGGAGCTCGGCGCCGACCAGCAGCTCGCGACCGGCCCAGCCGTTCTCGGTGAAGCCCTCCGCGTCACCGGTGTCGATCACCAGGTTGGGCCGGTACCGGGCCGCCTCCACGGCGCCCCGCGGGCTCAGCCGGGCGATCCGGGCCAGCGAGGCGGTGGTCAGCAGGTGCAGCGGCGCGAAGTCGAAGAAGGTGCCGGGCGGCGCGGCCCGGCCCAGCTGCGACACCGTGAAGGCGACGTCGGCGCGGCTGCCGCGCGCCAGCACCTCCTCGGGGACGGCCCGGGCGAGCTCGGCGCCCGCCGGCGGGGAGTCGATCAGGGTGACGGCGCGGCCGAGCCCGGCCGACAGCCCCTCGTGGACTCCGGGGTCGGCGCTCCAGAGGGATCTGCCGCCGGGCGCCTCGATCCGGACCCCGGTGTCCGTGCGGGTGGCGGCGTAGCCGAGCAGCCCCTGCCACAGGCGCGGCTGCTTGGCGCTGGCGATACGGCCGCTCTCCCGGTCGAGCAGGGCGAGCGCCCGGTCGCCGGCCACGCCGCGCCGGGTGACCTCGGCCTGCGCCAACTCCTCGCCCAGCATGGACTTCACCGGGTACCGGTGCACGCTCCCGAGCACGCCGAGGGTCACCTCGGGGCCCGCGCCCACGCGTCGAGGCGGGCGAAGTCCGCCGGCTGCAGCCCCACCCGGTGGTCGACCGCCAGCGTCAGGGCCGGGGCCGGGTGGTGGGCGGCGATCCACGCGGTGTCCTGCGGCTCCAGCTCGTCGTCCACCCAGGCGAACGGGCGGCCCGCGGCCCACTCGACCAGGTACCTGGTCTTCCAGTGCAGCCCGTCCGGGTCCCCGTGGTGCATGGACGGCCAGTCCACGTAGGGGAGTTCGGGCAGGCCGAGGAGCGGCCCGACGTGCTCGTTGGCCTCGTCCTTCCAGGTGGTGCACCAGACCAGCTCGAACGGCAGGGCGCGCAGCGCGGGCCCGTGCCCGGGGTGCAGCCACAGCCGCAGCGGCTTGGCGTACTGCGGCGGCCGGTCGGTCTGCCGGGCGATCCACGAGGCCGGCCGGACCCGGTGGGTCAGATAGCCCTCCGGACGGCGGTGCGGCTTGCCCGCGTACGGGTTGAGCGGGCCGTCGACGTCGAGCAGCAGCAGTGGTCGCACGACTCCCCCTCCCGGATCCACGGGCCCATCCTCCGGCCTGCGCGCGTCCGGCGCCAGCGATATCCGACGGGCCGCTCCCGGGTTTCACGTTGCGAAGGCAACGGGGTGTCAGGTCTGCTGCCAGGAGCGGGCGGCGGCGATCCGGCGAACGGCGCTGGGGTGGGTGGCGAAGAGCAGCTCCAGCAGCCGGGGCGGGTCGACGTCGGAGATGTTGGTGACGGCCAGCCGGCGCTGCATGGCGACGAACTGGTCCGGGTCGGCGGTGAGTTCGAGGGCGTGCCGGTCGGCGCGGGCCTCGATCCGGCGGCTGACGGCGCACTGGGCCGGGCCGCTCACGGCGCCGATCAGCGCGGCGCAGGCGGCCAGCAGCGGCAGTGAGCGCGGGTCGGCGGCGTCCGTCGCGCCGGCGGCCGTCAGCAGCGGCGGCCAGGAGAGCAGCAGGCCCAGCACGGCGACCGCGACCGCGGCCCCCACCGCCCCCAGCGCGGTGCCGGTGAGGACGTCGCGGTGCTTGACGTGGCCCAGTTCGTGGGCGACCACCAGCTCGACCTCGCGCGGCTCGGCGGCTGCCAGCAGGGTGTCGTACGCGACGATCCGGCGGGTGGCGCCGAGGCCGGAGACGTAGGCGTTGAGCGCGGTGGTGCGGCGTGACGCGTCGGCCACCAGCACCTGGCGGACGGGGATGCCGTCCTGCGCGGCGAGCGCGTGCAGGGCGTCCCGCAGCGGCCCCGGCGGCATCGGGGTGAAGCGGTTGAACAGCGGCTCGAACAGCAGCGGGTGGAGGAACGACAGCGCCACGGTGAGCAGCGCCGCCGCCCCGGCCGCCGGCAGCCACCAGTCCTGCGCGGACCACGCGGTCAGCGCGTACAGCCCGTACGCGAGGGGCAGCCCGAGCAGCAGGGTCAGGCCGAGCCCGCGCAGCGCGTCCACGGCCCAGCCGCCCCAGCCCTGGGTGACCAGGCCGTACCGGCCGCGCACCACCCGGACCCGGGCGGCGAACGGCAGACCGAGCAGCTGCCCGAGCAGCACCAGCGCGGCGGCGCCGGCCAGCACCTCGGCCGTCCGCGAGCCGCCGAACAGGCCGCCGGCCGCGGTCACCAGGCCGGCGCCGGCGGGGGTGAGGCCGAGCACCAGGGAGAGCGCCAGGGCGGCGAGCCGGCCGGCGAGCAGCCACGGCACCTGGGCCCGTCGCAGCGCGCGTCCCCGGGCCACCTGTTCGGGCGTGAAGTCGTCCATGGCGACCACCCTAGGACGCGCCGGCGGGCCGCCGGGAGGGTCAGCCGGCCGCGGCGGCCAGCAGGGTGTCGGCGACGGCCGTCCGCTGGTAGAGCACCGAGCGGCCGGCCCGGTGCGAGGTGACGATGCCGGCTGCCCGCAGCGCGGTGAGGTGCTGGGAGACTCCGGCGGCGGACAGGCCGGTGCGGCGGGAGAGTTCGGTGGTGGAGGCGGGTTCGGCGAGCTCGGTCAGCAGCAGCGCGCGGGACTTGCCGAGCACCGCCGCGACGGCGTCCGGCACCTGGGCCGGGGCCTGTTCCCAGAGCGTCCCGACGCCCCGGGTCGGGTAGCACATCTGCACCGTCTCCGGCGGGGCGTCGACGATCAGCACGGACGGGCCGACGAACGCGGACGGCACCAGCAGCAGCCCCCGCCCGGCCAGGCTGCTGGAGCTGCCGCAGAGCGAGTTCGGGATGCTGAGCACCTCGTCGCCCCACTCCACGTGCGGGTTCAGCTCGCGCAGCACCGCGGCGGCGCCCTCGGCCGCGAACCGCCGCGACTGGTGCAGCACGTCGGCCTCCAGGACGGCCCGCAGCCGCGGCCAGTACGGCGCGAGCGCGACCTCCCAGTAGCGGGTCAGCTCGGCGGTCAGCCGGGTCAGCCCGGCGGCCGGGTCGTCGTGGAAGGCCTGGACCTCCGGGGTCCAGCGGGTCAGCCGGCCGAGGTCGGCCCGGATCCGCGCGTGGCCCGTGCGGGCCACGGTGGCCAGTTCGGCGTCGAAGGACGGTACGGCGGAGGCGGCCGGCGGGTTGAGGAAGTCCGGGATGTAGCCGTGCACCGGGACGAGGGCGGTAAGCAGGGCGAGGTCGCGCAGCCGTGGCCTGGTGCGGGCCGCCCAGCGCAGGTGCAGCGGGCGGATCCGCTCCGACTGCAGCACCCGGAGGCTGGTGACGGTCTCCCAGAGCGGGGAGACGGCCAGCCGGGTGCGGGCGAGATCCCGGGCGGAGAAGGCCAGTTCCAGCATGCGTACCCCCAGGATTCAGCCCTGACCGAATGAATGGTGGCAACGAGGAGCACGGACGCAGGATTCCCCCATGACCTCGCCGACCCTGCATTCTCCCCCACCCGTCGCTCCGCCACCACCCGCCGCCGGCCGGGTGCGTACCGTCCTCGCCGGGCGCTTCGGCGGCTTCGACGGGCCGTTCTGGGTGGTGATCGGCGGTACCGCCATGAACAGGGTCGGGAACATGGTGCTCCCGTTCCTGGTGTTCTTCCTCGGTTCGCGCGGCATCGCCACCGACCGCGTCCCGTACGTGCTGGCGGCGCTCGGGGCGGGCGGGCTGGTCGGGCCGGTGCTCGGCGGGCTGCTGACCGACCGGTTCGGCACCCGGCCGACCCTGCTGGTTGGGCTGCTGGCCACGGCGGCCGGCCAGGGGCTGCTGTTCGCGGCGCCGGGCCTGGCCACCCTCACGGCGGCGGCCGCGCTGCTCGGCGCCTCGGGCTCGGTGTACCCGCCGGCGGCCGGCGCGGTGATCGCCGGGGCGGTGGCGCCGGCCCGTCGTCAGATCGCCTACGGGCTGCTGCACTGGGCGATCAACGTGGGCAGCGCCGTGGCGGGCGCGCTCGGCGGTTTCCTGGTGGCGCACGGCTACGGCCTGCTGTTCGCGCTGGACGCGGTGACCTGCCTGGCGTACGCCGCGCTGGTCGCCGTCCGGCTGCCGCGGGCGGCCGCCGGCCCGCCGCGGCGCCGTTCGGACGACGGCGGCTACCGGGTCGTGCTGCGGGACCGGCCGATGCTGCTGCTGATCTCGCTGAGCGCGGTCGCGGAGGCGGTCTACGCGCAGACCGAGTTCACCCTGCCGCTGGCCGTCCGGGACCACGGGCTGCCGGCCACCACCTTCGGGCTGGCGTCCGTGGTGAACGCCCTGCTGGTGGTCACCCTGCAGCCGTTCGCCTCGGTCTGGCTGGCCCGCTTCGACCGGCTGCGGGTGTGGTCGTTCGCGTCGGTGCTGGCGGCGGTGGGCATCGGGCTGACCGGGCTGGCGGACAGCACCTGGGAGTTCGCACTGACCGTGGTGGTGTGGAGTGCGGCCGAGGTGTGCGTCGGCGGCATCGTCACCTCGATCGCGGCGGACCTCGCCCCGGCGGGCGCGCAGGGCCGCTTCCAGGGTGCGCTCAACTGGTCCCGCGGGCTGGCCCGGTTCGCCGCCCTCGGCGGCGGGGCGGCGGTGTACGCGGGACTCGGCCCGGCGGCGCTGTGGTGGGGCGCGGCGCTGACCGGCATCACCGGGGCGCTGCTCAGCCTGCGGCTGGCCGGTGCGGTGCGCGAGCGCACCGGCTGACGATGGGGCACACGGCACGCGCCCGCCGGTCCTCTCCTCACGGGGTGGGAGAGGACCGGCGGGCGCGTCGGGCGCTGGGGGCCTCGGATCAGACCTGGCCGGCCTTCTCCAGGGCGGAGCAGCAGGTGTTGACCAGCAGGCGGGTCACCACGTACGGGTCGACGTTCGCGTTCGGACGACGGTCCTCGATGTAGCCCTTCTGCTCGACCTCGACCTGCCACGGGATGCGGACCGAGGCGCCGCGGTCGGACACGCCGTAGGAGTAGACGTTCCACGGGGCGGTCTCGTGCAGACCGGTCAGGCGGGACTCGATGCCGAAGCCGTACTGCTTGACGTGCTCCAGGACCTTCTCCTGCGAGGTGCCGAGCGACTCGCAGGCGGTGATGATGGCGTCGTAGCCCTCACGCATGGCCTTGGTGGAGAAGTTGGTGTGGGCGCCGGCGCCGTTCCAGTCGCCACGGACGGGCTTGGCGTCCAGGGTGGCGTCGATGCCGAACTCCTCGGCGGTGCGGTAGAGCAGGTAGCGGGCGACCCACAGGTGGTCGGAGACGGTCAGCGCGTCGACCGGGCCGATCTGGAACTCCCACTGGCCGGGCATGACCTCGGCGTTGATGCCGCAGATGGCCAGGCCGGCCTCGATGCAGCGGTCGAGGTGCAGCTCGACGATCTCGCGGCCGAAGACCTCCTCGGCGCCGATGCCGCAGTAGTAGCCGCCCTGCGGGGCCGGGAAGCCGCCCTCGGGGAAGCCGAGCGGGCGCGAGCCCTTGAAGAAGGTGTACTCCTGCTCGATGCCGAAGATCGACTCCTGAGCGGCGAACTGCTCGGCGATCGGGCGGAGCAGAGCACGGGTGTTGGAGACGTGCGGGGTGCCGTCGGTCTCGTTGACCTCGCACAGCACCAGGATGTTGTCACCGCCGCGGATCGGGTCCGGGAAGGACGCGACCGGCTCGAGCACACGGTCCGAGGCGTGACCCTCGGCCTGGTTGGTCGACGAGCCGTCGAAGCCCCAGGTCGGCAGCTTGTCCGCGTTGGCCAGGATCCGAGTCTTGGAACGGAGCTTGGCGGTCGGCTGCGTGCCGTCGATCCAGATGTACTCGGCCTTGATTGCCATTGCGGTGAACCTCACTGCTTGGGTGGTGGGTGCCCGCGTAGCGTCGCAAGCCGCCGTTTCCCGGTTGTTCCTCCTATGTAACGCCCATGTGAACCAACGGACCGCAGCGGCACGCTCACATACGGAGAGTGCCAGTCCCACACCGTGGGCGCGCCACCGGGCCCGGCGGGCCGGTGCCGCCCGCCACGACCGGTCAGTGGCGGCGGGCGTGGGCCCGGCGGCGGCGGGTCGTCCAGAGCGCGGCGACGCCGCCGACCAGCAGGGTCCCGCCGCCGGCCAGCAGCGGCAGGGTGCCGCTGCTGCCGGTCGAGGCGAGCGAGGCGTCCCGGTCCTCGGCGGGGACGGCGCGGCCCGCGGTGGTGGCGGGCGCAGCGCCGGTGACCGGTGCGGCGGACGTGGCGGGCGCCGGTACGGGCTTCTCGCAGCTGACCGAGGCGATGGTGATGCGCCCACTCACCCGGGCGACGTTCAGGTTCAGCGGGTTGACGTCGACGGTCGCCTCCAGGGCCGAGGCGGCGGCCGTCGCGGAGGTGGTGGTGCGGTGCGAGAACCGGATGTCCACCGTGCCGACGCCGGGCACCGCGACATGGCTGGGTCCGTCCAGCCCGGCGGTGACCGACTTCCCGAGCACCGTCACCTTCGCCGGGGCCACCACCTTGGCGGTGGGCGCCCCGTCGACCGGACAGGTCACCTCCGCGCTGAGCGCCTCCAGGCCGAGCAGGGTGGTCGCCGGCAGGCCGGGCGCGCGCAGGTCCGCGTCGACCAGCGTGACGGAGGCCGCGGCGCCGTGGTCGTCGGCGCTGGTGACGGACTTGCCGAGCTGGGCCTTGAGCAGCGTCAGCGGCCGGCCCTGGTCGACCCCGTCGACCGTGGCGGTCAGGACCGCGCTGTCCTGCCGGGCCGGGCTCTGCACCCGGTTGAGTGCGACGTCCACCGGCACGTGGACCTTGCTCAGCAGGCTGACGTCCAGGCTGAGCTCGGCGGTCACCGCGGTGGCGCGGCCGGGGCGGGCCGCCGGGTCGGCCGCGCGGGCGGCCGAGACCGGCAGCGTGACGGTGAGCGCCGACACGGCGAGGCCGGCGGCGACGGTGCGCAGCGCGGTGCGCGGAGCGGGAACGGCTGAGGACATGGCGGTACCCCCACGGGTGCGGACGGGACAGAGCGCGCTCCGGACTCACCCCGCGCGGGCTCACACCGCAGCGGCCAGGGGGAAGGGGCTTGTGCTCTCGACTGCCGCCAGTCTCTTCGAACGATCAGTCACATGAGTCACACAGAAAGCCATTTCACTCCTTCGAGTGAGAATGTCCCGCTGTGTCCCGCGGATTGCCCGCCGGTGCGCCGTTGGAGCCGGGAGCTCCGCTTTCTGTCGCAGTCCTGTGACGAACCAAGGCTCCTGATCAGGCCGTTCCTCTCATGTCCTCTGTCTACGCTCGGATCATGCCCTCGCCGAACTCACGCCCCGCCATACCCCGGCTCACCCGGGCCGTCGGGCTCACCGTCAAGCTGGTCGCCGTCAGCGCCGTCGCAGGTGTCCTCACCGCCGGGCTGGCCCTTCCCGCCGTCGGCAGTGTCGGGCTCGCCGCGAAAGGCGCGGTCTCGGACTTCGACAGCCTGCCGGACGACTTCACCGCGCCCCCGCTCTCCCAGGCCTCCACCGTCTACGACGCGGCCGGCACCGTGATCGCCACCGTCTACGAGCGGGACCGCACGGTGGTGCCGAGCGACCAGATCTCCCCGCTGGTGAAATCCGCCCTGGTGGCCATCGAGGACAACCGCTTCTACGAACACGGCGCGGTCGACCTCAAGGGCGTGCTGCGCGCGATCAACAAGAACGCGGTGAGCGGCGGGATATCCGAAGGGGCCTCCACCCTCACCCAGCAGTACGTCAAGAACGTCTTCGTCGACCAGGCCGGCGAGGACCCCAAGGCGGTGCAGGCCGCGCAGGCCCAGACCCTCGGCCGCAAGGTCAAGGAGATGAAGTACGCGATCAAACTGGAGGAGACCCTCACCAAGGACCAGATCCTCACCAACTACCTGAACATCACCTTCTTCGGCGAGCAGGCGTACGGCATCGAGGCCGCGTCCCAGCGGTACTTCAGCACCCACGCCAAGGACCTCACCCTCCCGCAGGCCGCGCTGCTGGCCGGCCTGGTGCAGTCGCCGTCCGGCTACGACCCCGTGATCAACCCCGGGGCGGCCAAGGAGCGCCGCGACACGGTGCTCGGCAAGATGGCCGAGTACGGCAGCGTCACCCGGGCCCAGGCGGACGAGGCCGTCGCCACCCCGGTCGCGCTCACCGTCAGCCGCCCCCGGCAGGGGTGCATCACCGCGCAGGACGGCGAGGGGTTCTTCTGCGACTACGTGCGCAAGCTGATCACCTCCGACCCGGCCTTCGGCGCCACCGCGGCCGAGCGGCAGGCCCTCTGGGCCCGCGGCGGCCTGCAGATCCGCACCACCCTCGACCCGGTGGCGCAGCGGGCGGTGCAGAAGGCGGTCACCGACCACGTGTACGCCACCGACAAGGCGGCGGGCGCGATGACCGTGGTCCAGCCCGGCACCGGCAAGATCCTCGCGATGGCCCAGAGCCGCCCGTACGGCCTCGGCGCCGACCAGACCCTGATCAACCTCAACGTCGGCAAGGCGATGGGCGGCGGGCTCGGGTTCCCCACCGGATCGACCTTCAAGCCGATCGTGGCCGCGGCCGCCCTGGACGGCGGCCTCACCCCGGCGCAGTCGTACCCGTCCCCGTACAGCATGCCGTGGCCGGCCATGAAGAACTGCGACGGCGGCCGCTACCCGCAGGGCGGCGAGGTGCACAACGACGAGAGCGACCTGTCCGGCCCGTTCACCATGGGCCCCGCGATGGCCAAGTCCGTGAACACCTACTTCGCCGCGCTGGAGGGCGAGATCGGCCTGTGCACCGTGGCGCAGATGGCCAACCGGCTGGGGATCACCCAGCAGGCCGGCGGCACGAAGCTGGACGCGGTGCCGTCGATGGCGCTCGGCAGCAACAGCCTGAGCCCGCTGGACATGGCGAGCGCCTACGCCGCGTTCGCCGCGCACGGCACCTACTGCAGGCCGGTCGCGATCGCCTCGGTGACCACGGCGGACGGCCGGGCGCTGAAGGTCCCCGCCGCCGGCTGCGGGCAGGCGATGTCGGCGCAGACCGCCGACGCCCTCACCACCATGCTCAAGGGCGTGGTGCAGGACGGCACCGGCACCAGGGCCGGCCTGGACGACCGTGACAGTGCCGGCAAGACCGGTACCACCAACGGCTCCAAGCAGGTCTGGTTCGTCGGCTACACCCCCGAACTGGCGGCCGCCACCGTGGTCGGCGACACCGACAACCAGGCCTCGCTGAACGGCCGGAGGATCGGCGGGAAGTCCGTCGGCTCGGCGTCCGGCGGCACCGTGGCCGGCCCGATCTGGCGCGACGCGGTCACCGGCGCCCTGCGCGGGACCACCCCGCGGCCGCTCGCCCAGGTCCCGCTGCCGTAGGGCCGTCCCGGCCCGGCCCGCAGGACCCGGTCCTGCGGGCCGGGCCGGCGGTTACGGCAGGCGCCAGTCGACGGGCTGCGCGCCCTGGCGGACCAGCAGGTCGTTGGCCCGGCTGAACGGGCGGGAGCCGAAGAAGCCCCGGTCGGCCGACATCGGGCTCGGGTGCGCGGACTCCACCGACGGCACCTGGCCCAGGACGGGGCGCAGGTTGCGGGCGTCACGCCCCCAGAGGATCGCCACCAGCGGGCCGCCGCGCGCCACCAGCGCCCGGATCGCCTGCTCGGTGACCTCCTCCCAGCCCTTGCCGCGGTGCGCGGCCGGGTTGCGCGGGGCGGTGGTCAGCGCCCGGTTGAGCAGCAGCACGCCCTGCTCGGCCCACGGGGTGAGGTCGCCGTTGGCGGGCGCGGGGTGGCCGAGGTCGCGTCCGTACTCCTGGAAGATGTTCACCAGGCTGGCGGGGATCGGCCGGACCTCCGGCGCCACCG
The DNA here is from genome assembly GCF_041434935.1 of Kitasatospora sp. NBC_00374. Lineage (NCBI taxonomy): Bacteria > Bacillati > Actinomycetota > Actinomycetes > Kitasatosporales > Streptomycetaceae > Kitasatospora > Kitasatospora sp. NBC_00374. The sequence goes on along the minus strand of NZ_CP107964.1, from coordinate 5,960,692 downwards.
AGAAGCTCAGGCCGACCGCGTGCCCCGGCGTCGGGTACGGGTCCTGACCGACGATCAGTACCCGCACCTGGTCGAACGGCTGCTGGAACGCCCGCAGCACGTTCGGCCCGGAGGGCAGATAGGTACGGCCGGCCGACAGCTCGGCGCGCAGGAAGTCGCCCATGGCGGCGACCCGCCCGGCCACCGGTTGCAGGGCCTCGGCCCAGCCGGGTTCGACGATCTCGTGGAGGGGACGCGGTGCCATACCGCCACCCTATCGGCCCAACGTCAGCCGACGATCCGCCCCCGGAGCACCACCAGGCGCGGATCGGCCAGCACCCGGATGTCCGCCCGCGGGTCCTCGGCGTAGACCACCAGGTCGGCCGGCGCCCCCTCGGTCAGCCCGTCCCGGCCCAGCCAGGCGCGGGCCCGCCAACTGGCCGCGTCCAGCGCCTCGGTGGCCGACAGCCCGGCCTTCACCAGCTCCGCCGCCTCCTCGGCCACCAGGCCGTGCGCCAGCGAGCCGCCCGCGTCGGTCCCCACGAAGATCGGGATGCCCGCGTCCCGGGCCGCGCCGACCGTGTCGTACCGGCGCGCGTGCAGCCGCCGCATGTGCGCCGACCAGGCCGGGAACCTGCTCTCGCCGCCCGCGGCCAGGCCCGGGAAGGTGGCGATGTTGACCAGCGTCGGGACGATCGCCACCTGGCGCTCGGCGAACTGCGGGATCAACTCCTCGGTCAGGCCGGTGGCGTGCTCGACGCAGTCGATCCCGGCCGCCAGCAGGTCGGGCAGCGACTCGGCCGCGAAGCAGTGCGCCGTCACCCGCGCGCCCTCGGCGTGCGCCGCGGCGATCGCCTCCTTCAGCGCGTCCCCGGGCCAGCAGGCCGCCAGGTCACCGCGGTCGCGGTCGATCCAGTCGCCGACCAGCTTCACCCAGCCGTCACCGCGCCGGGCCTCCCGGCGGACGTACGCGGTCAGGTCGCCGGGCTCGATCTCGTGCGCGTAGTTGCGGATGTAGCGGCGGGTGCGGGCGATGTGCCGGCCGGCCCGGATGATCCGGGGCAGGTCCTCGCGGTCGTCGATCCAGCGGGTGTCGGCGGCCGAACCGGCGTCCCGGATCAGCAGGGTGCCGGCGTCACGGTCGGTGAGCGCCTGCTTCTCGCTGGTCGCGGCGTCCACGGCGCCGTGCGCGTCCAGGCCGACGTGGCAGTGCGCGTCCACCAGGCCGGGCAGCACCCAGCCGGTCACCGTCCGGACGTCGGCCGCGTGCGCGGGCCGGTCGAAGGTCACCCGCCCGTCGACCACCCACAGCTCGTCCCGGACCTCCTCGGGGCCGACCAGCACCCGGCCCCCGATGTGCAGCACCACGCCGTCGCTCATGGGCCGCACTCTACCGAGGCCGCTCCGCCCGCCGGCAGACCGCGATGCGGCGGACTTGCCCCCGCATCCGTCCGGGTTCACACCACTACAGCAGGTGAGCGATGGTGCATGCCCCGGCGTCGCGCCCGACCTGCTCGCCGCCTGGCGCAGCCCGCCTCCGGCACCCGGAGGGTTATCGCGCGCACGGTCCGCTGTTCGCTCGCCGGACATCTGCTGGACGGGTCGCCATCACCGTGCTTCGGCAGGGTCGGGGTGCAGAAAAGTTGTCTGTACAACTGACGCACCGTGAGGAGTCGAGAGACGATGACCCTGTCCCCGTACTGGCTGCGCGACAACTGCCCGTGCACCGAGTGCCGTGACCCGCGCAACGGGCAGAAGCTGTTCCAGATCGGCGAGTTGCCCGACGGTCTGGCCGCCGTCGAGGAGGTCGAGCGGGACGGGCGGCTGGAGGTGCGCTGGTCCGACGGCCACCGCTCCGCGTACCCGCTCGGCTGGCTGGACGAGGCGGGTGAGGTCGACGGGCGCACCGAACAGGGCAAGCGGCTGTGGGCGGCGGCGGACTTCACCCGCGGCCTGCCGGAGGCGGACTGGACGGCGTACCTGGCCGATCCGGCCGAGCGGGCGGCGGTGCTGGGCGCCGTCCGGCACCTGGGCTTCGCGGTGCTGCGCGGGGTGCCGGGCGAGGACCGGCAGGTGCTGGAGGTGGCCCGCACCTTCGGGTACGTCCGGAGGACCAACTACGGGGAGCTGTTCGACGTCCGGATCGAGCCGGACCCCAACAACCTGGCCTTCACCAGCGCCGCCATCGCCCCGCACACCGACAACCCGTACCGCGACCCGGTGCCGACCCTCCAGCTGCTGCACTGCCTGCGCAACGACGCGACCGGCGGCGACTCCGGCCTGGTGGACGGCTTCCGCGCGGCCGACCTGCTGCGCACCGAGCACCCGGCGGACTTCGCGGTCCTCACCGCGACTCCCGTCCCGTTCGTCTTCCGGGACCGCCGCACCGAGCTGTCCGCGGAGCAGCCGCTGATCGGCACCGACCCGCGCGGGCGGATCCGCGAGGTCCGGTTCAACAACCGTTCGATCGGCACCCTGCGGCTGCCCGCCGCCGAGCTGGACGCCTTCTACGCCGCGTACCGCCGGTTCGCCGCGATCACCCTGCGCCCGGAGCTCCGGCTGACCTTCCGGCTCGGGCCCGGCGACTGCCTGATCTTCGACAACACCCGGCTGCTGCACGCCCGGACGGCCTTCGAGCAGGACGGCCACCGCCACCTGCAGGGCTGCTACGCCGACCTGGACTCGCTGGCGAGCACCCTGGCCGTGCTGCACCGGAGGTCGGCCGCGCTGGACACCCTTGAGCAGCTGTTCGAGGGCGAGGGCGCCGCCGAGTACCTGGGCGAGGAGGTGACCATGGCCCAGCACATGCTGCAGGCCGGCGCACTGGCCGAGGCGGCCGGCGCGCCGCCGCACCTGGTCGCGGCCGCACTGCTGCACGACGTCGGCCACTTCAACGGCTCGGGGCTGGAGTTGATGCAGGGCCGGGACAACCGGCACAGCCACACCGGCGCCGACTGGCTGGGCCGGTGGTTCGGCCCCGAGGTGACGGAGCCGGTCCGGCTGCACGTGGCCGCCAAGCGCTATCTCTGCGCGGTGGAGCCGGGGTACCGGGAGCGACTGTCGGAGGCCTCGGAGTACACCCTGCGGGTGCAGGGCGGGCCGATGGACGAGCGCGAGGCGGCCGGGTTCGCCGCGCTGCCGGGGGCCGCGGACGCGGTGGCCGTCCGCCGCTGGGACGAGCAGGCCAAGGACGCCGGCGCCCGGATCCCGGGCTTCGCGCACTTCCGGCCGCTGCTCGCCGCGCTGATGTGCTGAGGCGCTGAGGCGGCTCGCCGTCGGGCCGCGCACCGCCGCGGTGCGGGCCCGACGGTCCGCAGGCCTACTTCTTGCGGGCGACGGCGCCCCAGTAGTACGCGGCGGTCGGGTCCGCCGGCGGTTCGCCGTCGGGGCGCCAGGCCATCACCGGGGAGACGCCGGGCTCCAGCAGCTCCCAGCCGTCGAAGAACCGGGTGACCTCGTCCCGGGTGCGCGGCACCAGCGTCATCCCGCCCTGCTGCGCGGCGGCGGCGACGGTGGCCACGGTCTCGGGGTCGAAGTCCTGGGTGGGATGGGTCAGCGCGATGCAGCTGCCGGACGGGAGCGCGTCGCGCAGTTCGGCGACCTTGCCCCACGGGTCGTCCTCGTCGGCGATCAGCATCAGGACGGCGATCAGCAGCAGGCCCACCGGCCGGTCGAGGTCCAGGGTGGCGGTGAGCTCGGGGTCGGCCAGCAGCTCGGCGGGCTTGCGCAGGTCCGCGTGGAGGTAGGTGGTGCGGGCGCCCGCAGTGCTCACCATCAGCGCACGGGCGTGGGCCAGCACGATCGGATCGTTGTCGACGTAGACCACCCGGGTGCCGGGGCTGACGGCCTCGGCGATGTCGTGGGTGTTGGGGGAGGTCGGGATGCCGGTGCCGAGGTCGAGGAACTGGCGGATGCCGTGCTCCCGGGCCAGGTGGCGGACGGCCCGGCCCTGGAAGGCGCGGTTCTCCTTGGCCATCGCGCGGATGCTGGGGATGGCCTCCTCGAAGGCCTGGCCCATCGCGCGGTCGGGGGCGAAGTTGGTCTTGCCGCCGAGCCAGTAGTCGTAGACCCGCGCCGAGTGCGGCGCGCTGGTGTCGACTCCCAGGCGTTCCCATTCCCCCTGCTCGGCGGGGTCGGGCTCGGGCAGGGTCGAGATTTCCTGACGTGACGTCACAGCACCATCCCCTAAAGGCAGATCATCACACTGGCCGTCAGGGTAGCGCCCTGAGGGTCCCATCCTCCTGGGATGCGCACGGATACCCCGCACGACCGGCCGCCCGCGCACCCCCGTCCACCCGAAGGGCCGCCGGGCGCACCGGGCGCGGTCAGTCGTCGGCGCGGGTGTGGCGCGAGAGCGCCGAGGCCGCCAGGGAGTTGTGGACGCTGAAGGCCACCGTGCCGGGCAGGTAACGGTCCTGGGACCACTCGACCGGGGTTCCCGTGGGGTCGGTGGTGCGGCGGCGCTCCCGCAGCAGCGGGCTGCCCCGGCGGCAGCCGAGCAGCCGGGCGTCGTCGGCGTTGGCCGCGACCACGTCGATGGTGTGGTCGGCGTCGGTGAACAGGATGCCGTGCTCGCGCAGGGGCTCGGTGTGCGAGACCACGTCGGCGGGCAGTCTGGCGACCACCTCGCCGACCCGGGGCGGATAGACGGTGCGCTCGACCATCACCGGGGTACCGGACAGGGTGCGCAGCCGCAGGGTCACGTAGACCTCGGTGCCGGGTTCGAGCCGCAGGTGCTCGCGTTCGGCGGCGTCCGCGGGGCGGCGGATCAGGGACTCCAGCCGGCCGCCGGGCTCCTCCCCCATGGAGCGGGCCCAGTGGGTGAAGCTGAGGAGTTCGGAGAAGCTCTGCACCCGGGCGGTGCCGAGGACGACCCGGCGGGTGCCGCGACGCGAGGTGACCAGTCCGTCGGCCCTGAGCATCGCGAGGGCCTGCCGCACGGTGCCCCGGGACACCCCGTACTGCTCGGCGAGCGCGCCTTCGGCGGGGAGCCGGCCGGCCTCGCCGTAGCTGCCTGAGGTGATCGCTTCGCGCAGGTCGGCGGCCACCCGGCGGTAGAGCGAGCCGGCGGCGCGGTCCTGGTCGAGTGCCACGTCGGTCAAGGGTCCCTCCTGGGGTGGCGGCCCGGGCAGTGGTGTCGCGCGGGACGCCACCGACTGTAGCCGCTGCGGATGTCCGTGAACGGACGGGATTCGACCGTTCCGGCAGCCGACCCCTGTTCCGGGTCGGCCGTTCACCTTCCCGTCACCGGACTCGGGCGTACTTACCCCCGTCAGCACAAGTTGGCCAGCCAACTTGGCTCAGCGTCAGCTGACCCACCTTCGCGAACTCTCCCCGCCTGTTCACCTCATTCAGGAGAACCACCCGTGACCGTGTACCGCCCTCGTGCCGCCGCCCTCGCGGCCGTGCTGACCGCCGCCGCGCTCTCCCTCTCCGCCTGCGGCTCGGCGGGGACCTCCGCCAAGTCCGGTGACACCGCCGTCGGCGCGAAGAAGGAGGCCAAGGACGCCACCTCGGCCGCCGACTTCGGCGGGATGGACGCCCTGGTCGCCGCCGCCAAGAAGGAGGGCAAGCTGCACGTCATCACGCTGCCCAAGGACTGGGCGAACTACGGCAAGATCATGGACTCGTTCAAGGCCAAGTACGGCATCGAGATCGAGGACGAGAACCCGGACGGCTCCAGCCAGGACGAGATCAACGCGATCACCTCCCGCAAGGGCCAGGACCGCGCCCCCGACGTCGTCGACCTGGGCAGCGCCTTCGCCGTCTCGGCCGCCAAGGACGGCCTGCTCGCCCCCTACAAGGTGGCGAACTTCGACAAGGTCCCGGCCACCATGAAGGAGGCCACCGGCCTCACCGTCAACGACTACGGCGGCTACATCTCGATCGGCTGCGACGCCAAGGCCATCCCGGTCTGCCCGAAGACCTTCGCGGACCTGCTGAAGCCCGAGTACAAGGGCAAGGTCGCCCTGAACGGCAACCCGACCAAGTCCGGCTCGGCCTTCGGCGGCGTGTACGCGGCGGCCCTCGCCAACGGCGGCTCGCTGGACAACATCCAGCCCGGCATCGACTTCTTCGCCAAGCTCAAGCAGAGCGGCAACTTCGTGCCGGTCGAGTCCACCCCGGCCACCGTCGAGAAGGGTGAGACCCCGATCTCGATCGACTGGTCCTACCTGAACGCCGGCTACACCGACGAGTTCAAGGGCAAGGGCATCGACTGGCAGGTCGCCGTCCCGTCCGACGGCTCGTACGCCCAGTACTACAACCAGGGCATCAACAAGTGGGCCCCGCACCCGGCCGCCGCGCGGCTGTGGCAGGAGTACCTGTTCAGCGCCGAGGGCCAGAACCTCTTCCTCGGCGGCTACGCCACCCCGTCCCTCTTCGACGCCCTGAAGAAGGACGGCACCCTCGACGCCGCGGCCGCCGCCAAGCTGCCGACCGTCGAGAAGCCCTTCACCACCTTCCCGACCCAGGACCAGATCACGGCCGCGAAGAAGGTCGTGACCGAGAACTGGACCAAGGCGATCGCAGGCTGATCACAGACATGACCACGGCTCCCACCCCGGTGCCGACCCCGGCCGCCACTGACAACCTCAGTGGCGGCCCCGGGGCGTCCGGCACCGCAACCCCCGCCCCCTCCCGTTCGCACGCCAGGAAGCGCCGCGGCCCCCGCGGCGGCTCCTGGACGGCCACCCTCCCGCTGTTCGCGTTCTTCGCGATCGCCTTCGGCCTCCCGGCCGTCGCCATCGTGATCGGCGCCTTCACCCTCTCCAGTGACGCGGAGACCGGCGCCGGCGGCTTCACCACCGCCAACATCACCGACTCGGTCTCCGGTGCGTACTGGACCGCCCTGGTCAGCAGCGTCAAGCTGTCCGCGCTGACCGCGCTGATCGGCACCCTGGTCGGCCTGCCGATCGCCCAGGCCGTGGTCGGCTCCCGGTTCCGGATGCTGCGCGAGGCGGTACTGACCGCCTCCGGCGTGCTCGCCAACTTCGGCGGCCTGCCGCTCGCCTTCGCCTTCGTGGCGACCCTGGGCAACGCCGGCGAGCTGACCAAGCTGTTCCACCTGACCGACCACGGCTGGACGCTCTACAGCTTCACCGGCCTGACGGTGGCCTACCTGTACTTCCTGATCCCGCTGATGGTGCTCACCATCACCCCGGCCCTGGACGGCCTGCGGGTCCAGTGGCGCGAGGCGGCCCAGAACAACCGGGCCACCGGCCTGCAGTACTGGCGGTACGTCGCCCTGCCGATCCTGCTGCCCTCGCTGCTCGGCGGCTTCGTGCTGCTGTTCGGCAGCGCCTTCGCGGCGTACGCGACGGCCGCCGCGATGGTCGGCGCGACCGTGCCCCTGATCAGCCGCCAGATCGCCGACGCGCTCTCCGGCAACGTGCTGGTCGGCCAGGGCAACCTCGCGCTCGCCCTCAGCCTCGACATGATCATCGTCGCCGTCCTGGTGATGGCGATCTACCTGCCCCTCCAGCGCCGGAGCGCCCGATGGCTCAGCTGACCTCCCGCTCCCGGCTCGGCCGGATCCAGCCCGGCCGCGGCCTCGTGCTGCTGGTGGCGGCGCTGTACTTCCTGATCCCGATGGGCGCCTCCGTCTGGTTCTCCATCAGCGACAAGAACGGCATCGGCTTCCAGGCCTACACCGGCCTGCTCGGCGCCGAGGGCTTCACCGACAGCCTCTGGCTGACCCTGAAGCTGGCCCTGGCCACCGTGGTCCTGCTCCTGCTGCTGCTGGTGCCCGCGATGATCGCCGCCCGGCTGGGCTCGCCCCGGCTGCGCACGGTGCTCGAAGTGCTCTGCACCCTGCCGCTGGTGGTGCCCCCGGTGGCACTCACCGCCGGCATGATCGGCGTCCTGCGCTGGGGCCCGGACTACCTGATGGACACGCCGTTCTTCCAGACCTTCGTGTTCATCCAGCAGCCCGAGTTCCCGATCGTGCTGGTGCTCGCGTACGTGCTGATGGCGCTGCCGCTCGCCTACCGCGCCCTGGACGCCGGACTGCGCTCGGTGGACGTCCGCACCCTGGTCGAGGCCGCCCGCAACTGCGGTGCGAGCTGGCCGCGTTCGGTCTTCACGGTGATTCTGCCCAACCTGCGCGGCGCCCTGCTGAACGCCTCCTTCCTGACCCTCGCCCTGGTGCTCGGCGAGTTCACCGCCGCCTCGATCCTCGGCTACCAGCCGTTCCCGGTCTGGATCTACGCGGTCGGCAACAGCCAGGGCCAGATGTCCGTCGCGGTCTCGGTGCTCAGCCTCCTGATCACCTGGGTCCTGCTGCTCCTGCTGGCCGCGGCCGGCCGCGAGCGCCGCCACAAGCCCGCCCACTCCTGAACCACCAGCGGAGACATCCCCCATGACCACGGTTACCGCCCCCGTCGCCGGTGTGCCGCTCGCACCCGGCAGCGCGACCGTCGAATTCCGTTCGCTGCGCCGCTCGTTCGGCGCCACCACCGCGCTGGACGGGCTGGACCTGACCGTCCACCCCGGCGAGCTGCTCGCCCTGCTCGGCCCGTCCGGCTGCGGGAAGACCACCGCGCTGCGAATCCTGGCCGGCTTCGAGCAGCACGACTCGGGCCAGGTCCTGGTCGACGGCGAGGACATCACCAGGATCCCGGCGCACCGCCGTGACGCGGGCATGGTGTTCCAGTCGTACAGCCTCTTCCCGCACCTGACCGCCGCCGACAACGTCGCCTTCGGGCTGCGGATGCGGGGCGTCGGCAAGGCCGAGCGCCGCAAGCGCGCCAAGGAGCTGCTGGAGCTGGTCGGCCTGCCGCAGCACGCCGACCGCTACCCGCACCAGATGTCGGGCGGCCAGCAGCAGCGCATCGCGCTGGCCCGGGCACTGGCCCTGCAGCCCCGGGTGCTGCTGCTCGACGAGCCGCTCTCCGCCCTGGACGCCAAGGTCCGGCTCAACCTCCGCGAGGAGATCCGCCGCCTCCAGCAGGAACTCGGCATCACCACCCTGTTCGTGACCCACGACCAGGAGGAGGCACTGTCGATGGCCGACCGTGTCGCGGTGCTGCGCAGCGGCCGCCTGGAGCAGTGCGCCGCCCCGTCCGAGCTGTACGCCCGCCCGGCCACCGCGTTCGTCGCCGAGTTCGTCGGCACCATGAGCCGGATACCCGCCGTCCGGGCGGCCGACGGGGTCGAGGTGCTCGGCCGCCGCCACGCGGTGGACGGCACGATCCCCGCCGACGGTCCGCTGGACGTCCTGGTCCGGCCGGAGAACGTCACCCTGCGGCCCGCCGCGGGCGGCCACGCACAGGTGGTCGGGGCGTCGTTCCTGGGCGCCGTGACCCGGCTGACCGTCCGGCTGGCGGACGGGACCTCGGTCAAGGCCGACCTGGCGACCGAGCTCGCCGCGGCGCTGCCGATAGGCTCCCGTGCCGACCTCGCCCTGCCGGAGCGGCCGGTGCTGGTCGACCGCCGCGTCTCCTGAGCGGCCGCGTCGCCCGGACCACCGCTCCCCACCGATCTCCACCGAAGGTACCGCCATGCCTGCCAGCCCGATTCCGCGCCCCGCCGCCGTCCTGTTCGACATGGACGGCACCCTGGTCGACACCGAACACCTCTGGTGGCAGTCCGCCGCCGAGCTGGCCGAGGAACTCGACCTCACCCTCACCGACCGGGACCTGCCCGAGGTGCTCGGCCGGGCGGTCGAGCACACCGCCGCCCACCTGCACCGCGTGAGCGGTACCGGGCGTGCCGAGCAGGAGCTGGTCGAGCGGCTGAACGAGTCGTTCAGCCGCAAGGTCGCCGCCGAGGTGGTGCCCCGGCCCGGCGCGCTCGCCCTGCTGGCCGCACTTCAGGCGGCCGAGGTGCCCACCGCCCTGGTCTCGGCCTCCCCGCGCCGGGTGGTGGAGCTGGTGCTCGGCAGCATCGGCCGCCAGTGGTTCACCGTGACGCTGGCCGCCGAGGACACCGAGCGCACCAAGCCCGACCCGGCACCGTACCTGGCCGCAGCCGAGCGCCTCGGCCTCGACCCGGCCGCCTGCGTGGCCGTCGAGGACACCCCGACCGGCGTCGCCTCCGCGCACGCGGCCGGCTGCGCGGTGCTGGCGGTGCCCTCGACCGTACCGATCCCGGCCGCCGAGCGGATCACCCTGCTGGAGAGCCTGGAACTGGCCGACCTCGGCCTGCTGGCGGGGCTCACCGCGGCCCGAGCGGTCTGATGCCGTACCTGCTGCTCGCCCTGGCGATCGTGAGCGAGGTCTGTGCCACCAGCTGCCTCAAGCTGACCGAGGGCTTCACCCGGCTGTGGCCGAGCCTCGGGGTGGGTCTCGGCTACGCGCTGTCCTTCGTGCTGCTCGGCAGGGCGCTCAGGCACATCCCGGTCTCGGTCGCCTACGCGGTCTGGTCCGGTGCGGGGACGGCCGCGGTGGCCGGCATCGGCGTGGTCGCGTTCGGCGAGTCCCTGGTCCGGGCCCAGTGGTTGGGCGTCGCGCTGATCATCGTCGGGGTGGTGGTGCTCAACCTGCGCGGCGGCCACTGACGAGTCCGGCGGCCGGCCGGTAGGCCCGCCGCCGGTCGAGCACGATCCGGCCGATCAGGACGCCTGCGACGCGAGTTACCGCAACTCCCGACGGCCGGTCACACCCTGTTCATCCGAAGTCCGCTGCGTCTAGAGTGAATTGAGTCAGTTGTACAGCCAACTCGACTCAGCCGCACCGGACTTGGCGCGGCGGACAGGACCCCCGTGGCGACAGGATCCTCCCTCGTCCTCTCCACACCCCCCAGCCCCACCGAAGGCGACAAGCTCACCTTCCACTGGACCACCGACGCGCCCGACGCGAAGAACTGGGTGGGCGTCTACGACGGCACCCGGCAGCCCGGCACCGGCTCCTCGCTGCTGTGGAAGTACACCCCCGGCGGATCCGGCGACGTCCAGCTGGACACCTCCGCGCTGACCGGCGGCCCGTACACCGCGTACCTGCTGGCCAAGGACGGGTACGGGATCCTGGCGCAGACCGCGCCGTTCAGCTTCCGGCCCAAGCCGGTCGTCCCCCGCCCGCACGCCGCGGTGGACGCCCTGACGGCCACCCAGGTCGCACCCGGCGCGGCGGTGAGCGTCAAGCTGGGCGGCCTGTGGATGCGCTCCTCGGGCGCCCCCGTCTTCCGGAAGATCGCGGGCGACGCGTGGCTGTCCGTCGCCGCCGACGGCACGGTCACCGGCACCGCGCCCGCCACCGCCCCCGCCGACCCGTCCGTGCTCACCGTCGGGGTGAAGGACGCCGCGGGCAACACCGACACCGTCACCGTGCAGATCCCGGTCCGCGCCCCGGCCGGCCCGCTGCGGCTCAAGACGGCCGCGTGGAACCTCTGGGACGCCGGCACCCACGTCGACGACGGCCTGGAGAAGCAGCTCCGGGTGATCCTCACCCAGGGCCTCGACGTGGTGGCCCTCCAGGAGACCGCGGGCACCGCCGCCACCGCGCTCGCGGGCGCCCTCGGCTGGTACGCCCACCAGTCCACCGGCAGCGTCGGGATCGTCAGCCGCTACCCGCTCACCGCGGTCACCGGCACCACCGCCGCACTGCCCGCCGCCGGCGTCACCCTCCAGCTGCCGGGCAGCCGGAGCGTGCGCTTCTGGGCCGCGCACCTGAACGAGACCGACTACGGCCCGTACGCCGTGCAGGACGGCCGCACGGCGGCCGCGACGGTCGCGAGCGAGACCGCCTCCACCCGCGGCCGACAGGCCACCGCGCTGGCCGCCGCCGTGCAGGCCGACATCACCGCGGGCCGGGCCGTGGTGCTGGCCGCGGGCCTGGCCTCGCCGTCGCACCTGGACTGGACACCCGCCACCGCCGCCGCGCACGGCGGCGTCACCGCGCTCGCCTGGCCGGTCACCGTGGCGCTGCAGAACGCCGGCCTGACGGATGCCTACCGGCTCGCCCACCCGGACCCGGCCGCCTCCCCCGGAAACACCTGGTCGCCGACGCGCAAGGTGCGCGGTGCCAAGGCCGAGCCGCAGGACCGGATCGACCAGGTCCAGTTCGCCGGCCCGCTCGGCCTCCTGGAGGCGCACACCCTGGCCACCGGCTGGCCGCAGCCCGACCCGAGCACCGCCGCCAACGAGTGGCCCTCGGACACCGCCGCCGCCGTCGCCACCTTCACCCTCTGAGAGGCCGACCGATGACTCCCCAGCTCAGCCGCCGCACCTTCGTCTCGGCGACCGCCGCCGCCGGCGCGGCCGCCGTGGTCGGCCTGCCGGGCACCGCCCGGGCCGCCACCACCTCGGGCACCGTGGCCGATGTGAAGCACGTGGTGATCCTGATGCAGGAGAACCGCTCCTTCGACCACTACTTCGGCACCCTGAACGGCGTCCGCGGCTTCGGCGACAAGCAGGCCCTCCAGTTCCCCGACGGCGGCAACGTGTTCCGCCAGCCCGACGCCGGACGCAGCGACGGCGGCGTCATGCTCCCGTACCGGATGGACACCACCAAGTACAACGCCCAGAACGCGGCCGGCCTCGCCCACGACTGGGCCACCGGCCACCAGGCCGTCAACAACGGCGCCATGAACAAGTGGATAGCCGCCAAGGGCGAGCGCACCATGGGGTACTTCACCCGTGCCGACATCCCCTACCAGTACGCGCTGGCCGACGCGTTCACCCTCTGCGACGCGTACTTCTGTTCGCTGGCCGGCCCGACCGACCCCAACCGCCTCTACCTGTGGACCGGCACCTGCGGCCCGGGGCGGGACGGCACCACCGGCCCGTGGATCGACAACACCCCGGTCACCGACAACCCGGTCGCCGACTGGACCACCTACGCGGAGCGGCTCCAGTCCGCAGGCGTCAGCTGGCGGGTCTACCACAACCCGAGCAAGGACGACCGGACCGGCGACTACGACGACAACGCCCTGTCGTACTTCAAGCAGTTCCACAACTTCCCCGCCACGGACCCGCGGTACGTCAACGCGATGACCAAGTTCGACCCGGCCGCCTTCGACGCCCACTGCAAGGACGGCACCCTCCCCACCGTCTCCTGGCTGGTCGCCCCCTACCTCTTCTCGGAACACCCCAACGCCGGACCGGCCTACGGCGCCCACTGGGTCAACACCGCACTCCAATCCCTGATGTCCAACCCCGACGTCTGGAACCACACCGTCTTCCTCGTCATGTACGACGAGAACGACGGCTACTTCGACCACATGGTGCCGCCCACCCCCGAGCCCGGCACCCCCGAGGAGTACACCCAGGGCCGGGCGATCGGCCTCGGCAACCGGGTGCCGCTGTGGGTCGCGTCGCCCTGGTCGCGCGGCGGGTACGTCAACTCCCAGGTCTTCGACCACACTTCGGTGCTGCGCTTCCTGGAGGTGGTGACCGGCGTCCAGGAGCCGAACATCTCCGCCTGGCGCCGGGCCGTCTGCGGCGACCTGACCAGCTGCTTCGACTTCACCGCGCCCGACTACTCGCTCCCGGCGCTGCCCGACACGGTCGCCCTGATGGCCAAGGCCGACGCGAACGCGAGCCTGCCCGCCGTCAAGCTGCCCGCCGTCGGAGCCCAGGCGCTGCCGCCCCAGGAGCCCGGCGAGCGCCCGCACCGCCGGCTGCCGTACCGCCCGGGCGCCGGCGTCACCGTCGACCGGGCGACCGGCGCCGTGACCTGCACGCTGGCCAACTCCGGCTCGGTGGCCTTCCCGTACACCGTGTACCCGAACATCGTGTACGCCTTCGCGGGTACGCCGTTCACGGTGGCCCCGGGCGCCTCGAAGACGTACACCTGGGACGCCTCGGCGACCGACGGCCGGTACGACTTCACCGTGCACGGCCCCGACGGGTTCGTCCGCCGGTTCGCCGGGTCGGTCGTGCGGGCCGGCCAGGACGACATCGCGGTACCCGCCGTCACGGCGACCGTCCAGACCGGCAAGGTCTGCCTGCGGCTGTCCAACGGCGGCGGGACGGCGGTGTCCTTCACCGTCGCCCCGAACGACTTCGGCGGGCAGCCGAAGACCGTCTGGGTCGCCGCGAACTCCTCCGCCGTCGTCGACTGGCCGCTGAACCAGGGCCGCTACGACGTCACCGTCACGGCCGCCACCGGCACCCGCTTCACCCGCCGCTACGCGGGCACCGTGCACTGACCGCGGCGCCCGCAGGGCCCCCGCCGCCACCCCGCGGCGGGGGCCCGACCCGTTGGAATGCAACTGTCGGACCGTCAGACACCGGCGACCAGCGCGTACCGCTCGTCCGTCACCGGGCCGCCCCACAGGTCGTCGACACCACCGAGCGGTTCGATCCGCAGCTCCCGCACCAACGGCCGCACGGCGGCGGTCAGATCCGCGGCGGTCACCCCGCCGTTCCACGGCAGCGACTCGGCCCCCGCCACGTACGGGACCCCGGCCTGCCCGGACTCGCGCCAGCGGCCCTCGACCAGCACCAGCCGGCCGCCCGGCCGCAGCCGTGCGACCCACGCACGCAGCGCGCCGGCCGGATCCGGCAGCGTCCACACCAGGTGGCGGCAGAGCACCAGGTCGAACAGCTCCCCGCCGGTCGGCGGCGCGGCCGCGTCGCCCGCCAGGAACCGCCCCGGCAGCCCGGCGGCCGCCAGCTTGGCGCGGGCCTGCTCCAGCATCCGCGGGGCCAGGTCCACCCCGGTCACCCGGTGCCCGGCGGCGGCCAGCAGCAGCGACAGCGAGCCGGTACCGCAGCCCACGTCGAGGACGTCGGCCGGTGGCCCGGCCGGCGCCCAGGCGTCGAGCAGCCGGGCCCAGGCGGCGCGGGTCGGAGCGGCTCGCAGGCCATGGTCCGGCTCGTCGTCGAAGGCGGGCGCGGCCGCATCCCAGTACGCGGCGACGGCGGGGGTGGGGTCGGTCATCGGACCATCGTCGCAGCCGCCACCGACACCGGATATCTCCTGGCGGCGCACCGCCCACCGGCCGTAGTCTCGGCCGATCGGAACACCAGAGGTGGGGAAACATGCTGTCGGACTACGCAGTACGGGCCGTCAACACGCTGACGGCCCGTTGGGCCCGGAGCGCCGACACCGCCAGCGGCACGGTCTTCTCGGCCGCCGGCCTGTGGCCGCTGCTCGCCGCGCTCGCGGACGGCGCCGAGGGTCCGGCCCGCCGGGAGTTGGCCGACGCCGTCGGGGTGCCCGCCGAGAACGCCGCTCGGCACGCCCACGAGCTGCTCACCGCCCTGGACCGGCTGCCCGGCACGGCCGCCGCGATCGGCCTGTGGACCCACCGCGATCTGGCGGTCTCCCCCACCTGGACGGCCCGGCTCCCCGCCCACGTCCACCAGCGGCTCGCCCAGGTCGACACCCAGCAGCATCTGGACGCCTGGGCGGCCCGGCACACCGACGGGCAGATCGACCGCTTCCCGGTCACCGTCGACGACGAGACCGCGCTGGTACTGGCCGGCGCCCTCGCCGTCCGCACCGAATGGATCCGGCGCTTCTCCCCGAGATCGCTGTGGCCCGAGAGCGGCCCGTGGGCCGACCGCGAGATCGCGGCGCTGGTCCGCACCACCCGGCTGCTCGACCGCCTCGCCGTCGCCGAGACGCCGGCGGGCCCGGTGTCCGAGCTGCGCGTCCTCGGCACCGGCGGCATCGACGTCCACCTCCTGCTCGGCGAGGAGTCGGCCCGCCCGGGGGACGTCCTCTTGGCCGGGATCGACGTCCTGGCCCGTCGGTACCCCCGCGTCTCCGGCGAGGCACTGCCGTACGGCACCCCGGGCCCCGGCGTCCGGGTGGTCCGGCAGCGGAGCTTCGGGACCAAGTCCACCCTGACCGCTCGGGCCCCCCGTTTCACCGTCGGGGCCCACCACAACCTGCTGGAGGACGCCGCCTGCTTCGGTCTCGCGACGGCCTCCGACGACAGCCGCGGGCACTTCCCGGGCATCACCCCGGGCTTCCCGCTGGCCGTGCAGTCGGCGGCCCAGTCCGCCACGGCCACGTTCAGCGCCGCAGGGTTCCGCGCGGCGGCCGTCTCGGCGGTCGCCGCGGCGGTAGGTTGCGCGGCCGTGCCGCCGCCGTACCTGGTCCGCGCGGTGGAGTTCACCGTCGACCGGCCGTTCGGCTTCCTCGCCGTGCACCGCACCTCCCGCCTGGTCCTCACGGCCGGCTGGGTGGCACAGCCGGAGGAACCGGACGACCGGTGGTGATGATCGCCGGTGGTGACGTGGCTGACCCGGCAGGACTCGAACCTGCGACACGCCGCTTTGGAGACGGCTGCTCTACCGACTGAGCTACGGACCATTGCGTGGCCGAGGAAGCGAACCTCGCCATCCCTGAGGGAGCGGGGTTTACAGTCCCGCTTGCGTCCCGGCGCTCAACGCTTGGTGATGCCTCGATCGTAGGAAACGGCGGGCGCCGGGCGCGAACGAATATCGCGCGCCGTCAGTGCAGGCTCGCCCGCAGGGCGGTGACCCGGTCGGCGGCGGCGGTGAAGGCGGCCCGGTCGAGGCTCCCGGCGTCCAGGGCCTGGGCGAGAGCGGCGGCGGCCTGGTCGCCCTGGGCGACGCTGCGGGCCGAGCAGAGCAGCAGGTCCATCCCGGCGCCGGCCGCGGCGACCGAACGCTGACCGGCGTTGCCGTAGGCGTTCAGCGCGCCGGCCTCGATCGCGTCGGTGATGGTGACGCCCTGGTAGCCGAGGCGTCCGCGCAGTTCCTGCTGGACGACGGTCGGCGACAGCCCGGCCGGGCGGGTGGGGTCCAACGCGGGGTAGACCGCCCAGGACAGCATGATCAGCTTGACCCCGGCGGCGATCGCGGGCGGGTACGGCACCTCGTCCACGTCGCGGAGCATCTTCAGCGAGATCGGCAGGGTGACCGGGCCGAGGTCAGTGTTCTGGCCCGCAGGCGCCGAGCCGAGGCCCGGGAAGTGCTTGGCGGTGGCCGCCACCCCGGCCTTCTGCTGGGCGTTGATGAACGCCGTGCCGAGGGTGGCGACCGTCCTCGGGTTGCTGCTGTACGAACGGCCCGTCGCGTCGATGAAGTTGCCCGGCTTGTCGTAGACGTCGAGGACGGGAGCCAGGTTGACGTTCAGGCCGAGACCGGCGAGGTTCTTGCCCGCGCCGGTGCCCGAGGTGGCCGCCGCGGCGGCCGGGTCCGCCGAGTGGCCGATCTCCTTGGCCGACGGCACCGGCGCCCCGGGCAGCCGCTTGATCTTGCCGCCCTCCTGATCGGTCATCAGCAGCAGCGGCTCCTTCACCGGGCTCTGCCGCTGGGCGGCCCGCAGCTGCTCGACGACGGCCTTCAGCTGGGTCGTGCCGGCCACGTTCTCCCCGAAGAACACGACCCCCGCGGCCCGCCCCTCGCGGATCGTCTGGAGCAGCGCGGTGGGCGGGGTCAGCCCGGGGTACGAGTAGACGACGCGGCGCCCGGCGAGCTGGGCGGCGGTCAGCTCGGCGGACGGGCTCGGGCTGGGGCTCGGCGTCGGGGTGGGGCTCGGGGTGGCGCTCGGGCTGGGCGTCGGGCTCACGGTCGGCTCCTGGGAGGTGGCCGAGGGCGTTTGGGTGCCGGCCGTCGGCGACTGCTGGGCCGCCTTGGGCGGAGTCGAGGAACAGGCCGACAGCATCAGCAGACCCACGGCCACCGCAAGCAGGCGCGAAGACACGGCCGCTCCCCTCTGTTCCGTCCGAACCGGGCTTTTTGTAGGTTAAGCACGATTCGAACGTCCGAGGCAGACGCCGCGCAGGGGCAAACGGGGACGGCCGCGCCGGGTCAGACCCCGCCGAAGTCGCCGCGCCCGGCAGCCGTCACGAACCGCTGCCACGCCTCAGCCGGAAAGACCAGCGCCGGACCGTCCGGGTCCTTGCTGTCACGCACGGGCACCACCGCCGGAAAGCCGTCGGCCACCTCGACGCACTCTCCGCCCTCCTGATTGCTGTAGCTGGACTTGCGCCAAGCGGCGACGCGCAGATCGGGAAGCACTGTAGGTCCCCTCCATCACGGATCGGATCATGCTGAGCGACAGGCTGGGCGGCAGGGCGTGCGCCCTGAGGCGATCGTAGGTCACCGAGTAGGGCTCGACCTCGGCCGGATCCTCGATCAGTCGACCGTAGTCGGCGCCCTCGGTGTAGGCGACTTCCGCTCCATCGGGAAGCACCAGGACAGTGAGCGAACCGCCCATCGCCCGGTGCTCGCCCTGGTCGAACGGCAGCACCTGAAGTGTGACCAGCGGGCTGCGGGCGACGTCCAGCAGATGCGCCAGTTGCTCACGCATGACCTCCCCGCCGCCGACCGGCCGCATCAGGACCGCCTCGTCCAGGACGACCCACAGCTCCGGCGCCCCCGGCCCGCGCAGCCGGTCCTGTCGGCTCATCCGCGCGTTCAGCCGCTCGGCCAACTGCTCCTCGGTCTTCAGGGATTTGCCGATGCTGAGAATCGCGCGCGCGTACGCCCCGGTCTGGAGCAGTCCGTGCACGGTCTGCGCCATGTAGGTGCGGATCTCCGTCGCTCGTGCCTCGCGGTCCATGAACGCCCGCGACCAGTCCGGGAAGCTCTCGCGGTTCACGTGCTGCCACAGGTCCGTGAACAGGCCGTCCGCCCCGAGCGCGGTGTCGAGCGCCCTGGCCAGGTCGAGGGTCGGCCGGTGGCCGGTGGTGCGTTCGATCTGGTTGATGCGGGTGCTGTGGGTGAAGGTCCGCTCGCCCAGCTCGGCCTGGGTCAGCCCGGCGGCGAGCCGCAGTCTGCGGACGCGGGCGCCGAAGAGCGCGGCCATGGACGACGAGGGGTCAACTTCGCTGCCCAAAAGATCACTTCTCCTTACGGAGCCAGGCGTAAGCCCCGACCTGCTGTGCATGGTAGCTCCGTTGGGCAACGCTTGGGGTACGGAAAGTAAGGACCGCGCAAGCGGTCCGACGGAAGGACGGCGGCACGATGCACGACACCGACGAGCCGGGCATTCCCTGCGCACCGGAGATCGGCCTGCTCCTGGTCGACACGAGGACGGGCCGGGTGGGCGAGTTCCGGGACGTCCAGGACGGCAGGTGGTGGCTGCGGCCGCGCGGCGGCGGGTACGAGTGGGACGTCGACCCGGGGGCCGTCCGGCTCGCACAGCAGGGGGACGCCGGATGAGCCCGGCCTGCCGCTCCGTGGCCGTGCACGGGTTCGGCTGCCTGGGCGAGCTGGCGGACGGCACGCCCTGCGGCGCCGAGTCGGGGATGCGCGAGACCGAGGCGGCAGCGGTGCGCTGGGTGCTCGTCCATCTGCGCGAGCACCCGCACGGGCGGGGGTTCGTCCACCGGTGCAGGCGGTGGTGGCTTCCCGCCGACCCGGGCCCGGGGTGACCGGGCCCGGGGGTCAGGGGCTGGTCTCGTACCAGCCCAGCTGGCCCCCCGCGGTCTCGTCCTCGAACACTCCGTCGGCCCAGTCGGCGGCCAGGTAGAGCATGACGGCGGTGACCCCGAACGCCCACCACGCCCAGCGCGGTATCCGTTGCCTCATGCGGGCGAGCCTACGGCACCGCTTTCGATGGACCGTCAGATTCGCTCTGATTGAGAGCAGTTGAACGTCAGGAGGAGGGCGCGCGCTCCGGGATGAGCCACCCGGTGAAACCGTCCTCGACCAGCCGCCGGTACGCCGCCCGGACCGGCCCCGGTACGTACTGCTCGACGGCGAATCCGCGCGCCGGGTACTCGACGACCCGCTGCAGGGTGCCGACCAGTTTCTCCACCACCAGCCGGTGGTCGCCGATGGCCCGCGCGTACGCGTCCGGCGGGGTCGCCTCCGACGCGCAGAGCGGCTCGGCCTCCGGCCAGAGCCGGCGGCAGGTGCCGTACGCGCGCCGTTCCATGTAGGGCATCGAGACCAGCAGCACCGAGCGGACGGCCCGGCCCCCGGCGTCGGCCAGGGCCTGGCGGGAGAGGGTGATGTTCTCGCCGGTGTTCCGCGCGGTGGGTTCCAGCAGGATCGCCTCGTCGGGGACGCCGAGCTCGCGGGCCCGCTCGGCGAACCGGACGGCCTCGCCCCGGGGGAACAGGTCCGGCCTGGTGCGGTTGGCGCCGCCGCTGAACACCAGGACCGGGGCGAGGCCCTGCCGGTACAGCTCGGCGGCCCGGACGGGCACCCCGAGGTCGTGGCTGCCGAGCACGATCGCCGCGTCGCAGGGCCGCGGCGGGTGCCCGAGCCGGAGGTAGTCCCAGAGCAGCCGGGCGTCGCCGCACTGTCGTTCGGTGATCGCGAGCCGCAGGCCGTCCGCCACGTCGCCCCCTCCAGCCTCCGGGCCGGAGCGGCCGCCGCGGGCGCCGTCCGACGGTTCGTCAGGTCACGGGCAGCATAGAGCGGTCGACCCGCCCCGGCCCGCACCCACGAGGGGCACCGGCCGGGACGGGGTTCCGCAGCACCGGGGGGCCTGGACACCGAGAAGGCACCGGTTCGCCCCGACCTGCGGAGACTCCAGTATGCCGGGTCGGCCGACCGGCTCCCCGATTCCGCATACGTCGAGTCACCGCACTACCCCGCCGCGCACACCTCCGACAGATCCGCTTCCACAACCTTCGGCGCTCGACCGCGACTCACCTGGAACAGGGCATCAAACTCGTCGTCATCAAGGAGCTGTTGGGTCACGCCCACATCGGCGTCACCGCCACGGTGTACGCCCACGTCCGCCTCCGCCTCCAGCGCGACGCCATCGACCTCCTCGGCCGCGCGCTGCGCAACCCCTCGGAGGTCACCTCCGGGCCCGACGACGGCGACGACCCACCGCTTTGTGCAGCACCCGTCCGCTGACGTTGCCGTCAACTACTGGCGCCAGACCCTCCCAGCACACAGAAAGCGGCCCCACCGGCAGCAAAACCGGTGGGGCCGCCAATTTGCTCGTCTCAGGAACATCACTTTGCTGCTAGCACCCACAGGTGGCAGCAATAGGAAATCCAACCAAAGAGACTGCGAACTTCCGATAAATCTTGGGCTACATCCCCAAAAATCGGGGATGATATTCAGGTCGCCCGCAAGTCAGAATCCTGCGGAGTTCACGCAGAATCTCCGCCATATCGACTTCTTTGCTCGCAATCTGAAACTCATATTCAGAGTCTCCCAAGCGAAGGTCACGAACAGCCCCCCCGGTGAAAACAACCCTAATTGCGTTGCCCTTTGACTCAATCTCGCTCACGCAGCCAAATCGAGTAAAACCACCCTCGTTCGACACGCAGTAGCTTTCACCCTCAGGCCAGTTGCTGCCTTCCTCGTACTCGTTCCTCCGGAGATCACACTGGAAGTGAAAGGCTCGTCCGCCTCCGTCCTCCGCCTCCGCGATCCCCACCAGGAGCAGGGGCAGCTCCTCCTCGACACCGGCCGCTCGGGCAACGATCGAGATCACTTAACTCTCCTAAAAGCCATTTGGTCCACGCCACCAGAATTGTCGAGCTCCGCTGTCGTCAAGCCAGGTATAGACCCAGTTCGTCCCAGTGTTGGCGGCCGCCTCTTCCATAGCTACTTGGCACCAGCTACACGGGGCCAACTGTCCTTCAACGTAGTAGGTATCGCCTTCGGTGGCCGGAGCGCGACCCAGCAGCGGATCGTCGCCAGCCTTCCAGTAGGGCCAAGGAGATCCGGCGATGCGAGTTGCACGCGCCTCCGTGTGGGTCGCCATGCCACCCTTCCATGAGCCCTGCGCCCTCTCTGCTGGTATCCCACGGCCCGCGTAGTAGGTGGCCGGACCCTCTTCGCCAGGATTTGCCCCGCGCGCAACTCCCTTTGAATCGTAAACCGTCACATCTGCGAGGTGGTTCGGGCAGGCGTTGTGCACCAGGACCGGCGTACTACCCGCGAGCACATAGTACGTGTGATGGGCGGCCCCCTTCTGGCTGCGTTTTCGCAGGTGGGCGGCAATCTACCGGTCCATCAACGTGCGTGGAAGTGCGTTGTTGTCCGGGCCCTTTGCCGTCAGAGGTCTACACCACTGGGGGTTTTGCGGTGGGTGGCAGCGAGGGCGGTGGAGCGGGCTTTGGCCGGTGTCCTGCTCGGGTTGGGGGCGGGCATGGTCAGGGGGCCGTAAGCTTGCCCGCGATCTCGGGCAGGCTTTGGGCCTGCCCGCAATTTGGCCGAGTGGCCCCCTGGTCTTGCCCGACGCGGGCCCCGGACCGGGTAGGTGGGTAGAGCACGCGTCGCCGCCCGCCCCGCGCCCGAGCGCCGCCATGGCGCGTCAGCGTTGGGCCGCCCTGCCGACGGCGAGCCCGTCGGCCCTCCGGTCAGCACCAACCCGGAGACGCGGCTCGGATGCTGGCTGGTCCCGCCTTCCCCGGCTGGCCCCGTCGTTGGCCTGCTGCCGAGCGATCACCGGGCCCTGCCCGGCCCTTCCTCCGCCTCTGCGCGCGCAGGTGGCCGGGCCGTCGCGCGGTGGGGCGTAGACAGGAAGCGCGGGGCGGCTCGGCCTGCGGGCCCGCGCAAGCGGGCCGCCTTGAACTCGTAAGGAAAGCTTTGACGCACTCCACCACCGGGGTCGTCACCACCGGGGCCGCGTCTCGAAGAACTGCTGAACCGGCCTGCCCGCCACCGCTGTTCACTGGACTGGCCATGTCCGCACTGGACGGTGGCACAGCCGATGGCCGAGAGGCCCGCTTCCTGCGCCCTGAGGCGGCACCATTGCGTGCGGCGAAACCGGGCTCAGCCGTCGGACCCTCACCTCGCTTGGACACGATGATCCGGCCGCCGGCCCTCCGCACGGACTGGCTGACTCCGGCCTTCTCGTCGGGCAGGACGGAGAGCATCTCGCCGGTGGGGACGATGATTGTGTCGGCGTCGCCGTCGAGCTCGCTACCCTCACCCGGCACTTCACTGGCCAGCCCCGCCGCACCCACCTGCGCTAAAGCCGCTTCCACAACCTCTCGGAGGTCGCCGCTGAGCCTCACGACGGCGACTGCCCGCGCTTTGCGCAGCGCCTGTCCGCTGACGTTGCCGTCAGCTACTGCCGTCAGACGGCCCAGAGGCCCCACCGGATACGGTCCGGCGGGGCCTCTGTCCATTTATTCGGCGCGTTCCAGATGCACTAGCAAACGCCACCACTGATCGTCTTCTGGAGCCCCCGACAGGAGTCGATACCCGGGGCCGAACGCATGCCCTACGAGAAAGTCATCCAGGCTGCCCGAGAGGCGCTCGAACACATTGCTCTGCCACCAGATGACGCCCATATCAGGAAAACCCCAGATCGACCCATCATTGCGATCAATGAAGAGTGGGTCATCATTCACCTTCCCAAAGCAGAACCATGACTCACGCCCAAGCCGGACAGGGACGCCTTCAATAACATCCGCATAGAACTGCATCTTGCCTGCCGTCTTGACATCAAAGACGACAATTCTTCCGAAGATTCCACCGTTAGCAACGCGAAGTAGTTCCAGATACTCAGGCGGAGCCTCCATTCCAGAGGGGGCAGGAACCCCCTTCGGGACGGAGTTCATCATGGACCACCCCCGCTCTCGCTGGACGGCTGCCCGCGCAGCCACCACGGCTTGCTCAAGTTCAGGTGAGATCACGGAGGCCCCAGGATGTTAATTCGAATTGGCGTGTAGTCTGGAAGAGTGCGAATCTGCTGCCATATCTGGCTGCCGATATTCTGATTGGTAAATGCCTCTAGAAGATGAAGATTGCTCGCGGCATCGGGCCCACCCAACTGCAATTCCCACACATGATCCGGGTTCATCTGCGTCAAAATGCGAGTCCTCAGACTTGCCGCAAATTCCGGATTTGTAGCACCGAATTGGTCGAATACGCGAGCAATGAGATTCGCTTTGTAGTTATTAGTGATCGAGGTGTTGCGCGCGACCGGGTTCGGCGCCTTGAAGAGAACTCCACTATCGCTAAGGTCCTGCAATGCAGCTGCCTTGAGATTGAACTGGCCCTTCGGCATTCCTGGCTGCCAGCTAACGTTAACGTCAACTGGCTCGCCGCACGTGTTATGCACGAGGACCGGCGTCGTCCCGGCGAGTACATAGTACGTGTGATAGCGGGCAACGGTAAGGTTATACATCGCCTTGGCGCCAGGGACCATGCGCACCGAGGCGATTTCCACCGCTGTGCCATCATCGCTCTTCAGATGGTGGCCCGCGACGAGCTCCACTGCGGGCGTCCACCTACCGGTGGTTTCGTCCCAGAACGGGTGCCGTGCCGTTGTGTGGATAGTCGATTCCTGGCCCGAGCTGTTCTTGCTCGCGACATCGACGAGGTCCTCGTCCGTGTGGACGAGCTTCGCCGACACGGCCTGGGCACCCTGGGTGTCGGTGTCGTCCTGGGCAGCTGCCTGGACCTGATCACCGACGGAGATGTCACCGATGGGTTTTCCAGTGCCGTCTGCCATGAGCACCAGAGTGTCGGGGGTGAAGCTGCAGGTGGTTGACTCCGGTTCGCGCCCTCCTCGGCTCGCGCCGCTGGACGGGCTCGAGGGCTGGGCAGGAGGGTCGGCTGGAGCTGAGGGGTCGGAGGCTGAGTGAGGGTCATCGCCTCTAGGCGTGGCGGGCTTATCCGACTTTCCGAG
The DNA here is from genome assembly GCF_041434935.1 of Kitasatospora sp. NBC_00374. Classification (NCBI taxonomy): domain Bacteria; kingdom Bacillati; phylum Actinomycetota; class Actinomycetes; order Kitasatosporales; family Streptomycetaceae; genus Kitasatospora; species Kitasatospora sp. NBC_00374. The sequence continues at coordinate 5,936,291 of NZ_CP107964.1, read as the reverse complement.
GCGAAGGCTGTCATCGAAAACCCTCTCGGCTGCACCACCCCCGTCCTCTGCCCCCTTGCTCAGAAGCCCCTTGAGCTTGGATCCAATCTTTCCGGCGAACCGTCGAGCGATAGCGCTGAGCCCGCCTTCGACCTCGAGCTCCGGGCCTACAGCGAGTGTCGCTGCCTCGGCCAGGATCTGCCCAGCCTCGTACTGCGCGGTGTTCTTCCTGACCTTGAATCGTTTCTCAACGGCACCCGAAACTCGGGAGTTAATCCTCTTCTTGATAGGAGCCAGTGGTGGAACCAGAAGTTCGGTCAGCCCATTGTCGATCGCGGCGAGGCGGTCGACGAGACCTCCGAGGGTGTCCCGCCAGTTTCCTTGCGGCGGCGGCGCGTCACCTCCGCTCATGTCGAATCGATTGGAGATGAGGCCAGTCGGGTCACTGCTGCTGATGGGGTTGTCGCCCGAGTAGGTGTATCCGCCCATCTGGTTGGGGTCGCCGGCTTCGAAGACGGGGTCGACGGTGAGGAAGCGGCCGATGGACGGGTCGTAGTTCCGGGCACCGAGAAGGTTGAGACCGGTGGTGCTGTCGGTGGGCCGGCCAAGGTAGCCGCGATTGTCGGCCCAGGCACTGGGCTGGCTTCCTCGTGGGTTTCCGTACGGGTCGACGGATCGCCGGGTGATGGCCAGCGTGCCGGCGTCGACCTGAAGATTGGCGGTGCCCTGCCCGGTGGTGGGCTGGTAGCTGATCGTTCCGTTGCCGGAGCGGACGATCACGGTGCCGTCGGGCGCATGGTAGTAGCGCTGACCCGTGACCGCCTTCGTGGTGTTGTCGAGCGTGAGTTGCTCGGCGCCCCCGAACAGGTAGAGGACGTTGGTGGCGGGTCCGCGCTGGATGAGCAGGCCGCCGTCGGCGTCGTAGAGGTAGCTGGTGGGGGTTCCGTCGGTGGTGACGGTTTCGGTGCGGCCCTCCTCGTTGTAGGTGAAGGACTGGTTGGCGGTCTTGCTTCCGGTGGTGCCACGGCTGGTGGTGTAGCCGGCCGGGTCGTAGTGCGGGGTCAGTGTTGTGGTGCCGGTGGTGGGATTCGCGGTGCTGATGGTGGTGGCGGTGTTGGGCTGCGCGGCGACGGCGGTGCCGGCGCCGGGGTAGGTGCTGGTCTGGGTGGTGTTCTTGGCCGGGTTGCCGGTGATGTCGTGCTGGACCTGCTGGGTGCGGTCACCGAGCTGGTTGTACTGCCAGTCCAGCCAGTAGGGAGCCGGGCCACCGATGGTGGCCGGCGCCGGCCGGTTGCTGACGCACTTGGCGAGTTGGCCTGCGGCAACGGCCGTTATGCCCTTGGTGTCCGTCCAGGCGGTGGTCAGGCGGTTCTGTGCGTCGTAGCTGAAGCACTGGGTGTCCGTGATGCGGTCGGCGCCGCCGCTGGACTGGGTGTCGGAGATGGTGGTGGGGTTACCGGCCTGGTCGTAGCCGTAGGTGGTGTTGGAGATCGGGTTGGCGGTGTTGGTCTGCAGGGTGACCCTGCTGGTGGCCGGCCTGCCGGTGGCCTGGTCATAGGTCCGCGCGGTGCGCAGTTGCTTACCGGGCATACCGATGGTGGTCTGGAGGACCTGGCCGAGAGGGCTGTAGGACACCGGGCCGACGTACTTGGTGTCGTCGGATCCCAGTCCTGCGGGAAGGCCCTGCGCGTTGTAGCCGTAGCCGACCGTTTCGGCGGGCAGGCCGCCCTCGGTGCCGAACGTGGTCGAGGCGAGCCAGCCGACGTCGTAGGTGTGGTCAGCCTTTCGGGTGTAGGTACCGGCCAGCTTTCCTTCCACCGGCGGGATGACGGTGGTGGTGCTGGTCACCTGGTAGTTGGTGTTGTAGCTGTCGATCTTCTGGGTGTACGCGCTGCCGGCCTTGCCACCCTTGTAGCGGGTCGAAGCGTCGGGCAGGCCCTTGTACTTCTGGTCGTACGTCCAGTCGGCGAGCAGCTTGGCCTGGTCGTCCGTGCTGGTGCCGGAGTACTCGCCGATCCGGCGACCGGCGAGGTCGTAGCTGTAGGCCAGGCTCTGGCCGCGGCCGTCGGTCGTGGTGGCGGTCCGGCCGTACTGGTCGTACGTGGTGTTGGACGTGCCGCTGTCGGGGTCCGTCTTGGAAGTGAGCTGCCCCTGCACGTTGTAGGTGTAGGACCAGGTGTTACCGACGTTGTCCTTGACCGTGGCGAGTTGGCCACCAAGGGCGTAGGTGTAGCTGGTCGTGATGTCCGCCGGGGTGGCCCTGTCGGCGGTCCCGGTGGACCACAGCTGGCCGTTGGCCGCGTCGTAGAGGGCGAGGTTGGCGTCGCTCTGGACCTTCACGTAGGCGCCTGGGTGGCTGCCCGCGCCGGTGGACCAGAGCTGGGTGGTGCCGTTCACATCGAGGACTACGAGGTTGCCGTCAGGCGTGACGCTCGCGCCGGCGCCGGGGTGGCCGGCCGTGTCGGACGACCAGAGCACCTGGTTGCCGGCGATCCCGGTCAGGACGAGGTTGCCGTCGGCCTGCATGGACAGACGGGTGCTCCTGGAGACGACGGAGGTTCCGGACGCCAGCGCCGTTCCGCCGGCCAGTTGCCGGTCGGGGGTGGTGTCGCGGGCCACGGTCGATGTGGTGCGACCGAGTGCGTCGGTGTAGGTGGTCGTTGCCTGGCCACCGGTGGGCGGGGTGGTGTCGACCCGGTCCACGCCCTTGTAGGTGGTGGCCGACTGCCAGAGCGTGTCGGCGAACGACCGGAGGATGCCGGTCACGGGTCGGCCCTGTCCGTCGTAGACGATGTCACTGACGGAGGGTCCGGTCCGGTTGGTCTCGGCCCACAGGGTGGTGCCAGGCCCCGTCGTGGTGTCGACGTAGGGGGCGATGCTGCGGACGTTCCAGCCGTGGGAGTCGTAGAAGGTGGAGGAGATCAGACGCCCGGAGCCGTTGTCGGCCCGGGTCGACTGTCCCTGACGAGCCTGCAGGAAGCCGTCGTAGATCGTGACTGTGGTGTTGTAGAGCCCGCCCTCGAGGAGTGACTGCGTGGTGACCGCGGTCGGGTCGGGATTGTCGCCCGCACCGTGCACGCTGTAGGCGAACTTCCGATCCGGAGTCTGGGTGGCCTTGTCACGGCCGGGGGTCCAGATCGCCGTGCGGCGACCGAGCGGGTCGTAGGTGGACTCGGTGACCTTTCCGTTGGCGTCGACGGCCTTGGTCACCAGCCCCCGGGCCGGCGCGATGGTGCTGCTACCGGTCCATCCGAGCGGGTTCGTGGTGGAGAACGAGGTCGGCAGCGTCCCCGCCGCCGGGGTGTAGGCGGTGGTGGTGGCCAGGCCACCGAGGTCCAGACTTCTGACGACTCGGCCGTAGCCGTCGTAGGTCACCGCACCGATGGTCTGGAACTGCGGCGCCCCGGCGGGGTCGTAGTCCGTGACGATCTGGTTGGAGGTCACCAGGCCGAGTGACGTGCCGTTCTGGCCCAGCGTCCCGATCGTCCCGGGATTGCTGATCGTACCGTCGCCGTCGTAGAAGACGCGGTTGTGACTGATCGTCGTCGCCTTGCCCGGCGCGGTGCCACACGGCCCGGCAACCGTGACGGTCTCACTCGGATACGTGAGCATCATCGGATTGCCCGCCGGAACCGCGGCATAGGACGTGGTGGTACAGGTCTCCTGCGAGGGGACGCTGACATCGCCCTTGCTGTCGACCTGGGACAGGCGACCGAGGCTGTCGAACGTGGTTCGACTCTGCGCGGTACGCCAGGTCGTCCCGTCCGACAGCAGTCCGAGTGAGCGGGACGAGCCGGCCTGGGTCCGACGCGCAGTCAGGTCCGGCAGGGTCGACAGATGCGCCGGCGCCGGATCCTGGGACGTCCAGGCCGTCCGTGGGGTGCTCACCGTCGTCGCGACCGTGGGCTCGTCGATCAGGGACTTGCCGATGACGCTGCCGCCGGCCTGGGTGTAGGACAGGCTCTCCTGTGCGGCACCCGTGAGCCAGGCGCTGTCGGTGATCTGCTCCCCGAGCGAGTTCGCGAGTCTGACGCTGCGCTGGGTCCCGTCGGCCTTGAAGTCCCCGTCCATGCCTTGCAGGTAGGAGACCGCGCTCTGGGAGATCGGGTCCGGTGCGGCGCCCGTGGTGGTGGTGACGGTGCGGTATCCGCGGAAATCGTTCCAGGTGCGGTACCGGTCGTCGGTGAGTGGGGAGTCGTCGCGGTGCCAGGCGGCGCCACCGCTGTAGTCGTACTTGACGAGCTGAGCGGGGGAGCCGGCCTTGGTGCGGTCGCTGCTGGTGATCTGTGTGACGAGGGTCTTGTTGAACCAGTCCGCGATCGGGTCCTTGGCCCCCGGGGTGTTCCAGTACACCGGGTAGCAGGCCATGGTGTTGCTGTCGGCCGAAGCCGGCATGGTGCCCTTGGTCCGAGAGCACTCGGGGTCGCGATAGGTGACCGCGATCGAGGCACCGGTCTCGGTCTGCACGCTGGAGATTCGCGGGTGGAACAACGGCGGCGCGGCCGGGCTGAGGCCGTCGACGCGGTTGTCCATCTCGATGCCCGTGAAGGTGACCGGGTCGAGTGTGACGTTGCCGCTGCCGCCCGCGGAGGTGTCCTTTCCGGTGTGCTGGATCGACTGGAGCCACATCACGGCCTGCAGGGCACCGACGTTCTTCGGATCCTGGGTCTTGCCGGTGACAGGGTCCATCGTGCCGCCGGCGTCGGAGAACACATGGGTCAGCGAATAGGAGTCGACGTCCTGCCAACCCGCCTCGGTACGGACCTTGGTGTCGATCGACTTCAGGCGGTGGGTCGTCCAGAACGTCGGCGCTGCGACCTGACAGACGTCGTCTCCGGTGCCGGAGGTCTTGAATGTCGCCGGGCAGTTCAGGTCGTACGGGGAGTCCGGCCAGTTGGTGGCGGTGCTCTTGGACAGGTTGGAGTACTGGCAGACCGTGTCCGAGGTGGTGCAGCGCTCCGTCGTGTTGAAGACCACCTTGGCGGACGGCTCCCGACCGGCGACGGCATCGGCGAGCTGGTAGCCGTAGGAGACCTGCGTCAGGTATCCGCCGCGGGTGTATGCCGTCAGGGCACCGCCCGCGCCGCTCGCGGCGACCTGGCCGTAGCCCATGTTGTAGTAGTTGGCCTCGTTGGCCCAGTCGAAGCGCTGGACGCTGCCGTTCGGGTCGACGACGAAGTCGAGGTTGAACCGGTAGCCGGGCTGCTTGTCGCACTGCGAGGCCTTGCCCTTGGCGGCGGTGTAGCACGGGTCCCCGCTGTTGGGGTGGTAGACCGGTGCTCCCCAGGCGCTGTTCGTCGCCGCGTCCGTGGTTGTGCCCGGGGCGTGGTTCAGGCCCAGGTAGTAGGCGGTGCCGTCGGTCGTGGTGACCTTGAAGTACTCACCGTCCCAGAGACCGTTGGCCGCACCGGTGAGACGCTCGACCTTCGTCCCGTCATCAGCCTGCATATGGTAGATGCCGCCGCTGTCCCGGACGAGTTGACCTGAGTGCGACCCCAGCGAGAGGGTCGCGTTCCACCCGGCCCAGCACTGGTCCGAGGAGTCCTTGATGCCGGAGTTCGCGCAGGACCTGTACGACCGCTCGATGAAGCCCGGGCTGTACGACCAGCCGTCGCCGATCCAGGACGACTGTGCATTGCGGGCCGAGGTCTCGCCGTCGATGGACTGGGAGTCGTACGACAGCCCGATCGCCGGCCCGTCGCCGTTGAGCGACGGGGGCACCGTCACCGGGTAGCTGTACGTGAACGACCCGGCTGCGGAAGCCGACCACGCGCCCGCAGCGGACAGCGAGGTGGCGGTGTAGTCGCCCTGCGAGCCGCCCGTACCGGCCACCGCTGCCAGGGCAGTACCGGACGAGGAAGTCTGCATCGGCGCGGCGAAGGCCGACTTCGTCTGCGCAGAGGCCCCGGAAAGCGGCACGGTACCGGAGATCTTCCGGGACTGAGGATCGTTGGTGAATTCGACCGGCTTCTGAGCCCGGCAAGCCGCGATCTGCGGAGTCGTCAGCGCACAGCCGGGCATCGAGACGAGCCGCAGACGGGACGCCCAACCACCACCGTAGGCCTGCTCGATCGAGCTGTAGTCGAGGGAGACCGAGACGCTGCCGGAGCCCTGTTCGCCGTCGGCACGGGTCAGGCCGACGAGCAGGCCGTCCACGTTCGCCGACCGGGCCTGGGTACGGTCCGCAACCTGGACGTCGACGGAGGAGACCGGAGCTGACTTCGCGGCCGGGGAGCCGTCTTGCTTCCCTGCCGTCGGAGCGGCCGGACGGATGCTGGCCACCGGGCTGCCTCCGACGGCGCTGCCGCCCTCGGCGAGGCTCCTGGCAGATGTTCCGGCCGGGATGTCGACCTTGACCGTTGTTGCCTTCGGCCATGAGACCGCGGCAGCCGCATGCTGCCTGAGCTCACGCGCGCCCGCCGGCACACGCGTCTCGGAGTTGGCCCCCCGACCGTCTGCCGGGTGGCCCGGCACCTTCGGCTGCTCAGGCAGCGGATCGGCCGCCCAGCTGTAGTCGATGTTCTTGAACGGTCCGACGATGACCTCGGCGGCCTCGGCCACCGGGGTCGTCAGGGAGAACGCTGTGACCACCGCGACCGTGGCTGTTGCTCGTCTGCTCCAAGAGCGGCCTCGGACTTGTCGATACCTGCGTAGCCTTGCAAACATGCTGACCCTCACTCAAATTGGCACTGGGGCCAGGTGATCAGCCGTTGGCGACCACCCACGGCCATGGTCAGCCAGAACCGTATTGCCACGTTTCTGCGGGCGGCAATAGCCTTTCCCGTAAGCCTCCGTATTCGCACGGCCAAGCCGCTTTGACCTGCGCGACTCCTGCAGGATGAACGCGAACAAATGGGGGCCAATTCAGACAGTCCACGGCCGCCGGGAGGTTATGTGACCTCCGTCACGCGGCTGTTGACTGTCACTTTCTCTTGGAGGGAAGTCCTGTGGGGGTAAACACGCGTGTCGGCAGCAGCCGTCGGCGGCGCAGATTTCGAGGTCCAGGGCTGACGGTGCCTCTTGCACTGACCTGTCTTCTACTCGGTTCCTTCGCACCGGCTCTGGCTGACAGTCAGGTATCGGCCGCCACATCCGCTGAGGCCCTCGGGCCCATGCAGGCTGCACGGGCAAGTGCGTCCAAGTCCGGGAAGCCCGTCACGGTGGATGCACTGACGAGCGAGACCTCGCAGACCGTCGCCAACCCGGACGGCACGTTCACCCTGACCACGCACATCCAGCCGGCCCGGGTGAAGAAGAGCGGCTCCTGGACAGCCGTGGACGCCACCCTTTCGAGGAACGGCAACGGCACCATCTCGCCCGCGGCAACCCCGTCCAACCTGGCCCTTTCCGGGGGTGGCACCGGGCCGCTGGCGACGCTGACGGATGCCAGGGGCCGTCAGCTGTCTCTGAGCTTCCCGCTGGCTCTGCCAACGCCGACGGTTTCCGGAGAGAGCGCCACCTACGACGGCGTGCTTCCCGGAGTCGACCTCAAGGTCACCGCAACGGACCAGGGCGGCGTGCGTGAGGTGCTGATCGTCCACAGCGCCCAAGCCGCTGCCAATCCGGCGCTCAAGTCGCTTCGCCTGGCAACAACCACGAGTGCCGGTCTCGTTGTGAAGGCCGACCAGAGTGGGGCAATCGGCGTCACCGGTGCGGACGGTGCGGCCGCGTTCACCGCGCCGAGCCCCATCATGTGGGACTCCGCCGCCCCGACGGCTGCCACGCAGGCCCCGAAGCAGGCCAAGTCCGACCGCAACGTGGCCGCCGGCACGGATGTTCCGCCCCCGCCCACATCGGGACCGGTTCCGAGCGACCGCGAGCCCGGCACCGGCTCCAAGGTCAAGCGCATCGCCGTCCAGGCCGAGCCCGGCGCGCTGACCCTGACCCCCGACGCCGGCCTGCTGACCGGCCCGGACACCGTCTGGCCGCTGTACATCGACCCGTCGGTCAGCCCCGTCACCAACGGCACCAGCCACTACGCCACCGTCAAGGAGGGCTGCCCGGGCCAGAGTGCCTACGACGTCCCCCAGGACAACGGCGAAGGCATCGGCTACCAGCACTGGAACGACTGCAACGGCCTGTACCGGTCGTTCTACGAGATCGACACCGGCAACCTGACCGCCGACATGGTGGTCCTCGACTCCAAGTTCCACCTCACCGAGACCTACGGCGCGGTCTTCGACTGCAATCACCAGGCTCCGGTCTCCCTCGCCTCCACCAGCCGGATCTACCCCACCACCAAGTGGAGCGACCAGCCCTGGATCGGGGGTGACGGCTGGCTCGGTGGCACCCAGTGGCCCAAGAGCTCCAACATCTCCAACAGGTGCGGCAATCACGAGGCCGTGTTCGACGTGACCGGCCAGATGCAGAAGATCCCCGGCAGGATCAGCCCATGGACGGTCGGCATCTTCGGCAACGAGACCAAGTCGTCCGGCAACAACGACTTCATGCGATTCAACACCAACCCGTACGTGGTCACAGTGTTCGACATCGCCCCGAACGCCCCGGACACCATCAGCCTCACCCCCGCCCCGCACAACCCCGAGGGCAACGGCTGCGACGGCAACCCGGGCTGGATCGGCAACACCGGCACCACCGGCGGCGCCTCCAACATCACTCTCAATGCCCACCTCACCACCAGGATGAGCGGCGTCAACCTGCGCGCCGGCTACCACGTGTGGGACAACATGGCCAACGACGGCAGTAACGGCCCCGCCACAGCGGCGTGGCTGTGGAGCTCCTGGCTCGCCAACGGCGACACGGCGTACACCAACATCGGAGGTGCCGTCAGCGACGGTCACCAGTACGGCTGGAACGTCTGGGTCAACGACGGCACCCTCAGTAGCCCCAGCGGTCCCTACTGCTACTTCAACGTCGACCTCACCGCTCCCAGCGTCCCCACCATCGCCGACAACGCCGCCTTCCCCCCGCTCGGCGGCGACAAGGCGCCCACCGGCCACGCAGGCGACACCGGCGCCAAGGTCAAGGTCACCGCCAACGACCCTACCCCCGGAGGCTGCAACCGCGACGCCTGCATCAGCAGCGGCATCGACCGCTTCGAATACTCCCTCGACACCAACATCCCCGCCGTCGGCGCCCGGTCCGCACCCGCGACGGACGCCGGTGCGGGCAATGCGACCGCCGACATCCCGATCGATGTCACGCGTGACCTCTGGGGCACTCACACCCTGTTCGTCCGCGCCGTCGACAAGGCCGGGAACTCCCGCGGCACCGTCGCCCAGTACTCCTTCTTCGCCCCCTGGAACCCGACCGCCACCACCGCCCCCGGAGACCTCGACGGGGACGGCGTGCCCGACCTGGCCGCCACCACCACCGACGGCAACCTCGTCCTCATCCCTGGTGGCACCAACCCGGCCGCCGCACCGGTGATCGTCTCGACACCGGCACAGAGCCCCGGCGAAGCCCGCTGGTCCGACTTCCTCATCACCCACCGCGGTTCGGTCGGCTCAACCGTCGACGACCTCTTCGCCTTCAACAAGAACTCCCACGAACTCTGGCTCTATCCGAACGACAGCGGCGCAGAGATCGACGGCGTCCCCGGAACGCCCGGACACTTCACGAGCCGGGATTTCAAGAACATCAGGAACTCGGACAGCTGCCCTGCGAAGGGCTCCGACGGCACCTGGAGCAAGGTCACCCAGATTCTCGCAACCGGATCCCTGGCACAGGCCGGCAAGCCCGGCGACCTCATCACCGTTGACAACAAGGAACTCTGGTACTACCCGGGAAGCTTCCGCGACAACTGCTTCCTCAACGCCGGTGTGAAGATCGGCTCCGGCGACTGGTCGAACACCACCCTCATCGCCCCGGGCCCCGTGGCCGGTACCCCCACCCTGTGGGCCCGTGACAACAGCACCGGCGCCATCACCAGCTACCCGCTGACCTTCAACGCCGGCGGCGTCCCCACCACCGGCATCACCGCTCCCACCACCTCGACGCTGATCTCCGGCGTCCGCGACGCCGCCAACCAGACCATGTGCCTGGACGTCGCCACCGCGGGAACCGCCAACGGCACCCCCGTCCAGCTGTGGAACTGCAACGGCACCAGCGCCCAGAAGATCACCTTCGGCACCGACCGGACCGTCCACCTCAACGGCAAGTGCCTTGACGTCAACGGCGCCGGCACGGCAGACGGTACGGCAGTCCAGATCTGGGACTGCAACGGCAGCGTCTCCCAACAGTGGGAGGCCGGCCCGAACCCCGGCAGCCTGCAGAACCCCCACTCGCAGCGCTGCATCGACGACCCCTGGGCCTCCAACACGCCCGGCAACAAGCTTGTCATCTGGACCTGCAGCCCGGGCAGCAACCAGAAGTGGACCACTACCGCCGACGGCACCGACCTGCCCGCCCCGCAGAACATCCTGGCCCTCGGCGGCGGCAACCAGACCACCGTCATCGCGTCCCCCGGCGACCTCGACGCGGACTCCTACCCCGACCTCTACACCATCACCGGAGGCGAGATCACCCGATACCCCGGCGCCCAGCCAACCGGCGGCCTCGCCCGCTTCGGCAACCCCGTGCTTCTCGGCGCCGTCCACCAGTCGACCGACCGCTGGTCCCTCGCCGACACCACCGACTCCGTCCGACCTGCCAACAACCTCACCCTCACCGGGACAGCGGCGATCACCGACGCGACCGGGCGACCCGGCAAGGCACTGAGCCTCAACGGCTCAAGCCCGTCCACCGCCACGACCTCCGGCCCTGTGCTGAACACCGGCCAGAGCTACTCCGTCTCCGCCTGGGCCTACCTCAACAACACCAACGGCTACGCCACCGTCGTCAGCCAGTCCGGTAGCAACGTCGGCGCCTTCTACCTGCAGTACTCACTGGCGTTCAACGCCTGGACCTTCATCTGCCCCGATTCCGACGTCGCCAGCCCCGGCTGGTCTGCCGTCGCGGCCGCTCCCACCCCGCCGGCGCTCAACAGGTGGACCCACCTGGTCGCCACGTACGACGCGGCCAGCAAGGTCATGAACCTGTACGTGGACGGCAAGCTCGTCGCCGCCGGCACCAACAGCCAGCCGCTGGCCTCCAGCGGCGTACTCACCATCGGCAGTGCCAGGGGCGGCGACTTCTTCCCCGGCCAGATCAGCGACGTCCAGACCTGGGACACCGCACTCACCCCCGCCGGCGTCGCCAGCCTTGAGACAGAGCGGCCCACCCTGACCCAGCTCAGCTGAGCAAAACCGAACACGATTCTGAGCAGTGAGGCCCTCACACCCACGGACGTGGTTGTGAGGGCCCCACTGTTCATGGTCCGGCTCGGTTCCGCAGACCGGCCCTCCTCAACGGCATCCGGCCGCCCCCTTCAATGCCGGTTCAGTCCGCGAGCAGGGCCGGCAGCTCCGCGATCGAGGCCAGGACGTGGGTGGCGCCGTCGGCCCGCAGGCGCTCCTCGCCGTGGGCGCCGGTCAGGACGCCGGCGACCACCGAGGCGCCGGCGCGGGTGCCGGTGAGCATGTCGTAGCCGGTGTCGCCGGCCACCGCGATCTGCCGCACCGAGTCGGTCCCGGTGCGCAGCAGGGCGGCGAGCGCGAGGTCGGGGTAGGGGCGGCCGCGGCCGGCCTCGGCGGGGCAGAGGGTGAGGTCGGCGATGTCCTGCCAGTCGAGGGCCTTGAGGATGCGGTCCTGGGTGGCGCGGGAGAAGCCGGTGGTCAGGACGACCTTGCGGCCGGCGCTGCGGAGCTGCTGGATGGCGTCGGCGGCGCCGGGCAGGGCGGCGCAGTGTCCGGCGTCGACGAGGTCGTGGTAGGCGGCCTCGAAGGCGAGGTTGGCCTGCTGGGCCTTGGCCTCGTCGCCGAACAGGTGGCGGAAGACGGAGATCTTGGACTCGCCCATGGTGACCCGGACGTGCTCCAGCATGCGCGCGTGCTCGTCGGTGCCGGCGTGGACGCCGAGTGCGGAGGCGGCGGCGTCGAAGGCGCGCTCGACCAGGCCGTCGTCGGCGACGGTGGTGCCGGCCATGTCCAGGACGACCAGGCGGATGTCGTTGCTCATGTTCAACAGCCCTTACAGGTTGGCGAGGTTGGCGGTGGTTTCGGCGATCGCCGGGGAGCAGGTCATGCCGCGGCCGCCGGGGCCGGTGACCAGCCAGGCGGAGTCGCCGAGCCGTTCGCGGTGGACGACCCGGGTGGTGTCGGTGCACTGGGCGTAGACGCCGGCCCAGCGGCGGCGGATCCGGGGCAGCGGGCGGCCGAGCAGCTGTTCGGCGACGGCCGTGAGGTGTTCGTACGGTTCCTCGTCGACGTCGAAGCCGAAGGGCTGGTCGTACTCGTGGGTGTCGCCGATGGTGAGGCCGCCGTGCTGCCGCTGGACCATCAGCAGCTGCATCTTGTGCGCCGCGGCGACGGGCGGCTGCGGCTGGGCGGCCTTGAGGGCCTCCAGGGCGGGGCCGGCGAAGGCCGGGTAGTAGCGGAAGCTGTCGCCGTCGGCGACGGAGGTGGTGAGCGGCTCGTCCAGCGGGTCGGTCTGCATCATCTGCAGCCGTACGCGGCGGACGGGGAGTTCGGGGGCGAGTTCGCGGACGAGGCCGCCGAGCCAGGCGCCGGTGCAGAGGATCACCAGGTCGCCCTCGTGCAGCTGTCCGTGGTCGTCGCGGACGGCGCGGTCGCCGACCAGCTCCCGGACCTCGCGGCCGGGGACGAAGGTGTAGCGGCCGGTGGCCTCCAGGGCCGCTCGCAGGGCGGGCTGGGCGAGGCGGGGTTCGACGGCGGCGTCGCGCTCGCACCACAGGCCGCCGAGGAGGTCGCCGCGCAGGGCGGGGTTGGCGGCCCGTACCTCGTCGGCGTCGAGCAGCCGGTATCCGCGTGCGGCGGCGTCGGGGAGCTTCACCGCCTGTTCGGCGACGGCGAGTTCGGCGTCGGTGCGGACCACGGTGAGGGAGCCGTTGGGCCGGAAGTGCAGCCCGGGGACGCGCTCGCCGATCGTCTCCCACAGTTCGCGGGCGCGCAGCGCGGTGGCGAGTTCCTCGCCGCCGGCCCGGCCGCTGACCCAGACCAGGCCGAAGTTGCGGACCGAGGCGCCGCGCGCCTCGGTCTCGCGCTCGATGTGGACCACCTCATGGCCGCGCTCGACGGCCTGCCAGGCGTGCATGGTGCCGAGTACGCCCGCTCCTACCACGATGACTCTCATGCGGCCAGGCTCGGGCGCACAGGTGACGGGAGTTCGTCCGCCCGGGGTCGGGGACATGAACCGCCTGGCAAAAGTTGTACAGACAACCCGACCACCGGCCGGGCGACACTCAGCGCACGACCTTCGCCCGCAGATAGTTGCGGCGCCCGAACTGCGGCTCGTCGACGGCGGTCAGCTCGTCCACCTGGAAGCGGTACAGGGCCGCCGCACCCCGGCCCGCCAGAAGCCGGTCGCGGACCTCCGGGTCCTGCCCGAACGAGGGGAAGCGCGCCCGGTACGCCGCGAAGGCGGCCTCGGCCTGCCGGCCCCAGGCCTCCCCCGCACTGCCTGCCAGCTGGACACCGCGCAGGTGCTCGCCGAAGGCCGGCGGCGGCAGGAACACCGTCGCGGCGGCCCGGGCGTCCTCGGTCAGGTGCAGACTGTGCCGCGTGGCGCGCTCGCTCACGAAGTAGAGGACCAGGTCGTCGTCGTACGCGAAGAAGGCCAGGTTGGCGTTCGGGCCCAGCTCGTGACCGGCCGTCGCCAGGGTGAGCACGGTGCTCTCCGCGAGGATGCCCTCCACCCCCTTCCCGAGCTCGGCCGCGGGCCAGTCGCCCTGGGTGACATCGAGCCGGTACGGCATGGCGCGTCCCTCCGCACTGCTGTGACCTGAGAACACCGGTGAGCCCGGGCGGCGCCTCGGCCCGCCCTGCTCACATGCTCCCGCCGTCTGACGGGCAGACACAAGTGGCGGCCCGCCGCCGCGGCACGGCTCGACGGAGTGTCCGAACACACCGGGTGAACCGACCAGTGTCCCCCGGGACCCCCCACCGGGACGAGGATTACGCCTCACCCGGCATGTCCCGGCCAGTCGGTCGTACCCTGTGTGGCAATGACTGCGGCACGACCAGGGGGACCGAAGTGCACCGGAGCCATCGGCCCACCCGTGGCCACCGCGCGCAAGGCGGTACCGCAGCGCTCGTCCGGGCGTACGACCGCGCCATGGGCGGCGAGGACACCGGCGCCGAACCGCCCGGCGGCAGAACGCCCTTCGACGACCAGCGGCCCGAGATCGGCGACTCCTGGGCCCGGCTGCGGCGCCTGGGCCTCGACCCGGACCGGGGCCGCAACGCCCGCCGGATCACCACCGCCGAGCTGGAGCACCGGCGCCGCGACAACGGGCTGGACCAGGTGCTCCCGGTGCTGCGGGACTCCCTGATAGGCCCGGGCGGCGACACCCCGCTGCTGCTCGCCATCGCCGACGCCGAGGGCCATGTGCTCTGGCTGGAGGGCAGCCGCCCGCTGCTGCGCAGCGCCGACTCGATCGGCTTCGACCACGGCGCGCGCTGGGCCGAGGACGAGGTGGGCACCAACGGCATCGGCCTCGCCGTCCGGACGGGCCGGGCCACCCAGGTGCACTCCGCCGAGCACTACCTGCGCAGCCACCACGCCTGGACCTGCGTCGCCGCCCCCGTGCGCGACCCGCGCACCGGCGCCCTCGCCGGGGTGATCGACCTCAGCGGTCCGGCCCACACCGGCGCCCCCTACCTGCTCCAACTCACCGTCACCGCCGCCCGGCTGGCCGAGACCGAGCTACGTGCCCGGCACCTGGAGTCGCTGCACCGGCTGCGCACGGTCGCGGCGCCGCTGCTCGCGGGGTTCACCGGCCCGGCCCTGGTGGTGGACGACGCGGGCTGGACGGCCGCGGCCAGCGGCATGGCGAACATGCCGCGGCTGCACCTGCCCGCCGACGGCTGGGGCAGCACCGCCGTGCACCGGCTGCCCGGCCTCGGCGAGTGCCGGGTCGAGCCGCTGGCCGGGGGCTGGCTGGTGCGCCCGGTGGGCGGCCCGCCCGCCGACCCCGCCGAGCAGGCCGAGGGCGCCCGGGTGCGGCTGGACCTCACCAGTCCCGACCGGCCCGAACTGTGGGTGTCCGGGGCGGCCGGCAGCTGGTCGTACGGGCCGAGCCCGCGGCACGCCGAACTCCTGCTGCTGCTGGCCGTCCACCGGGACGGTCTGAGCGCCGCCGACCTCGCCGGGGCACTGTTCGGCGACCGGGCCAGGACCGTCACGGTGCGGGCCGAGCTCTCCCGGCTCCGGCGCCACCTGGGCGGGCTGCTGGAACACCGCCCGTACCGGCTGGCCGGGTCGGCGGAGGTGTCGGTGCGGGCCCCGGCCGAGCCGTACGACCTGCTGCCGGGCTCCAACGCCCCGGCGGTGCGGGAGATCCGGGCCGCGCTGGCGGCCGGCACCCTGAGCCTGCCCACTTGACCGGCCCACCCGACCGGCCGTCCGCGGAGGTCGAGCCGGCCGGACCGGCCTGTCGGCTCCCGGCCTGTCGGCTCCCGGTCCGTCAGCTCCCGGCCAGCAGCGCGGCGAGCTGTTCGTCGGTCGGGCCGGAGACCGCCTCGGCCTCGGCCGAGACGCAGGCGTAGGTGCGCTCCAGCCAGGCCTTGACGTGCGGCCGGGAGGCCTCCAGCAGGGCGCTGCCGTGCGGGGAGTCCAGCGCGAGGTGCAGCGTGGAGCCGTGACAGGGGCAGTAGGCGGGCCACAGCTTGATGTCGCCCTGACCGCTGAGCGACGCCAGCCCGTCGCGCAGCAGCTCACGCGAGAAAACCCAGTCCGCCTCGTCGGGACGTCCCAGGTGGAAGGTGAGCCGCACCTCGAACGGGCGCTCGGCCTCGTATCGGAACCTGGTGCGCACCTCACCCACCAGGTCCTGGTCCAACGCGATCCGCAGCGTCAGTACCTCCTCGACCACCGGCGGAACGGCGGCGACCCGGCCGGCTTCGCCGCCCGTGGGGGTGGCGGCGAGTGGCTGGTTCGAGGGAGCGGACAGCGGGTCGCGCGGCATAGACGTTCTCTCCGGGGCGGCTGGGTTAGAGGCCAGCGTGCGGCACCGGCGGGCCGACGGCAAGGGTTGCAACGGGGTTGCAGGCCCCGGCCCGGGACACTGCCGGACACTCCGTCAACTTCCGCGCACCGTAGGTCACTAGGATGGTGGCAATGGTGCGGTTCCGGGACTGGCGATGGGTGTACCCGCCGCTGGTACTCTCGAGGACCCGCCGCAGCGTCCGGCGCCCGTGCGAGGCGGAGAGGGAGGGGAGCCCGGTGGTGCTCCGCGAGGACAGCAGGACGATCCGGCCGGTCGGCCGGCACGGCCGGCCGAAACCGGTGGGCGGACGGTTCCGACTGCCCACCCTGAGGTTCTCCGGCGCCGCGATGGCGATGTCGACCGTGGTCGGGATCAGCCTGCTCACCACCTGGCTGCTGAACGAACAGCAGCAGGTCGGCCGCCAGCCCCGGATGTCGGTCGGCGCCAGCCCGCCGCTGCCCAGCCCGGAGCCCGAGACCACCGCCCCCGCGGTCGAGCCCGTCGGCGTGCCGGCCTCGGCCGTTCCCGCGCCCACCGCCACCGCGGACCAGGCCGTCACCGCGCTGCCCGGCGCCCGGCCCGGCAGCACCGCCCGCCCGGTGACCCTACGGCCCGGCGGCACCCCGTCGCGGCCCCCGGCCTCCCCCTCGCCGTCCGGCCCCGATTCCGCCCCGGCCGCGAAGACCGGCGGATCGCCCTCGCCCGAGCCGAGCGGCACCGCCTCGCCCGTCGGCGAGCCCACCCGGCCGAACCCGGCCGCGCCGACCGAACGGCCGGACACCGCGCTCACCGGCACCGCCGAGCTGACGCCGCTGGGCCGCTCCGGCACCCGGCACACCGTGACGCTGACGGTCGGCGAACCGCTGACCGCCGTCCAGGTCGAGCTCCGGCTGCGCCGGCCGGACGTCCTGCCCGGCACCGTCCCCTGGACCGACCTGCCGGGCGCGGTGCCCACCGTCTCGCTGGAGTACGACAGCCTGGTCTACCGCTTCACCCTGCCGCCGGGCCTGGACGTCGCCCCGGGCGTGTACGGCTTCACGGTGACCGGCGCCGCCCTCCCGGCCGCCGCCCTCCCGACCGGCACCCTTCCGGCCGGCACCCTTCCGACCGGCACCCGCGCCTCGGTGGCGGTGCCGGCCTCGGAGAGCTGGAGCGCCTCGGCCTTCGCGCTGCACCGGCCCCGCGCGGTCGCGGCCCGAGGTGTCTTCGAGCCGTTCTGACCGCCGGGCCGAGCGCCGGCGCAACCGCCGGTCCGGGCGCCGGTCAGCCTTCCGACCGCCCGTCCCGGGCCTGCAGGTCGCGCACCCGTACCGTCCGCCGCAGGTCGTCCAGCTCGTCGGCGAGCGAACGGCGCAGCGCAGGCGTCGGTTCGGGCCGGCGCAGGCACGCCTCGGTGGCGGCGACCACCTCGGCGGTGGCCCGGTCGCGCGGGAACAGCGAGTGGCCCAGCACCGCGGCCACCCGGTCACCGCGTCCGCCTCCGGCCGGGACGGCCTCGAAGTAGCGCCGGACGTACTCGGCCGTGAGTTCCTCCGTCCCGGACCGCCAGAAGCCGTCGGCGGTGGCCGCCAGCACCCGGTTGGACGTCCCCTCGTCGAACAGCGCCGCCCAGGCCCGTTCCTTGGCCGCCGGCTCCGGCAGCGCGGCCCGGGCCCTGGCCGCGCCCTGCTCCGCGGCGTCGCTGCGGTCCCGGGCGAGTTCGGCGTCGATCGCGGCCTCGTCGGTGGCGCCCCGGGCCGCCAGCACCGCCAGCGCGGACCAGCGCAGGTCCGGGCTGAGGTCGAGGCCGTCCGGCAGCCCCGCACCGGCCAGCCAGCCGCGCAGGCGGTCGAGGTCGGCGGCGGAGTCGGCGCTCTGCACGGCGCCGCGCAGGGCGGCCAGCCGCAGGCTGTGGCCGGCGCCCGGGCGGGCGAGCAGCGCGTCCGCCGTGCGGGCGAGCAGCGCGAGGGCGGCGGGCCGGTCGGCGGGGGCGAGGTAGCGGCCGATCGCCTCGGTGCGGGCGAAGGCGAGCACCGCCTCGACGGCGGCGACGGCGCTCTCGGCCGGCAGGTGGGCGGCCACCAGGTCGAGGTAGTCGGCGGGCGGCAGTTCCCCGTCCCGGACCAGGTCCCGGGCGTGCTCCCAGAGCACGGCCCGGGTCAGCTCGTCGTCGATCGCGGACAGGGATCGGGTGACGGTCCGCCAGGAGTCCCGGTCCAGCCTGATCTTGGCCCAGGTGAGGTCGCCGTCGTTGGGCACCAGCAGGGCCGCCCGGTCGGCGCCGGCCAGCTCCGGCACCTCGACCCGGGCGCCGGGGCCGAGCTCGACGGGGACGGCCGCGCGCCGCTCCACGGACTCACCCGGTCCGCCGCTCCGCAGGTCGTGGACGCCGAGCTGGATCCGGTGCGGCCGGGTGCCGTCGTTGACGACCTCGACGGCGGCGATGGTGTCGTCCTCGTACCGGACCTCCAGGCGCAGCGTGTCGACGCCGCTGGTGCCGAGCCAGGCGTCGGCCCAGGCCCGGACGTCCCGGCCGCTGGCCTCGGCGAGGGCGGCGAGGAAGTCGGCGAGCTCGGCGTTCCCGAAGGCGTGCCGCTCGAAGTAGCGGTTGACTCCCGCGAAGAAGGCCTCGTCGCCGAGCCAGGCGACCAGCTGGCGCAGGGCCGAGGCGCCCTTGGCGTACGAGATGCCGTCGAAGTTGCCCATCGCCTCGGCGACGCTCTGCGTGCCGTTGCCCGCGACCGGGTGGGTGGAGGCGCGCTG